>JAJTID010000061.1 GCA_021300155.1 Pirellula sp.
GCACAAATCAGCTTCGCACATTCACGAAGTTGAATCTCATATTTGGAATGGTCTGCCATTGCGTTCGGAATACTGTGAGCGCAAAACAACACCTTCGTCTTCGATCGACGCTCTTCTGGGATTTGAGCGAGTGCTTTGTTCAAGCAATCGGTCTGTGCCGCAATAAATTTAGGATGATTGAATCCTTTGCGGACCTTTTCCACCAATGGGGCCTTTTCTCCGACGGTCTGTTGGGCAGCGGCGATATCTTCGCGGTATTGGCGGCAACCACTATAGCAGCTAAACATTGAGGTAAAGAAAGCGATCGCGCGTTTGCGACCATCGTCGGCCATTTGTTGCATCGTTCCCGGCAATAGCGGGTGCCAATTCCTATTCCCCCAGTAGATTGGCAAATCGACTCCGCGTCGTTTGCATTCTTGTTGGACGGCATCGATCAGAAGACGGCATTGTTCGTTGATGGGACTGACTCCGCCAAAGCTCTGATAATGTTCGGCCACTTCGAGCATTCGTTCGCGTGGAACGTTCTTGCCTCGTAGCACATTCTCGAGGAATGGAATCACATCGTCAGGACCTTCTGGGCCGCCGAAAGACACGAACAATATCGAATCGATCGGCAATTTGCTCAACGGCGGCAGCGGAGTGGTCGGTGCGGCGGGCTTTGTCGCAACTGCCGGAGGAGTTTGCGGAGTCGGAGATTGTTGGGTTGGATTCGTCATGAGTGCTCATGGATTATGGAATGTTTGCCTCGAAAGTCTTAGCTCCAACAATTATCGGTAGTTTGCAACCCCTGCAAAGTTCTCTTGGATCCGAACAGGCCAAGTATCGGATCAAAAAACTGCGAGATGACGCGACAAGCCTCCTGGTTAGAGCATAGAATCAGGCCGCGACGATGGATTTGAGTCAACACCCCCCACTTTTTGTTCAGCCCATATGAGTGCCAATACAACCGTTCAACTGCCGACTACCGACCTGCCAGCGGCATCTTATCCGTTTTTTGGACAATTGGCCCGAATCATCAATTCAGGGCAGTCGCGGGCCGTGGTATTGAGCGGGAATATTTATGATTTGTATTTTGATGGCAAACAATACGTACCGATCATCCCGTTCTTGACCTCCAAGACGCAGGTGCCTGGGCTGATTCAGGTGATTTACGAATTGAACGGGCCCGTTCGATTGAGCGACGAGGACCGTGCGCGTCTTCGAGAAGCATGGTCTGCGTGGAAGAATGGCGTTTCTGTCGACGCGATCCCGATGCGTGAAGTGTTGAATGACGGAAGCAAATTTGATCTCCGGCGTCGCGAGTTTGATCAGTATCTGCGAGACGCCATCGGTAATGCGACTCAAGCGTTAGAGTTTCTAAGGCAGTTGACGATTTGTTCGCGAGCTTGTTTGAAAGAAAACTTGCTCATCTTCATCGAAGGGACCGACATGTTGTTGCCTTCGGGAGATGGTGACGTTGCAAGAATGAACGATGCTCAATTGCGGCGCATTGCGATTGTCACCGATTGGTTCAACGATCCTGCATTCTTTTCTGGCAAGGATGCTGTGATCCTCGTTGCAGAATCGCGCAGTCTCATTCATCCTCGCATTTCTCGATTACCACAAGTCTTGTCGGTGGACGTTCCGGCTCCCGATTTGGCAGCTCGCAAACACTTTGTTAGCACGCATGTCGCGACAACACCCACCGGGCAAAAGCACAATAGCGACTTGGTAGCCGAAGCGACCGCTGGACTAAGCCTTCACGCGATGCGTCAGTTGTTGCTTTCTTCGGACTATTTGCAACGTCCTGTAGAACGACAAGATACCACGAAGCAAGTTGAGCTCTTCATTCAAAGTCAGCTTGGTGAGGATGTGATCGAGTTCAAGAAACCGTCACATCAATTGACCGACTGCGTTGGATTCGCAAACCTCAAGTCCTTTTTGTATAGCTATTTGATTCCACGCATGAAGTTGCCGGACGATCGTGCTCTTCCAGGGGCTGCGATTGCTGGCCCCATCGGAGGAGGAAAGACTTATATCTTCGAAGCGGTCGCAGCCGAGTTGGATATGCCCGTTCTCGTTTTGAAGAACATCCGAAGCCAATGGTTTGGTCAAACCGATGTGATCTTCGAGCGATTGCGTCGCGTTTTGGAAGCGCTCGAGAAAGTGGTGATCTTCGTTGACGAAGCGGACACACAGTTTGGCAGTGTCGGCGAAGGTGCCCACGAAACGGAACGACGACTGACAGGCAAGATTCAGGGGATGATGAGCGATCCGAAGCTGAGAGGCAAGGTCGTTTGGTTGCTTATGACGGCTCGTATTCACTTGTTATCGCCCGACATCCGACGTCCGGGGCGTGTTGGGGACCTGATTATTCCGATCTTGGATCCGATCGGACAAGATCGCAAAGATTTCATTCGCTGGATGCTCAAGCCGACGAATTTCATCAATGATGCACTCGTCGATTGGCTTGATGCCGAGGGGCTAGAGCAAGACTATTCGTCGGCTGGTTATGCCGCGTTGCGTAGCCAATTCAAAGCGATTCCACCCAAGGACGAGGCGGAGTTGAAGGAGATGATCCGCGACTTTATTCAACCCGCGATCAAACAAACGCGACGGTACCAAACGCTACAGGCGTTGATCAACTGCACACGTCGTTCTCTTTTACCCGATCCGAACATTACCGACGAGGAACGGGCTAAAATGGAAGATGAAATCCGTGAGCTGGAAGCTCAAGGGATCCGATAGCGCGCATCGTGCAACACCGCTCACCGTCCATTTGATCACCGTCCATTTCAGATCACTGAACGCTCACTTCTCATCGTATCGATTCGCAACGTATGTTTTTGAACAACAATCCTGTTCTTCAGCGCGAGCTTATAGTTAACCTCCGCACGCCTCGAGCTTTCTTGTTAATGCTCATATATCAGATCGCGCTCGCGGCAGTGGTTTTGATCGCTTATCCACGCGACGTCAAAATCGATTTGAGTCGCGAGTCTGCATCAGCGCAGCGTTTGGTCGACTTCTTCTTTGTTGGTCAGTTTGCGATCGCTTCGTTGATGGCACCGAGCTTTACGGCTGGCGCTATTAGCGGTGAAAAGGAACGTAAAACGTATGAGATGCTACTGGCGAGCCCGTTGCGACCGATCGTCATTGTCTCCGGCAAATTGATCGCGGCACTCGCTCACTTGATCGTGCTGGTATCGGGGTCCTTGCCGATCATCATGCTCTGTTTGCCGTTAGGTGGCGTTTCTATTTATGAATTACTGGCGGCGTATGTCGGGTTGTTGTCGTCGATTTTTCTTTTTGGTTCGATCAGCATGTATTGCTCGAGCTACTTTAAACGAACGAGTTCGTCGCTAGTTGTTAGCTACGTGTTCATTTTGCCTATTCTGATTCTGGGTGTGATTTTGTGGTTGGCACTGTCTAGCCAAGGAGATCTGCGACTCTTTTTGACCATCACGATTGTGCCTGCCATTTGCTTGGTATTCGGGTTTGGGATGCTAGCCATTACTGCCCATCGATTGCTTTATCCACCCGATATCGGAAGCCAAGGGAACGAAGTGGTCGATCTCGAGAAGGAACAACGCGAAGCGGTCGGGTTAGTTATCCAACGGGATCAGTTCCCGGACAGCTTGTTCGCTCCGCCGCGTCGTAAGACGCTTATGGCCGACAATGCCAACCCTGTTTACGACAAAGAGATGCATGCGGAACTCTTTAGCCAGGGAAGTTTGATGCTTCGTTTGGTCATACAGATCAGTATGTTGCTGGCGATACCGTTGATGGCGGTATTCTTGTTTTTGCGTCCGAGCTTAGCCGCATATTATGCGGGCTTTGTGTTGATTTTTAACATTCTCGTGGCACCCGTGTTTATGGCTGGTAGCATTACGAGCGAACGAGAGCGACAAACGATCGATCTGTTGTTGACGACGACAATCTCTTCATGGCAGATCCTTTGGGGCAAACTGCTGGCGGGATACCGAGTGTCGGCTGTGTTGACCGCTTTCCTAATGTTTCCGATGGTATTGGCCCTGCTCCCGTTAACGCCATTGTCGGAGAATTGGCCGTCAATGTTGGCCTACTTTCTGATTTGTTTCGTGGCTTCGGTCTTCAATACGATCTTGGCGATGTTTTTGTCGACGGTCGTTCGGAAAACGAGCACCGCGATGATGCTAAGCTACGTCGTCTTGTTGGGGCTTTACTGCTTGCCGGTCGCCATCTACTTTTTGGTTTGGTCGTTCACCCCTGCCGATCGAGATTTATCGTCTCTCAAGTTCATCGGCGTAACAAGCCCGCTGATGGCAGTCGACAATGCCCCCCTCACCGCGATGGCCATTGGAACGAGCGAGTCCCCGACCGCGAAGGTTGGATCGTGGCTTTTCATTGGGATTTATGTAGGGATTACAACGATTGCATCAGGTATTCTACTGGCGATCAACGTGTTGTTGTTCCAAGCTCGCTGGCGGTTAACCGGGCGAGGTTGACGGTTTCTCGATTGGCCGGGACAATTCCGACTCGTTGCGTTGTGAAAACCGAGGCTAGCGCCGAGCGGCCCAAGGGCCGGAAGAAAACCGGGCGATCGCCCAAAGGCTCTCGGGCCGGTGAGGGATTGCTTCCGATAATTATATGCGAACAAATTCTCTGAAAATACTTTTTTGAACAAAAGTTACACCTATGTCCATACTACAAACACAAGACCCCGCCATTTGGGCCGCTATCGAACAAGAATCTATACGGCAACAAGACGGTCTGGAAATGATCGCGAGCGAGAACTATACGAGCCCTGCGGTCATGCAAGCGGTCGGTAGTGTGCTTACGAACAAATATGCGGAAGGCTACCCAGGGCGACGCTATTACGGTGGGTGCGAACATGTCGATACTGTCGAAACGATCGCAATCGAACGAGCGAAGGAATTGTTTGGTTCAGATCACGCAAACGTCCAACCGCACTCGGGCTCGCAAGCAAACACGGCTGTCTATTTGTCGGCTTTGCAACCTGGCGATGTTGTACTAGGGCTCGACTTGGCTCAAGGTGGACACCTGACCCACGGTATGCATCTCAACATCAGCGGCAAGCTGTACAAGTTTTATGCGTACGGTGTTGATCCGGTGAATCATCGAATCGATTTTGATCAAGTGGCCAAGTTGGCACGCGAGCATCGTCCCAAGATGATCGTTGCAGGTGCGAGTGCTTACCCACGCGAGATATTCCATGACAAGTTTGCAGATATCGCCAAGGATGTTGGCGCGAAGCTTTTGGTAGACATGGCTCACTATGCAGGTCTTGTCGCAGCAGGCGTTCACAATTCGCCTGTTCCGTATGCTGACTATGTCACCACGACCACTCACAAAACACTGCGTGGACCACGTAGCGGCTTGATCTTGTGCCGTAGCGAGTATGCAAAGTCGATCAACAGCGCGGTCTTCCCCGGTATTCAGGGTGGACCTCTGATGCACGTCGTTGCAGGTAAAGCAGTCTGCTTCGCAGAAGCTATGTTACCATCGTTCAAGGAGTACGGCAAACAAGTGGTCGCCAATGCCAAAGTCCTTGCCGACTCATTGATGGCGCATGGATTGCGTCTTATCAGCGGTGGTACTGACAATCACTTGGTCCTCGTCGATGTGACCAGTTTCGGTATCGGAGGAAAGATCGCGGAAAAGGCGCTCGACGAATGCGGCATCACGGTGAACATGAACATGATTCCATTTGACACTCGCAAACCGATGGACCCCAGCGGTATTCGAATCGGTGCTCCCGCATTAACTACACGCGGTATGGGCACGCACGAGTTCAAGACGATCGCTACCTGGATTGCGACGGCATTGAAGTCGCACGATGATGCTACCAAGCTTGCACAGATTCGGGAGGACGTACGTCAAATGACAAGCCATTTCCCCGTTCCTGCGGCTGGCCTAGCCGTGGCCGTTTAAGGGAAAGTTCTATATGAGTCTTCCGAAGATATTAATCGCTGACGATAACGCTCAGAACCGCGAATTGCTTGAGGCGTTCCTGGCCAGAATCGAGTGCGATACGGCATTCGCAGTCGATGGGCAAGACACGCTGAACAAGGTCGAGAGCTTCAGGCCTGACTTAATTTTACTCGATGTGATGATGCCGAAGCTGAACGGCTTTGAGGTTTGCCGAAAACTAAAGTCGGACAAAACAACATCAAGGATCATGATTCTCATGGTCACCGCCTTGAGCGAATTGGGTGATATCGAACGAGCCGTCGAAGCGGGGACCGACGATTTTCTATCCAAACCCGTGAACTCGTTCGAATTGCAGAAACGAGTGGAGAACATGCTCAAGTTGAAGGGAACGGAAGACGAACTCGAGCGGTTACGCGCCTACATTCGCGAAATGGAAGAGACGAAGTAGTTCCACCTCGGGAAATCCATGGGCTCGGGACGATGGTCCCAAGCTACAAAAAGCGGATGGC
This sequence comes from Pirellula sp., assembly GCA_021300155.1. Classification (GTDB taxonomy): domain Bacteria; phylum Planctomycetota; class Planctomycetia; order Pirellulales; family Pirellulaceae; genus JBKCUI01. The sequence goes on from JAJTID010000061.1 coordinate 6,420, forward strand.
TATTGAACCATCTTTTGGCTGAGGAAATCATTTACCGTTTTGACTTCGTTGTCTTGTTTCGGTGCGAACCATGACCTTTTGGGTTCCGCAGAATAGCCCGTGGATTTGGGGAATGGATTCAGTTTACTAAACCACTGCGAAGTCGACTTTGACATTTTTTGGAACGTCGATGGTTCTTTTCTCGTGTACGAGTTTACGTTGGTTTTCTTGGAGCTGAACATACTAGGCATTTTCCACTCAGGCATCCAAGACTTCTTGTTTGCACTTGAGGTGCTCGTATAGAGCGGACTAGGTTTGCTTTTGCTTTTACTTTCGCTCTTGGCGAATGGGTTCCAATTCCACTCTTCCGCGTGAGTGGTGGAAGCGAGCGGGCAGCCCATTGCCAAAACCAACAAAACGAGTGAAATACGCTTGATCGAGTTGGTCATTTTTTAGTTCCCGATATCAGGCCATGAATACTGTGGACACCGGATTTCTAAATAGCCAATTTGCCTTGGCGAGTCTAGACGACTAACAGCGGTTCCGAACACAGACGACAAAAGTCGTGTTTTGACTGTAGCTTGGGACTATTGTCCCGAGCGGATGGATTTTCTAAGGAGTTATTGACGGCCGAGACACTAGTCCCAGTCCACTTTGACTTTAGTCGGTTTTGTCTTCATGGCTCTTCCGAGATATGAATCTCATAGCGATCCATCGAAGTTTTGCGGAACTCGATCCCCCCAGCCTTGCCTATCTCCCGCAACATGACATCGACGGTCGCGTCCTTGACGTCGATCATCACTTCGCGTTTGCCAATTTTCTCTGGCAAAGGAAGTGGTGAGATGTCGAGCTTTAGTTTCATTGCTAGCTCCGGAAGCATTCTCTCCAGGCTACCTTGAAGCTTGAGGGAGTACAAAGGTACGTTTGATTTCGGTTTCACCCACTTCTTTTTAGGGATGAGCGGGCGGACCAATGCACGGTGCGCCTCTGGGGACGCATTTATCAGCCACTCATCTCCTTCCTTTTGGAAAGTTGCCATTGGGTTCTCGGATTTCCAACTGTTCCAATACTCCCTACCGATTTGAGTCATTTGCGACGGAGTATATGTCCAAGACACTGATTGCGGCTGGTCTCCCTCGACAAGGAGAGGAACAACGCTAGCTTTGCCATCTGCAATGCGGAGCTTCTTTCCAAAGCTGCCCAATACACTTGTGGCGACTGCTAGTCGAGACACTTTTGAAAACGAGTGCTCAGACCAATGATCATGTTCGACACTCGATGTCCAAGCGTTATCGAATTTGAAGAACTGGCAAAAAGCATTGGAAACTTCAATTGAACTTGCTCCATGGCTCCAACTCAAGCCTGGGGTATCGACTTTGTTCCATTCCGCCGGAATCTTCGAAGCCTTGAGTTCCCAGTACGCCATCGATAGCGAATCTGCAATGGATTTTGGAGCGATATACACCAGGTTATCTAGAATAATGACTTGCCCATCCACTTGATCAGACAGTCGCTTTAGCCAAAACTCAAGCGATTCTTTGTTGGGCACTACCGCAACCATTTCATCTTTGGCGATATGGCGATCGACCCACATGGGCAGATCATAAAGTCGAGAAAGAGTATCCACAGCATATCCAAATGCCCCGTCCACTTGATCGTTCAATGCATTCTGTAGACGTTGCTGAGTGGCGACCGTGGCACTCGATAAATAAGGATGCTCCTGGGACAAACACGGATCGCATCGGTGCATGTTGAGAAACAAAATCAACGCAGCGATGATCCACCGCCACGTGAAAGTCAAGCAAGAACTCTCGATTCGATTCATAATCTTTTTTGAGGAAACCTATACATTGCGAAATCGGATTTACCCAACTACAGTGGGATTGTGGATTCGTTGAATCGTTCGTCTACACGGCTCACGATCCTCACGCACGATTACTGTCCTCTCCACGAGTGACGGTACCAAAATCCGAACACTCGGCTGAATGGTATGACCAAGCTAGTTCAATTTTACGAAAACTATCTGTCACACACCTATGGTGATATTCATTCTATTGTAATTTCTAGCGTCGACTGCAAGAATCCGATGATCTGGATTGATGAAGTTCGGCGTTATTATTCATCGTCGACCTTGACGCGATTGCTCAAGTCGTCGGATGTGGAAACGCGGCGAGCAGCAACCTGGGCGCTTTGTTTTTTGGGGGACGAAACGCATTATTTCCCACTCGGTGCATTGCTACGCGACGATTCTCGAACCGTTCGAACCAGCGCGGACGAAGCGAGACGAGCCATTGCCGCGCGAACACAAAGTCCCTGGCATCGTCAAACAGCATACGCCGTCGAACAATATCTAGCGGATGGTGATTATCGGCGAGCCGATGAGTTGGCGAGCCATTTGATTGACGAAACCGATGGACGCAGTGACGTTTTTTATCTACGCGCATGGATTCGATTCTCGAGTGGAATGATCGAGCAGGCTGCAAATGATTGTAAACGAGCCTTAAAACTAGATCGCTATTCCTATCAATCGTGTGTTGCCCTAGGGCAGTGTTACTGGCACCTTGGAAATGACAACGCTGCACTGGAATGTTACCTGGAAGCAGCCCGCGTCTATCCAGATTGGGAACCGGCCCGATCTGCGATCGCAATTCTTGTCGACAGCCAATAAAGTCGAGGCATCGCATCCGAGTTACCGGAGAGCGACGGGGTGCTTTCTTGTCGCGAAGCCCGCGCCGGTGAACTCGCAGGCAAAGTATTTGTCCAACAAAGCCTGGACAAGTTCTAAAGCGTGTCTGCTCGCAATTCGCTCGCTCTCGGGCCTAAGTTCCCGTATCGATGATAGTCAAACGAAATGCTTTGTTCCATTACATACAAAAGCAATTCTACGCAACCATGGACCGAAACAGGTCTAGTTGCAATATAGACTTGTTGTGCGTTTGCTTCCCGTCGAATAGCCTCAGGAATGTCGTCCGTACCGAGGTATCGCAATCGCTTAACAAAGCCATGCTTGATCGCATCCACCAATTCTTCATCGGACTCCGGTAAGAATTCTACTTTTCCAGCCCAATCTAGTGTAAGGTTTTCGAGGACATCGATCGTTTTGTCTGGCATCTCTTCCGAATAACTCACGATGCATCTACACCCAACACTGATGGCGGCCAGTGTACTCGCCACGATACTAAAGATCGAATCGCTTGGTGAGATTCGCACCCGCATAGGACTCGCTGGCAAATACCGGCGGTGGTTGTCTTGGCCAATCAACCGAAAATTGTCATGCTCCTGCAGAATTTCGTCCTTTGCGAACAAATCATACGAGTGCATCGCGAATCGCAATCGTTGAATATCGTGAGCATCATACCCCGGTAGTTCCATCAGTAATCGACTCGAACGATCTAGTCGATCTGCAAACCGTTGCAGTTCCGCTGCATGGAGTTTTCCTGCAGATGGTTCTAGCGAGATTTGCTCTACCTCTTCGAAATCTACGAGTGTCGCAACATAGTTCGGTCCGCCGGCTTTGGCTCCGGGGCCAAACGCACTCTTGCCCATACCACCAAATGGTTGTCGAAGAACAATGGCTCCCGTTGTCGGGCGATTGATATAAAGATTGCCTGCTTGGATCGCTTCACGCCACTGCAATTGCTCTCGATCGTCGAGTGACTCAAGACCACTCGTCAGCCCATATCCTGTCGAGTTCACCAACTGAATCGCCTCAGGCAATCGTTTGTACTTCATTACTCCCAGCACGGGACCAAACAATTCTGTCATGTGAGTAAAACTACCAGGCTGGGTATTCCACTTTACTGCAGGTGTATACAAGCATGGATTGTCACCTATCTGGTTGGGCATGACGGCCCATGTTTCGCCATGCTCTAGTTCCTTTAGCCCTCGCAGCAAGTCACCAGAGGGTGGTCGAATGACCGGCCCCATCTTCGTGGATAAATCCCATGCGGAGCCAACTCGCAGGCTTTGCACAGCATCTATCAATTGCTCTTTAAACTCGCGGCTCTCGAATATTTCCTCTTCTAACAACAACAGGGATGTCGCGCTGCATTTCTGCCCCGCGTGCGAGAATGCACTGTGAAGGATGTTCTTTATAGCCAAGTCGCGATCGCTCAATCCGCTAACGATCGTTGCATTCTTACCACCTGTCTCAGCAAGCAATTGCAGCGCTGGGCGTTGCTCCAAAATTCGCAGGGCCGTTTCTGTTCCTCCGGTCAAGATGACTCGTGACACTTCGGGACGCATGAGTAGGTGTTCACTGGCCATCGAGCCAGAACAGGGGATAAACTGCAATGCCTCGCGAGGGACTCCACCTTTCCAAAAACACTTGCAAAGAATGTACGCTGGCAAAACGGTATCCGAAGCAGGTTTGAGCATCACAGTATTCCCTGCAGCTAATGCAGCGGCAATGCCTCCGCATGGAATCGCAATTGGGAAGTTCCACGGACTGATCACCACGACAACTCCTGCAGGCTTGGACGCATAACGGCGATCGTTCGCCATATCCAAAGCGTTGCGGGCATAGAACTCGACAAAGTCGACCGCTTCACTGACTTCTGGATCGCTTTCGAGAATGGTCTTTCCCCCATCGGCCATTGCAGCTCCCATCAAATCGCCCCGGGCCACTCGTAACTCCTGTGCTACTTGTCTAAGAATTCGATAGCGATCGCTCGGTGCCAACGTTCGCCAGCCTGACGGATCACTTGCCGAGCAGGCCATTGCGGTGCGAAGCTGCTGTGCGCTGGCTTGGTTGTATCGAGCTACCACAACGCCAGGTCGCGATGGATCGAATGACTCGATGATTGGGCCGCCACCAGTAACCTCGTCGTTCGCTAACGACAATGGGATCGTCGTCGCATTCGAATCGCAACGAGGCTCCCATTGTTGAGTCACGGACTTTGCCCAATCCGCATTCTGAACGAGTGAAAAATCGGTGTCCGGTTCGTTCTCGAATTCCTGCCAGCATGTTGGTTTGCGCGGCTGCGGTGGAGGAAGATGGCGGTTCTGTTGTCGTCGCGGTTGAACAGAGACTGTATCGGCTCTTTGTACAGCCTCTAAGAATCCGTTCTCTAGTCTTTGCCAAGTCGATCCACCTGCAGAGATCTTGAATGCATGACGTAAGAAATTGTCGGGCCCTGTGTTTTCATCGAGTCTTCGAACCAAATATCCGATCGCATTGATAAATTCTTCTCGTTGGCATGCCGGTGCGTAGAGCAATACACTTTGCGATAATTCAAACATGGCACGGCGCTGATGATTCGCCATACCTTCCAACATTTCGAACTGGACTCGCGACAACGCGTCCTGTGACGCCGCCAAGATCATTCCGTAGGCCAAGTCGAATAGATTATGCGATGCAATACCCAAGTAGACCGCTTTACTATTCTCCTCGATCAGACCATAGCGAAGCATACGTTTGTAGTTTGCATCGGTCTCAATCTTTGATCGATAGGGGGCTTGCGGCCAGCCTCGCAAAGAGGCTTCCATTCGTTCCATTTCCATGTTGGCCCCTTTGACAATCCGAATCGTGACGGGCGAATGTCCTTTGTGTACTCGTTCTCGTGCCCACTGAGTGATCGTCTCTTGAACTAACGAGGAATCGGGAACGTACGCTTGCAGTGCGATGCCCCCTCGAACATTCTCCATACCAGGCCGCGATAGAGTAGCCATGAAGATGTCCGAAGTAAGATACAGGTCCCGATACTCTTCCATATCGAGATAAACGAACTTCGGCACGAGAGTGCCATCGCGACGTTTGAACTTTTCCTTCGCGGCTGCTCGATAGAGCAATTCCAACCGGTCTGAAACCGTTCGAATCGTATGCTTGCGAGCCAAGGGCGAAATCTGCGAGTAAAGAGTAGAAATCTTGACCGATACACACTCGATCTCAGGCAATTGCAGGGCAGCCAGATAACGATCGAGACGGCGGCGCGATTCGGCTTCACCTAAGATGGCTTCACCGAGGAAGTTCACATTCATCCGCAATCCTTCGGCGGATCGTTCTCGCAAATGCCCAGCTAGCTTGTCATGCTCTGCAGGCAAGATAACGTTTGCAGTCTCCTTCCTCATCTTGTCTTTCACCATCGGAACTGCCACGCCTGGCAAGTATTCACCGAACGATTGAAACCCCTTCAGCAACGCTTGATCAAAAACGCTGAAGAATCGCGGCACACCTTGTACATCGAGAATGTGGACCATCTGATCCACGACCCGGCCAGGTGAAGAGCTTCGAAAGCTCTGATCGGTGATCTGTGTCAACGTCGACTTGTCCTCCGGATGTTGCAGCATCCGGTCCAACTCTGCTTGTTGTCGCTTTTCTTGCGGTGTTTGCAAGACTGCGGCTCGTTGCTGAAGCAGAGTCGCTAAGGCTAGGGCTGCATGAACCAAACGTGGATCCTCGATCTCCGCGCGTTCATTCGAAACAATTCCAACTTTCTGAATTGCGGATAGGGCATCATTCGCGCGTAGAGGATTTTCCAATATATAAGACATAGCTTGGTTTTTAGAAATGCGTAAAGACTGGAGCTACAACGATGTGTGTTGTCCGGCACTTGGAAAAGAGAATTGACTAAATTGTGGTCGAAGGATTTCGCCATGGAAACCCCAAGAAGAGAGCATGAATCATAAAGAATTGGAAGTTCTTCTTGAATTCGGAAATAGCGGTAACGTTCAGCTTTGTTCCTTTCGTGGACGGTCAGCCAAAAACTGATAACGAGCTTCTTAGGGCTCGTTCTAGACGACAGACGGTATTCTTTGTGCTTCGCATTCAGCCCGTGTTAAAACTGCGGTGATTTAACGCATTTGCTGGAATTTTACGTCATGACTAGATGGACTGGAGAGTCAATACGTTACCATAGGGAGGGGTGAGGGTACGGATGCTTTTGAAGTCTCCCTCGCTAATTTGTTTCCGGTTTGCTTGTGGTTTGGAGAAGCGGCTGTGTTGGCTATGGCTCGATGTTTGTTTGTGTTCCGCATTTGCTTAATCTCCATTTCTGCTTGGAGCATGGTTTCCACGTCGCCGAGTTGCGGGATGCAATCGGAGGCATCGAAACTGCCATTTGAAGTTCCTGACGGTTTCGTTGTTACGAAAGCGGCGGATGACAGTCTCACTCACGACTGCTTTTCGATGACCATTGATGCTTTGGGACGTCCCGTTGTTTCTGGGCCGAATTACATTAAGACGCTAATCGACGACAACCAAGACGGTATTTATGACCGTGGCGTTCTGTGGACTTCCATGCCAAAGCAGGGGGCGCAAGGACTTTGGGCTGAGGGCAGGACCATCTATTTTGTAAGCGACGGAGGTCTTTGGCAGAGTGAAGACAATAACGGCGACTTAGTTGCTGACACTCCGATGAAAAAATTGTTGGAGCTTCCGACTGGACGCGAACATGGTACGCATGCGTTGCGTCGCGGGCCGGATGGTTATTGGTACTTTATTGCTGGCAACTTTGCAGGCAATATAGCCGAGCTACAAAACGATCCAAACGCCCCTGTATCCACGCCAAGGGCGGGGACCATATGGAGAGTAAGTCCGGATTTCAAAACGAGAGCTGTTTGGGCTCACGGAATGCGCAACTGCTACGATTTCGATTTCTTGCCCGATGGCCAGATTGTGACCTTTGATAGTGACTGCGAACGTGAAGCTTCGTTGCCATGGTATCGCCCGACCCGCGTGTTTGTGTTGGGGCCTGGTTCCGACGCTGGATGGTGTGGACAAACGTGGAAGGATCATGACTATTCGATCGCGATGCCGCAAACCATTGCTTCCCTCGGTCGAGGTTCACCAACCGGTGTTGCCGTCTATCAACACAACCATTTTCCCTCGAAGTATTCGGGGGCGGTTTTCGTTCTCGATTGGACGTTTGGAAAAGTGATCGCTGTCTATCCTGCGAAGAATCTTCCTATCGATAAGCGTGCAGTCGGTAGAATTCCCGCGGAAGTCTTTATGCAAGCGACGGGTATCGCGGGGTTCGCACCGACGGACATCTGCGTCGCTTCTGATGGTAGCCTTTTGGTTTGCGTCGGTGGCCGAGGGACTGAAGGAGCGATTTACCGCATCGCGTACAGCGCGAAAGATCTTGCTTCAACTGAATTTGAATCTACGAGCGGTTTTGGAAAAAAGTCAGGAATTAGCTTGTTCCAAAGTGCCATCGAGTCCGAGTTCATTGGCCAATCAACAGCGAGCTACTTAGCCTTCGCCTTGCAATCTACGCAACCTTTTGAGTCCTGGTCTGAGTACCGTTGGAGGGCAAATGTTGACAAAAGCGTCTTAGATGGCCTGCTCCGTGTGATTACTGGAGAGATCCCCTTCGATCCTGATTTTATTGACAATGGCGAAACAAGACTTCGGGCTGCACAACTGATCACTCGCCTCGGTGCGTCTGTTCCTGCCGTCGCAATCCAACGCGCGTTGAATAGCACATTGCCTGGAGCCGATGCTGCAGCATGGTGGTTGATGGGACGAGGCGTGGTTATCTCGAACCCACGAGAGCTTCAGCAATTACTCCAGAAGAAACAGCCATGGAATGAGCTGTCGCAAACCGCGTGGGGAGAACACTTGGGGAACGAAGCCACGCGACTTAGAGATGAAGCTTTCGGATTAAGACGATGGCGTATCGATGCAACTGGAACGGAATCCTGGCCCGACTCCGGTATTGGCCGCGTAGAACGAAGGAATTGGTTATGGGCACTTTCGCGATCGTCTGCGACTGCTCCAAACAATGCTGCTCCCAATAAATCCGAAATCGCTAGGGCTGATGTTCTATTCGCCAAAAGGCTTTTTTCGACAACGCAAGCCTCGCTCGATACCCCACTCATCGATCTGCTCGCGACCATCGTTCCGAAAAACGAGCAGACTTGGAACACGCGCCAACGCCACGAGTTCCTTGATATGCTTCAAGTGGCCTTAGGGGATCGAAAGTTGACCCTTCCCCAACAGTCAGACCCTCCATCTGCTGATGTCATGGACGGTTATCGAGCAATCAGCGTTCAGCAATTACCGATGAACGTTCGAATGGCCTGGGTCGACTGGTTACTGTACTTAGCCCAACGGGCAGCAACCGACTCGAATGAAGGCTTAGAGTCTGAATGTTTGCGGACGCTTGCTATGTTCGAACCTACCGACAGAAAATCACTTTCCTTCCTTCTTGGTTTGTCGAAACCCTCGACACATCCCACATTCGATTTGCAGTTGCTGTGTTGCATTGCTGCTTGTTCCGCCGCTCGAACGGAGTCTGATTCGATTCGAACTGCCGAGATACTTAGCGGAATTGTGCGCAAGACAAAAGACTATGGAGCCTACACAGATACCCAATGGCCCAAACGCATTCAGCAATTAATCAATGCGCTGCAATCAACAGACTCCAACTTAGGTGCTTCTTTCTTGTCGCTTCCGATACTCTGCATCCCAGAGGAAATCGTGTTGTGGAACGCGTTCTCGGTAGAAATCCAGGACAAAGCGAAATCGAAAATGCGAGAGCAACTTCTTGCCATTCCACCAACTCTATGGACCTCGGCAGTCGTGAAGCATTGCCTGCAATCGCAACCGCTCTCGGATCCCTTGCGCGCGTCGCTACGTGAGGCAGCTAAATTACCGGCTATGCGAAACACAGCCATCGAACTGCTTTCGTCGAAGTCTAGTGAAAAAGACTACTCCGTCTATCTGGATGCGCTGAATGGGGACGATAGAAATATTTGGTCAGCAGCTTGGCGGGGAATCCAATCGCTCGACATCGAAACACCAGAGAAAGAGTTTATTGTCTTGTCCAAACTAGTCTCTCATGTCTTGAACTCGGCTTCGAGTCTGCAAGCGAATGCAGTACTTGCCCGTTGCCGAAAAGCTGCGAATGCTGCTGGAATGAACGGTGTTCCTGTTTCAGACAAATGGACTGATTGGGAGCCTTTCTTGAAGGCGAACGTTCCCAGCGAGATTTCCTCCAGCTTTTCGCAATCCATCGAAAAGTTGGATTGGCGTGCGATGATTCCGAAATGGAGCAGATTGGTAACAGATGAAGCGAGAGGAAAGGCACTGTACGAACAAAAATGTCTCAACTGCCATGGCGGCCAGTCGGCGCTCGGTCCAAGTTTGTCTGGTGTTGCTCGCCGATTTTCAAGAGAAGATCTAGCCAAGGCAATCTATGAGCCGAGTCGTGATATCTCCGACAGATTTCGTTCGATGAAGATTTTAACGACGGACGGAGAGATTCTCACCGGAATCGTCGTGTACACGGCAGCAGATGGGACGACTCTTTATACTGCCAAAGGCGAAATGATTCGCGTTAATAAATCACAAATCGAAGAGCAAGCTTACTCGACAGAATCGCTAATGCCATCCGGTTTGTTGGACGACTGCGATGCACAACAATTGGCCGATCTCTTCAGTTACTTGGGGACTTTGAACTGATCGATGCTTTGGGACACGCGACTCGAACGAGCTATTCTCAATTCTCTCTTAGTGGGAGGTGGAACAGCGGCCCTCGCTACATTGCTCGGTTTAGTTGTTGCACTCAGTGTTGTTTTGCGTGTTCCCGGCTATCGATTTCTTTCGTCGGGCGCGCTATCTCTGGTGGTCGTACCACTCTACGTGCAAGCTACTGCTTGGAGCGCAGGTTTCGGTAGTCAAGGTTGGTTTCGATGGAACCAAGTAACTGCTGTCTTGAATTCCAACTATGCAGTGCTCGCCTGTATATGGATCCAAGCGGCGTCGTGTTTTTCGATCGCATATCTCCTTATATCTATCGGACTTCGCCGCTCTCTCAACGATCCAACGAAGCTATCGCTACTGGATCGCTCGGTCGTAGCAACACTTCTGGTCTGTGTGTTGCGAAATGCCATGCCATGGTTGGTCGCGACATTTTGTTTCGTATTCGTTTGGACAAGTTCTGATATGGTCGTTACCAATCTGTTCCAAGTGCCGACGCTAACTGAAGCCTTTTACCAACAAGTTCAGTTCGGAAAGTTGAATACATTCACAACCTTGACCGCGGTCCTTTATTCCATGATGGTGGGTTGCGTAGTCGGCGGTGCAGTCTTCTATGCAGGCGACAGTAGACTCGGGCGTGAAGTGGAGAATCTCGCGATGGATGGTGCATTCGCGGCATATCGACAATCCCGTTGGATGGTGAGTGGATGCGCTTGGAGCATTCTGATCGTATTCTGTTTGGTTCCAATACTAAATCTGGTGGTCAAAGCGGGTTGGACGGTCACCATGACAAATCAACTCATTGTGCGTTTTTGGAGCATCAAAACATTCACGCAATCCCTTGCAGGAATAGGCTCATTCCAGAACGAGTTCGCCTGGAGTATCGCCATCAGTATTTATGCCACCGGAATGGCTTTGATCGCAAGTGTCGGATTGGTTTATTTTTTTTCGAAGCGTTGGCAATTCGCGATTGTATTTGCGGTCTTAGGATTCGGATTAGTGTTGCCTGGCCCTGCGATCAATTTGCTTTTCCATTGGCTTTCTTATTCTGCAACGGAATTCATTGTCCAATTGCGAGACGATTCGTTGTTGTTTGTGGTGCTCGCGTTACAATTCCGGTGCCTTCCCGTTGTGTATGTGATTCATTGGATTTCGACACGTCGATTCCTTGAAAGTTATCGAGAGCCAATGGCGTTGGATGCATCGACTCTTTGGATGCATAAACTGGCGTGGATGCGTCCCCTGGCGGTGGCCTGCGCAGCCTCGTTCTTTATTGCTTTTTCCAATCTGGAAACATACCTGCTCATCCTGCCGCCGGGCGTAACAACCATATCGATGCGGTCCTTTGAGCTTCTGCATTATGGAGTTCAGAACAAAGAAGCGGGGCTGTCGGTTTGCTTGATTCTAGGCAGCATCTCCAGTGCGATTGTGCTTCAATGGTTGAGCCCAGACAGGCGATCCTGAGCGATGGACTGACGCAGTCCCGGTAGGCCTTTATGGAGCGAGATTAAGTCGCGGTTTTCGGGACCGGATCAACTCACTTTCGTAGGCTTCACGGGCCGTGGTCGAAAGCGCTGGTGAACCGGGCCCAAAAACGTGCATCTCCAGCGTAATTCGATCCAGGTCTTGCTCTCCAAGATACTTGGCGAGCGATTTGCGATCCGATCCCGAAAGATGCTTGGTCAGTCTTGTTCGCAGATTGTTCGATTGACCAATGTACAAGTAACCAGTGCTATCACGAAAAATATAGACTCCGGGTTGCTCAGAGATGCTATCCAGATTCTCCAAGACTTCTCCGATCGGCATTTCGTGAATTGTGGCGTGCCAATCAGTTACGCGTTGTAGAAGCTCTGGTTTTAGCGCACGTGACTTTCGCAATTTCAATGCCGCTTTCCGAAGGGAGTAAGCGTCATTCGAATTAGCGATCGCGAGTCCAATCGAATCGAACTCTTTGAGCAGTTCAGGATCCACGAACCACTGATCTGATGCAATGGAGTAGCGATCGTGCATCAACCTGCTAGCTATTTCTGCAGCGACCAAGAATTCATCGACGTCAGAATCGCTCCGCCGCGTGGATTTCACATCGAGTTTGTCCGATTTTCGCAATTGAACCAATCGTTGCAGCAACTCTTTGTCCGAGCGTTTAGATGTCCCCGCCCCACCTAGTTCTCTACAGGCATTCAGGAAACTGGCGCGACGTTCATCGTGGATCAAGACTTCGTCCACACTCCATCCATCATGGGATCGTTCAAACGCTTGGCGCAGCTTGGCATCTTCTTCCGCACTGAACTTGACGGACTCCGAAGAGGAAAGTCTTGCTTCTTGCATAGCCTGCAATGAGTGGCTGCACACAATACCGATAACGCAAGCAAGCAGTAGGACAGACAATGCGCTGGACGTTGCGATCTTTTCCGCCGTCATTCTTGCAAGTCGAATGCACTGAGGAATCCCGACCCCGTCGAATGCATTGCCGATGATACTTAAGTTCTTCGTCGATTCTAAATGATTGCGAATGTCTTGGACGACATTGCAATGGCCGATCAAATACTGAGGCATAGCACTATTCCAGCGAACCAATTTCTGCCACATCGGAGGGCTCGTTACTCCCAATAAAGACTTCGACTCCTTGATCGCAATCGCGAGCAACGATTCGTCTGACTGGTCCATCAGTTCCGGCCGGACCGCACCGCCCATGAAGACTCGCGCGAGGACTGTATCGGCAGGGCAACGCTCCGCATACTTCTCGCTCGATAGGCTAATCGCTAAGGTATCTCGATTCTCCACCTTGGGAATCACGATTCCAAAGCACATGGACTCCGGGCGGATCTCACTTTTTCGAATTGCCAGTATCGCAACTGCGGAAGATGCATACGGAATTCGATCAAGCAACGCGGAAGTGTCTGGGTTGACACCTTCAATTAACTTAGAAGCGACCCAACTGGGAGTCGCTACGCAAACATGATCGTATTCCTTATCGATCAAAGCTGAGTTGTTCGACGCGATTTTTAGTTTGCCGTTGGATGTATAGGCTAGATTATCGACTTTCGTGCTCAGATGAAGTTGGCTTTTGAGTTGTGCGCGAATCGTGTTCATCCACCATGACATTCCAAGCTTCGGTGCCATGAACTGATCGTACCGTGCTCCAGTCGCTTTCCTTGCCATCGTGTCACTGCGTTGTTCGCTTTTTCTCTTGGCGAAGGCGGCACGTATCAGTCCTCCATGGCTCTTTTCCATCTCGACAAACTGCGCCATCGTCGCTTTCATGCTGAGCGTCTCTGATCTCGCAGTAAAGATGCCTCCGACGATCGGCTCCACAAGACGATCAAAGCACTCGCGTCCAAGGCGTCTCACAGCAAACGACTCAACACTCTCGTCTTCGTCGAGACGTCGAGCCTTGACGAAATACTCGCCCAGTATGCGAAGGCGCCCAGGCAACGATAGGATTGGCGACATAAGAATTGCGGCCATTTGGGTAGGTTGCATGAGCGAGAAGCCGTTAGGTATCGGATAGACTCGCCCTGCTTGGACAACTTGCGCGAAGCGGTACTTGGGATTAGGAGAGACAAACTCGTTCCGAATCCCCATCCCTTCGATAAGCTTGAGTCCATCGGGTGCGAGTGTCGCGATATTGTCTGCTCCCAACTCGGCCAAAAATGGCGACTCCGTATGAGTTTGAATAACACCGCCGACTCGGTCCGTTGCTTCGATCAAATCGATATGGGCGTTGGGAAGGAGTCGTTCCAAGTACCAGGCACAGGACAAACCGCTGACACCCGCACCGATTATTGCAATTTTCGCCACGCCATCGTTCTCAAACTCGTGTATGAAGTGGCAGATCGACAGATAGGATACTGAGGACCGGATAGACCGAGCGAGTATCAACTGATGTCGAATGCCAAAACGCCAGCTAGCTAGTATACTAGAAACATACCATTTGAAATGGATTCCGCTCGCCCTTCATAACAGAAAACAAGGGCTGATACGGTGAGAGTTCTGTTTTTGTTTTCGATTGGTTTGGTTTGTTGCGTGCCCATAACCATCCGAGCGGTTTGGATCTCCCACTACGATTATTCCCGCTACGATTATTATGGGAAGCCGGAAAGCAAGATGTATGGTTTCGTTTACCCACTTTTTGTGTGCGGCTCTATTTCGACTATTGCTGCTTTTTATTTTCTGATTCGAGAAGAACGACGTAAGCAATCTGCAAGAGCTTAAGAATCGCGATGTTTACTCGAAAGCCGGATTCGAACGCGAGCACCGTCGTCGACTGAGCAAGACTAAGAGCACGGAAAACCTGAAAACGGAACATTTCGAAGCCACAAACACGCAACTTCAAAACCGACGCTTCGGGGGCATGTGTCAATCCATAAAATCAACAAGCCGAAACGCTAGGAAAATCCATAATGATCGGAACAAATGGTACAGGTCTTAAACGCATGTACGGAGAAATCCAATCGGTTAGGTCGAAAGGAGTTGTTGATTCTGGGTACAATAAAGATGTTCGTTTTGGATAGGATCGTGTAGTTTTTTCTATGAAGCAACAAGGAAACAGACAAATGAAGCGGGCAGCACTTCCAATTGTCATGCTGGGACTTTTACTCTCCAGTAATATTGGCTCGGCCGTTGCATCGGACGCAGATGAACTTCGCGACCGGGCGAAAGCGATGCGTGCTAAGGCCGCTGCACTAGCGGAACAAGGAAACAAAGACCACGCTCGGCGAATTGAATTGGAGGCCGAAGAACTGCTTGAAATTGCGGAGCGGCTTGAGGCATCCAACAACGGCAAGTTTGGAAAAGATGTCGGTCCCAGCATCGATCGAGAAGCATTCCAACTCAAGGATCGTCTGCAAGATTTGCTCCACAAAGAGCGAAGCATGCGAGACGGCAATGCCGCTGGATCAGATTTGCAACGAGTGCGCGAAGAGATCTCTGAGATCGAACGATCGCTTCAAAAGATTCATCGCCATCACCCAGACAAAGCCGAGAATCGACCCGAATTCCGAGCCCAAATTGCAAAGCTTGAGAAAGCGGGGCATCGTATACACCAACTTCGCGTAGCAGCAGAACACCTTAAGCTCGCTGAAGAGCACGATCTCGCGCACAAAGTAATGGAGAAAGCAGAGATTATCGAACGCGACGTGCATGAAGCCAAACGGCGATTGGCTGCCGAAATGCACCCTGAGCTGGATCAGATCAAAGGGAAGCCAGATGTCGTAGAACAACTCAAGGAAGAGAATGAACGATTGAAGAACGAACTTCGAGAGCTTAAGCAAAACTTCGACAAGCGTCGTTAAGTTCCCACATCTCGGAGCTTGTTGCGTGAGGACCGTTGATCGGATTTTTGATTGTTTGTTGATTTAATGGTTTTGCCGTATAGCGAAGAGTTCATCACAACCCAACGCGTGAGCGAGGGGCGTATAATCCCACGGAATCCCTCGCTTACGCGTCGGGTTGGGATTAATGCAACAAGCCCTTACGCGTCGGGTTGGGATTAAAGCAACATGCCGTTACGCGTCGGGTTGGGATTAAAGCGATAGCCGTATAAGTTAAGGGCTGGGCAATGAATGGATCGCGTTCTCAACCTACGCTCCGATGAAATCGCCGTCCTCGTTGTAGCGGACCAAAGCAAAGTAGAAAAAGTTTACGATCATCATCGGAATGACCACGAAGAATACCGGGCTGACGAAGAAAATCAGCAGCCCAGTGACGATCGTATAGGCCAACCACAACCACCAGGTCTGCTTCAGGAACTTTGTGTAACGTTTCATCTTTCGATCCAAGTTCGAGTGTTTGGCGTATCCACAAAAATGGCGACCAGACCATCTGGTCGGCCAAGCCCGCAAAAAACCAAGTTGAAAAAACAAGCGAAATAAAAAAACCCCAGACGAGACGTCCAGGGTTTTTGATGAGGCGAGGTCGACGGGGCTCGAACCCGCAACCTCCGGATCGACAGTCCGGTGCTCTAACCAATTGAGCTACGACCCCTCATGTGCAACGGATTATAGCCCCACGAACTTGCCCCGCAAGCGTTGTTTGGTCTGCCAAGCGAGCTTTTTTAATCGGCCAAGTGTCGCTTGTAACGTCTTTTCCTTAGAACACCGGATTGACCGTCGTTCCTGTTTTCGTAAGCCCACTATTTTGCCGGACCATTATTTTGCGGGCTTGTCCGGCGCTTTGTTTTCTTTGCGATAATCCCACGGAGCCGTTGGCGAACTATTTTTCCACAGTCCTTTCTTAGCTTCTTTCGCTTCCGTTTCCAATTTCGCCAAGGCTTCGGATTTGTTGTAGCGTTTAAAATGCCAAGCCATTCCCGACTTTAGCATTTCCGAATTGATGTGTGTTTCGCCAACGTAAACTTGGGCTAGCAGTCGCTCAAAGTTATCCTTGGCTTTCCAGCTAATCCATAGTTCCTTTTTCTCGATCATTTTCGCCAGCGCCTCGGACGATTCTTTTCCGAACTCCTGCTTCAATTCTGGAGCGTCGAGCCCCTCAAGCTGGACTTCGTACTCTTTGTTGTCCTTGGGATCCAAGACAAGAACGGAATCGCCATCGATCACCCGCTTAACCGTCACCTGTAGGGTCGTCTCAGGCTTCGGTCCGTCGGTCTTTTCTTGAGATTTCCCTGGAACAGGAAGCATGAGAGGACATCCCAAACTTAGTGCTGTAACAATGCTGTGAAACAGCCTGAAAAACCCGTTCATACCTGGTTCCTTTATGACAAACGAATGACAATTGACGACATCGAAGTACCATGATGGCGAGACCGTTGCTACTATCTCACTCCGCAGCGTGAGCGAAGCATTCTGCGTCCCTCGCTCACGCTGCGGGTTAGGAAAGAGGCCTCCGGCAATTCCACTAGAACAAATAGTTCAACACGCTCTTTCGATTTGGATTCCGCCCTCGGCTAACCTTACTACGATTTCGCATCCTTAGTATAACGATCGATCGTGAGACGATTTGCGGTTCTATGTTGTAGATGTGCGAATTTTCGATGAAGTCGCTATAATCTCGAATACCCGCGTCCTATCATCCGCCACGATTCATCTCGAACACGCTAGACATGAACACGCTAGACATGAACTCCGCCATCCAACGAAGAGTAACAAGCTTTGTGAGCGGCCGCGTCCAGGGGGTCGGATTCCGTTTTCACACAAAGGAAGTAGCCAAGAAATTCGCGGTCATGGGAACGGTAGAGAACCTTGCGGACGGACGAGTCATGATTGTTGCCGAAGGAATTCTAGATGAGGTCCATCGGTTTTTGGATGCGGTTGAAAATCCAATGGCAGGCAACGTCCACAAAATGGAGCGTTTCGAAAGCGAAGCGTCTCTCGAATTCTCGAGTTTCACTCCCCTCTGGTAAGTACTCACGTCTTCAAAGTAGTCGCTATGAAAAAACTAAATGCAGGCGGAGGATGGCAAGCCATTCGCTACACCTTCAAAAAAGGGTTCGAATCGGGTGGTTTGTGGAAAATGTATCGAGCTCTTCGCTCTCGAAATGCTTGCAAGACATGCGCTCTCGGAATGGGTGGACAGCATGGCGGCATGGTGAACGAACACGGTTCATTCCCCGAAGTCTGCAAGAAGTCGATTCAAGCAATGGCGGCAGATATGCAGCCTGCCATTACTGCGGATTTCTGGGCGAAACACCCGATACGTCAGATGAAACATTACTCGCCGCGACAAATGGAAACCAGCGGTCGTTTGATTCAACCGATTCTTTATGAACAAGGAGCCGAGTCTTATCGGACGATCACTTGGACTGAAGCTCTCGATCGAATTGCAAAGCAGCTCAGGTCAATTACTCCAGAAGAATCGTTCTGGTACTTTAGCGGTCGAAGCAGCAATGAGGCTGGATTTTTGCTACAGCTTCTTGCGCGGCTTTATGGCACCAACAACGTAAACAATTGCAGTTATTACTGTCATCAAGCTTCGGGGGTTGGGCTTTCATCGACGCTCGGGACAAGTACCGGAACTCTCGTGCTCGATGACTTGGACGAATGCGATACGATTTTTGTTATCGGTGGAAACCCACCGAGCAACCACCCTCGATTGATGACGACGCTGATGCACCTGCGGCGGCGCGGTGGGAAGATTGTGGTCATCAACCCGATCAAAGAACTTGGGCTCGTTCGGTTCAAAGTTCCCAGCGATCCAGTGAGCATGCTCTTTGGCACCAAGATTGCGACTCATTATGTCCAGCCCCATATCGGTGGCGATCTCGCTCTGCTATCTGGAATTGCAAAAGCTGTTGTGGAACAGGGGCGCCACGATTTCGTTTTCATGCAGAATCACTGCGAAAATCACGAATCGTATTTAGCAAAGATCGAGTCGACGAGTTGGGATGAGATCACTCGCAAATCAGGTGTCGACGAGAAGACAATCCGAGAACTCGGTGATGTCTATGCGGCCAGCAACGGAACTGTCTTCTCATGGACCATGGGGATCACTCACCACACGAATGGAGTGGAAAACGTCCAAGGGATCGTTAACTTGGCATTGTTGCGTGGGATGATCGGACGCAAAGGGGCTGGTCTCATGCCGATCCGAGGGCACTCCAACGTTCAAGGGATCGGCTCTGTTGGTGTAACTCCAAAACTAAAGGACGAGATCTTCAAGAATCTGCAAAACAAGTTCGGAGTCGTACTACCCACCACTCCAGGTCGCGACACGCTTGACTGCATGGAAGCCGCAAAGCGTGGTGCTCTCAAGTTCGGATTGTGTTTAGGTGGCAATCTCTATGGTTCGAATCCGGATGCAACCTTTGCCAATGAAGCCCTTAGCAATCTCGATATGCTAGTGATGTTAAGCACGACCTTGAACACCGGGCATGCCAATGGGCTAGCCAAAACAACGATCGTTTTGCCCGTACTGGCTCGCGATGAAGAACCCGAACCGACAACGCAAGAGTCGATGTTCAATTACGTTCGACTGAGTGACGGTGGTCCGAAACGATTGCCTGGTCCTCGGAGCGAAATTCATGTCATTGCCGAGATTGGAAAACGGTTGTTCGAGTTGAAGAAGCCAGTCGATTGGTCGCAAATGGAAAAAGCGGACACCATCCGACAGTGGATATCCAAAGTTGTTCCAGGCTACGAAGCGATCGAATCTATCGCTGAAACAAAGAAGGAATTCCAAGTCGGCGAAAGAACTTTCCACACGCCGAAGTTCAAAACATCTACTGGCAAAGCAAAGATGGTCGCTCATGAATTGCCCGAGTTGTCACCTCTTGGGCCCAACCAACTTCGACTGATGACCGTGCGAAGTGAAGGTCAATTCAACACGGTGGTTTATGAAGAAACAGATCTCTATCGAAACCAAGAGCGTCGCGATGTCATCTTGATGCATCCCAATGATCTGCAACGATTGGGACTAGAGCATGACGAGAGCGTCACGGTCTTCAACGAAACTGGCTCCATGTCGAACATTTTAGCCAGGGGCTACGAAGACATTCGAGAGGGATGTGCGATGATGTACTATCCCGAATCCAATGTGCTGGTTCCAAGAGCGGTTGATCCTCAATCGCGGACACCGACCTTCAAGAATATACCTGTCACAATTCAACGAGCGACGAACATATAGAATCACCAAACAGAAAAAGCGAATGCAATTACATTCGCTTCAATTGCAGGATTGAGCTTTCAGAATTTGTATCGGGCATCGGATACGAGACTAAGCGTCGAAGTTCCACTTTTTTCAGCAACCCTCGGTGTCTAGCCTCGCCACGTTCCTCAGGCCACTTCGGACCTTTGATGGCCAACATGCGTCCAAATGTGTGCCAATAGGGATCGAGCCAATTGCAAAGTCTAACCAGTGGACCTACAGCGCGCGAGGTCAACGTATCGTATCGAAAGTCATCCAGTACCTTTTGTACACTCTGACCGTAGACGGGAATCTTGAGCTTGAGCTTGTTGGCTATTTGCTCAACGACCTTTGCTTTTTTGGCAACACTGTCACACAACGTCACTTGGGTATCGGGTCGAAGAATTGCGATCAAAATCCCCGGCACGCCACTCCCTGTTCCGACATCGAGGACTTCCTCGTTTTGTTCCAGCAGTTTGCATACATGCCATGAATCGAGCAAGTCACGCTTGACGAACAACTCAGGGGTCGTGTGACGGGTAAGGTTGACACGCGTATTCCAGTCCCAAAGCTCGCTACAGTAGTCCGCAATCGGTTCCCAGCATTCGTTGGGAACATCGATTTGCAATGCAATCGCTGTCTCACGAAGTCTTTGGTCCAGCTCCAATCGGTTGCCAGTAAAAACAGGCAAGGAAACGGCTTTGTCTCCTTCCTCGTCAATATTGCTCATTCATTCTTTCCATTGGGATGCGCCTGGTAGCGATGCGAATCAAACGTTTTGGATACCCCAGTATCTTAGCCAACAGGTTTCGAAGCCAAACCGACGTCGGCTGGTTTAATGCGTGCTTTTCTCTTTTTCCTGAATCGCACGACCGAAGCGGCGAATTTGCTTTCGATGTTGATCGTCGCGCGGGTCCATTTCTCGGCCGAGAAGCGAGAGCTCTAGTGCCTTTACTTGGTTCCCCAAGCGAAACTCTACTTCGGCGAGAGTATCTATGTAAGTCGGAGATCCTTCTTTTTCAACCGCTAAGGTGGCAAGTTCCTTGGCTTTGTCTAAACTTCGGTTGCAACATGCACATAGCCAAGCGGTATTGTTGAGATTGGTGGCGTCGTCAGGGTTTTCTGCGATCTTGGCGAGCATTTTGTTCAGGAATAGTTCAAACCATGCATCAACAACTTCCTTCGGGAATTTCTTGTCTGCAGCTGGTAATACATCGATCGGATAATCGATATTCATGGGGTTCAATCGGAAAGCCATGCGGATCCAAAAGTCAGCGCTCTCTTGATCCCCGTCTGCGATCGCCTGGAGCGCGAATATTCCAGCGTTTTGATAGAATACGCTCCAGGCGACATTCTCGCCAAGTTTGAATAAATTCATGGATCGAGAAACGAAATCGATAGAACCATCTCGAAACGCTTTGTCCAGTTGGGTTGGATCGGTTTTGCATCGGGAGTATCTAAGGAAGGCGACCGCTTGCGCATAGTTGGTCCCGAAAACTCGGCTGATACGATCCAACAACTGATCTACTTCAGCCCTGGCTTCATAAGGTTCGGTTTGCTTTGTGGAATAGGACGTAAAGTAAGTTGCACCCACTAGAACAGACGAAAGAACTCGAGATCGCAACGTATCGAGCTCATCCACCATTCCTGCTCGTTCGAGGAGTTCCGCGGTCTCCAGAAATACAGTTACATCATGTGTGCTATTCGATGCTAACTCCTTCATCATACTCGCGGCTTTTTCGATGGCCTCACTCGGACTGCTCGCGAGTCTTCCCGCGATTCGCCCTGACTTCACCAGCAAACGGGCGAGCAATCGAGTTGCATTCGGATCGTTCTTGTTTTGCTCCATGAAGCCGACGAGTAGCTCCATTGCATCTTGTGTTTGTCCCGACATGTCCAGGATCTCGGCAATGTTAACCACAAATTCGGATTCACCTCGACCTAGTTCCTTCAACCTTTCGCGGACAGCTTCGACCATTCTGTTAACATCGGCTTTGCTATTCCATTGCGTTGGTTTGCGGCTCGAAAACAGTGCAAACATCGATTCAAGTGATTGTTCTACCGCTTGAGTTGGGCTGGGTTTCTCTTCCGCTCGAAGTGCATCTCTCACGAAGCACTCAAAGATTACAAATGGTTCTACGACCATGCGACCAAAGGCGCTGGTAAAGAGCACCTCCTCCCGAGCAAACTGTCCTTCTGAAATCTTGGACGACAAGAAAATCGATCTAGGATATTGCTTCTCGATTGATACCTCTCTCAAGAAACGCTTCACTTTATCCAATTCAGAGGCAGAGCTCCAGTAATCTAGTATCTTCTGCGAGTACCAAGCGTTGTCGTTTGCCTTCATTTCTTTGAATAGGAACTCATCAATTAGCTTTTCCGTCTCGGAATCCGCAATCTGGTAAACGACCAAAAGTTGCCGTCGAAAGTCTGCACTACTTCGATCTGTTTCTCCGTTTCGAATAGATGTCTTTAATAGTTTGATTAGATTGGTTGCGTTGATCTCTGGGACCCCCATTTTTCTAAGCGCCCCTCGATGGTCACCTGAACGTAGCAAGTGGGAAAACGCTTGTTCTCGATCCAAGCGTTGCAGTTGCTCCTGATGCATTTGCATGTCATCCATGGCCAGCGCACAAACCACCATCGCTGGTGAGTACTGAGATCCATGAAGCTCCTTAATCTCGGACCAAGCATTCTGCGCTTCTGTCCTTTGATTCTGGATTAAGTGAATGGCGAGTCGCTGAAATGCCAGCTCCGACCTGCTATGTAGTTTGAATGACTTTTGGAGATCTAACCAGCGATTCCAGTCGGCTGCCCGGATGCAAACGGCTTCTGCTGCCCGTGGACCAAGCTCTGTTTTCAGAGCATAACGAACCGCGTCATCGATTCGTCCATCTGCTTCCAATTGGAACAGTTGAACGATTGGTAGAGGTGGCTCCTTTAACTGCCAATCATCTGGCATCCCGATGTCTTTCCACCAGCGATTGATCGCAACCCGTTGATCATTCGAAACATAAAGATCCAGTATCCGTGGCACCGCCCATGAATTGCGAGATGCCCACGCTTGTTCCTGAAACATTTCCAACTCGCCCTTGTCCGCCAAACTGCGAAGCACAGGTCGCGGAAGAATCTGCAATATCTCAACAACCTGTTTCCATTCGTTTCGGAACACCATGCCGAGCAACGGTACATTGTCTCCAGCGATCACACTGCGATACGCAGAAACAGTCTCCAATTGTTCCGCAATGGGGCCATCCGATTTTCGAAGCTGAATCAACCATTTCGCTAAGGAAGACCGATGGGGATCCTCTTGATTCGCCTCTTTGGCCAATTGCTCGTCGATAGGTAGTGAACGATCGCGAAGTTTCAAGAAAGCTTCTCGACGAACTCGGTAGCTCGGATCGTCCAGTTGCTTGAGGAGCACGGAAGTCTGCTCCGAATCCAGAATTGACTTCGCTTGTTCGTCGCCGAAAGACTCAACGCTCAGAGTCATGCTCCAAGCAAGTCCAAGAAACAGGAACGCAACGACTCTTTGGATGTACGATCTCAAGCAGAGCCGGTACATATCGCTAGCCGACCTTTCGCTGGACGATTGTCTTGACTGACGGTTGCAATCCATCTCGAGTCCTTTTGCTTGCGCCCATAATCCGCTTCCTCGTCCTATTTCACCAAAAACCCACTGGATGAGGCAGTCCAATTCGAGGCGCCCGGGAAGTTAGTTCAGTTCTCACCATTGTAGCTTAGAGGAAAATCAGGAGAATCAGTAGAAGTCGTTGATTTGGCGACTTCCATTTTTCCTTTGAAAGCGACCATGCGAATTCCTCCGAATCTTCGAGAGATGTTCCCATTTCCAGTTGAGACCATCAAGCAATTGGCTCATATAGTCGGGCAACCTCAACTGGTCTCCGCCCTAAAAGAGGCAGCAGAAAAGGTAGGGATCAAGGAGCCGTTTGGGCCAGGTGGAGTTCAGCAAATTCTCCAACAGGCCGGTCGATGGGTCGATGCGGTCGCCGAGGGCTTTGCTTTGCGATCGGGTTCACAGTCCGGCATTGCCGGTGTGAATGCGACTGGCGAGATGTTCTCTCACCGATGGAGCAACATGCCAACTTCCCCGGTGAATTCACAGGCATGGTTGGAACTCATGGCTTGCTATTCCGATTCGAATGCCTCACATGCCGGTCTTAAATCGCTCATTCTCAAACTCACGGGTGCGGAAGAAGTATTGATTCTGTCCAATACCACGGCAGCCCTTCATGGGTTGGCCGCAGCGAATCGAGATGCAATATGGGTCGTTCCGCGTGTCGACTGTATCAAGATTCCACGTTTCGGGATTACTGGACCGAGCAGCATTCGCGATACACTCGAATTTGCAGGCGTTGAGGTTCGAGAGGTTGGGTCTAATCAAGAATGCAATCGCGAGGATATCCAATTCGCGGTTGCTCCATGTGCTTCTGCCTCATCCACATCGGCGATCGGGCAAACAACGATCGGCCAATCCTCGACTACCTTGATCGCAACCTCACCCAACTCTCTGGTAGAGGATTTTCGAGAGTCGCATATCAAGAATTTAACCGATATTGCAACCCAATCAGGAGCTCTCTTGGTTCGGTTGTTGTTCAATGCCCACTTGCAAAAGATCTCAAGGCTAACGATTTCCACCTCGGTTGTTTCCGAGCAGTGGACATCAGCTAATGACATTCTTTTGGTTCCATGCGATGGCTTCCTCGGTGGAACGGAAGCGTGCCTCGTTCTTGTCCAAAAGAAACTTCCTTTTTGGCAGGCTTTGCAACGCATCGTCCAAGTGGCTGGCCTGGAAGCGAGTAGCCAGCAGCAAGCGTTTTTGCTGCGATCGCTTCGAATGTGCGAGACTGCAGACCAATGGGAGAAAACACTCCTAGGGCAGTGCCTGACCAACAATGTCGAGAACCTCAAGAGTCGTGCAGATCGATTGGCGATTCAACTCTCAGGGACCAGCAAAATCGAGAGAGCTGTCGTAGTGTCAAAGCCATGTCGCATTGGCACGGGCGTTTGGATGAATGAAAAGCTCGAGAGCAGCGTCTTGCAGTTGTTCCCAAGGTCTTCGTCGGTCGGTTCGCTACGATCGTACCTTGAGTCAACGGAACGTCCGATTTGGGCGAATGCTTATGCGGATCACATCGAGTTAGTACTGCGTACTATGGATCCAGACGAGGATCGTTACGTTGCTCAGCGTCTTAGCGATGAGCCGACTGATTCTGATGCACGGACCGATAGCGAATCGTGAACAAAGACGGCAAAGACTTTGTCTTCATAAACCAAATGGTAATGATCTGAGTTGGTTTCCTTTTTCCCCAAAAGTTGTCGAATCGGGGAGTTCTGCTGTACAAGAATCCCATCGGCTGGAAACTCTGTAAGGAAACTCTGCCAGCCAGGTGCAGCTGAATAGAACTGATCATGCTTCGGTAGAACTTCGGGTTGATATGCGACTTCATATCTGCCATCCATGCTAACGAGAATGTTCGGATAGCAATTCCACGAAACATAGGCGCCCGCGGCAAAAGGCGTTACCAGTTTGCCTCGGAACTCGTTTTCCTTTAAATACGAAACGGCTCCTGCGGGGTACACCATCAATCCATTCGGATCATCGCTCGGCAAGGATGCGAGCCATACTTGCTGACGCACTACAAAGCTGGAAAATGCAATGCACATGACCCACGCTGTCGCGATCAATGGAATCCGATGTTCATTAATCCGCGAGATCAACGAGCGACCCAAGGGCGTCGGAGTTAGCCACCCTGGTAGCATCGCCATCCAGTATATGCCAAACAAAGATCCGTGACGAATATGCTTGATCGCCATGTAGGCAGCCAGGCAACAGAAGACCCAGCCTCGCAACCGAGTCCAGTGACGATTCTTGGCTACATAGCCTAACGACAGAGCCATTCCTGCAAATGCCACCATAGTTGTCACTGCATCGGGTGTCATCCAAAGAGGCTGCCACTCAAAAATGGTTGGTCTTGGCATCCGAATCGCATGAAACACATACGCTGGGTAGGATAAGCCCCAGGGATTCATGCAAACACCGATGGCGAGTAGTGGTAACAATGCAAAGTGATGCCAGAAGCGTGACGCAAACTCCGTCCGCCATCGAACATACCCAAGCTCGTGGATTGCTACTATCCAACGTTCCAATACATGCAATCCTAGCATCGCAACGCCTACTACAAATCCGGCATGCGCGTTCAGCCATACGATGTATAGCAAGAACCAAGAGGCTACCCAGTGTTTGCGTCCACGCCAATCGGTCTGTTGCAATAGTGCTTGTACGGTCATGAAGACCAGCGTTAGCAATTGTGCACGCAAGGTTGCAAACCCAACCCATGCTAATGGAAAAGCAATCGGAACGCAGATCGCGATCATCAACGGATGGGCTCCATTGTTCCTCGCTACACGGTAGATTGTTAAAGCCAATAGTGTGATGAGCAATAGTCGAGCCACGGCCATCCCATGCAATCCCATCGGATTAGCCCCTGCAACCATGTACAGGAACAGCCCAGTTCCCCACTCGTGATGAACCGCGGGTGAGTTAGTCGGAGTGAATGCAAAAATATCATTGAGAGGGAAACGGCCTGACTCGAACAGGGCTCGCACCAAAGCCATTTCGTGGAATGCATCATGGGTCACGTTGCTCAAACGTGAGACATACGCCACAAATCCTAGAAATGCGGCAAGACATGCAGCCAAGATCAACCGGCCGTCGCGGTATACCCCTATGCGTAAGTTTCGATTCCACATGGGAATGCTTATCGAAGCCGAAACCGATTGTTCATCGTTCTATTGTGAGTGGAATCCGCAGAGTTCTTTGTTTCGTTAGCATATGGTAAGGAAAGCAACGATTAAAACGGCTGTTTTCTCAACGCAGAAAAACAAAATCAGCTCGGCCGCTAGAAAGAGGGGAAATCTAGCAACCGAGCTGATCCGTGGGTGTGTTTTTTCAGTGGGAGAGCGTTCGTGCGGATCTGCGTGCGTTATAGCACCAAACCGACCACAGCGATTTCAACGGTGAGTGGACCATGCGGTGAAGAGAACTGGAGCATTTCGACATGAGCGCCTGGCTCGAAGGAAACGCGGTGATCTTTCCCAGTTACCACGGTTGGTAGACCAACTGAAATACCGGAAATGCCCATCTTGTCCTTGCTTGCGCCTCCGATCATATTCGCAAGTTCGCCGACGGTATCAATAACATCGGAATTGATCGAATCGGGGCGTTCACCGATGAAGGAACCTGCCGCGCTGATTGCGACTTCTTGATCGACACTGATCACTACGGACCCGCGAATGGCGCCGGACAATCCGACAATACCGCTGCAGTCGTGGCGTGACGCTGAAGAGTCATTTGTTAATACCCCGATAAGATCAACTTGCCAGCCGAGCATCATCGAGAAAACATCTTTGGTCATTTTAACAAAAGGAGCAATGAACTTCTTTTGAGAGTCTGAAAGCTCCGTCCGTTTTTCTTGTGTGCTAGTGCTCATATTTGGCCCTTTAAACTAGAGTGTTAGTTGTGATTGGTGGCTATGAATGAAGTGGACAGAGTTATGCAGCAACAAATTTGTCCAGCTTCGCTCGAAGATCATCTGCTTCAAATGGCTTGGTCAGGTAGTCGCTCACTCCAGCCTGAATCGCCGCAATAACTTGGCTCTTCTGGGCTTCTGTCGTCACCATAATGATTGGAACGGTAGATCCCAAAGCGCGGATCTCCGTAACGACGTCGAGACCTGATTTATTAGGCATGTTCCAATCTGTGAGAATCAAATCGACTGGTTCTGCCTTGTATGCGTCAATGGCTTCTTGTCCATCTGCAGCCTCAACAATATCGGAAACTCCGACCGCATTGAGCGATCGAATAATGATCTTTCGCATGATGCCTGAATCGTCCGCCACTAAAACTTTCATGATCTCATCCCTCTAAGTTTCTATTTGTCTTGATAGGTAATCAGGGAATAGGAAACATTCCCAAATTTCACCGAACAACAAGACTGTTGGTCACCACAGTGGTTTGTCAAACAGACTAGATAGACATTTCAGATTTATGGCAGTACTTGCGGTTGACGTTAAAACCGTAACAAACTCCCTGGGGCAATTCATCCCTACAAACGGCTTGGCAAATTGAATGGATTAGAGAAAAAAAAGGATTCCGATGACCTGCCACCCAGCAAGAGCTATTCTTCGAGAGCTGACCTCTCTGATGCTAATCGTGCATAGCAGAGACGTTGCACTTTCGAGTGCTGAGGCCCGCAGCATGGATGCCAACAGCGAACTACAGTTTTTGTTTCTCCGCTTTTGCCTTACGGATAAAGACATGTTTCAGGACGATGAATTGGTACAGGAATTTGTTGTGGAAAGCGCCGCGCACTTGGCGCAAGTGGAAGGTCAGTTGCTCGAGATCGAGTCGGCTGGCGAAAACTACGACATCGAAATTGTGAATACGGTGTTCCGCGCCGTGCACTCAGTAAAGGGTGCGGCTGGATTTCTGAGCTTGACGGTGATCAATTCGCTCGCCCATAGCTTGGAAAATGTTTTGAACATGATCCGCAATCGAGAATTGTCGGTGACCAAGTCGATCGTGAATACGCTCTTACGATCTGCTGACCAACTGCGAATTCTCGTAGACAACGTGGAAAGCAGCAACGAAGTCGATGTCTCGGAGCTCGTTTCCCAATTGGATGCAATCTACTCGGGACAGCCAGAGCAGCCAGAGCAGCCAGAGCAGGCTGCGTACGAAGAGAAATTAGAAACTCAATTAGATCACGCTCTGGAACAAGCAGAACAAAACGTGGCCGCGATGGAAAGCGAAGTGCCGCCATATTCGTTCGGTGATGAGATGCAATCTTCACCGATGCAGTCGTCGGGTGATGTGCACGAGCAGTTTGGTCAGGAATCGACTTCCGATTCGCCGGAGGTAGCTGAATCTGTGGTTCCTCATCCGACAGCCCCTACCCCCAAAATCAATCCAGTAAAAATCATGGAAAAAACGCCTGCTAAGAATGCGGAAAGTACTCATGTGAGCGGCAAGAACAAGGCAACGGATTCGATTGTTCGCGTCAATGTTGCCATCCTCGACCGACTAATGAATCTAGCGGGTGAACTCGTCCTAAGTCGAAACCAGCTCATTTTGGCCGTTTCGAATGGTACGCGCGAAGGACTGGAAGCAATCGCATCGCGCGTCGATCAAGTTACGAGTGAACTGCAAGAGACGATCATGCAAACTCGCATGCAGCAGATCGGGACCGTATTCGGTCGCTTCCCTCGCGTTGTCCGTGACTTGAGCAACAAACTTGGCAAAGAATGTGTTCTCGATATCGAAGGAGACGAAGTCGAGGTTGATAAGACCATTGTGGAAGCCATGGGTGACCCCTTAACCCACTTGGTTCGTAACAGCGTTGATCACGGAATCGAATCACCAGAAAAACGCAAGGCAGCCGGAAAGTCCGCCGTCGGACGCGTTCGACTCCGAGCCTTCCATCAAGCGGGCAAGGTCTGTATTCGAATTGAAGATGATGGTGCTGGGATGGACCCGATACGCCTCAAGACAAAGGCTTTGGAGAAAGGGATCATTACGGTAGACCAAGCCGGCACTATGTCCGACAACGAAGCCTTGCGATTGATCTTCGCACCCGGTTTCTCAACCGCTGCCCAAGTTACCGATGTTTCGGGGCGAGGTGTGGGGATGGATGTTGTCAAAACCAATATCGAGCAACTGGGTGGCACCGTCGATTTGGAAAGCAACCTAGGTCGAGGGTCCGCAGTGCACATTACCCTGCCACTGACGCTGGCCATCGTTCCTTCGATGATCGTGGGGTGCTCCGGCGAACGTTATGCCGTTCCTCAAGCCAATATCGTCGAACTCGTCCGAGTGCCCGAAGCCGAAATGAGTTCGAAGATTGGAACCGTTCACGGCGCAGAAGTTTTGCGTCTGCGTGGCCAACTGCTACCGCTGGTTCGACTGGATAAGGCTCTAATGCTGCGAGAAGAATCTGACGCAGGTGATCGCCCAAAAAGTGCGAATATTCTCGTGCTCGAAACGGGGCAAATGCGTTATGGATTGGTTGTCGATTCGTTGTACGACAATGAAGAGATCGTTGTGAAACCGCTGGGCAAGCATGTTCGAGATCTCGGATACCTTGCAGGTGCAACGATTCTAGGGGATGGGTACGTCGCATTGATCCTTGACATCGTGGGATTGGCGATGCACAGCAATCTTCGAAATATCGATCTGGTGGAAAGTGACGATCACGCAGAGTTTCGCAATGGCGATGAGGTCCATCGGTTGTTGTTGTTCACCAATCACAGTTGCGAACAGTTCGCTATTCCGATGGCCATGGTCGCGAGAATCGAACGAATCAAATCCTCAGATATTCGGTTCATCGGATGTC
This sequence comes from Pirellula sp., assembly GCA_021300155.1. Lineage (GTDB taxonomy): Bacteria > Planctomycetota > Planctomycetia > Pirellulales > Pirellulaceae > JBKCUI01. Next base: position 36,816 of record JAJTID010000061.1, read on the forward strand.
AGAATATCCTCATCTATCGCGGACAATCGTTACCAATTATCCGACTAGAACAGAGTATTGCCGCACTTCCACCGGATTATGAACCAGAGAACTTGTTTGTGATCGTCTTCCGAGTCGGAGATCGGGAGATTGGCCTCGTGGCGCCAGCGCTCAAAGATATCCGCGACGTGCAGATGGTGATTGATGCGAAGACACTGAGGGAGCCAGGCGTACTCGGAGCAGTCATCGTAGACAACGCAACCACGCGCATCCTGGATTTGATGGAATTGGTGCGCCTAAAGTATGCGGACTGGTTCGTGGAGGAAAACCCCGTATATTCCGAAAAAGTTGTAGAAACGCCAACAGTTCTGTTGGCTGAAGATTCCGACTTCTTCAGGAACCATGTTACGAGAACTTTGGAATCAGAAGGATTTAAGGTGATCGGGGCTGTCGATGGACGAGATGCGTGGGACCATCTTCAAGCGATCTTCGATGAAATCGATGTCATTGTCACCGATATCGAAATGCCTCGAATGAACGGCTTGGAGTTCGCGAAAGCTGTCCGATCTAGAGAGAATACTGCGGGTCTTCCCATCATCGCCCTGACGAGTTTGGCAGGCGATGAGGATAAGGAGCGTGGGGCTTTGGCGGGAATCAATGAATATCAGATCAAGATGGATCCAGTACGACTGGTGGACGCTGTCCGCAGGCTTGCTGGAACGACGGTCTAAACGAGTGTCGTATCCAATAAAGAGAAAGTAAAAATCATGAATAGCAAACACCATTCAAATTCGCCTTCCAAAGTAGCTCAGTACGCGACATTCTATTGCGACAAGTCTCTTTTGGGTCTAGACATTAGTTACGTTCAAGAAATCAATCGAAGCTTTGACCTTACTCAAGTCCCCTTGAGTTCCAAGTGCGTTCGAGGTGTCATGAATCTTCGAGGTGAAGTTGTGACCATGCTTGATCTACGCACGTTGATGGGCCTGCCCGCAGGAAAAAGCGGTCCTCGCAATCGAAATCTGATTCTAAAATGCGACGGCGACATCTTCGGTCTTTCGGTCGACGGTGTTGCTGACATCTTGACAATCGATTCTTCAGCCATCACTCAGCCCCCATCGAACCTTTCGATTGCCGAGTCTCGTCTGATTCGTGGCGTTTACCAAGCAGACAAGTCGTTAGTGATGCTCGTCGAACCTAGGGAGGTTTTGTCCGCTTCCCTAAACTTGATGCGCAACGCAGCCTAAACCTCGTACCTTATCTCCAGATCCGATTCCTTCAAAACTTCTCACTTAATCTAACCATGAAAATTCGAACCAAACTATTTGTTTCTATTTTGGCATGTGGCCTTGTACCAATGGGAGTACTCGGCGCAATCAATTACTTCAATGCGCAGACTGCGTTTCGTGACATCACACAGGAATCCGTCCATGGAATGACGGAATTGGCCAATTCGAAATTGACGGCTGTCGCCGAAGTGAAAAAGGCGCAGATTAAAGACTATTTTGAGAATGCTTCTCGGCAAATCACATCAATTGCACGCAGCAATCAATCAGCCTTGGCAGTCAAAACCTTCTCTCAAGGATTCAAGAGCTTCACGAGCGATCGCAAACTCATCAATGAGAACGAGATTGTCGATCTTCCACAGGTGAAGCAATATTATCAAACCATATTCTCGGCGGAGTACATCAAGAATAATCCTGGGAAGTCGTCAGAATCCGACATCCGTGTCTCGCAATTGTCTCCAGCCGGTTTAGCTCTGCAAAATGCATACATTGTTCAGAACGCAAATCCCTTGGGAAATAAACAACAACTGGTCGAATCTCCATACAAATCCAAGTACGATGCTGCCCACAAGGCAAACCATCCATTCTTTAAGTATGTTTTGGAACAATACGGCTACTACGATATCTTCTTGATTGACTCGGAAACGGGTGACATCGTTTACTCGGTGTTCAAAGAAGTTGATTTCGCAACGAATCTCAACGACGGTCCATACGCGAGAACGGCGCTCGGCGATGCTTTCCGCAAAGCGAATAACCTAAGCGCCACAGACGCTCCTGCCCTGGTGGACTTTGCTCGATACTACCCTTCGTACGAGTCGCCTGCTAGCTTTATCGCAGCACCCGTTTTTGATGGAGATAAGAGAATCGGAGTCGTGGCAATTCAAATGCCAATCGACAAAGTGAACAGCGTCATGAACGTTGGGTCGTACCTGGGTGAAAATGGCGAAGCTTACCTTGTCGCAAAAGACCTCTTACCACGTTCGGACAGCAAACTCGATGCAGCAAATCGCACAATTGTGCAAGCGTTCCGAGATCCATCCAAAGGCCAAATCAAGACTGAGGCAGTCGAAAAAGCATTGCGCGGTGAAACAGGTTTGTTAAAAACGACTAACTACCTAGGACAAGAAACACTTACTGGATTTAGCCCACTCAATGTTCTTGGATTGGAATGGGCCATCATCACAGACGAACCTGTATCGACGGCTTTGGCTTCTGCGGAAGAAATCGCTGCGGATTCGAGTACAGCACAGTCCTCTTTGCTCTTCTGGTTCATAGGGCTCTCCGTCGGATCGGTTGCCGCAATTCTACCATTCTCCCTTTTGATGGTTCGGAATCTGATGACGCCGATTCGTGCGACGATCAATACCCTCCGCGATATCGCGGAAGGCGAAGGGGACTTGACAAGGCGGTTGGACGCATCGCGTGCAGACGAGTTGGGCGAGTTGTCGAAATGGTTCAATGCCTTTGCACAAAGAATCCACGATGTCGTTTGCACTGTTTCGGACAACTCGACGTCGCTCAGTGCTAGTTCGACGCAATTGTCTCAAACTGCAGAATCCTTGTCGGCGGGGGTTTCGTCCAGTAAACAACAATCTGCGAGCGTTAGCGCCGCAGCGGAACAAATGTCTGTAAACATGCGTCAGGTTGCCGACAGCACCGACGGCATGAGTCAAACCATCCGAGCCGTCGCTGCGAGCGTAGGAGAAATGAATCAAACGATTCGTGAAATCGCCCGCAATGCAGAGAAGAGTGCGACCGTCGCTGGCCAAGCGGCAACACTCGTCGAAGTAAGCAATGAAAAGATCTCCACACTCGGAAATTCCGCGAATGAAATCGGACGAGTCATTGAGGTGATCCAAGATATTGCAGAGCAGACCAATCTACTGGCTCTCAACGCGACGATCGAAGCCGCACGGGCAGGTGAAGCAGGGAAAGGTTTCGCCGTGGTAGCAACCGAGGTGAAAGAGCTTGCTAAACAAACTGCTGCTGCAACCGATGATATTCGATCTAGAATCGAGGCCATCCAAGCATCGACATCGGATGCTGTGGAATCGATACGAGAAATCAGCGAAGTGATCAATAACGTCAACGAAGTTTCTAGGACGATAGCTTCCGCCGTCGAAGAGCAAAGCATCACGACACGGCAAATTTCGGATAACGTCTCGACCACGGCGAATGCGGCAGAAACCGTTGCACGCGGTGTTTCGGAAACAGCTCTCGCTAGCCGTGAAATCACAGAAAACATTACCAAAGTGGACGGAGTGCTTCTGCAAACAGCACAGGGAGCAGATGAATCTCGAAATGCTGGAATTCGTCTAAGCGAGCTGGCCAGCGAAATGACAGAAATGATCGGCAAGTTCCGAACCGATCGAACCAAGTCTTCTAACTTGGTTCGACGATAGTTCGATCGGACGAAGACATCACTTTGTTAAATTCCTAGGCCTATGTTCTATGGAGCATGGGCCTTTTTTATTCCTTCATGCATTCAGCCCCCTGATACTCAACAACATTTTTGTCTTATGTCCACAGTGGTCCCATCTTCCATTCGTGTCCTCGTTACTGACGACACGGCTCTCTACCGCCGAATGCTCAGCGATGTTCTGTCGAGCATTCCAGGCGTAGAGGTTGCGGGGACATCCTTTGATGGCGAGGATTGTTTGGTGCAACTGGAGAAGCTGCGCCCTGACTTCGTTACCCTTGACATCAACATGCCGCGCAGGGACGGCCTGTCAACTCTAGCAGAGATTCGCAAACGCGGAATAAAGACGCAAGTGGTGATGGTCAGTTCGCCCACCGCAGAAAGCGCGGAACAGACACTCTTGGCACTGCGAAGCGGTGCTCTCGATATGATTCTCAAGCCTGCCGGAAGCAGTATCCAAGAGAATCGTCGCAGCCTCGAAGAGCAATTGCTCAATCAAGTAGAAACAGTTCGAGGCCTTCTGCGAAACACCTTCCGCTCGAGTGCGACTCGAACTAGGCCTCCAACCCCTGTGCAGCCCCGAGGCAAACCGCAGGTGCCGTTACCTACCGTGAATCGAGTTGGTTCGTTTCAAAGTCTTTGCATTGGCGTTTCGACTGGCGGACCGGCTGCGCTTGGAAACATTATTCCCTTGCTACCACTGGGGCTTCCTGTGCCGATCTTCATTGTCCAGCACATGCCACCTGTCTTTACCAAGAGTATGGCAAATCATTTGGCCTCGACCTCCAAAGTGCCTGTGGTCGAAGCAACTCATGGTGAAATTGCTAAACCAGGGCATGTCTATATCGCTCCCGGTGGCAAACAAATGAAGATGGCAAGAAAAGGGACTACGTTCGAAATCATTATTAATGATGATCCGGCTTTGGGAGCATGCAAACCCAGCGTGGACTATATGCTGAATGCTGCTGCAGAAGTAACGGGCGGCAATACGCTGGCCATGATACTGACCGGCATGGGCAGCGATGGTTTAGCGGGATGCAGAAGACTCAACGCATTGGGCGCGCATATATTGGCCCAATCCGGCGAAACATGTGTCGTTTATGGTATGCCACGGCAGATCGTTGATAACGGACTTGCAAACGAGATCATTCCACTTCAGGGCATAGCATCGCGCCTAGTCGAGCTCCTCAAGGGAGGGATAAGATGAGCCAAATTACCAGCCAATCGGTTACATTTATTTTCGACTATATCGAAGAACTCTGTGGTATCGCTCTAGACGATTCCAAGAGCTACTTGATTGACGCTCGGTTATCAACGCTTGTAAAACAGTTTCAAGTCAAGTCGCCAGTCGAATTGGTTGAGAAAGCAAAAACGCCAATCGGCGATCCGATTCGACGAGCTCTTATCGAAGCTATGACGACGCGCGAGACATTTTTCTTTAGGGATAATAGCCCGTTTGATGCGTTGCAATTCAAAGCGTTACCAGAAACACTTGACGTCAAACTGAAGCAAAAGACTAACAAGCTGCGGATCTGGTCCGCCGCTGCGAGCACTGGCCAAGAAGCTTGTTCCATCGGCATGATCATCAGCGAAATGGTTCCCGATCTACAACGCTGGGATATTCAGGTTCTCGCAACAGATATTTCAGAAGATGCGCTGGCTAAAGCGCGTCGCGGAGTCTATACGAAGATGGAGGTCGAAAGAGGGCTTCCCCCTCAATACGTGCGCAAGTACATGTCTCCTCATCCTGATGGCTACAAAGTCAATGACTCGGTGATGAGACTGATTCGATTCCAACAACTTAATCTGCTCGAACCTTTTCGATTTCCACACCAGTTCGACATTATCTTTTGCCGAAATGTCGCAATCTACTTCGAGAAGAAAGTCAAGATCGACTTGTTCCGAAGGATGTTGCCATTATTACCTCCAACGGGATATCTGTTTGTCGGTGTCTCGGAATCCCTCTTCGATTGCGGTCCTGAGTTCAAAGCCCAAGCGCATTGCAAGGGAACCTACTACCAACCCAATCTATCAAAAATAACTTCGACCCAAATCGCGTCAATGGCGCAAGCTACTATGGCGCAAGCCATTGTTCCGCCTGTTGTTCCGACGCAACTTCCAAGCCAACTAAAGCAGCAGTCGGTCTTGGTAAAGGGGCGATGATGAATAGTTTTTTTTCTCGCTTTTTGGGGACATCGTTGTTTGCACTGGTGACCACGATTTTCTTCTTCGGAGGCACTAGTGTAATAGTTGCAGACTCAGGTCGTGACGCTCTGTGGGGTATCCCCCAAGCCAACCATTATCTCACGATTCGCCCACCATCGAACAAACTACACACCAAGAGCGGATCGCCTTCCTTTACCGTAACTCCGCAATCACCACGGCCGTATGCCTATGGTTGGTTTGGTCAGAATGCGTCCCCAAGTTTTTACCGAAATTTCGGCCATCAACAAAACTATACGCAGTGGACAGTACGATAGACGCTGCGACAATTCCTAATTGCTGCTATCGGTATTGATAAGGTACCAGAACCATCTGCTTTCTGAATTTCAACGTTAGGAGTGAATTCGATGACGGCATTCGTCTAGCCGATCGCTGCGATTTTGTAATCGTTCTCTTGCAGTACAGACTCTTGACGCTTCACGGACTTCCTTAGAAAAAAGCCTGTTACGACAGCGACGATGACGACAGCCAAACCGTCTACGACAAGAAAAACAATAATCGTGAGAATCGCTTCGATACGATAGTGTAGTTCTGCTTGTTGCTCACGCTCTCTGTTCGATGCGTCACGTGCAATTCGGTGTTCATCACCAATCGTTGCACAGTTCACCTGATCTGCTCCCAACGCAACTCGTATTCTATCCGCTGTTGTTGAGAAAGATTGTGATAGCCGGGCCTGTGAACGCTTTGCGAGTTTGGGGAAACTGTACTGATTATGCCGGATGTATCTTGCGGCCATTTGAGGATTAAGTTCAGTGCGGAATAAGCAAGCTTCGATAGTTGTTAAGAGCGAAAAATCAACCGGTTTGTGAGTTTTCCAGAGGAATGTGATGGCACTGCAATTGCGAACGAAAAGAATTGCCAAATCACTGACAGCGGTAAGCTTCTACATCTGGTTCTTATCGATTCCTGTAGACCTTTTCGGGCAGTCCTCCGCCGTGGACCCTGAGGGCTTAGTGTATTCTCTTGGGGACGACCCATCGTTGGCTTTGCCAGAACATCCCGGTCGAAAACCACCAAATCCTGATTACACGATTCCAAAGCAATCTCAGCCTGGACGCGATTCGCTTCGGACTAATTCCAATCCGACTTTCTTTCGCAACGCTGACAAAGTGATTCCCGGGCGTCCATCTCGAAATCTCGAGCCCCCCAGTTCTATCGAAGATGCAAAGTCGATCGAATTTTATGAAAGGGAAACCAAGGAAGAAGTCGAACCCATTCTTTGGGTTCTGCCACGAGAATTACGAGGCGGCGGCCTCACCTTTGAATGTATTTATACGGGGGAAACATTCACTAAAGCAAAAGGCGGTATTCGTCCGGGCCGTCCAACCAATTACCGTAGTAACCTCGACCTAGTTGCAATTGCAGACACCGGTAAACTAGGATGGTGGGACAGGGGTCGCCTCTTCGTTTACGGACAAAATCTGAGCGGACGACCACTTTCGGAAAGTGAAGTCGGAGATATCCAGCTCTTCAGTAACCTCGACTCGACCATCGGTCCTGGGCAAAGACCTCACTTCACTGCGATCTCAGAGTATTGGTACGATCAATTCTTTGTGGATGATTTGATTAGCTTCCGCATCGGAAAACAAGATACCAACGCGATCTTTGCATTTACCGATTTAGGTGGCGAGTTTGTGCATTCCTCGTTTGAAGCTCCACCTGTCATCCCGATGCCAACCTTCCCGAGCAACGCTCTAGGTTTATCAATGTTCTTCAAACTCCTAGATACCACGACTCTTGGGTTAGGTGTCTACGATGGAACGCTGTCCGATGGTCCTCAAGGTGTGCGATGGGGCTTTGATACGCTTGGTCACAACGGCGCATACTCTATCGGTCAATTGGAATTCAAGCCACAATTGGGTGAAGATGGAGAGCTTCCAACGACATTGCGAGTCGGCATGTGGCATCATTCGGATGATACGGTTTGGACACCATTCACGACCGCACCGGATCCGTTGGCGTTTAGCCAAAACTATGGGTTCTTCTTGACCGCAGACCAGATGCTCTGGAAGGAGAACGGGACCGAGGACGACCAAGGCTTAGGCGTGTTCGTTCAGTACTTTTCTGCCCCATCGGACAGGAATGTCATCAGTGACTATATTGGCGGTGGAGTTGTGCTCAAAGGCTTTCTACCGCGTCGCGACAATGATTACCTGGGGGGCGGTGTCGCTAAATCGATATTTAGTCAAGACTTCCGCGATGTTGAAGCAGCAGGTGGATCGTTTGTTGATAACTCAGAGACAGCAGTTGAAACATTTTACAAATGGATGGTGTGTCCGAATTTCTCGCTTCAACCTGACTTCCAGTACATCGCAAAGCCGCGCGGAATTTACAGCGACGCAATCGTCGTAGGGCTACGCTTCGAAGCCGTGTTCTAAGCCCCACGGCTTAGCATGGACCAACAAGTCGGGCCTAATTCACCACCCTCTAGACGCATGACCGAGACACCGAACGCCGACATTGTGCGTTCGGTGGATTCCTAGTTTGAACTCCCAAGTCTCAAAGTTTAACGCAGTTCAACTCGGGCAGTTTATCTGTCGGGTTTGGTCGCTTTGGATGGAACCGAACGAGCAAAAAATCCGGGAGTCCTGGCACGCATAGGATATCGCGAAGCAACCTGCATTTCTTGACCCTTGCCAATCGAGTTATTCGTCGAAATCGTTTCGATCAATACAACCGTTGCGATCAATGCGATCATACCTGTCCAAATGATACTGCATCGAATAGTCAGAGTCATACATGGCTCCAATTGGAAGATTGCTGTTCGTTCTCGATTGGATTTGCTATAGAGCATCCGGCATTCCATGCGCCTGTCGTTTGATCTCTTTTCCTTGAATACTTTCGTCCCCCGTCCTTTTAAAGAGACTTCTGATCTAGTGAGCCATTGGACGCTAGCCCCGGTTTAGTGGCTTCGCCACAGGCTGCTCCCTAGTGATGAGTTCTCTGCAAAAAATTCTAGAAAAACTCTGATGTTCCAAATGGTGACCTACTTTTCTCAATTACTGGTGTGAAATCCATGTTCCCGTGTAGCAACATGTTTATCAAAAACAACGTTTCACATTGCGTAATCGCAACCAATCTGTTTTTGTATCGAGAAAAAGATTCATGAAATTGTTGTCGCTATTTCTTGGATTTATGTTGGTAGGTTCGCATGCTTGCGCAAATGAAATACACGTTTCCACTCAAGGAAACGATGCTGCCACTGGAAATGCGTCGAATCCTGTTGCGACACTATCAACAGCCCGCGACAAAGCTCGTATCTACCGTAGCGAACGACCGGATGAACCGATCGAGATCATCGTTCATGACGGCACCTATATCCTTCGCGAGGCTTTGAATCTCACGACCGAAGATTCTGGTTCCGTTTCCGCACCGACGACCTATCGTGCCGCGATGGGCGAACATGTGATTTTGACAGGGGCAACTAGCCTCACACCAATCTCGGGAACCCAAGTTGCCTCGCTGGACTTGTTGCCGGTGTCGACTCGCGAGAATGTTCTGGTCTTCCAATTGGACGATACAATTGCGCTATCCTCCCTTTTGGCACCGAACCGATCCCAGGATGTTCCGATGTCACCTGACGGGGCGTCTTTAATCTATCGAGGTTCCGCACAACCACGGGCATCAACGCCCAACAATGTTTGGGCTTCATTCCATAGCGAAGATTCTACTGAGAATTTGCAAACCTCAGTACCTGGCTTCCAAGGAATGATGCATGCCTTCTCGACGCGCAACGATCAAGATCGCTATGAGTCTCTATCCAATGCCCTTGCCTCAATGGAGGAAGGTGCCAGATACAAGATTGAGAATCGCGTCGAAGACTTAGATCGTCCAGGCGAGTGGGTAATCGATGTTGATAACCGCCAACTATTGTGGTGGCCGCCGAACACAGGCAAGTTGGAAACACCTGAGTTATCAACCACGGAATGCCTGATCTCTCTTTACGGCGTTAAAAATGTTTCCATCGACGGATTTGTAATCGAGGGCGCTCGTGATCAAGCGATCGAGATAGCTGGAGGCTCGAACTGTACCGTGCGCAATTGCGTTGTTAGATGCATCGGCAATACCGGGGCAAGTGTCTTTCATGGCATCGGACATTCAATTACTGGATGTGAATTTTACGATACAGGTGCCAGTGCGATCCGCATCGAGGGCGGTGATGCTGCCGATGAGAAAGAAGCAGGTCATTCGTGTAGTTTCAATCGAATCCACGCATGCTGCAGTCACTATCAGGCAAGAAGAGGTGCGATCGAAGTTTATGGCTATGGAGTCTCCGTGAACAATAACCGAATTGAGAATCTTCCTGACTGGGCTATCTATGTAGATGGAAGCAAGAACCAAATCCAGGAAAATGAATTACATCACGTATGCCTTGAGACGGAAGATACCGGCGCTATCTATATGACCTTAGATACAAAGCAGACGGGTAACTTGGTTTCAAGCAACTTTATTCATGATATCGGGAAATTAGACGGCAAGAATACCTTTGCCATCTATTTAGACGACTACACCAGCAATACTGTCGTATCGAATAATATCATTCAGAATTCTCCACGTGGTATTGTCATTCGAAATGGTAGCTACAACTCCATCTCGAACAATGCGATCCTTCAGGGAGTTGTCGGTATCCAGATCGGATCGAACGCGGGTGTTGAGAACAAAATAACTTCGAATGCAATCACAGCCGATAATCCAATTGTTTTGGCTAATGAAATCAGCAAAATCAAGGTAGTGAACAACACAAAACGAATCGATGAATTATTCGTAGATCCCATGCATGGCGATTTTCGAATTGCGAATCAGGAGCTTGCGTCGCTACTATCTATTCGAGCAATCTCGACGAACTACATCGGTGCAACTCCAAGTATGGAAAAAGAAGTCTACGTTACTTCAACGGCTGAATAGATGTGTTCACTCTGGTTATGTTGACCCTTTTCTCAGCCGTCCTGCAAATGCAGTGACGGGATCCAAAAGGTTGGCGACTTCGGTATTCAGTGAGTTGAAAAGAGAAAGCATGGTTTCGGATCGCTTTCCTCAGTCGCTTGGGATGTCGCAACTAGTCTTAGGAATCAATTCGAGGCGATCGATAGCCGTCTTTGTAGCCGTTCTAGGCAGACCAAGCAATCCAAGTCTCTCCTGAGTTGTCGTTATTCGTTCCCTCGGATTTACTTTTTTGCCTTTGTGAAGTAGGAATTATTGGCGTTTGCTGCCACTCTAGCGTGCGTATATCAGCATAGTGCACTGGCTCTAAGTCCACACTTTTTCTAAGTCCACACTTTATCGAATCGAACGACGGCAAAACAGTAGGCCTACGGGTGACAAATAGAATACAATTGCGAAACTCTCTGTCGGATCGCTGCGAGCGGAGTGAATTCGCCTACGGAAGGATGATTTAGGATGCGTGGAAAATGGTGGCATGTTGATACCGAAACGCACACGGACGGTCCACAACGCATCGTATGTGATTTGTGCCCTCGCCAATGTCGGATGAAGGAAGGCGATCGTGGCTTCTGTTTCGTTCGCAAGATCGAGAACCATCGTATGGTTCTAGACACCTATGGCAAAAGCACCGGCTTCTGTATCGATCCCATTGAGAAAAAGCCACTCAATCATTTTTATCCTGGATCAAGCGTACTTTCGTTCGGTACCGCTGGCTGTAACCTCGGTTGCCAGTTTTGTCAGAATTGGGACATTTCCAAATCTCGTGAGGTAGCCAAACTCAGCGCTATCGCGGAACCCGAGACTATCGCCAATGCTGCTTGTGAACTCGACTGCCGAAGCGTAGCGTTCACCTACAATGATCCCGTCATTTGGGCAGAGTATGCCATCGATACTGCAATCGCGTGCCATGATCGTGGGATCATGACGGTCGCGGTGACGGCTGGCTACATGATGCCTGAAGCCCGCCGCGAGTTCTATCAGCATATCGATGCAGCCAACGTAGACCTCAAAGCGTTCTCAGAACAGTTCTATGAAAAAATCACTTACTCTCAGTTGCAGCCTGTCTTGGAAACACTCCAGTTTCTTAAGCAGGAAACGAATGTCTGGTTTGAAATTACCAACTTGGTCATTCCCGGCGCCAATGATAGTGCCGATGAGTTAAATCGCATGTGCGATTGGATCGTAAAGCACCTCGGCGTCGATGTTCCCATTCACTTTTCCGCATTCCATCCAGACTTCAGGATGATGGATCGACCACGAACGACTCACGAGAAACTACTCGAAGCCTACGCGATCGCCAAGCAATCGGGGATCCGCTATCCGTACGTCGGAAATGTAAACGACGTCAAGCACGGTTCTACGTACTGTTATGGCTGTAGCAGATTGCTCATTGAGCGGGATTGGTATGAACTGGGTAATTATAACCTGAAGGGAAAACTTTGCGGTTCATGCGGAGCAGAGCAGTCGGGACGATTTGCAGAGCGACCAGGTACGTGGGGACGCAAACGTCAATCAGTAAACCTGAATTCTTTCCAAACTATGTCCAACAATGCCAGAAACCATCGGCTATCTTTGCCTGTATTGGAACAGCAGACGAAATCAGATTCGTATCAATCTACAAGAACTCAAACTAACCACTCCACGGAGGATGCCATGGCTATCTCGCCCCCAGTAAAGTTGTCGATGTTAAAACTCAGCGACCTGTCGGAGCAACAACAGTCTGCAATCCAGAGAGCGGCTCAGTCTGTCGTGATTCACGCCGTGATCGGACGCAAACTCCCTGCGGATTGGAGCGACGGGCTCGGGGAATTGGGGGATCAGAACGTTTTCGGCTTCTTCACAACGCTGAAAAGAAAAAAACAACTTCGCGGTTGCTGTGGATTTCTCGGCAAACCGACTACACTGCGCGAAGCAATCTTGAGCTCCGCACAACGCACCGCGAAAGATGACAATCGAATGGTTGCTATCTCGCCAACAGAACTTCCTTACTTGTCGTTGAGTGTCTCACTGCTGGCCGCACCGATTGTTACCTCTGTTTCTGCAACAGAAAGAGAAAACGCATTTCAGATCGGAAAACATGGATTGAGAATCACCCGTGGCAATCAGTCGGGCCTCCTCCTACCGAGCGTATCGCTCGAACAAAACTGGACCCCAAATCAATTTCTAGAAGGTGTTTGCCGCAAAGCAGGCTTACCAGAGTCCGCTTGGACTGACCCCTCCAATCAATTGGAAACGTTCGAGGGGCTGGTGATCGACGGAGGTATCGACGCGGACGCGCTTCCTGAAACGATGCCAACACCAAAACTCCCAGGAACCATGCAGAGTCTCCTGAAACTGAAACAGGTAGCCACCAGCAACATCATCGCCATGTCCAAAGGGGGAACTCCCACTTACGTCGCGATGGACGCCATGGACGGTACCGTCAATGGAATCGTTTTAACGGTCCGTGATGTCAAGGCCGATAAGGTGATCGCCAACTGGATTCAAACCTCACTCCGCCCCGGGGCCGCACTTCAAGCCAGCCTTTTTGACCTATGCAAAGCTGCCGCTGACACTCTTTCCAAAACACGCTTTTCAGAAGAAGTTAGTATCGAGATCGAGCTCACTGTACTATTCGACCCCGTTCATCATGGCTCGATAAACTACGATGATTGGGATGGTGATGTCGTCCGCGAAGCGATGTCGCATTGCGAAATGTCCGAGGTTCAACCAGCGAATCGTGCTGTGATCGCACTCTGCAGCGATCGTTGCTCGATTGCCTTTGATGCAAATAAGTCGGTGCAGCAATTGACAAACGAGGCGGTGCTGCCTCTGCGGACTCGAAGAAATCCAGTCGCGGTTTTCTCGATGACATGTATGTCTACGATCAACTCACTCATGGCAAGCAACGCGCCACAACCTTTCCCCGAAAGCAAAGAAAGATTGCCCGCTGTTGCGGATCGATTCTACCCAGCATCCGGTTCGATTCGACAAACTCTCTTGAGCAAGTTCAAAGCCAAGACGGGGGATTCCGAAAAAGTACACGCGTATGCGATCATGACACCGCACGCGGGTTTAAACTTCAGCGGTCAAGTTGCGACAGACGTTTGGAACCGCGTGCAATTGCCGCAAACTCTCTTGATCATCGGTCCAAAGCATACGGCGCATGGTTGTGACTGGGCTGTGTCTCCTGCCAGCTCTTGGACGATACCAGAGGGTGGCAGTTGGAAGGCGAATCTCAAGCTAGCCTCTGAGATTGCGAAAGAGGTCGAAGGTATGCAACTCGATCTCGGTGCGCATGCAACAGAACACGGAATTGAAGTCCAGCTTCCAATCCTAGAAAGCTTAACTTCCATCGAAGAACGCCCATCTCTTACTGCCGTGGTAGTGCGCGGAGCTACCTGGGAAGAAATCGAACGGGTGAGCAGTCAATTGGCCAAGATTTTGGAAAAGCAAGAGAAATTGCCTTTGCTCGTTATCTCTAGCGACATGAACCATTACGAAGCGGAAGCAGAAAATCGTCGTCGAGATGAATTGGCAATGGAAGCGATGCTAACCGGTGACCCAAGGCATTTGACTGAAGTTTGCCAAAAAAATTCTATCAGTATGTGCGGACTCGTCCCTGCTGCCATCGTTATGCAGACCTTGATTTCTCTAGGGAAGAAGTTCCGTGTCGAGCGTGTAAGTTATGAAAATAGCGCGATGCGTGGTGGCGATAAAGAACGCGTTGTCGGTTATGCTGGAATGCTGATCGTCCCTGTCTAGTCTTGCATTCTGGTTTTTTCACCTCTCCAAGTCTCATCATCATGAAGCATTTCTTCGCGAGAATCTATTTGGTCATTGCCCTTCTCGGCGTTAACTGTCCGGCAACTTACTCGTCCGTGTTGGCACAAAATGAAACCGAGAAGAAAACGATAGAATCAATTCAATCTCTTCTGCCAGGAATTGAGTTGAAGCCTGGAAAAGACGGAAGCATTGCAAGCGCAGATTTCTCAAAGTGCACAAAAGATTGGTCCGCCGCAATTTCTGCTCTGAGCGAACTGCCAACCCTCACAAGTATCACTGCCAGCGGACCGAACGCGACGCATGATAAGATTGCCTCGCTAAAGCGGTTGCCATCGCTAAAGATATTGAAAATCGATCAATCCTTGGCGTCTGATGAAACAATCGAAATCATATCGCAGTTTGCAGTATTGGAAGAGCTGACGGCTGATCGTTGCCAGCTGAGCAATGCATCACTGAAGAGTCTGGCAAACGTAAAGACACTCAAACGCATACGCCTACCCCGGACCGCCATAAGCGATGAAGGACTAGGCTATCTAGAAAAGATGTCGCAGCTAGAGCTGTTAGATCTGGCGGAATGCCAGCTCAGCGATGCGGGCATTTTACACTTGCAAGCTCTCACTCGTGTCCGCAATCTGAGCCTATCCGGCAAAGGGATTTCAAACAGCGGATTTGCTAAGCTTACGTCCATGAACGGGTTGGCGGCTCTTTCACTGCAAGACTGTAACATCACTGGTGAAGAGGCAGCCAAAACGTTGCAACAATTCAGCAAGCTGAAGGAGCTGAGCCTGGTTCGCGTCCCAATCGGCGATGAGGTTTTCATTGGTATCAAAAATGCAAAAGAGCTGACGAAACTGCGTCTTCGCGGAACCAACGTGACCTCTTCAGGTGTCGCGAGCCTTTTGGTAGCATACCGAAGCTTAACTTCACTTGAGTTAAGTGAATCAACTGTTGGAGATGAGGCGCTGGTCGGGATCGGCAAACTGCCCAAACTAGAAGATCTCAATCTCCTGCGAACAAAAATTACACCATCAGGCATTGGATCTCTTGCCAAGCTCCCGCTGAAGAAGTTGAACTTGGACGATATCGCTGCCATGGATGATTCCGCGATCGAGTCGATAAAGAATTTTGATGGACTTGAATTCCTCCATCTCGGCAAAACGAAAGTGACGGATCACGGGGTTTTGAAGCTTCAAACAATGACCAAGTTGAAGGACTTGATTCTGAACGATACCTCCGTTTCTGAAGCGGCTATCACGGAACTTAACAAGAAACTACCTGGCCTCAAGGTGCGTTTAAAGTAGAAACCATAGGTTCATCGACTTTCATCTTCCCATATCTCGTTAGATTTGGATTGCCGATTCAAAACTTTTCGTCGAAGCACGTCGGAGACAAGAAAGACTCCCCCGACCGTTGCGCCCGCAAGGTAGCCGATGGGAACGCCCATAATGCATGAGCAGAGTGCACCCCATGCCAAATCGTCTGGAGCAACCATGGGGTCCGAAAGTCTGACGACAAACATCAATAACCAACACGCAACTGCGGTTATGCCGGCGACCATCGAAGCTAAACGTGGAGATTGTCCTTTGAAAAGAAACAGCTGCGCAACGGCGACATAGGCTAAAAAGAGGCCAATAGAGGTGGAAATCCAAACGGGCAAGTTCTTGTCGATTGTCCCTAACGCGCTCGTCAGCATAAAGAGAAAAGCGTAAGCAAAGGTGACTACCAGTAATGTAAAGATGTCGAATCGCCGAGGAGCCGAATAAACTTCTGGATGCGTTGATTCGGCGCTCGACGAAGTGTTTACAATCGGCGAAGGAATATCATTTTGCATCGCGCACAAACCGGTTGAACCAATTCACCATCTCAGCTTGCGTGTGCAGAACGGATTGCCGAGCGCGATAGCCATGGCTTTCGTGTGGCAACATCACTAGGCGAGCATCACCGCCGTTGCCCTTCACTGCTTGGTACATCCGTTGGGACTGAATTGGAAAGGTGCCTGGGTTGTCATCCTTTTCACCATGAATGAAAAGTATGGGTGTCTTGATCTTGTCCGCATACATAAAGGGAGACACATTGGCATAAACTTCTTTTGCTTCCCAAATCGGTCGACGCTCCGCTTGAAAACCAAACGGTGTCAACGTTCGATTGTAAGCCCCACTACGTGCGACTCCAGCTTTGAATAACTGACTATGCGCCAATAGATTCGCGGTCATGAATGCTCCGTAACTATGTCCGCCGACTCCCACTCGGTTGCGATCTGCAACGCCGAGAGATACTGCATGATCGATTGCCGCTTGTGCCGCGCCGACGATCTGCTCTACAAAAGTATCGTTCATCGTATCTGGATCACCAATCACCGGCATCGTCGCATCATCCATCACTGCATAGCCTTGGGTTACCAACGCCAAATGGCTGATACCGCTGATGCGTGTGAATGCGGATGGATTCGCGGACACTTGGCCTGCTGTACTCGCGTCGCTAAACTCCAGTGGGTAGGCCCAAACGATGAGCGGCAACTTCGTACCCTCTTTGTAGTCTGCAGGTAAGTAAAGTGTCGCTGACAAAGGGACTCCGTCTGCTCGATTGTATTTGACGATCCGCTTCTTAATTCCTCTTAGTTGCGGAGTTGGATCCTTAAAACTCGTGATCGCCGTTTCTTTGTTTGATTCGAGATCGCGCAAGAAGTAGTTTGCAGGTTCCGTTGGCGATTCACGACGCGTAATGAACTGTGGTTTACTATTCACTGTTGATGCCAACACCGTAGCGACGCTTTCCAACGTTCCTGCAGTACATCGCCAAAGCCTCTCTGTCTCCAGGGTCTTCAGATTCTTTCGGTCCAAAAAAGGGAGATTGCCTTCGGGTGTCGCGCCCTGCCCAACGAGCCATACCCATTCGCCGGACTGTTGCACAATTGGGTAACCAGTTGCATCCGCCTTGGCAAGCATTCGGCCAGGATCTCCATATCGATCCCGAGAACTGCGATCGACGATTACTTTTGGTGCTTCGTTAGGCTTCGACAATTCGTAAAGAAGCGATCGAATCCAACGTCGGTCTCGATCGATCTCGGATGTCATCACTTGATTCGGATCTGCAAAGTAGGACAAACCGCTGAACCGATGCTCTACTTTAATCAAGTCGCGAGGAGCATCACGAAAGGGGGCATCCAACGTCTTGATCTGGTCCCGATGTGGTACTTTGTTCTTTGGATCTCCACCATCGAGCGCCTCAACCCAAAGCAAGGTTGCCGGTCGTCCCGCATGCCATTGCAACGAACGCCTACCTAATCGAACTCCTTCGATCGGGATATTCTCTTCCAATGGTATATCGGCAGCCAAATACACGAGAGCCCCGCTAGTATCCATCACTTCGATCGATTTCGGAAAAGAGCCTACCGTTTGAAGATAACTAAAAGGACGCTTGATCTTCGTGACGAGCAAGTGCTTGCCATCCGGTGCAGGCATCGCTGACGCCCATAACGCCGGCTTCCCTAAGAGCCTAGGCTGCTGATTTGGCTCGAGAATCGCTAACTGTGTTGTGCCAAAGTACTCGAACAGTGCTTCGTCATGGGGGCTTGCGAGCAAGTCTTGAAAAGTTCGTGTAGGTGATTTGTTGCCATACGACTCTTGAATGTTCGGTCCAAGTGGCGCTGCAGGAGCTGCTGGTTCGGGGCCACGATTCTCGGGAACTAGCGCGCACAAGATTCGTTTGCCATCAGGCATCCAGTCGAATCCGAATAAAACGCCAGAGAGCCTGTCCGTAAGCTTGATCGGTTGATTTGGTGCCTCAATCGATGCCCACCATAACTCCATCCCCTTAGTCGTCTCGAGTGTATAGGCAAAGGACTTCGAGTCATGCGACCAGCTAATGCCGGATAACTTTACCGGGGCTGCGATTGGAATCGGAACGAGAGGAGAATCTGCACTCCGAAGCCGAAACGATAGACCGCGGTAGAAATCCGTTTGGAAATCGGAATTCGTAATAGGGTCGATTCTCATACCTGCCAACGGAACAATTCGACGGGCAAAGTCTGCTATGTCTGGCATCGAGTCTCTATCGGCGAACAGCATGCAGGATGCGTCGGGACTCATCGAAATCGAAGGCTCCGGCTTCACATCGATGATGTCGACAATCTCTTTCGGAGGAAGCTGATATCCGGTTTCTGCAAAAAGTGGCGCAACGGTCATGAGCGGAATGAGTAATACATGTGTTGGAGACATAATTCTTCGAAGCATTATTTGACTCTCGGTTGATTGGCCGAAGCCGAGACTGGGTAATCACAGTGATGGCAATGACGCACAAATGAACAACGCCATTATCCCACGAAAAGCGAATGGTAGCTCGACCAATGCTGAGCCGTAAGGATTATACATTAGTCTAGTCCCATACCCACTCGTTTTGCCTTAATCGAAATGCTCTTCATAACTCGCCACCCTCATCCAAAAGCGAACGATCGAAAGCGGAATCGCAGGTCGCTACAAAAATGTAAGGTATAGGCCGATATTAGATCGACCTACGAATGCCGGTACCAAAAAATCAAACAAAGCAATCACGCACTTTCTTCTGTCCTGGCTGAAACTTGCGTAAGCCCAAGATGGCGTCTTCTCGCATCCTATCCGGCGAACCAGGCCCGCGACTCCTGCCAAAGTATCGCTTGAAGTTCCACACCAAGTCGCACCACATACTCTCAGCAA
>JAJTID010000017.1 GCA_021300155.1 Pirellula sp.
CGACAAAACCTACTTCGATTCAGAAGCGGCAGGAGGCTCCACAGGTGCCGGCGTTGTTGCTGGAGGCGTTGTTGCCGAAGGTGTTTCGGAGGACGGTGTTTCTGAAGATGGTGCTGGAGTCTCAGATCCGGGTTTTTCTGAGGTCGCCGGTTTCTCGCTAATTTCAGGTGTTGATGGAGCCGGTGTTGTTGGAGCCGGCGTTACGGCGGCAGGTGTTGATGGTTCGGACGCTTTTGGAAGATCGATGGTCTGTGGCTTTTTGTCGTCGGATTCAATAGACAATGCTCCAGCGCCAAAAGTTGTCGTTTCGATTTCGAGTTGGGCAGGCAAGTAGAACCAGCAAACAAAAGCGCACAACACGATCCAACCCAGGACCGAGAATGCAGTGATTCGAGTCAGAATATCGCCCGCCTTGACCCCGAAGGCGCTAGAACCGCCCGCTCCCCCCAACGCACCGGTTAGACCGCCGCCTCGGCCTCGCTGCAACAGGATGAGGAGAATAATGAAGGTCGAAAGAATGAACAGTAGCGGGCCAAAGATGTACTGGGAGAGTTGAAAAACAGCAAACAGCGAAATCACGAAAATGTCTCCTTGGCAACCGACGATTCAGGGGAGTCTAAACCACGAATGTAGCAGAATTTGTCGTGCTTGTTGAGTGCCAATTCGAACGTTCGAACCGCAGAATCTTTGAAAAAGAGGAGATCTCCGATTCGGTCCGAACTGAACTTTGGGGCGTTGACAGCCAACTGCAGTCTGGTAATCTTCCGGCTTACGCATTTTACGCAAAGCCCTTAATCGGCAAAGTCAACCAGTCTGGTTAACCCTGGCTGACTAGGTCGCAAGGAGCGTCAGAATCGGTTCTGACGTGAGTGGTCCATATTTTCAGGATGTACATCGTGGCGTTTGCGTGGATCCAATTCAATGTTCCCTCGGGAGGAAGTTACGAATGATTAAGGTACGATTGGCATCTTTGGCAATGGCAGCAGTTGCTATGTCAGGTTCTTTTGCAATGGCATCCTGCGGAGGCCGAGAAGGTCTTCTCTCGAAGCTTCATGCACGTTCCGGATGCGGAGCTCCAGCAGCTTGTGCACCTGAGTGCGCACCAGCTCCATCCTGCGGCGGCCGAGTTGGCTTGCTCGCTAAACTGCACGCTGCAAAGGCTGCTAAAGACAGCTGTGGTTGCCCAGCTCCAGCATGCGAACCAGCATGTGCACCAGCCCCAACTTGTGGCGGCCGAGTAGGTTTGTTTGCTAAGCTCAAGGCACGCAAGGCTTCAAGCTGCTGCGCTCCAGAGCCAACCTGCTGCCCAGCTCCAGCTCCAACTTGCTGCGAAGCTCCAGCTCCAGCATGCGGTTGCGAAGCTCCAGCACCAGCCCCAAGCTGCGGATGTGCAGCTCCAGCTCCAGCACCAAGCTGCGGTTGTGCAGCAGCACCAGCTCCAAGCTGCGGTTGCGGCGCGGTAGCTGTTGTTTCGGCTCCTGTTTCCTCCGGTTGCAGCTCCTGCGGCAGCACTGTAGATACCGGCGCTGTTATCTCCAGCGAAGTTGCAGCTCCAGCACCAGCTGCTGCTCCAGCAGCACCTGCTGCACCAGCATCGGCAAGCGATGCTAAGCCAGCTGCTTAATTTGATTGCTGAAAGCTATTCTCAACAGAGAACGTCAAAACCGGGGACAACATCCCCGGTTTTTTTATTGGTTGTGAGATACTTTCGAATGATTACACTCATCCTAAAGTTCGCCCACCTCCTACAATTTTCTCTTCGTTATGCCATCAACGGACAAACAGTCTCTAGAACTAAGATCCCCTACACGGCTGGTAAGGGCCATTGTTAGCCTGCTGGTTGCCGCGCACTTTGCCGCGATTCTTGTAACGTACTCTGCGAATTGGCGCCGTTCTGGCATCCAAGACGACACACTTACCCTGGGGCAACCCTACCTTATCGGACTCAATTGGTATGTGGAGATGCTCCCAATCGATTGGAACAGAGCAGATTCTGCAGATCTTGAAGCCAGATTGTCGGTTCAAGAAAAAAACGAAACCGAAAGAATTGTTTTGCTCGACTCAAATGCAGACACCGTGGATCGAGCCAAGAAACGTAGTTTGCTTCGACTGTTGGTTTCCGTCATTGAGGCTGGTGATGATGACGGCGCTGCACTGCTGCTATCCTCGATAATCAGCCATGAACAAGCATCCGCAACCCGAACCCAAAAGCCAATCGTATCGGTTCGTCTAGAGAAGCTTCTAGATGCGGGGGATGCGAATTACTCGGTGCTATACGAAGCGACGGTTAAGCAAGCGAGCGACGGTACCATTCAATTTTTGCCGGTGCTCGAACCACAAAGAACGGTGCCTGCAACACGATCGGAAACGAGCGCACCTGCGGCATGAAGACAATACGAGAAACAATTCATCAGTGGAATGGCTTTTGGTTTTGCCCGATGCAGCTGCGCGATGTCGCAGCCACAAGACTCTTCGTCAGTATTGCTGCGTTGACGCTATTCCTGTTCTATTTTTTGACTTCAAACCAATGGTTTGGATCCACTGGCTGGTTTAACACGTCGGCAGGCCTTCACTTTGCCGGACAAGGAATCGAAGGGACGGGAGCAAGCTATCGTTGGTCGATCCTGTATCATTTTCCGAACAGCGGGCCGATCATCGCCGGGATCGGAGCATTTGCCTGTCTGTTCGCTGCCTCTGGAAGACTAGCTCCACTGGGTTGCAGTGTGGCTTGGGTTTGTATGGTTATGTTTCAACATCGAGCTCCATTACTTGTAGGCATCTGCGAACCATTGATCACTGCTTCGTTGCTCTATCTGTGCCTGGCACCTTCTCATCGGATTGAAGAAAGAAACCAGTCGAAAGTTTCGGTTTTTGGAAATGTCGCGATCCGGCTTGTGCAGGTCCACTTTGCCTTGTGGATACTATTCAGTTTGGCAACTATGCTTTCCACAGAAGGGTGGTGGACAGGCGAGTCAGTGCGTAGGTTATTAGCAGATGGCCAAGGCCTATTGCCTCGAACGTGGGCTGTTCCCCACGTTGCCGAAGGCCTTGCACACGGTACGATACTGTTCCAGATTGGGATTTTGGCATGCATCGCGAACCCGACGATCCGCTCCATCGGTTGGTGGGTCGTTCTCGCGTTCGTCGCCGTGATGCTCTTGGTCATTTCCGACTGGCTTTATGCGATTGCCATTTTTGCAACCGCCTCCTCGATTTGGTCCCCTCCATTTTTTCGCAAAGCGATTTCAACATCATGAGTCCATCGAGCCCCCTTTTTTCCAGACGCTCCTTTGTAGCTGGGTCCGCAGTCGCTGCCGGTGCAGTCTTGACGGAATCAACAATCGCACGCGCCGACGAGCCGATAGATGCTGCGAAAAAGTCCATCAAGT
This sequence comes from Pirellula sp., assembly GCA_021300155.1. Classification (GTDB taxonomy): domain Bacteria; phylum Planctomycetota; class Planctomycetia; order Pirellulales; family Pirellulaceae; genus JBKCUI01. Next base: position 3,390 of record JAJTID010000017.1, read on the forward strand.
TTTGTTTGAATACCAGCACGATCCATGGTGAAGCTGTTCCGATTGTCGATCAAGTGACGATTGCGCAAAAGGCAGGGTACGATAGCATTGAGATCTGGTTACGCGACGTCGACAAGTTTACGAAGAGCGGTGGAACGCTTGCGGAGCTAAGAAAAAGAATCGAAGACGCCGGGCTTACGGTGGAGAGTGCTATCGCATTCGCGAATTGGATTGTCGATGACGATGTGAAACGAGCAAAGGGTTTGGAGCAGGCAAAGTCCGAGATGGAAACGGTTATCGCTCTCGGCGGGAAGAGAATTGCGGCTCCACCTGCAGGAGGAACCAATCTCCCTATCCTCAATCTCGATCGCGTTGCCGAGCGGTATCGTGCACTTCTCGAGTTGGGTGCAGCCGTAGGTTGTGTGCCTCAGCTAGAAGTTTGGGGGTTCTCCAAAAATCTGTATCGACTTTCCGAAGTGCTTTATGTGGCCGCGGCAACCATGCACCCTGATGCATGCATTTTGCCAGACATTTATCACCTCTACAAAGGTGGCTCGGACTTCAACGACCTGCACTTCCTGTCGGGCCGAAAGATCCAAGTCTTTCACATGAACGACTATCCTAATATTCCACGCGACAAGATTTCCGACGCAGACCGCGTGTACCCTGGAGATGGTATCGCACCTGTCAAGAACATTCTAAAGACTGTCCTGGAAAGCGGATTTCGAGGTGTACTATCGCTAGAGTTGTTTAATCGCAGCTATTGGGCGCAAGATCCCAACGTCGTGGCAACGACAGGACTGCAGAAAATGAAGGCATCGCTCGCAAGTTAGACACCGTTGCACAAATCCGTTAGGATAACGCTGTCTCTTCTGCAGGTGGCACGTGCTAGTTTTCTTTGCATAACGGATTTTAACCAACCAAGGGCGATTCCTCGGATCATGCGATTTCCATTTAGATTCTTGTTGGCCACCCTCGTTGCCCTGCTTGCCACGACGGACATCCAGGCACATTTCTTGTGGCTTGTTCCCACGGACGAGAGTGGATCCAAAGTTAATTTGTACTTTGCTGAGGGCCCTGAGCCAGGCAACCCTGCCTTGTTGAAGAAACTGGCCAACGTCAAGGCGACTCCATTTCGTAGCAACAAACCATCTACTGCAGTTCCACTTCAACTCACAGAAAACGAAAGCAGCCTAATGGCTCGCGCGGAAGGTGCCACCACCTGGACGCTTTCACATACGTACGGGACGCATGGACGGGAGGAAAAGAGCCTAATACTCTATACCGCGGCGAGCATGGCATGCGTTCGTCCAGGGATGTTGGATAATGACTGGATTCCGCTTCCACGCAAAGGATTCACGATCGAACCCGAGTTCAACGGAAAAGAACTATCAATTCGTTTGTTCACCGATGAAAAAGCGTGTAGCGAATTTGAGTTCGAATTGCAGTCCTCGAACGATCAACGCACGATCAAAACGGATGCCTCAGGGCTAGTCAAAGTACAGGATATCAAGCCTGGAGTTTACGCGGTCCGCTGCCTGAAAACAGAAGACACCCCCGGCGAGTTTGAAGGTGTCGCTTATAAAGCGGTGAAGAAGTACACCACGATTAGTTTCATCGTTCCCGACCTTAAGCATGCATCGCTCGTTCCCACTGTTGCAGGCAAAGAGATCGAACTGCCGAAAGCGATCACGAGCTTCGGTGCAACTCGACTGGGGGAATCGATCTTTGTTTATGGAGGACACACGGGAGGTGCGCATTCGTACTCGAACGACGAGCAGTTTAACGTTCTCGCAACTCTCAATGCGAACTCACCATCAAAATGGGAAAGTATCGCAGAAGGCCCTCGCGTCCAAGGCAATGCTCTAGTAGCGGATTCTCAATCGGTAATCCTGGTTGGTGGATTCACAGCCGTGAATGCGAAGGGAGAGAAAAGTCGATTGGTGTCGCAATCTTTGGTGCAACAATTTGATTTGAAATCCATGCAATGGAAAGAGCTTCCGAGCTTGCCAGAACCACGGTCTTCGATGGATGCCATTTGCTTGAATGGATACCTCTACGTTATGGGTGGATGGTCTATGACCGGCAACTCGGATGAAACCAAATGGCTGGATACGGTTTGGCGAATGTCGCTCGATAAAAAAGATGCTTGGGAGAAAATGGCCTCCACACCTTTCTTGCGTCGAGCGATCGCGCTTGCTGCGCACCAAAAGAAAATCTACGTCATTGGCGGTATGAAAGAATCAGGTGAACCCACGACCAACGTCGACTGCTTTGATCCAGCTACCAATTCTTGGACTTCGATCGCACCAATCTCCGGTGTTCCTCTTACTGGATTCGGAGCTGCGGCAGCCGAAATCGATGGAAAGCTGATTGTCAGTACGGTGGACGGGGCGATACAACAATTCGACGATTCCACTCAAACGTGGCGTATTGTTGGGCAAGTAGAAACAGGGCGGTTCTTTCATCGCATTGTTCCAACGACCCACAATGAGTTTGCGATCATCGGTGGTGCGAACATGTCCGTTGGCAAATTCAAGGAAACGGAATTTGTGAAGTTGTCGCAGTAAGCGACGATTGCAGGTAGCATCTCCCATGTGTGCTTCCTGAATCCCGAATGGTACCGATTAGAGCTGTTTTCTCAATTGTGGATTTGCCGCATGGGGAACCAATGATATTGAATCGCATTTCGATCGCGCATCTCGATTAGATACACGGTGGAAAAACGCTGCACCTAGTCAAGAATTGCCCTAGTTGCCTATGGGGTTTCGTGGTGATTGAAACGAGAGGAGCTCGCCATTTTCTAAAGCCACGTAGATATGCCCATCCGCGTCAACAGCGATTCCACCTTTGACAGCATCACTTGGCAACGGAATCTTCCAAAGCTCGGCACCATCCGAGATTTGAATGGCGGTCAAGAATGGCTGATCGGGTTGACTTTCTAAATGGCCCGTGGCCAGCAACGTGTTGTTGCATACAGCGAAGCCTGTGCATCTACGGTTTTGCTGGTCGGTCCAGACGTATTGCGTTGGCGGTGTTTTACCTCGCCTTCGTAAGAATTCCCCGGCCAAGTCTTTCTTCAACTTGGCGGCGGCCCCTAATGGTCGCGGGGGCTCGAGTGATAAGTTACCGAAGGCACTGCCATCGTAGGCCGCATCGTGACTGAGCACGCTACCATCGGACATTGCTTTTTCGAAAGAAACGAACCGATCGTAGGACGGGTACCAAGGATAAAAGGCTGTTCTGTACTCCGAAAATAAATTGTGCTTGGGTTCATTCAGGCAACGTAACGAATCCAAATCGTAACGGGCCATCTCGTAGATGCCACCGCCTGGAAATCGAAGTTCTCGATCCACAATCGATAGCTCTCCTTGCATGCTGATGCCGCTATCGACTTGTTCCGACAATTGTCCAGAACTATCGTTGCGTGCCAACAGCTTGCCCGTGACCGCATCCAATGCCACCACATACGTTCCATCGTAGTGTGTGATTCCTGCGGCGGCGAAAACTTTTTCCCCTTCGACCACGACACCACCAGCGACGGGCCATCGCGATACGAGCTTGCCATACATGGGGATCCATCGTTCCTCAGGTGCTACTTGAAAGGTCCAAAGGGTCCGACCGGTTTTTGCTTCCAATGCATAAACGCGACCATCGGCACAGCCAACGAAGAGTCGATCGTTTGCAATGACGGGCGGATAGTAAACGGCTCCTGCTGTGTAAGCTTTCCAAACGAGTTCGCCATTGGATCGAAACGCCCGAACGATCCCTGTGCGATCTGCGACAAAGACAAATCCACCGGCGGCAACGGGCGCGGTTGGTAGCTCATCTGATACCACCTTTGATTTCCATGCGATCTTATACTCCGATGGCAACTGCACGGGATTCGTATCTGATCGATCGTTGCTCGCGCGAAACGTGGTCCAATCGTTTTTGCGGATAGGAAAGGACTCAACAACAGTCGAGTCGGGATAAACATCCAGCGAAGCCAATTGCACTCGTGTTAAATTCGTCGGCCCCTCAGGACGGTCGTTTGCAGGCCTTAAGCCAATGTTGCCATAAAGTGATAGTTGGCAGCCGCACATCCAAGGTCCCCAATACAGATGGCCATTGGAAACAAGGACTCCATCTTGGCAAGGTGGACGCATGGGTGCAATGTGTTCTCCGCGGTTCGCTTCTTCAGTCATGATGCGAACTGTACCGCCTGTTGCTCGGAAGAAGATACTGTCGGCACAGCCTGTGGCACGTGTGCATGCTCGCCGCGCAGGTAATTCGGCAATCATGGAACCGTTCCTATAATCGAGCACCATGCCATGTGTTTTCTCTGGGCCGGCTGCATAGATTCCATTCTCGCGCAGGACCAATTGCAAATTCCCAACTTCATTCGTCCACTGGAGCTTTCCGTCTTTGGTCGAGGCCACGACCATTCGCTTGCGTTGTGGTCCCGCAAGAAACAGTGAATCGTCATTGCATTTCATGTAGCAGGTCGTCGAATAGCCCGTAATGTAATGTTGAGCTTTTTCATTTGGCCCGATCGCTTCTAGGAGATCTTGGTCGGAGTTCTTCCAAACCAATTTTCCAGTCTTCGCATCGAGGCACATTAAGAATTTCTCAGCGCATCCGCAATAAATGCGATCGTTCTGCATGCACACGGAGCGGGAGTCCAGAAACTCTTCATCCCGGTAACGCCAAAGCAATTTGCCCGTGTTGCGATCCAGCGCGACAAAAGTTCGGCCGTAGCCAAACGCCGTGCGAGGATCGTTATAGTCATGACCTTTCCACATGCCCCACGGCCAATGTCCAAGTCCGGGTTTGCTCGAACGCACGGTCTCGATCTCGACTTCGAGGTTGCCGACCAAACCGAATAGAACATCCCCTTGAATCGCCATCCATTTCCAAACGGGGCCGTCCACCAAATCTGGTTGTACAGTGAACTCTTGTGATGTCTTGCCCGTTTTTGCATCGATCACTTTGCACGACTCATGGTCACCTAGATAGAGCGCATCTTCCGTGGCAATCATGGTGTTGCGGTGCAGCATGAATCCTTCGCTCAACGGACGCCGCCACAGCCAACTGCCGTTATAGGCATTGATACAAAGCAGCGTATTGAGCATTTCATTTTGATTGGCTTTGTGAGCGATGTGGCCCATAGCTTTGAACATCCTGCCACCCGCGATGACTGTTTGCTCTGGCATCGGACTGAACATCGGATCAGCGATAAACTGGGTTTCGAACTGGCCGCGAACAAGTTTGTCCCCAGACTGAGTGTTGTTGTCAGGGCCATGGTAAGGATGACTCCAATCATCGATACCATCCGGGATTGCTTTGCGAATCTGTTTCTCCCCCATTAGCCCGATCGCATCCGGTCGCAAGACTCGAAGCACTTCCAATTCCGAGGTTTCCTTTACGACGGAGGGATCGACGATAGCGAGATCAGCAAGGTTGTGTGAGAGATGCAAAAACGTCAAACTACCCAAATCAGCGAAGATCCGTTTCCCGAGCAAGCCATGCTGTTCGGCTGCCCTCCGCACAAGCTCAACGTCGTTTGAGTTGGCCGATTGAAAGTAGATGGTCCATTCCCGAGTTGCAGCTAACTTGGTAACAAAGTCAGGGCCCGTTTTTGGAAGTCCTAGCACGGCAACAATTCCTCGTTGATCGGGCAATAGACTTAAGACCTGTTCGACGTTCTGTTCCGCTCGTGCGTTAACACAATAGGCGAAGCAAAGAATAAGTGTGAGCCAACATCTATTCAGCATCATGATCGCGAATCCTTGAGCATGTTCCTGTCCCGCAAAGGCCGTTTATTATACGGCAATCGCCGGAGTCCATGTGCTTCTTCGCCGCTGCTACCAGTTTGTTCGATTCTGTAGCTAAACGAACCTTTTCGCGACCTGTCGGACAAGCGGACGAGCCAACTGGGGGGCGGGGAGAATCATAAAACAGGATAGAAGCAACTGCCCATCTCTACGAAGTCGTTGTGGATATGCCGTGCGATGAACTCCTTTTTTGAATCACAAATCGAGCGAATCACACGATTCTTTGCTATCCTGTATTCCTATTCGTCGTTCGATTTATTCGTGGTCAAATGACTGATGTTGCATGTGAGCAGAGATCGCTGCGTTGTCAAAACAAAACAAACGCAATATACCTATTCGTTCTTGTTTTCTCGGCGTCATTTCCTTCGAAACACGATACCAAGTGGGAACAGTAACATGCGACCAGTTAGTTTGATGCTTGCAAGTCTGTATTTGTTCGCTGCACAATTCAGCCTAGCGCAGGATATCGAAGAGCGCTTCGGTACGTTTCTCATTGAGAAAGCGGACGTCAGCAAACGTTTTTCTGTGTTCGTTGAGCGAGTTATCATCTCCGAAAGAGCGGACCCAAAAGGATCTGTCGGTGTTGGAACCACAAGAATCCTGCAGCGTTTCATGATGGGAAATCACGGGGCATGGCAACGGATCGATGGAATCAACTTTAATCTCATGAGCCCATCCGATCTTTCAGGACAACCCCGAGAGGCACAACTTGTTCACGAGAATCAAGGATGGTATTTCTCTTTTTATCCTCGCACTCCTAAAGAGAAGATATCACGATTTCAGGTAAAGGCTGGGATTGTGAATTTCAGGCCAACCGACTCGCGCAGGAAACACCCTTTCGACATTGCATCAACGAATTATGGTGGCATTCTGGGAGAGGAAGACACTGGGATTGCTCCGTTATCCCCAAAATTTGTTGACGAAGTGTTGCTAAAGGACGGTCGCACACGAATGACCATGTTTATCCCCAATGGCTTTGTCTACGTTGTGACCTTCAATAAAGAATATACTTGGTGTATCGAAGAGATCGAATTCCAATTGAAGGAAAACCACGATTTCGCCCCTAACGCACCACCGCTGCGATCGTTGACCAAGGAGATGTTGAAAGAGTATCGAACGTTTGCGACCAATCAAACGAAATGGGAGGATATCGCAGGCCACAGAGTACCGATAAGAACAATAATCTCGAGTAACAGGCCAAATAGCAAAGTCGAAATGGAAGCTCGATTTTTGGATTGGAAGTTTGGAGACGATGTGGACGAAGAGCTACTCGACGATATCAACTTTACTCCCGAGAAGATCCGGAAGGCGATGGATTTCGATAAGTTGCGTCAACGATTCGACGACTTGCGTTAGCTCGGAGATCTTTAGCACTACAGTTTCCCTCGCAGGGTGATGGGGAGATCTGGTTGTTGCCATGCGTTCATGCCGCCATCGACGTAGATTGTTTGGCCGTGGATATGCTCGGCTTCGTCGCTAAGTAAAAATGCCGCCATCGGACCGCAGACATCTGCCTCAGGTACTATTCCGTTCGGTGTATGCATCTCCATCCATCGCAACGCGTCTGCATCCTGGCTGAGCACTTGATTGGTCAAAGGAGTTCGGACCAAACCAGGTGCCATGGAGTTCACTCGGATACCATGCGGTGCTAGCGCTACACAAAGAGAGCGGACCAATCCTGCCACTGCAGCTTTCGAAGCGTCGTAAGCGGTATGATCACTCTCCGCCAAGAGACCGTTGATCGATCCAGTGAACAATACACGTCCTCGGGTTCCGTGCGCGATCCAATGGTTGGCAAAGTGCTGCGTGAAAAAATAGCCGACCTCGACGTTGAGATGCATCGTCCGCTGAAACGTCGGTACATCCATTTGGAGAAAAGGCTTGTCGATGAAGACTCCAGCGTTATTCACCAGCAAATCAATCGAAGGATCGTGAGCCAGCGCCGACTTCGCGACGTTTTGCAACACTTCCTCGATCGACAGATACAAGTCGCTGTAGATCGTATGCACCTTGATGCCATACGACTGGCAGGCTTTCATCGTCTCGAGCGAATGGTCGTCTTCGCGTAATCCGTGAATCACAAGATTGGCACCCGCTTTCGCAAGCCGCCTGGCGATGGCAGCACCTACTCCTTGGGTGCCACCGGTGATCAATGCAGCGTGGCCGCTTAAGTTCATGGCCGTTTCCTCGAGCGTGCGATAACCATTATTTTGCGAACACTTCGTCGAAGAAGTCTTTCATCGCTTCCCAAGATCTTTTGTCGGCGCTCGCGTTGTATGCGGCTCCTTTTGAATTGTCATTGCCAGCCATCTTTTGTGTAAAGGAATGGACAGCGCCGGAATAGTACACCATCTGCCAATCGACCTTGGCCGTGTCAAACTCTTTCTTCATGGCATCGATTTCGTTCACTGGAACAAAAGGATCGTCCGCGCCGTGAAGGATCAAAACCTTGCTTCGAATTTTCTTACCGTCCTCAGGAGTTGGCGAATCCAATCCACCGTGAAAGCTGACGACGCCGTTAATCGGCGCACCTGATCGTGCCAGCTCCAAGGTTCCCGTTCCGCCGAAGCAATAACCGATGGCTGCAATTTTCGACCCATCGACCAGTGGAGACTTTTGCAGTTGCTCCAATCCTAACTGCAAGCGTTTACGATAAAGATTGCGGTCCTTTTTGTATTTCCCCGCAAAGCCACCCGCTTCCTGAACATTGGCAGGACGCGTCTTCTGGCCATAAATATCTAACGCGAACGCGACATATCCCATCTCGGCCAATTGTGCGGCTCGTCCCTTTTCGTAGTCCGTTAATCCAAGCCATTGATGTACGATCAAGACTCCTGGCTGCTTTTTTGCTCCGTTCCCATTTACTTTAGTCGTATCCCAAACCATCACTCCCTCTAAGACGGTTTCACCGTCCCGATAGATTACCGTTTCGGTTTTTACTTCTGCAGAAGCTACGGTTGCTGTGAGGCACAGGCATAGGAAACACCAGTTCTTGATCATTGTTGTTCTCGACATTGCAAGGGAGCAAAAAGGAATAATCTCTCGACCTCCATTTTAGAAGACATCGTAGCCCGTTCAACAGGGATGGTACATAGCCACCGGCCTATGGAGCGCTTTCGGCCAGTTCGGCTGCAGTGGAGTCGAGGCTTTGCCGGTAATACTTGAGGCCTGGGATAAAAAAGGAAAACGCTGCAACGACTCCGTAAAGCAAATGCGCGATATCCGGATAAGCAATCATGAATCCCGTAGTAACGAACAATGCGAACGCTTGAAAGTAGAACGCTCCACTGAGAATTCCAGCTTTGATCAAGAAGATCATTCCACTGATGACCCCGATCAATGGCGTAAGTGTTAAGGGAGGAAGATTAAGTCCCCATTCAATTGGGAACAACATTCCAATGGCGATCATGCTGGCACCCCAAACGTGCGCAATTTGGCGTTCAACGAAAGTGACTGGCCCCATGCGTCTGCGAAGAGCCCAGAACACTCCCGCCCATGCACCCAAGCCGACTGTCCACAGAAGTGGATAAGACCAGCGGTTTGCACCATTCCATTGCAAAATTTCTGTTAGGACACAGACCAACAACAGGACGAGCGAATGCCACATCCACAACAGTCCCCAATTCTCAAGGACCGGGGCATGGTGCGTTTCTCGAAACCACCGCGATACCACTTGAGCAAACTGACCAGACCGTGCCGAGATAGGTTCGTCTCGCAAGAACGCTTGCAGGTCGTCTCCCATCGATTCGGCAGAGCGATACCTTAAATCTTGTGGCTTCTGCAACGCTCGAATGACAATCATTTCGAGGTCCCGATCCACGCGTGGAATGATCAATCTCGGAAGGGGCGGATCCTGTTCTAAAATCTTCAGCAAAAGATCGACGGGATTCTTTGATACGAATGGAGGTTGCCCGGTAATCGCGTGATAGAGAACAGAGCCCAAGCTGTAGATGTCCGAAGCTGGTCCGATGGGGCCCATTTTGCCACTCGCCTGCTCGGGGCTCATGTAAGTTGGAGTCCCTAGCACGACACCTGTCCGGGTGAGAGAGTCCATGCTGTCTTTTTGTTTCGCGAGCCCGAAATCGGTCAACTTTGCATGCCCCATTTCGTCGATCAGGATATTGGATGGCTTGATATCCCGGTGCACAATCCCCGCGTCATGTGCCACCTGAACTGCCCGGCATGTTTGTTCCAGGATGCGAGCGGCATCGCGTTGCGATACTTCTCCGGCGCGAATAAGGTCATGCAACGTTCGACCGCGAATGAACTTCATCACAAAGTAAGGGCGCCCGTCTACTTCGCCTACGTCGTAAACCGGAACAATCCCTGCATGTTCTAGTTTTGCAGTTGCGCGTGCTTCCGCAAAGAATCGCTGTCGCTCCTGACTAGAAGCTAATTGATCCTTGAGAATCATCTTGATGGCCACTTCGCGTCCCAAGCTCAATTGTGTGGCTCGGTAAACAACCCCCATCCCACCTCGCCCCACTTCCTCCAGAAGTTCGAAGTCACCCATCACATGCGGAAGAGGCATGCGCCACGAGCCCGAGTCGTGGGGTGAGTCGGATGAAGCCGCCTTGGCATCATCGCTTCCGACCGCTTCGGCAACGACGATCGTTCCCCAAAGAGATTTCAATTCGTTGGAGAACTCAGGATATCGCCTGCACTCTTCGAGAATATCGATCGAGTCTCCACGTTGCATACGATCGGCAAGCGCAGATACGATACCAGCCAGTCGAGGGTCCAGTTCTTCAAGATCGTCAATATCTTCATCCATTGAAGGATCCGTTTCGGGATAAGGACGGAACGGCATCCTGGCAGGGAGATTGTTGGGGACTCGGTCAGAATTGCGATCAGGCTCTAGGGTCACAAACGACTACTCCTGCAAGTAATCGTTGAGTCGCGGCATGCTATTGATGATCTCTCGGAGTCGCTTGAGTGCGCGAAGGTAACGCATGCTGGCTGCGGGTTCACTCAAACCTAGGGCTTGCGCGATCTCTTGGTTATCGAGTTGTTCGTAATGTCGCATAAGAATGATTTCTCGGTCATTGTCACGCAACAAATGAACTGCCGATTCGATCTGGGCTGCGAGTTCTTTTTGAGCAGCGGCAGCAGCTGGTGTCAACGAACCGTCTCGAAACTGATTGGCCAGTTCAATGGTCGATTGGTCGGGCGGCCCCTTGCCTGGCTGGGGTTGTTCTCGATCGATACTTCGCTTGGCGGATACACGATGCCGACGATGGGCGTCGACGATGCGATCTTTGGCTATTTGTCGAATCCACAAATGGAACGGGATCACCGGATTGGCCAAATAATCCTGCAATCGACGGTTGGCTTCGACGAGCACGTCCTGGATGACATCGCTAACATCCATGCGTTGGTTGAGGCGCTGGTCCAGTCGCAATTGAATCATTCTACGCAACGAGTCACGGTGGCGATCCATGAGGTCGTCAATAGCCCTAGGCTCGCCCCCTCGGACGTTCACTAACAACTCAGCGGTCACTTCCCCATCGGGCCAAATCGATTTGGTCATCCTTTTGCGATTTCTCTTTGAACTTTCTGCGTCAAACTCGCTCGATACAACGTTGCTGTTACTTCATTCTAGTGCGCCGACGAGTGGGAAAGGACCAAACTCTACTTTGGATTGCCCCATCTGTTGGTAATGCTACCATTAGCGGATTGTTTTTGACTCAAGAACACATTTTTTAATTCTGCATGCCAACTCATGGAACAGCCAGTGAACGATCTTTTTGAGCGAAAAACCGCAATTCGTAAGCAAGCGCACGAGAATAGACGTCAGCAGCAAGAAAAAGACGCTGTTTCGGAACGTATTGTTCGCCGCTTTATGGATCTTCCGGAGTACGAAAAAGCCGGGACCGTCATGTTCTATGTCGACGTTCGGGACGAAGTTCGGACGCGGCAAGCACTTCCGGAAGCGTTAGCCAGTGGGAAACGCATTGTGGTTCCATATTGCCTGGACGGTGAGCTCGAATTGTTCTGGTTGGAGAACATGGACGAGCTCGAGTTGGGGATGTATCGAATTCTAGAGCCAAAAGTAGAGTTGCGTGATGTTGCGGCCAAACGGCTCACCCCGACGAATTTGGATTTAGTGATGGTTCCTGGAGTCGCGTTCGATCGCAAAGGTGGGCGAACAGGACATGGCAAAGGGTACTATGACAAACTTCTGCAACATGCGAGGAAAGATGCCCCGCTCATCGCTTTGTCGTTCGAGTGTCAGTTGTTTGAGGAGATCCCAGCGGAAAGCCACGACATCTTCATGGACAAAGTTGTAACAGAAGACGCTGTTTACGTCGGAAAGGGTAGAAGCTAAGCATGGTTCGCACCGCTAGTACGATGTTGCCTCTCGGGACAAAAGCACCTGCTTTTGAACTGACGAATATCGACGGGACAAAGGTATCGTTAGAGCAATTCCGTGGCAAGAAAGCTCTGGTTGTCATTTTCATGTGCAACCATTGCCCCTATGTGAAACATGTCGCCCCCGAGATCGCACGACTGTCATCGGACTATTTGCCGAAGGACGTTGGATTTGTCGCGATCAGTTCCAACGACGCAGATGCCTACCCCGAAGATTCATTGGAACGCATGGCAGATGAAGCAAAGAATCGAGGTTATGCTTTCCCATATCTATTCGATGCAGATCAATCTGTTGCCAAAGCTTATCAAGCGGCTTGTACTCCAGACATTTTTCTATTCGATGGCAGCATGCAATTGGTCTATCGTGGTCAATTGGATGATTCCCGTCCCAAAAATGATTTGCCATTAAGCGGTCACGATTTACGCAAAGCGTTGGATTATGTGCTCACGGGTAAATCGATTGACTGGCCTCAGAAACCCAGTATTGGTTGTAACATCAAGTGGAGACAAGGGGCTGAGCCCGAGTACTTCAATCCATCGGGAATCGCGTAACGGCTGTGACATCGATTCAAAACATTCGGATAGGTCTTGGAATTGACTCGCATCGGATAGAGGCAGGTGGTCCACTGATTCTCGGTGGATTGCACTTGGATTTGTACCCGATGCATTTTGTCGGTCACTCCGATGCAGATGTATTGCTGCATGCTATCACGGATGCCGTACTTACTGCGGCAGGTTTGCCCGACATTGGGGAATTGTTTCCTAACAACCTGGTCGAGAACAAAGGGCGAGATTCTGCGGAGATGCTCGCGTTAGCAATGACTGCTTTTCGAAAGAAAGGCTTTCAATTATTGCAGGTTGAGTGCGTTGTTGAACTCGAACGACCGAAGATATCGTCTCACAAAGAAGAGATGCGTCGAAGAATTGCAGCCATCGTCGATATCGATCCTGATATCGTGCACATCAAAGGAAAAACAGGCGAAGGAATCGGCGAGATTGGCACAGGGCAACTAGCGCGAGCTACATGCATTGTTCTCGCCGAACGCGTTAGCAAGACCTAGAGCTTGCTAAGCGAATACTGCTTGCTAAGCGGATACATCGAGAGAGCCTTTGGTGCGAACCCACGGCATGGTAGTGTTGGAAGGTTCTGGTCGTGCTTCAGGATTGATTCGATTGTTGTTGGCTACGGCGAAGCGACTTTCGAAGTTGCGGTCGCTGGAAGAGTTCCTTTGGCCCTGCCGATCGCCCGTCGAAGAATTCAGACTGTCGTTGACGTCCGAGCGAACCTCCACTTCAAATTTCTGTACCTCAAGCCCTTGTTCCTTCAGGCGATCTTTTAGAACCTGAGAGTTGCCTAACAATGCATCACGGGCAACACGATTTTCAACCTCAAATTGCGCGGTGACTTGCGTCGCTTCAAACTTCAACGTCATCTGCAACGTGCCAAGCTCAGGCGGATGGAGTCGGATGCGTACCTGGCCTCCCCCGTTTCCGAGTTGTTCGATACCGCGCAGAACACGTTGCACAAGTTTAGACTCTTGATACGGAGTCAAGTTTGCACGACTGGAGCCGGTGGTTTCCCTCGAAGCTGAGGTTGATGTGGAGCCCGAAATATTATTCGTAACGGAGACGGCGCCAGAGGATGAAGGAGTCGATGGATTGGAGTTCAATGTTGCATTCGGAACGATACCAGCAGCAATCGAAAGCGAGGCTGGATTGGGTGTCAAATTCGATTGCGGCGCAGATACGACAATAGAATCAGATATCGGTGGAGCATTGCTGAACGTCGTTGGTTCCGGTGGAATGTCGGACAGGTTTGTTGGCTCGAAGGAAGCCTCCACCGAGGATTGATTTTCCAGCCCCACATCTACGCTTGGCTCTCGGTAAGCATCATCGAAAGAGTTGCCTGAATCGAGTCGATTGCGTTCCAAGCGTTCTGAACGTCGATTTTCTTGCGGCTCGGACTCCGATGTTTGGCTATCCATTGATGGAAAGGCCACAGCCTCTTCTACAGGGCGGCTCTCTTGGTTACTCGCATCGAGAACCGGCTTCTCTCGGCTATCTAGATCCTCTTTCTTCAGAACGAATTCGCTTTCGACGTCAGGCTTTGAATCCTTTGTTTGCTTTTTTGATGCTGCGCTGCTCACCTTTTGAGTGCTTGTGTCCGACTCGAATTGCACGGACTGAGTATCAGAAGTGACAGGTGTTGCCGCAGGGATATCGGAAGGCTTTACCTGCTCTTTTTCGTTTGTTGGATCTCTGAGACTATCACTTGCTATCTCTTGAACAAAGCCGGCTCCTTCCGGATCAACGATGGCTGGTCCGGCCTCTTCGACGACTGGCTCCTGGAGAGAAGCTGGATTGCCAGCAATCACTTTCGTCTCCTCGATGGACTGAGGCAGGTCGCCGTTGAGAGCATCGACTTCCAGTTCCTGTGTCACGTCGGAATCGCTGGCAGCGAGATCTTCTATCGAAGTCTCGGCTGGGATTGGAAGCTGAGGTGCGACGACTCCATAGACATACTCATCAGACGATTCTGTAGTCTCGTTGGACTCGTCGGTCTCCGATTCTGGTTCAGGCTCTTTGTTCTTCTCGGCCTTCGTGGCTGGCTCGATGGGATGAAGGGGCGAGGCTTCAACTTGAGTGTCAAAGAACTGAAGCTTTAGAAGCTCCTCTTCAAATGAATTTTGGTTAGAAATTACGTTGTAGGAACGCCGACGTACGTGAGTTGTGTCCTGGCTTGCAAGAGACCGGATTGAATTCATTTCTGACATAAAGCCCCCTGCTTTTCCCACGTTACGAAAGCTATCGTTGGGGGAGTTCACCCAATGGTCTCCTACTGAACGTTCTCTTTTCGAGGTGCAGGGGGTTGTTCGCTGACATTACGTCCTTCGACTTTCCCTTGCCCTCGAATCTCATTCAGAATCTCGGAAATCATTGCCTGATCGGCTTCATCGGAAAACTCCGCCAAGATCTTTTTGAGTTTATCGGCATCGAGCGAGTCTATCATCGAGACAACATCCGCTTTCTTGCCGTTTTGTATCCAGTTTGATAGTTGTTCCTTAGCCATTGCAGGATCAAGAGCTTCAAGAATTGCGCGTAGTTTTTGAACCGTTTCCAGCTCTTTTGTCTTAATGCTTTCATTTTGCTGCAGTTTGAATGCCGCTACGTTTCCATCATGACGTTTCTTTTCCTCCTCTAGAATTCGCGCTTTTTCGTTCAATTGATACTGAAATCGAACGAGCGCGGCGTGATTCGCGTCTGTCTCGAGCATCGCTTTGTTCTTCGCCGCGAGTACGTCTTCGTAGGACAGGACTGGCGCGTTTCGCCCTTCCTTGATAGCATTCGTCAGCCTCTGTCCCTGGATATCAATGCCATTGAGCAAAGCAACAATCTGGGTAAGGGTTCGCATCGAGAAATGTCCCTTGGCCGCCGACATCCCCAAAATACAGAGAAGGCCCAAGAAGGCTGCCGTACAACTCCACAGAAAGAAGCCGAGTAACTTTTTCATAATGTATCGAGGTTCATTAGGCCTCGTCCTCGTTTGCATTGGATTGGATGGAGATGGCATGCCTTACGCTGGACCATTCATCCGTACGTTCTTGTTGCTTAAGCAATGCCAGCGTTTCGGCCGACTCAATCCGTTGATCTCTCAGTTTCTCAAGTGACTTTACCGATTGTTGACATTTCAATAACGACGCTTCTCGTCGCTGAAGTTCCTGATTCAGCTTGCTCAGATGATCATCAAGCTGTTGCACCTGAGCCAGCAATATCATTTGAAATCGTTGGGCATCGAGGAGGCTCCGTAGATCGATTGCACCGGCGCTTGCTCCTTTGCGTAAATCATTCATTTCGGCATTTTGAGCCATGAGCTCACGCTTATTTTCTTCTACTTTCGCAATGGCTAATCGCGCATCCTGAACCATCTTCGCAGCTTGATCACGATCGCGTTTGCGAATCTTCAAGAGTGTTGCAAGCCGGAATTTGAACATGGATTCTATTCTTTAGCGGGTGCTGGCATCTGTTGTTTACCGCCGGTTAAGCGGCTCGCGTCACCTGGGCATTGTTGGCTGGTGACTGATTGGTTGCTGTTGCGACCTGTGCAAGTTTTAGTAGGTCTTCTTGAGATTTAGCCCACGGAATCAGTTCGCGTTGCCCCTGGGCAAGAAATGCCTCAATCATCGGCCGCATCTGAATGGCACGATCAATTGTCGGATTGCTTCCGCGGGAATAGGCGCCGATGTTGATCAAGTCTTCGTTTTCTTTGTAGATGGCCATGAGCGATCGAATCAAGTCCGCTGCCTGCCGAAGTTCAGGGCTAATTAAGTGGGATTGCAAGCGACTTAAACTGGGCAACACATCGATGGCCGGGTAGCGCCCTTTGGACGCGATACTACGCGACAAATGAATGTGTCCATCCAACAGTCCTCGCAATGTATCACTGATTGGTTCATTGGTATCGTCCCCTTCCACAAGAACCGTGTAAAGTGCCGTGATACTTCCCTTTTGATTGATACCAGATCTCTCTACGAGTTGGGGCAGCATCGCGAAGACACTTGGCGGATAGCCGCGAGTTGTGGGAACCTCACCAGCAGCAAGACCAACTTCTCTTTGTGCCATTGCGAAACGGGTAACAGAATCCATAAGTAAGAGTACATTTTTACCTTCATCGCGAAGCGCTTCGGCGATGGCCGTCGCGGTTTTTGCTGCAAGAATTCGCTTCGGCGCAGGTTGATCGCTCGTCGCAACCACCGTGACACTTTTTTGGCGTCCTTCTTCACCAAGGTCGCGTTCTAAAAACTCGCGGACTTCACGACCTCGTTCGCCGATCAACGCGATAACAACATTATCCGCTTCAGTTCCGCGCGCAAGCATGCCAAGTAGAGTGCTTTTTCCCACGCCGGATCCGGCGAAGATACCCATTCGTTGCCCGCATCCTAATGTTAAAAACATATCGAACGCACGAACTTGGGTAGGTAGAATCTTGTCTATAGGCGGACGTTGCAATGCAGGGACTGGCGGCGCATCGCAAGGCATCTTTCTACCAAGCGTCAGTGGCCCGAGGTCATCCATCGGAAGCCCCGTCGCATCCAAGACTCTACCTATAATCGACGCGCTAACACTCACGGAACGGTATGTTTGAAATAGTTCGACTTGATCTCCCTGGCTCACTCCATCCCAGTTATCCAGTGGAGCCAAAATCGTCTTGCCACCGTCGAAGCCGATGACTTCCGCCTGCAAGGAGTCTTGTTGTCTCCGATGTATCTTCACCAATGCTCCAACAGGAACCGGAAGCCCATCCACCACAATAGTAGTGCCTCGTATGCTCCTGACCCTACCGGTAACTCCAAATGGCAGAATGCGTTGTAACGAGTGATTCCAGTGTTTCTTCTGAATCAGCGTGGGAAAGGATTGGAATTGTGGAAACGATGTCGATTCGCTCATGGCTACTGTAGTTCTTCCATTAAACGCCGTAACTGAGTTCGAATCGTACGATCGATCGTTGTGTCTTCGGTCTGAAGAATGATTCCAAATCGCCCGACAGCCACATCTTCTGTTACTTGGATCTGGACGTTGGAGCCCAAACTGTTGAGGATCTCTGCAATAGACTGGGAAAGGATTTCAGCGTCGTCGGGATGAATGCGAAGTGTCAGATTTCTTTGCCCCGACACGAGCCGCACCGAATCTTGAATCCAATCCAACAGAATGGTTGGATCGCATTCGATTTGTCGGACCAGTAGCTTCTCTGCGATAGCAATGGCGATAGCGATTGTTTCATGTTGCCATTGTCGAAGCCATTGCTCAGTCGCTGTTTCTAACTCGCTACAAAAACGTTCCACACTTTGAACGGTGTTTTGAACACGATCATTTGCGATCCGTGTAGCGAGCTGTTGCGCCATTTTCTCCACTTGAGACTGGCTGCCCTTTAGGCCTTCTTGCTGCGCATTGCTTCGAATGCGTTCACACTCGGACTGGCTTTCCTTCAGCAACTGCTGTGCTTGCTCGCGAACCGTATCAAGGTATAGCTTTGCCCTGGCGGTCACGTCCTCCCAGTTGAAAACCTCTGCTTGAGCAGTGTTCGAACCATGGAGCAAGGCTTTCGATTTAAAAACACTAGCCATTCGTTCACCTCATCTCACGCAGCGGATACGAAAGTAACACTTGACAATGCCGAGATTCGCGAAGCAATGATCAGTTCTTCGGCGCGAAGCAGAATATTCGACTGTGCAAGCTCCGATTCGTGGCTCGTCGCAGTTCCTCGTTGTCTTAAATGCAAACGAAATTTCTTGATATCATTCCGTGGAATAAGTCGTTCGATTCGTTGAATTACACGCTTGGATGCCCCGCATAGAGCCGTCAGAACGGTGGACTTGTCGCACGCATGAAGCAGTGTAACGAGATCGGTATCTGAAAGTTCGAGCAACACATCGAACTCGTTCGTTCGATCCTTAGCCAGCGTCGACTCATTACTCTCGTTGAAGTTTCCGTTCGCTAACTTTTCCAAATCGGTCACCACCTCTTCGTTCGACTTCGATTCACGATATCGATTGATTGGAACGATCATGCTTTCGTCGAAGATATCGTCAACGACCGATCCTAAAGCTGGAACTGCGGACTTCGATGGAGAAATGGTTTCCATCGCGGTAGGCTCCACCATCGCCGGTGGCTGCGTTGGATTCTCGATCGCTGATGCCGGCTTGAATTCTTCTCGTGGTTTCAACGCGGATTTCCAGCCCAATTGTCTGGCCACCGATTCATTTTGTAATGCGATAGAGTCCAACCAAGCTTGTTTCTGCGATTCCCCGAACTGGTCGACGATTGCAGCAAGTTTCGAAATCCCCGCAATCGTCGCTGTCTTTTGAACGGGGGGTGTTTTTGGAAGCTTGCGATCAATTTCTGCAAGAATGTCCGATAAAATTTGAGGATCGGTCAGAAAGAGATCAGGGATCGCTGCAAGAGTTGCACTCGCAGTAGTGATTGGCAAATGATCCAAGAGCGATTTGGCTCGTTCGGGCGATAGTTGATTTATGACAGTTGCTATGACCGTTGGGCGTTCGTCGGCAAGAAAAACAGCTAAAGAAGCAGGCTCCCACGCGAGCCATGGCGTTTCGGACTCGAGGGTATTTTGCTGACCGATGAAGGGTGCGCTCGATTCGCTGCGCCGCGTCATCGGGCTGATTTCAATCTGATCAATTGGAGTTGAATTCGAAATAAGGGCCGCCGCTGGTGAAAACTCGTTTGCAGCGGGATCTGCAGCTACCTGTGGTTGTCCGCGACCAAGGGTGCCGAGAAGCCCCTGAAGCCCTGACATGGCTTGCGCTCGCTCCTTGGGAGTCACGGCCCCGAGATTTACCATCGCTTGCCGAACGGCGCGAGCCATTTCGGTAGGCAACTGAGCCAACAAACCACGCGAAGTACCCGAGTCCAACGATTGTAGAACGATCGCAACCTGTCGAATGCGTTGATCGGGTGCCGCCATAGATCACTGACGCTTTGGGGAAGTGAGGTAATTGGGGAGATTCCCCTACAATCTCTACACTTTTTCTAGCACCCAAGTCTAGATCGGATTACCCATCCCCTAGCGACGATTCTCGATTTGTTGCAGTCGCGCCTCTAATTGCTGTAGTCGCTGCTGGGTTGTTTGCAATTCGTTATTCACTCGATCAAGCTCTTGTTGTAAGGTAGCCACATATTCAGGCGTCAACATGTCAGTCGAAATTCCTGACTCGGAATTCGCGACTCCAGGCAACTCCGCATCGGCTCGAATCAAAACTGCGGATGACTGTCGTAGTGTCGCCCCACGATAATACGATACGGTAATGACTTCGCCTGGAACCGAGCTCATGATCGCATCTAGCACATCCTCCGCAGTGCGAGCTTCCTTTCCGTGAATTGCAACAATGCAGTCCCCTGGGCGTAGTCCCGCTTGTTCAGCGGGAGAACCTTCGATCACTTCTGTCACCGATGCCCCTCGGAACGTCGGGATGCCAAACTGCCTTCGGTAGGCATCGGACATGTTGGCTACGTTGATTCCGAAATATCCTTGCCCAGATTGTTCGGTCGTCCATAAACTAGACTGAGTACCTGGCACATTTCCATGAATCCGATTCGCCAAGTTGCGGTCCATCAAGACGGCCGTCACCGAACTGCTCTTTCCGAGCCGTTCTACAAGAAATCGAACGGGTGTTCCTGGGCTGTAGTGTGACAATTGCTCCGCAAAGGCATCGACGGTCGAAACCGCGTTTCCTTCAACTCCAATAAGTCGATCACCAACGCGAAACCCGGCCTTCCAGGCTGGAGAATCTGGTTTGACTTCCGCTACCACTAAACCAAACCCACCACCAGGAATCGATTCGACGGTCATTCCCAAATAGCCTCCACCACCGGGGGCAGGTACAGGATTTGTAATGATCGATGGGGATCGTCTTGCAGAAAGAGGCTTCGAAGTCGTTCGGCTACTTGGATTCGCTTCGAGCCTTGGTGCAAGTTTCGGACTTGGCAACTCCTCATCATTGGTGTCTTTGCCGGCAGGTCCGAGAAGCATAGGAGGCGGACTGGGGGGCTGCGGTGCTGGCAGGTTTTCGGAAGACTCTGTACTAGCACTCGTCGACTCTTGAGGAGGCGATTGCTTCGACTTGGAATCTTCCTGACGCTTTAGGATCTTCTCTTCGAGCTGCTTCAGGAAATCCTGAGCGAAAAGCGAGGGGGCTGCGGTCCAAAAGAAAATAGCGACGGCAAAAATAGTTCGATTCAATAGCATTTAGCAACTCCTGCATTCAAATGTTCGGTCGGATTACGATATCGAATCCACTACGATTCTTGCAACGGAGCTTTCAAAGACAACGCATACATTGTCAAAATAACGAACATCCGCCAACTAATCTAATCGACCGCATATCATGGTCGCATTATGGCCGCCAAACCCGAAGCTGTTGTTCATTGCAATCTTCACCTTGCGATCACGCGGTTGGTTTGGCGTAAAGTCTAGATCGCACGCTGGATCAGGAGTGTCGAGGTTAATCGTTGGAGGAATGACTCCATCGTAGCAAGCTAAAATGGAGAGGATCATCTCGATACTCCCGCTCGCTCCCAACGCATGTCCCAAATGCCCCTTGGTGCTTGAGATCGCGACGGATCTCGCCGACTCAGCGAATACATTCTTTACAGCAACCGTCTCGGCTTTGTCTCCCAACGGTGTGCTGGTTCCATGAGCGTTGATGTAGTCAACATCGGAAGCATTTAGTTTAGCGTCGCGAAGTGCATTCGACATTGCCCGCCCTGCTCCGCGACCTTGTTCGTCGGGGGCCGTGATATGTCCGGCATCACAAGATCCACCGTATCCCAAAATTTCGCAATAAATACGAGCCCCGCGTCGTTTCGCATGCTCGTATTCTTCAAAGATCAACACGCCACAACCTTCCGAAAGCACAAAACCATCGCGGTCGGCATCGAAAGGTCTACTCGCTTTTTCTGGTGCATCGTTCCGTGTCGAAAGGGCCTTCATGTTCGCAAAGCCAGACACACCCATTGCGGTAATGGCAGCTTCGGTACCGCCGGTAATCATCACGTCGGCATCATCGTATTGAATGGCCTTGAGAGCGTCACCCATAGCATTGTTGCTACTCGCACATGCAGTAGCGACTGCGAAGTTTGGCCCCTGAAGTCCGTACTGAATTGCGATGTTCCCACCCGCCGCATTGAGCATCATTTTCGGGATGGTGAATGGACTAACTCGATCTGGCCCTTTGCTAAAGAGACGGAACATCTGTTCCTCGATCTCGTTCAGGCCGCCTATGCCAGAGCCAAGGATGACGCCGCAACGCGTCGCATCCTCTTTCGAAAACTCAATCCCACAATCTTTTACAGCGTGATAAGCTGCATACATCGCGAAAAGAGTAAAACGATCAAGTCGCTTTATTTCTTTCGGCTCAACCGCCGTGCCGGGGTCGAAGTTAGTTACATCCCCGCCAAAACGGACTTTGTGATGCGTGGTATCAATGATGGAAAGAGGATGTATGCCACTCTTTCCATCCAAGACTGCTTTCCATAGATCTGCAACATCACAAGACAGGGGCGTTACGCATCCTAAGCCTGTTACGACTACACGACGTCTCATCAAAAAACCCAAAAAACAGAGGTTGTTCTATCGAAGTGCAAAGGCCTAAGCCTGCTGCTTCTCGATGTAATCCACTGCTTCTCCAACGCGTTGGATCTTTTCAGCAGCGTCTTCGGGGATGCTGATGTCGAACTCTTCTTCAAGCTCCATCACCAATTCCACGGTATCCAACGAGTCTGCTCCCAAGTCGTTCACAAAGTGAGTGTCGCGACCAATCTTGTCTTTCTCGACTCCCAATTGCTCCGCAACGATATCGATGACTCGTTCCTCAATAGATGCCATAACAGGGTGCTCCCCTCAGCTGTATTTCGTAAATCAAAAGGTCAGGAATAGGTATCTTCACGCGGCCAGAGTGCTGGCGTGGCAGAACGTAACGGATTCTAGCAAAATAGGTCAAGCCATGAAGGGGCTAGAATGGCATTGAAATCAGAAGTTTTGTACCTTCCTTGCCAAAAGTAGGATTTTGGCAAGGTTCGCGGCCTGATTTAACTGGTTTGCTTTATCGAAGGACCTAGGACCCATGGTCCTATCTTCCGGATGGTGGCAACCCAGCGGGAAGTCCATTCTGAGGCAAGCCGCCAACTGGTTGGCTAGCAGGCGGTAGCCCACCGGTTGATTGACTTCCAGACGGGAAACCCCCTTGCGGCAGCCCCGCTGGAAGCCCGGAATTTGGAAGCCCGGAATTTGGAAGCCCGGAATTTGGAAGTCCAGAATTTGGAAGTCCTGAGCCAGGATATGTCTGATAGTTCATGGAATTTGCCGGTGGAACTACCGGAGTTGAGGCAGGAACGGCAGGAGCCCCTTGAGGCAATGATGCCATACGAGTTTGAGATGATTGAGGAACTCCCGTTTCCGGCTGATCTAGTTTTTCGAAGTTGACGACTTCATATTCCTCGCCAGTTCCAGGATCAACCGCCATCCCGCAGACTCGCCATCCTGCAGCTTCTTTCCGGAGCTCCCAAACTACTTCCATTTCTTGCGGAACCTCGCCGGGAGTTGCAGGGGGTTCTTTCCAAAGTGAAGAAACAAGCATCGCATCTCCCTGCGGCGCTGCATCGCCGATAACGAAAGTCGCTTGTGCGGAACCGGGTGGCTCGATCTTGATGCCTTGCTTCTGGATTTCGGCTCTCGCATTCGTGGAGAACAATGCAGCCAATTGCTCTCCTTTTCCTTCACGCATTGCATCCAAGAACACTCGGACAATCTCCTTTGGTTCCGATGGCAATACTAATTGGCCATTACTGAGTGTTCCATTCGCACCTGGGGTTGATGCGATTTCGCCAACCTTAGCTGGACCACCGGCCGTTTGTTCTGTTTTACTTCCACAGCCAACAAACATGGCGAACGCTAGGGCTGCAGGTAGGAAAAGTGTCTTCTTCATTATTGTTGATTTCGCTCCGCTCTTGATCGGGTCTAGGGTCTTCCGTGCCAAACGATTATGGGAATACAGATCCGAACCAGCCAACGTCAAGATGACTTGCATTGCATGCAAACCGCGCGAAGTACTCGTCGCGGAAACGTCCAAATTGTTTGGATTAATCCGCAAAATCGATACAGTCCTACCCTTGTCTCGACCGATGCCTAAAACGTGTGTATCTATTTTGCCCGATGGATGATGTTGCAAAGATGAGGAATTGATGATGCTTCAAGGTTTCAAGGGAGCTGTCAGCGCCAGTGCGAAGCTAAGTAAAGCACTTTGCTTTGTTGTGGTAACACTCCTCGGATTTACCGCATCGTTTGCGCAATCTAACGAATCCTCGATTCGATGGATTGATGACTTCGATACCGCTGTTCGCTATGCGAGTAGTAACCAGCTGCCGCTGATGCTGCACTTCTATGGAGACAATTGCCCCCCTTGCAAGCTTTTGGAAAAGCGAGCATTTGTGGATCCCGTTCTCATCGACAAGATCAACGGCCAATTGGTAGCTGCTCGCATCAATGGTGAGAAGCAGAAAGAACTTCGCATGCGCTATCAGGTCACGCGATGGCCCACGGATGTTTATCTCTTGCCCACGGGTGAAGAGATCCTCCGTTCCGTAAGCCCTCAGGATCCAGCAGTCTATGGTCAAATGGTTGATCGTGTTGCACTGCGCCATCGAGACTGGAAAGCAGGCGAGATAGCCAAGAGCAAAGGAGAGGAGCACCGCATCGCGAATCGAACATCGACGGAGTTATCACACGCCAGAGCTCCAGGTCCTGGCATCAGTGGATCCAGCTTCACAACTCATCCCATATCAACCTCTGGTGCTCTAGCTGCGAAAGTCCAGTCTCAAATGCCAAACGCGAATGTTCCATCTGCCTCTCAGCGGACAATCGCAAATCCTTTCGTATCCGCTGGATCGATTCAAGTTCCTGCCTCACCTAATCCATCTGTTCCTGCATACGATCCAGTAGAACTTGCTCCGCGACCATATGAAACTGCATCGCCTGTCGTTGCGACACCGATTGGTAACCAGAAGCCTTGGAATCCTAATCGCTCCACCGATCCAGCTGGCGTGGCCGCCAGAGCACCAGGGGTGACGCCATTTGCTACGGCTCCTACGGCTTCAGGGGTTGCAAGTGGCGGATCGCAACTCAAGCAGAAGGAAATTCGCTGCGAAACAGTTGGATTGGACGGTTATTGCCCAGTCAGTTTGTCACTCGGCGTGAAGGCTAAATCTCCGAATAGCTGGGTCGAGGGTCTACCCCGGTTCGCCGTCAAACATCGCGGGAGGATCTACCACTGTGCATCCGAAGAAGCACGAGAAGCATTCTTGGCTACACCTGATCTGTACGCTCCACATTTGAGTTGCTTTGACCTAATCCACTATGTGAAGACTGGCGAGTTCGTGGACGGCAAGTGCGAGTACGGTTGTTTTCAGCCAGGCAAGAGTCGAGTCTTTCTTTTCTCCTCTCAAGCGAACTGTGATGAGTTTACGCGAATGGAATCGCAATACTCAGAAATCATCGATGGTACTTCCAATGAACTCATTGCGAATCAACCAAGTAGTCAAACGGTCCGCTAAGCACGCTTGTTGCACAAACTAGCTCTGGATTCACGTACAAGCTGCACTCGGCACTCGAAGAACAAACATGGATATCAAACCTAAGCGAAACAAACGAGGATTGAGAACCCTAGGCACAGCTATCGTTTCCGGTTTGCTACACAGCCTTCCCCTGTCCGCGCAAGACGATTTTGTTTATTGGCCTCGGCTGGATTTCGTGATTCCCTTTCAAATAGACTCGAATGGTCAGGTACCGCAGGAAGTCATTCTCGAAGTATCGGAAGACGCCGGGGGCTCTTGGAAAACATGTTCGCGAGGTGATACTCGTTCACGCCAGTTCCATTACAAAGCGTCGCAAGATGGGGCTTTTCAATTCCGACTGAAGACGGTCGATGCCGAAGGACGCAAGTTCAACAACCCAGGCGAGCCTCTCAAGATTATCGTCGACACTTCAAAGCCGATCGCAAAACTACGGACGTTCATGGATCAGCAAGGCAAAATGCAGGCTGAATTCCTACTCAGCGATAAAGACCTGGATGTGAATTCTATTCGGCTGGAGTATCAAACCGAATCGTTTCCTGAATGGAAATCTATCCCGTTTGCCGTTGAGGAAAGCACAACGATCGGTGAATGGACCGGGTATGGTGACTGGAACCTGCCGAACAACGCAAAGCAACTCGTCGTGCGCATCATCGCCACGGACAAAGCGGGCAACACCACAGAAGAAATACGACTTCCCAATCTCCCAAAGACTGCGTCGTCCAAAAACATGCAACTGGCAAGTCAACTGCGAGCAACTGATCCAGGGCGATTGGTAACCAAAGACTCGGATGCCCCGACTGCTATCGCTATCGGCTCCGGAGTTTCCAACAACATCGAAGGCCTTCCGCGTGTCGAGGTGGCCGGGCGCCCGGAACTCGCAAATCCCATCGAACCACCGAACAAGAACAAGAATAAGCTATCGGGGTCTGGGGAAAAACAAACAGATCCGAACAAGATACGCGCTGAACTGCTCCAGGAATATCAACTCCTTGTGGATCAGCAACAAAAGCTGCTTCAACAAAAAAGGATCGTCGAGACTCAGCAAAAGCTTGAAATAGAATCCCATATCCCTACGGACTCTCGCGGATTATCCAGCCAAGGCAGCCCGATTAGTTTTGGCAACAGGGCAACCGAAGGCCAAGAACTAGCGACTACCCCATCGTCAATACTTCTAGATGGCCAACCTTCGTTTCCACGCATTCCTGCGACCTCGAACGAGTCCACCCACAGTCTACCACCTTTGGATACACAACGATCGAAACCGAACAATGGATTGGATCGACCAGGGGCTATGGGAATAGACATGTCTCCATCGAACAAACCAGCAGGTGGTTTCTCCCGCGACATCAAACCGCTCTATTCAAACACCAAGACCTTTAGCTTAGACTATCGCGTCGACAACGAACCTGGCGCACCAATCCGAGATGTTGAATTATGGGGAACTACCGACCAAGGCCAAACATGGTCCGTGTGGGGCAGCGACCCGGATCGACGAACACCGTTTGATATCGAAGTGGAAACCGATGGCCTTTTCGGCTTCCGTATGGTCATCATCGGTTCCAACGGACTCGCGTCAAATCGCCCTCGCAATGGTGATAATGCCGATGCGTGGATCCATGTTGACACCGATACCCCCTATGCAGAACTAACTTCGGCGCTTTATGGAACCGGCAGTGAAGTGGGTTCACTCATCATTGCATATCATGCAAAAGACGAGTATTTTGGTGATCGACCAATCTCCTTATTCTTCGGAGAAACACCAGAAGGCCCGTGGCAAGTGATATCGCGCAGCATCCGCAACCAAGGACGATTCGCTTGGCCCGCCGATCCGAATCTACCTCCCACCATTTATCTCAAAATGGAAGCGATCGATGCAGCAGGCAACATTGCGACGTCCATTCTCGATTTGCCAGTCAACGTCGAGGGGATTGCTCCACGCGGGCGCATCCAAGGCTTCCGTCCGATTCAAAGACAGTAATGAACTTAACGGGTCGCTACTGGAGCTGGAAACGACGACTCAAGTAGCCGTCCTTCAACGGTCGCTCCCCGTCGGTCATCTCTATTTCAAATGGCTTCCGCAGGCTGTTACCAGCCAGATCTTCCATCGTGCTGCTCACTCGCAGTTCGAAGACGCCGATTCTCCATGCATTCACTGGCTGGAACGCACATTCTGACTCTTGCTCTCTCAGTGAGAATTCACCCTCCATGGCGGCACCCTGGAAGTATAACTGCATTCCTCGCATCGCGATCGCGTTCTCCAAGGATTCACCAAAACGAATAATCAATGGATCAAGAGACCCAATCTTGGGAAATTCCATCTTCCACTCATCGATTTGCGGTTGGCGATGATCCGAATCAATAGCCATAAACTCCTTTCGAAACGAATGAACAAGTGGCTGCCCCTGAGCATCCTGCAGTCTAGCGTCAATCACCAATTCGTACCGTCCACCTTTGCAAAGAATAGACCCGTTTTCTACATTGGGCACTAACCCGCGTTTGATTCTCCCTGGATCTAGCAGTAACGTCAGTCGCTTCCCTTGTTTATCCCATAGCTCTTCGTGGATTTCAAGAAAAGGCTGTACCAACTCAAGGCCCTTTTCATCTCGCAAATGAACATGCTCGTATACATTTCGCATAGCCATCGGATTGGAAAAGTGAACATAGAACTTGAGAAGATTTTCCGGTAAGATAGCCCCCGTCGGGTACACCTTCTCAACAAAGGTGGTCGGGAGTTTCGGTTCCAATGCACGAAATAGCTCCGCTTGTACATTCAACCCATCCAACTGAAGTCTTGCTTTGTAGCGAATACCATCTTGCAAGGAAAAGCGTGGCTCGAAAAGTAGTCCTGAAGGATTCTCCGTCAACGACGATTTGCCAAGCACTGCAGGCATGCTTGCCTGTTCATCCGATCTTAAGTCTCCGCTTGGAACCACATGCAGTTGAAAGACTTTCGCAAACTCTGTGCCGTTTCTTTCGAGTGTTTGCAAGGCCTCGAACTGTGCTGAACTCAATCCTGTAACGCGAACTCCTGACTTGCTATCCTTTATTCGAAACAACTCGAGAACTATCGACTGCGGTTCTTCCGCATTGGAAGTAGGTTCCCGAGTTGCACATAAGAAAAACAATGCCACAACGAAGGTGCATCCACGCAATGCTGTCGACCAGATGCGAGTGATAGAATTGCTCGGTTTGCGAAACACTTCGTTTGGAATCATTGCGTATCAGCGGCAGTTAGCTACAAACTAGGGGAGCTTGATGCTAATCAGTTTGTAGGAGTTGTCATCCGCCTTTTGAAGTAAAATAGCTTGCCCTTCGCTGAGTCGATCCAGGTGCTCGACGCCTTTGTACTCCAGCGTTTCGTAGGCCAAACCAGCTTTGTCGGCAACTGCATTCGTGATCGGTGTTACCGATTTGATATTATCGGTCGAAACCTTCATGACTCCTCGGGCGCTATTCGCCAGTAGCACAAAGTCCTTTCCGTCTTTCTTGTAGACAACCATGTCCAACGGTTTGTTCCTATTGCCTAGTTCTGCGACGGTCGTTCCGCGAATCTTCTTTCCTTCTTGAAGTTCCTTGACAGGAATCGTAACCAACGGTGTGCAGGTATAAGCAGCCAGCAGGTGTTCTTCACCATCAATCGCTAGTGTTGCAAAGGTTCGCACGGGCGAATTCGTTTCGTATTTGCCATGTGCACCGTGAAAGATCTCGATTGAAGCTCCCTTAGAAACTCCCTGGAAAGGAAATTGTATGCTTCGTAGATTGGAAGCGAACTCCTCGTTAGACAAACCAGCGACGACAACCTTGCCATCGGTAAATGCCAAATCGGTTATCGATTCATTACGCGGATTCCCGCGTTTGCCTCCCTCCACCGATTGCGGAGCATTCGGGATCGAAGCGGAACTCGATGGTCGCTTGGTGAGATCCACTTCCACCAATTCGCCGGTGGGTTTGATTTGAAGCAGAACGGGAATCGCGTCTGGACCTTTACCACGTGCTACCGAAGCGTATACCGAATGGCTCGCTGGATTGGTTGCAATGTCGACGATTCGAATCTCGTCCGTCGATGTACCTAAAGCCGAGGCGATCTTTTGATCCAATTTTTCAATAGAGTACGAGGCGCTTTTGTTGGGTGAAGTATCGCCTGTGGACACCGCAACAATGGTCGCGTTCTTTGGATCTGCAGCTAGCAATACCCCATCCGGCGCAAAGGCGATGGGGCCTGCACTGCTCAACGAAGCAGCACCAATTTTCATTCCTTCAGTTAAGTCGGCGCGAACAAGGCTCGTGGAAAGGGTGGCAACAAGTGCCGCAACGAACAAAGTCTTCTTCATGGTTCACTCCTAAAATGGAATTCGTACAACCGTCTTTCGGATAGCGTCCCTCCAGTCTACCAAATACGAATACCGCCTGCATCGAATCGTTCAGAAGTCACCCTCTCTTTCCCATACTGCCAATCCTGCATATAGGTTTAGCCCATTGCACAAAGCGTCCGATAGAGAAGATGATTGGGATGCCAAAGAAAAACTCAATGGCGGACGAACACAGCTTCCGCTCAGTTCGTTCGGCGGAACGCGGAATGCTGTCAAAATCTAGTCTCCATTCAAAGTTCGCGAGGACTGCACTTTTTTGTGCTGTCTGTTTGGCGTCATGCCATGCGTCTTTGTGCTGGGCACAAGAATTTCCACCTGCCGATGCTCCTGATTCCATTTCCTGGCGGGAGGTGACCACCGATTCGCTAGAGATGGAAAGTCGGCTCGATGCCCTAAACGACCGAATCCTCAA
This sequence comes from Pirellula sp., assembly GCA_021300155.1. Lineage (GTDB taxonomy): Bacteria > Planctomycetota > Planctomycetia > Pirellulales > Pirellulaceae > JBKCUI01. The sequence goes on from JAJTID010000017.1 coordinate 33,482, forward strand.
ACTAGAACAGACGAGCAAAGAGTCAGGTAAAACCAAAATCAAACCTGCGAGTTCCCCGAGTCCAATCCCATCAGAGAAATGGGGCTCGTCGGATAAATGGAATGTGCAACTGGGCGGACATATTCAAACCGACTTTGTCACCTGGGCAAATGCAGACCCTTCGATTCCGAACACACAAAACTATGCGAATTTTCGAAGACTCCGTTTGTTGGCTGACGGAGTAGGCTATGACAGTTACGATTTTCGATTGCAGTTGACGCTCGAACCCGAAGGCGAAACCACGGCCTTAACAGCGACCGGACTCGTAAAAGATGCTTACTTCTCGCTCAACGACATCCCTGGCCTAGGGCGATTTCGAATCGGCCACTTCTTTGTTCCGTTCAGCCTCGAACAAGTGACTAACGACACGAACAATATTTTTCTAGAACGATCCATTCCAACACAAACGGTTTTTGCTGCGGACCGCGAAATAGGGGTGGCACTTTACAATCACTCGGAAGACAAACGATTGCACTGGGCGACGGGTGCCTTCATCGACAGCCATCCTGAAGGAACCAAGAAACGGTTCGATGACAATCAAGGCTTGCGGCTCAGCGGGCGAATGACATATCTACCATACTTTGACGAGGCATCCGAAGGACGGTACCTGGTTCATACGGGCATCGGAATACTCCATACCGAAGCCAGCGACCATACGGTTCGTTTTCGGACGAGACCTCAAATCTCCGAAGGCCCAAGGCTCATCGATAGTGGTGCGTTGTTTGCAGATAGTTTTACCACTGGCAATCTGGAAGGCGCGATCGTCTGGGAACGATTCACGATCCAATCCGAAGCGTTTTTGTCGGGTGTGAATTTGAACAACGGTCCTCAAACAACGGCGACAGGTGCCTATGTCCATCTCAGTTGGTTTCTGACTGGCGAGAGTCGAATGTATGAAAGGTACGGTCAACATGGCTCACAATTTGGAAGAAACCGACCTTTTCGCAATTTCTCGGTCAAACGCGGCGCCATGCAACCAGGCGCTTGGGAACTCAAGACTCGTTGGTCTCGTCTGGATTTGGATAACTTCCAACGCGGAACCTACAATGACTTCACGTTGGGTGTGAATTGGTATTGGAGCGATCGGGTTCGCATGATGTTCGATTGGATTCGACCCTATACAAGCAAATCAACCGTAGTCGGGAAAACGGATTCCGATATTCTCGGGCTCCGCTGGGATATAAACTGGTAGCGAGATAGCTGAATCGATCGAATATTGAAACGTACTCCGATGTTGAGTCGCCTCCAAATCACAAACGGTCAGCAAGAAAAACAGAGACACGGATCCGAACTAGAATGGTGACTCCAATTTAGAGAACAATCTTTTTGCATCATACCATGTTACTCACTCTTTCCGTCGCTGTTGTAGCGATTTTCACTCTGTCGCTTGCGCAATTCGTGTTCGCTTGCGTCTACGCTCGGCTGTTCACCAAAAGTTCGAATCGATATGCCGACCCATCGATCGACAAGACCGTTTACTGTCCTAAAGCTGCAGTTATCATCGCTCTTCGTGGCGCGGATCCAGGTTTGGAAAAGAACTTGCTATCTGTTTTGGAACTCGATTATCCCGACTACACTTTCTGTATCAACGTGGATAGCGTCCACGACTCCGCTTGGAAAATCGCGGCCAGAGTTCGCGATGTCGCACCCAGCCGTGTTCAACTATTGACGTTACAAAACAAACTTACCACGTGCAGCCTCAAATGCAGTGCTTTAGCCGAAGCTGTTGAGGCGCAACATCCTGACGTTGAAGTAATTGCAATTCTCGATGGGGATGTATCTCCACATAAGACATGGTTGCAAGAATTGGTTCAACCGCTCCAGGACCCAACCGTCGGCGCTACAACAGGAAATCGATGGTACACGCCCGCGCATTGTAGTTGGGGAGCTCTCGTCCGATACTTTTGGAATACGGGGGCTGTTGTCCAAGTGTGGCTGAACGGAATCACATGGGGTGGAAGCATGGCCATGAAGCGAGACGTCATCAATCGCACTGGTATGTTAGAGACATGGCGTCGCTCCCTCGTGGATGATGGGGCTGTCGTGCGTGTCCTAAGAATAAATAAGCTTCGCGTTGCCTTTGTTCCGTCCGTCATGGTACCCAATTGCGAGGATATTCGGATTACAAATTTTATCCCTTGGGCCGAGAGGCAGATGATTGCAGCCAAATCTGCTGCAAGCGGTTGGACCGTTATCGTTCTTCATGCATTGCTCATCGCCATTTGTGTTCTGTTGCCACCAGCGATTGTTTTGTTGGGTGTCATCCGCAACGACAAGGGCGTATTGCTTTTGGGATTGGCTGGAGTATTCGTGTACTGGGGCCTGGCTATTTTGTCATCGATTGTGGTAGAACGAGGAGTCATGCAGTCTCTCTTCGTCAGTCGCGGTTCCGCGAAGTGGATTAATCGTCGAGTCCTGCTGGTGTATCTTCCAGCTTTGGTACTCACCCATTTGGTTTATTGGCGAGTTCTCTGGGGAGCGTGTCGGCGGAATCGTGTGGGATGGCGAGGCATCGAATATAGGCTGCTGGGAATGCACGACGTCGAGATGGTGGCGTATCACCCGCACAGTCCGACGCTTTCTACGGAACAATACGACAATGCGCAGTCCACTTTGGAGTCCGTGATTTAGGACTGCGGCCGCATTGTAACGTGGAAAGAACGTCTGCAAGAGTACTTTCGCGGACAGTATCTTTGCTTAAAGCCACGAAACGACCCGTTAGCGTCCTGACAACCATTTTCCCAAAACGGAAAAAGCTACGAGTCAAGCCGAAGTGAGGAATAAAGAAATGGGACGACACTGGATGCAAATTTTACGACGGACGTTATAAATCGTTGGTTGTCGAGAGAGAGCATTTCGAACGGGATGGTGCTCTAGCGAAAAAAAGTCGTTCTTGAGTTACTTCGTCGAGGGTTGTTAGATTGTCTAACTATTTGCTTCTAACGGGTGCAACCGGTTTACTCGGGCGTTATTTAGTTCGGGATCTTTTGGAGAGGGGTGAGCGATTAGCATTGTTGGTTCGCGGCTCCAAAAGAGAGAGCGCCGAGGAACGCGTGGAAGCCATTCTTGCGTACTGGGAAGAAATCTCAGGACGGCGATTACAGCGACCTGTCCTATTGCAAGGCGACATACGACAACCTCTCTTGGGACTTGGGAAATCTGAAGTGCAGTGGGTTTCCAAGAACTGCCATTCGATGATGCATAGCGCTGCCTCCCTAAAATTTCTTGAAGACGGATCGGGGGAACCACGACTGACCAACATTGAGGGAACGCGAAACATGCTCTCTCTCTGCAATGCTGCCAGCATTCGGCAGTTGCACTATGTTTCAACAGCCTACGTTTGTGGGCTTCGAAAAGGAATCATTTATGAGCATGAACTGGATTGCCAGCAGGAGTTTCGAAACGATTACGAGAAGAGCAAACTGGAAGCGGAGACGCTGGTTAGGAACGCGGATTTTTTCGATCGGTTAACTGTCTATCGACCCGCGGTCATTTCTGGTGATTCGAAAACTGGATATACGAACACGTATCATGGAATTTATCTTTACCTGAGATTGATGGCGTTGCTCGTGCCGCGCCAGCCAATAGGGCCGGATGGCTTACGCCTGACACGATTGCGACTTCCGATGACTGGAAATGAACGACGCAATGTGGTCCCTATCGATTGGGTTTCACGTGTGATGACTGAACTATACCTGACCCCAGAAGCACATGGCCAAACATTTCATTTAGCCCCGGAGGAGTGTTTGACTCCAAAGCAAATCATCGACGCAGGTTACAGTTACTTTAACTCGACAGGTATCGAGTATGTAGGCTACCAGTATATTGACCCCGCGACGTACAATGCTTTCGAAATGGAGATGTTGCCGGGACTTTCCATGTATAGCAATTACGAGAGTACGGACCCGATATTCGATTGCACCAACGTAAAGCACTTCGCACCTCATGTTCCTTGCCCGAGAATTGACGAAGCGATGTTACACACGTACATTCGCTATGGTGAAGAAGATCGATGGGGGAAACGTAAGACTCCTGCCCGCTCCAAAGAAATCCATAGCCCTGAGGAAATTTTCCCTTATTCGTATAGGGAACAGACGGAGAATGCCGATTCCAACGCGGTTTCCTAGCATTGGATCGCCCCCAAGGCATTCATAACATCTGGACAACTTCGCTAGCAAACCGAGAGTGTAGCAATGAAATCGGAAGGCACCGACGGTAGCAGAGTACCAAACTGGCCTCCGAGATGGCTACCTCTCGTCGCTATCTTGCTCGTCACGGTTCTTTGGCCGATTGTCATGATCGGCGCACAGCGCGCATGGTTGAAATCCAAGAATCGCGTCGAAGATTGGCTTCCGGATGGATTTGCGGAAACAAAGAGCTTGCGCGAATTTGAAGAACGCTTCGGAGGCGACGAGTTCTTGATGATCAGTTGGCCCGGTTGCACGCTCAATGACCCACGCGCGGAGCGTTTGACCGAACTCTTGCGACAACCTGCCGAAGATGGCAAGGTCCTGTTTTTGAGCGCCGACAGTGGCTCGCAAATCGTCGAGTCGATGATACAAACAAGGAAGTTCACCGAAGAACAGGCCAAGCGAAGATTATCCGGCATCTTTGTTGGAAAAGATGGCCTTCAAACCTGTGTCATCGCATGCGTCTCCGATGTAGGAGCATCCGATCGAAAAAAAGCCGTCGACTACGCTCGACGTACGGCCGAAAAAGCAACGGAGCTACCTGCGTCGGAAATTCACATCGCGGGGACAACAGCAGATTCAGTAGCAGTCGATGAGGCGAGTAACGCATGGTTGATTGAACTCAATGTCTTGTCATACTTCGTCTGTTTTGGAATTCTGATTATCTCCATCAGAAACATCTGGCTTGTCGGAACAGTTTTTTTGACGGCCATGCTCAATCAACAACTCGCACTAGCAGTTATTTATTACAGTGGCGGTCATGTTGATTCGGTGCAACTTCTTGTTGCGAACCTAAGCTTTGTATTGACGATTTCGGCGGGGCTGCATTACTTAGGGTACTTTCGCGATGCGATCCGTTCAAAATCTCTGTCACCCGCTCGACTTGCGTTGCAGCAAGCTTTTCTACCATCGATGCTTGCTGCCATCACCACATCTTTGGGATTTGTTTCTCTGTGCACAAGTGAACTCGTACCAATTCGATCATTCGGATTTTACTCAGCAATCCTTGTTCCTATCAATTCGCTGGTCGTTATCACCCTTCTAACCATTCATTCAACTTGGGCTGTCAATCGCAACTGGCGGTTTCAGTCGATTGCGAAATTGAATGCATTATCGCCGATGGATGACAAACAAGAAAAACACTCGGATGTCTGGTCGAGAGTTTGCATTCCACTCCTGCGTCGACGGCCTTTAATGATCATATTCGTTTGGGTTACGATCATGCTGACCGCTGGCTGGGGCGTGACCAAACTGACAACGAATGTGGGAACGCATCAGTTGCTTCCTCCCGATTCAAAGCTCATTAAGGATTATGCGTGGCTCGAGCAACATGTCGGTCCATTGGTACCCGTTGAACTTGTTGTTAGCATGCCTGAGTTGGAGGATCAGAATGCTTCCGATCTCTTAATTCGTTTGCAAACACTCGACGAACTCCAAGATCGCTTCCGCGAGGTCGAGGGAATTGAAGGAACGTTTTCGGCTTTGAATTTGATTCCCGCCTTGCCAACCAAAACCGGTATCGGTGGTTCAGTTCGGCGCTCGTTGATTGGAGCCGCAGTACTGAGATCTGCAGACAAATTTCAAGAAATGCGATTTTTGTATGAGGATGAACAACGTCAATACTGGCGTATCAGCGGACGAATCTCCGGATCGCGAAATCGGGATTTTGAGGCTTTACTGGCCAATTGCCAAACCATGATGGATCGCTTCGCTGCAGAACCAGGTCATGAGTCCATGCGTCTCGACTTGAGTGGTGGCGTTCCGTTTGTGTATCGAACTCAGCGACAGCTATTGGCAGACTTGCTCAATAGTTTTTCATCCGCATTTGCGATGATTGCACTTTCCATGGCAATCCTCTTTCGAAGTGTCATGGGGGGATTGTTAACGATGTTGCCAAATCTTACTCCAGCTGCGATCGTTTTCGGACTGATGGGGTGGAATGGGTTAAGCGTGGAGATCGGTACGGTCTTGACAGCAAGCGTGATGATGGGTGTCTGTGTCGATGATACACTCCACTTAGTCTCACACTTCCGACAATTGAGACAGAAAGGTCTCTCGCACGATGCGGCCGTGAGTGAAGCACTGTCAAATTGTGGCGGGGCGATGCTTCAGACGGCGCTTGTATGCGGATTAGGAATGCTCGTTTTCTCGTTGAGTCCCTTCACTCCCGTTGCCCGTTTTGCTTGGCTAACGTTCACGCTCCTGATGGTCGGTGTCGTAAGCGACTTGATGCTAACACCTGCGATGTTGTTATCGCCACTCCATCATTTATTCTACTGGGAGCGCCGACCCAAAGCCCAACCGAGAGTATCTATCCCGACAACGCATGTGTCCTCTAATGTCGCGTGACTGGACCGAGCACTCGAAACTTGCATGTACCGCCTTTGAAGAGCTCATGCTTGCCCAGGACAATGTGGCATTCCCGTGTGTGATATGTTTGCGAATGGCTTTCGATGGCAAGCTACAGCGAGAACTCTTCACGCAAGCGATCGATTGGATGGTTGAAACGAATCCGCTCTTTCGAAGCAGAATCGTTCGCGGCAAGCTCGGTCGTCACTTCTGGGAAATACAATCGAAGTCAGACTATCCCATCCACTGGGAGCAAACAGAGCGAGAGCCGAATTGGCCCAAAACGAGAACCATCGATCTAAAGTCGACAACAGGGGTTGTTGTCGAAGCCATGGAACTAGCGGATCCAGTCTTGAAATCAATTCGTACGATCATCTTTGTTCACATCCATCATGCAGTCGCAGATGGACAGGGAATCATGCAAGCGATGCACGAAATGTGGCTACGATACGATGCCTTGTTCCACTCAAATCCATTGCCCAATTGGGAACGTGTTCCGCAAAAGTTGTCGGCCAGGAATCGTTTTGGATTAAACCTCTCCAAAGTCGCGAAGATGCTACCCAAACTAAGCGTTGGGCTGTTAGGTGTGCGTCAATATGTGATGCGAACCCCTAAGCCTCTCATGGATACGCTGGATCCAATAAAATTCAAAGAGGCGGAGCCGAACATTCATGCAATATCGTTTCGGCTTACAAAAGAAGAATCTCAACGTTTGCGTCAGGCGGTTCAAGTTTGTGAGAAGACGGTCAATGACGTTGTAGCTGGAATTGTCTTTGAAGCCTGTCTCAAGCTTCTCCAAACGCAAGCAACCTTTCGAGACAACGATTGGCTTCGAATGATGGTCCCGATTAGCATGCGAGGATCCGAAGAGTATCGTCGGCAAACTGCATGCAACATCGTCAGTTGTGTCTTTCTGGATCGAGTTCCCGCTCAGATCAAGGACCGAGCAACGCTCCTTCAAAGCGTGCATGATGAGTTGGAGCTAATCAAAAAGAATCGATTGGCTTTCCTTTTCGTCTTCTCGATCTGGTTGAGAAAGATGTTTACCCTTCCTTGGCCAAATGCAACAGGTAAGGTGCCGAGTCGCTGCCAAACCAGTGTTGTTTTTTCAAATCTAGGCCGTGTTTTCTCCGATGGTCGCGCAGCCACCAGACGCTTTGTTGCTGGGGATGTGACTTTGGAGAACGTTGCTATTCTCGCACCACTAAGTCCTTGGATGATGGCGACTTTCGTTGCGACTCAATATGTCGGCGAACAGCAGTTAACTTTGCGATACGATAGTCGTTGGATCTCGGAACTGCAGGCTAGATCGCTAGTCGATCATTGTCAACAACAACTTCAACAATTCGGCGAACGACCACAAGGTGCTACATGAGCTGGTTCCTCGCACTGTGTGTCTCGCTTTTCGTCTCTGGGATAAGTCAGTTTCTTTTGGTGGCTGGGTATATTGCGCGACTACGACGGCCAGCCAAGAAACTTATCGATGACTTCGAAGCACCAAAGGCTACGGTGGTTCTGTGTTTGAGAGGCGGTGATCCTTTTCTGAAGCGATGCCTTCACGGCTTGAATAATCAAGACTATCCCAACTACCGCGTTACGATGGTCGTCGACTCCGAAGTTGATCCGTCTCGCCGAATTCTCGACGAGTTTTTCTCGGAAGCACCGCTAACTAACTTTGAAGTAATCTATCTTGGTCATCCACTAGAGTCATGCAGCCTAAAGTGCTCAAGTCTTATCACTGCACTAACGCCAAAAGTGGATTCCGATGGCTTCGTCGCCTTTGTAGATGCGGATACGATTCCGCATCCATCATGGTTAAGGGAATTAGCAACTGGGCTTCAGCCGTCCGATGTTGGAGCAGCCACCGGCAATCGCTGGTACATACCAGAACAGCCAAGTCTTGGTTCGATGATAAGGCACGTCTGGAATGGGGCCGCCATCGTGCAAATGTTTTGGTACGACATAGCCTGGGGTGGTACGCTGGCAGTAAAGTGGGACACCATCCGAAGAGCCAAATTGCTGGAACGATGGAGCCACGCTCTTTGCGAAGATACGATGTTGTGTCGTGAATTGAAATCGATTTCGCAGAGAATCGCTTTTGTTCCTGGCTGTATGATGATCAACCGAGAAGATTGTACCCTTGAATCATTCTTTCCATGGGTAATGCGTCAACTCTTAACCGCTAGGTTGTACCACCCCAAATGGTTTGCTGTCGTAGGACACGGCGTCACCTCTGCTGGATTGCTACTTTGGGGTTGGCTGAGTTTTCTTCGCTGCCTTTGTATGAGAGAATGGGCATTGGCCTCGATGTATGTAATGGCGATGGTTAGCTACCATGCGTTGTTAACGGTTATGTTGCCTTGGATAGAGTCTGCGGTAATATCGATTGCGGAACGACGTGGTGAGAGCACTCGTTGGGCGAGACCTGTGGGGTGGCTGAGATTCGCAGCGTTTGTCTGGCTCACTCAATGGGTTTACACATGGGCTCTTCTTGGTAGTCTTGGGATGAAGAGAGTCTCATGGCGAGGCATTCAATACGAGATTCAAACTGGGTCCCGAATCCGAATGCACGGGTACACCCCATACGAAAAAGAATTCGATTCAACCGATACCACAAAACAATCACTCTAGGCCCAACCACCAACAAAAAAACGACAGGAGGTTACTAGCTGCTTTTCAAGACGTGCTTAGCCAAAAACGGGATTGACTCGACCGTACTAACCCCGAGGACCCTGGATAATCGAAACAACTTTCGTTTCGGAGCATGAGTCTGTTTGCTTAAACAAACAATTGCACCTTGCACTTTTGCATCGAACATCTATGCTAGGGCGACCGCAACACTAAATCGGATGACTATATCGAAGAGCGATTCGGCACGAACGGATAGCTAGTCAACAGGTAAGCCGACGACGCAGCGCACCCTTGAGGTCTCGCAGCATCGTCGGCTTTTTTCGTTGAATGATCGACTCATCTACCAAAGAGAGCCCCGATATTCGCAATGGCTGCCACCACAAGTCCGAAGACAAAACACCTTTCCTGTGTCCTTCCTGGGTCAAAGACCGAGTCTGTTGCTTTAGAACCGCCGTTTCGAGACGAGTTACTCAGCGCCGAACAACTCGAACGACATGCAAAGCATTTGGCGTCGACGGACAAGCTGGCGGTGGGGAAAGTCGCTGATACGCTGATCAACAGGTTGGCAGAGAATGAGAAAATACTTCAGTTGACGTATGACGAAGTTACGGCAGCTGTTGTCAAGAATCGTCGGATTGCTCCGGCTGCCGAGTGGTTGCTCGACAATTTCTATCTATTGGAAGAGCAAATTCACTCGACTCGTCGACTTTTGCCTCGATCTTACAGCCAAGAGCTGCCACGCCTGACGGACGGGCCAGCAGCAAACTATCCGCGAGTGTATGCGATATCGTTAGAGCTGATATCGCACACGGATGGCCGCGTGGATGCGCAAGCTTTGGAGGGGTTCATCACCGCTTATCAATCGGTCGTACCGCTACGTTTGGGCGAGCTATGGGCTTTGCCCCTAATGCTTCGGTTGGCGCTTATCGAGAACTTGAGGAGGGTTGCAGCGCGCATCGCAGTCGCACGAAGGGATCGAAACTTGGCTGCTGATTGGGCCGACCAAATGATTGAAACGGTCGAGCAGTGTCCGTCCGACTTGATTCTCGTCCTCGCCGATATGGCTCGTTCGAACCCGCCACTTTCGGGGGCTTTTCTGGCCGATTTGACACGCCATCTTCACGGACAGAATCCCAATTTCGCGATGGTACACGGTTGGCTTGAACATCGACTGATGGATTCGGGATACACCACCGAACAACTTGTGCTGGACGAAGGGCAACTGCAAGCGGCCGAGCAAATCTCGGTTGGTAACAGCATTACGAGTTTGCGATTTCTGAGTGTTCATGATTGGCCGCAGTTTGTCGCGAGACAAAGTCTTGTTGAGCAAACGCTCATACGCGATCCATCGAAAGTCTACGAGTTCATGGACTTTCAAACTCGCAATCGTTATCGACATGCGGTGGAAGCGATCGCAAAACGCTCAAAGGTCTCGGAGTTTGACGTTGCATTTCGAGCGATCCAACTCGCGGAAAACGAACCAGCCGACAACCCCAGTTCAAGGATGCGCCATGTCGGCTACTATCTAATCGATCAAGGGCGTCCTGCTCTCGAACGACTCGTTCAGATGCGACTCAACACATCTGTGGTTGTCGATAAGTTTCGACGGGCGTTTCCCTTGTCGATCTATATGACCGCAGTTTTTCTGTTTGCTTTCCTTGGGATTTTTGGTTTGTTTCACTTGAGCGAATGGTCGTCGAACTCCGTGCTTTTACGTTGCATCATTGCCATTCCTCTTGTGATGTGTGCGGTCCAACTTGGGTTGGGTATCGTAAACTGGCTAGTAACGATTCTTGTGCGGCCCAATGCGTTGCCTCGAATGGATTTTCGTACAGGCGTTCCGACTGAACATCGTACCCTCGTGGTTGTCCCAACGATGTTGACTGATGTTGATTCCGTCGAACGGTTGCTAGAGGGGCTGGAGCTTCGTTTTTTGGCCAACCGCGATCCATCTTTTCAGTTCGCATTGTTGACAGACTTTCAGGATTCGGATCAGGCAACCAATGCGAACGATCGAGGGCTCGTGATGCATGCACAGCGAGGCATCGAACGACTCAATCAAACCTACTTCGAAGAAGACAGGACATCATTTTTTCTTTTGCATCGAAGCAGGAAATGGAATGAATCCGAAGGCGCATGGATGGGGTTCGAGCGCAAGCGAGGCAAGCTAGCCGATCTCAATGCGGTGCTACGCGGTGCGACCGATCGATTCTCCGACACCTCAGGCAATTTAAGCGACTTGGAGCGTGTGCGCTATGTGATCACGCTTGATACGGATACACAACTTCCTCGCGATGCAGCTCGTAAAATGGTCGAGGTAATGGCTCACCCACTGAATCGCCCCAAGTTTGATGAGAAGACTGGGTTGGTCACTTCTGGGTATTCGATCCTGCAACCACGTGTAGCCATAAGCATGGCGAGTTCGCAGCGGTCGTGGTTTGTTCGGCTTGTAGGTTCCGACCCAAGCATTGATCCTTACACACGTGTAGTCTCCGATGTCTATCAAGATCTTTTTAACGAAGGATCCTTTATTGGCAAAGGGATTTACGATGTCGATGCATTCGAAAAGTGTTGTGGTAACTTTCCTACCAATGCAATCCTCAGTCATGATCTGCTGGAAAGTTGTTTCGGACGATCGGCACTGATTAGCGATGTCACCTTGTACGAAGACCATCCGTCCAGTTACGCAGCCGATGTAAGTCGGCGTCACCGGTGGATTCGAGGGGATTGGCAAATCGCCGCTTGGCTTCTACCTCGGGTACGAGGTACGCACTCTTCACCCATCCGCAATCCTATTTCAGCATTGTCCAGTTGGAAGATCTTTGACAATCTTCGACGAAGCTTGATGCCGATTGCGATGGTAGTTCTGTTGCTCTGTAGCTGGCTGATGACAAGTCCGACCACTGCGGTGGCGACAACATTATTTGTTGTGTTGGTGGTTATTGCACCCAGGATTCTAGCGGCCTTGATCGATTTCGCCTTCAAACCGACCGATCTGTCAATCGCAACCCATTTGAAATCCGCGTTAGGTGCGATTGTACGTCCCGTCGCTCAATCCATGTTCACGTTGGTATTCTTGCCATACGAAGCTTGGATAAGTATGGATGCGATCGTACGCACGTTGGTGCGTGTGCATTGGACGAAACGGCGGTTGCTAGAATGGCGAACTTCCTGCGATTCCGAACGTTTAGCCCGCACTGATTTCGCTGGATTTTACCGAACCATGTGGGTTGCGCCTGTGGTGGCGGCTTCTTCGTTTGCAATCATCGCATGGTTCAATCGACCAGTACTTTCAACTGCTAGTCCTTTTTTGATTCTTTGGGTCCTTTCACCTGCGATCGCTTGGTGGTTGAGTCGATTGATCCCGGTGAAGAATGATCGACTCAAAGAGCCCCAACGCCAGTTCTTGCGTGTCATGGCGCGAAGAACATGGCGGTACTTTGAGGAATTCACGACGGTACAAGACAACTGGTTACCACCAGACAACGTGCACGTAAACCCAAATGCTGTGATCGCTTCCCGAACTAGTCCGACCAACATTGGGATGGGACTTTTGGCGGACCTGGCAGCATACGATTTCGGATACTGTTCTGTTGAACAGCTTGTGACGCGGACGAAAAACACGCTCGGAACACTCGAGAGAATGGAGCGATACCGTGGCCATTTCTTCAATTGGTACAACACCAGGACTTTAGCACCACTGCTGCCTCGCTATGTATCCACGGTTGATAGCGGCAATCTCATCGGTCATTTAAGAGTGCTGGCGGCTGGCTTTGAGCAAATCATCGACACCCCGATCGCTTCTACCAATCTGTTCCGAGGAATTCACGACACGCTGGCGATATTGCTACAGGATATAGCTTCGAACACCCCGCAAATTGTCGATGTCGCAACGCGTTTGGTAGGTAGTGCCACCCACCGGCGTATTGAGTCACAGATGGAGATATTAGGAAGGCAAGAGGCGAAAATCAGTGTTGGACTAGAGATTCTTCCGAAGCTCCGAGGTGAATTGGCCGAGCTGAAAGCAACCCTTACGAATCAATCGGAAGCCATTTGGTGGTGCGATGCTGTGCTACGGACTTGTGATGGACAGCTTGCGGAATTGCGTGCCCTGGGCCAATGGTCCACTCTCGCACTGCCCGACGAATCGTCTTGGGGAGGAGCGACAACTCCTATCTCGGAACTTTTGAAGAAACTTCAAACAGAATTAGATAGTGCCGAAGCGAACGCAACACTGCGGAGTATCGCTGCCTTTCCTGAAACGGTCTGTCTGCGAATTGATGCGATTCGGCCTCTTCTCATGGATGCCAATCGCGATTTGGGAGCGCCATCTACCGAAATCTTGGATTGGTTGAACGCTCTGCATCTGTCGATGACAGAGTCTGCCGAGTTTGCCCTGCATCGAATCGAGGAGCTAGAGTCTCTATGCTTCAACTGTAGAGAAATTGCCAAGATGGATTTCCAATTCTTGGAAAGCAAGATGCGAGATCTGTTTTCCATCGGATTCAATGTCACCGAAAACCAATTGGATTCTGGTTGCTATGACTTGTTGGCCTCGGAAGCCCGGCTAGCCACCTATGTTCTGATTGCCCAAGGACAGATAGGGCAGGAGCATTGGTTCTCGTTGGGACGATTGCTCACGAATGCCGATGGTGCGCCAGCTCTGTTGAGTTGGAGCGGCTCGATGTTCGAGTACTTGATGCCATTGTTGGTCATGCCAACCTACGACCACACGTTGCTCGACCAAACGTATCGTGCCGTAGTCTCTCGACAAATAGATTATGGCCGACAACGAGGAGTGCCGTGGGGTGTGTCCGAGTCGGGCTACCAAGCTTTCGACCTCAATCTCAATTATCAGTATCGAGCCTTTGGTGTTCCAGGTTTAGGTCTCAAGAGAGGGCTCGCAGAAGACTTGGTTATCGCGCCATATGCTTCTGCATTAGCCTTGATGGTGGCCCCTGATATGGCATGTCGCAATCTCGAACGACTTGCACGCGATGGCCGTTCCAGTGCATGTGGATTTTATGAAGCCGTCGATTACACCGCTTCGAGACTACCGCCTGGAAGCAGCAGTGTTACGATCCGACAATACATGGCACACCATGCCAGCATGAGTTTGCTCTCTTTTGCATATATCCTCTTGGATAAACCTATGCAGAAGCGTTTCAACCTGGATCTAACGTTGCGTTCAACAGAACTATTGCTCCAAGAACGCGTTCCGAGAAATACAGTCCCTCTCTTTCCGCACGCCAACGAAGCGAATGCTGCTCGTCCCTCGACCGCAGAAGAGTCGGGGACCATGCGTGTGTTCTCGGATCCAACGACGGCGGTACCTGAGGTGCATCTTCTTTCTAACGGCCAGTATCACGTGGCGATCACCAGCGCAGGGGGTGGTTACAGTCGATGGCGTGGGGTTTCTGTCACTCGTTGGCGTGAAGACCCTACACGCGATTGCTGGGGAAATTTCTGTTATGTGCGCGATCTAGACAGCGGTACAGTTTGGTCGACAGCGTGGCAACCGACAACCACTGCCGCAAAAAAGTATGAAGCTATATTCACGCAGGCCCGAGCGGAGTTTCGCCGCATCGATGAGCAGATCGAGATGCATACGATGATCAGCGTTGCATCGGAAGATGACTTGGAGTTGCGTCGAACGAAGCTTACGAATCGATCCGACCGCGCTCGCCGCATTGAGATCACAAGCTATGCCGAAGTGGTCTTGGCAGCTCAGACGCAGGACGAATCCCATGCCTCCTTCAGCAATTTATTCGTTCAGACAGAGCTATTGAACAAGCAAGGAGCGATTCTGTGCACGCGGCGACCGCGATCTGCCGAAGAGCAGCCCCCCTGGATGATACATATGATGACTGCAACCGGTAAGCAATTGGACGAAACGTCTTATGAAACGGACAGGATGCAATTCATCGGTCGAGGTAGGTCGACCGATTCTCCGAATGCTCTTCAGAGTCGTGGTCCACTTACGAATAGTCAAGGTGCTACGCTCGACCCGATCGTGAGCATTCGCAAAGTTCTGCTCATTCAACCGAATGAGACTGTGACGGTAGACTTGATAACTGGGATGGGAGAATCCTGTGAAGTCGCGACCGCTATGGTGGAGAAGTATCTCGATTCAAGCCTGGCGGATCGAGTCTTTGAACTCGCATGGACGCGAGGACTGATCATGTTGCAGCAACTCAATGCATCGGAATCGGAGTCGCTGACTTTCAGTCGCTTGGCCGGATCTGTGATCTTTGCATCGCGGATGCGACGTGCGAAGTCTGGTGTACTCGTTCAGAATCGGCGTGGGCAGTCTGGATTATGGAGTTATGGAATATCCGGGGATTTTCCAATTGTATTGGTCCGGATTTGCAATGCTGAAAAGCTGGATTTGGTCCGCGATGCAGTTCGAGCGCACGCGTACTGGAGAAAGAAGGGGCTAGCTGTCGACTTGGTCATATGGAACGAAGACGACTCGGTTTATCGACAATCGCTTCAAGAATCCATCCTGGACATTGTGACGGCCAGTCCTGAAGCGGCCATGGTCGATCGACCGGGAGGTGTGTTTGTCCGTCGTGGTGAGCACATGTCGGAAGAGGATCGCGCGCTCCTACAAACCGTCGCACGCATTGTGCTTCAAGATGACGCAGGCACGTTGGTGGACCAAGTCCATCGACGGATGCGCCCAGAAATGGCAATGCCAAGATTCCGGCCAACCAGGACAATGCTCGAAACGCTTGTCGCACAAGAAACACCCAAACGGGATCTTGAATTCGATAATGGCATCGGTGGCTTCAGTCGTGATGGACGCGAGTATGTTGTGACACTGAAACCAGGACAAGCGACTCCCGCACCTTGGGTGAATGTGATCGCGAATGAGCAAATAGGCACCGTCATTTCTGAGACAGGAAGTGCTTACACTTGGGCCGAGAACAGCCACGAGTTTCGATTGACAACGTGGAACAACGATCCTGTTTCGGATACCGCGAGCGAGGCGATTTATCTACGAGACGAGGACACAGGCAGGTTTTGGTCTCCATCCCCTTCGCCGTGCCGTGGTAACGGAACCTATGTTTCGCGACATGGCTTTGGCTACAGCATTTTCGACTATACCGAAGATGGAATCACGACGGAGCTATGCATCTATGTTTCGATCGACGAACCGATCAAGTATGCCCGGTTGAAGGTCACCAACCATTCAGGAAGACAACGGAATTTGTCTGCAACTGGCTATTGGGAATGGGTGCTCGGTGAGGTCCGAAGCAAATCGCTAATGCATGTGACCACCGACATTGATCCGGCGACCAATGCTGTGTTTGCTCGCAACTCGTACAGTCCAGAGTTTGCAGATCGCGTTGCCTTTGTAGACTGCAGCGAGCCACAACGAACGATCACATGCGATCGAACAGAGTTTCTTGGTAGAAATGGACGTCCTGCCAATCCAGCGGCGATGAAGAGTACGAAGTTATCGGGACGTGTCGGCGCTGGGCTGGACCCATGTGCGGCGATTCAAACGTATATGACGATCGAGGATGGGCATGAACGAACAGTCATGTTTACCATTGGGGCTGCGAAGAATGAAGAAGCCGCTCGGAAGTTGATTCTCAAAACACGTGGCACAGACAATAGCTACAAAGCTTTGGAGAACGTATGGCATTACTGGAGCCAGACACTGAGTGCGGTCTACATTGAGACCCCAGATCCTTCGGTCAATTTTTTAGCCAATGGATGGCTCATTTACCAGACCCTTTCCTGTCGTCTGTGGGCTCGATCTGGATTTTATCAGTCGGGCGGTGCTTATGGTTTCCGCGATCAACTTCAAGATACCATGGCTCTCATTCACGCGGAGCCCGGGTTGTTTCGAAAGCAAATTCAGCGGGCAGCTTCGCGACAATTCCGCGAGGGTGATGTGCAGCATTGGTGGCATCCGCCTGTAGGTCGCGGCGTTAGGACTCACTTCTCAGATGATCTTCTCTGGTTACCGTTGGCGCTGTGTCGCTATGTGCAGGTGACAGGTGACACTGGATTGCTCGATGAGATGATTCCATTTTTGACATCACGGCTGTTGCATGATGACGAAGAAGCGAACTACGATCTGCCACAAATCTCCGAGGATGTCGGTTCGGTATACGATCATGCGTTGCGCGCCATCGATCGATCATTGCAATTCGGATTGCATGGTTTACCACTCATGGGTTGCGGCGACTGGAACGATGGAATGAATCTCGTCGGACAACATGGCAAGGGCGAGAGCGTCTGGCTGGCGTTCTTCCTTTATGAAGTCATGAACCAGTTTGCGATCCTCGCGAGACAGCGTAATGATATCGGTACGGCGGATCGACTCGAGTTAGAAGCGGGGCGGTTGCGAGGGAACATTGAACAATCGGCATGGGATGGTCTATGGTATCGACGAGCGTACTTTGATGATGGAACACCGCTTGGATCGTCCGAGAACCTGGAATGCCAAATCGACTCGATCTCGCAGAGTTGGTCCGTGCTGTCTGGTGCAGGTACACAAGACAGGACCACGATGGCGATGGAAAGTCTTTATCGCCGATTGGTGAAGAGCGACGGCCAATTGGTTTTGCTTCTGGATCCGCCATTCGACGAATCGAATCTCAACCCGGGTTACATCAAGGGGTATGTCCCTGGTGTTCGCGAAAACGGTGGTCAATACACACATGGTGCGATCTGGGCTGCGATGGCGTTTGCGGAGATGGGAGACACCGATCGAGCGTGGGAATTGTTCTCGCTTATCAACCCCATCCATCATGGTTCGACTTCTACGGGAATAGCCAAGTACCGAGTCGAGCCATATGTTGTCGCAGCAGATGTGTACGGAGTATCCCCGCATGTTGGGCGAGGTGGCTGGACTTGGTATACAGGTTCGGCTGGTTGGATGTATCGACTTATATTGGAATCGCTACTGGGCCTTCATTTGGATGTTGATAAACTGCGATTCAATCCACTTCCACCTCGCGATTGGCCAACTTTCAAGATCCACTACAGGTATCGTGAGACGTTCTACCATATCACAGTTCTTTGCGATGGTCATGGTAATACCATTCAATCCATGTCAGTCGATGGAGTTGAGCAATCGGAGCATTTTGTTCGTCTCGTGGATGATCGAGGCAATCACGAGGTGACAATAGACTTAGGCAATGAAGTGAAATAATTGCGATAAGACGGACGGGTTGGGAAAGGCTACTTGCGCTTTGGTTCGCGGAAATTGGGAGGTTCAATCAAGGTGAAGATGATGATTTCCTCGCCGGTCAGTGTGCTAATGTCATGGTGGAGGCTGACTGGATTTACGCCCGTAATGTCCCGAATGATTTCTTCCAATTTAGGTCGAGCGATTTCGATCAACTGCGATCGAACTTGTTTCAAAAGATCGCGTCCTTTGTCGACGGGAAGTGTCTTTACAAGATGTTGTTCAGCGGAGGTCAACACGCCTTGCAGTCGCACGAGTAACAAATCATGGATTAGATGAGCGTGAATATCTTTGGGACCGCGTCCCATGAACTCTTGTTCAAACCGGGAAATACACTGACAGATCGCCGCTTCCATCTCACCTTGTGTTTTGGACGGCTCGCTAATTTTGAAATCTCCGCTTCTTTGGTTCATGCTTCTGGATGGAAGATGCTACCGTGCACCCTTGGATAAAGCAATCAAACCACTTGATGAGTTTCCTGCGGTTTCGTTACTTGGTTTGCCACAACAAGAATACATCGATTAACTCCGATCGCGAAAACGATGGCGGATGTAATGAATACTTATTTTTTCGGTAGCTCGGTTTTTTGCCAGCCCCAGCGATGCAGATTGCGAGAGTCGGAATACCTAGCTGCCGATCCAGTCGATCCGAGTACAACCACAATTAGTTTCTTGCTATCGCGCTCACTGCATGACACGAGACATGCGCCTGCGGCATCGGTTGTTCCTGTCTTGACTCCGATGAATCCGTCAATACCCAACAGCTGATTGGTGTTGCGCCAAGCCACATCTCGCTTGTAGCCGGATACACCGTGAACTGTGCACTTGTATTCTCGCGTTCCAACAATCTCTCGAAGTAATGGTGACGACAATACGGTGTTTGCTAGCTTCGCAAGATCCACGCAACTGCTTCGGTGCTCTGCATGAGTCAATCCATGAGGATTAACAAAATGGCTTTGATTCATTCCCAGTCGCAACACTTCTGCGTTCATGGCTGCGATAAACATGGCGAGTGGGTCCGTTTCATTACAACCATCGGGGCGCAGGCGTTCTCCAAAATGCTCCGCGAACGCAACGGAAGCATCGTTTCCTGACGGTAGCATCAGACCAAAGAGCGCGTCCTTGACCTTTAAGGATTCGCCAGCTCGAACAGTCGATGTCGATCCGATGGTATCATCGGCTCTTCGGGAATAGAGCAGTGATTCCTCCAAAATCTTGGGATCTTTGGCAGCCTCTTTAGCAATCAACCAAGCGGTCATCATCTTCGTGGTGCTTGCAAAGTCCAACTTCTCATCTTGTTCATCGCCATCGATTATTTCTCCTGAATCGCCATCGACGATTACCCAAGCTTTGGCGGACACAAATGGCCGACCCTCGATCTCGTCGCGAGGTTCTTTGCCAGGTAAGGGTAAAGAGTCTTCCTTGGCCTCAGGCCCCAATTGAATCGAGCCAAGTTTGGCCCACGTGGCTGCATCTACTTTGCCTGTCGGTTCTAGATTTTGTCCCAATTGAAATTTTTTCGTGGCAGCCTCGGTCATCGAACCAAAATCTCCATCGACAGTTAGATTTGGAGAAGGGGAGATCTTTGCATTGAGAGCGCGCTGCAATGACTCCACCAACTCGCCAGTAGAACCGACTTGAAGAACCGTGGGAACAACCGCCTCTCCGGTACCTGGAGGATTGAACCAATCGTGCGCAATCTTGCCAATCCTTCCACAGAGTAGTTCTGCGGCGTTGTCATCTGTCCAGCGTGTGTCTTTATTCTTCGATGTCAACACAACCATCGCCAGCATCCCTTTTGGCGTTTTGAACAAACCGGCATCGGTTCGTACGTCCGAGACAGCACCAGTCTTGTTGTAGGACTTTACCGATTTGGGGAGCATGCGACGTAGTTTTGTATCGTCATCGCAAGCAGCCAAATGCAGTAGCATTTTCTCAGAAGCATTGGCGGACACGAGCGTTTTGGCATTCAACTGCTCCAGTAGTTTAAGCATGTCCCTTGCAGTGGTGCTCCCGAGACCATATGCCTGGCTCCGTTCAGGAGCAATCGACGATTCTCGCCGAAAGACTTTGGCATGGAGTTGTGTTTCTGGCATCCCCATGTCTCGCATGGTGCTTGCGGTACTCGCAAGCCCGATCTGGTCGACAACCAAATTGGTAGCTGTGTTGTCCGAGTATCGAATCATCAGCCTCGCAGCGGTTTCTAACGACAATTGCATGCCGCTTTGAAAGTGATCCGTCAAGATTCCCGACCCGGGTACTTTGTCCGATTCGTGGAGTGTGACCATCGAATCCAATTGGACATTCTTCAGTTCTGCTTGGCGATAGAGCTCGATCAATACCGGGAACTTGATCAAGCTCGCGGTAGGCATAACTTCGGTTTCGTTGTGCAGGTACGTTTCACCTGTCTCTAGATTCTTGATCGCCACAGCGACGCTTCCCGCATGCGCTTCGATCACCGGTTTCAACTCGTTGGCCAGGTCCGCGCGAACACCCGAACGGAGAATCAACAGTGCAAGAAAAAATAAAGAAAGGCAATACTTCGATCTCGGTATTTGATGCGCAAGCAACATGAGGAGCTCATCGGTTCGCGATTAACTTAGTTGAAAGTCAATATGTTAATCGCTCTGCTCGCAAAGGAATACGGATCGCGAGGAGAAATCGTCGCGACGAAAAGGGACCTTATTCAAGAAAGATCAGATAAAACTAGTTTGTTGCTCGTGCGATCTTCATGCATTCGAGAAGGGCGTTTGCTGACTCTTCTCCTTTGTTGCCCATGTTGCCGCCAGCTCGCTGAATCGCTTGTTCCAGAGAGTTGACGGTTAAGAGACCGAGAGCGACGGGCTTGTTGTAATCGAGAGATAGCTGCATCAATGCCATGCTCACTGCACGATTAATATGCTGGTCGTGAGATGTTTCACCACGGATAACAGCTCCCAATGCGATGACTCCTTGGCACTTTGGATTGGTGATGATTCGTTGCGTTCCGAACGGCAGTTCCCAAGCTCCCGGAACTCGAACGATAACAATCTGTTCATCGCTCGCTCCAGCGGAGAGAAGTGTGCGGACAGCACCGTCGCATAGTTTTCCAGTGATGTGATCGTTGTAAGTTGAAACAACGATAGCCACTTGGCAGTCTTCGCGATTGCTTTGGAAAAGCTGTGTTGGCAGGGAAAGTTCTTGAGGCATTTTAATGAAGGAGTTCTGTTTACGAATGATCAGGGCGGATGCCCAAAAGGAATTCTGCGTTTGTTTGAGTTTTCATCAGTTTCTGTCGCAGATACTCCATGGCATCGGTTGGGCTCTGCTCCGCTAAGGCTTTGCGCATCAGAGAGATGCGTTGATATTCTTGTGCGTCCAGCAAGGCTTCTTCTCGGCGCGTACCTGACAGATTGATATCGATGGCTGGCCAAATTCTTCGGTCGACGAGGGATCGATCGAGGACAATTTCCATGTTGCCAGTCCCTTTGAATTCTTCAAAGATGACATCATCCATTTTGGAACCGGTTGAGACAAGCGCCGTTGCAATGATTGTTAAGGAACCGCCTTCTTCGACCTTTCTCGCGGCACCGAAAAAGGATTTCGGCTTTTGCATCGCGTTGGCATCTAACCCGCCTGTGAGCAATTTCCCTGACTGAGTGCATTCACCATTCCAAGCTCGCGCCAATCGCGTGATACTGTCCAAGAAGATAACAACGTCGATTCCGTCCTCGACGAGGCGTTTGGCTTTTTCCAATACCATTTGGCTTACTTGGATGTGACGCGATGCAGGTTCGTCAAATGTACTGCTTACGACTTCGCATTTGGGGCCGCGCACTTCTCGCTGCATGTCGGTTACCTCTTCGGGTCTCTCGTCGATCAGCAAAATAATGACATAGGTGCTTGGGTAGTTTTCGAGCACCGCTTTCGACATCTTTTGAAGCAAGATGGTTTTGCCTGCTCGTGGTGGCGAGACAATCAAGCCGCGTTGTCCGAATCCTAAGGGAGCGATCAAATCCACGACGCGCGTTTCGATTTTGTCAGGAGTGGTCTCCAGTACGATTCGCGTATTTGGATGAAGCGGTGTAAGGGAATCGAATGGCTTGCGACTTTTGACTTCGTTGGGGTTACGGTGATTAATCGCTTCGACCCGGAGCAGTGCGAAGTAGCGCTCGTTTTCTTTCGGAGGACGGATTTGTCCCGAGATCGTCATTCCCGTGCTCAAATTGAATCGACGGATTTGCGATGGTGAAATATAGATATCGTCAGTACACGAAACGTAATGATGGCTTGACGACCTCAAGAATCCGAAACCATCATTCAATATCTCTAGCGTCCCCTCCCCGTAAAGGATACCGGATGAGAGGAGTTTTGCCTTGAGAACTTGATAGATCAGTTCTTGCCGATCAAGAGACTCTGCATTTTGAATACTCTCGGACCTCGCCAATGACAAAACATTCTCAGTCGACATTTGCTGCAGGGTTGCAAAGTCAATGGGCGATTCTCCAGCGGAACCGCGAGTTGCGTGTTGCCGGTCTTTGTAAAGCTCTTCGGAAAGCGACAGCGGTTCTTTGTCACGACTTTGAGAAGAATTGGAGCGACGGGGTGACCCGTTATGTTCGTGGCCGTTCATGAAAAGTTGGATGGGAGGCTCGGGTCCCGTTGTTGGAGTCGTTGTTGGTGACTCGAAGCGAGCGATGGCATGAGATGGTGGGGAAAGAAGAGTGATGAGCCGCAGCCCAAGCGTGCATTATAGAACGCAAAGCTACGACAACGCAACGGTGTAATTCAAAGGAATGCGTTTTGAATCCGCAGTATTTCAATTGATTGTAGGTTGGTAGCACCGTGGCAGGCACTGACGACTCCGTCTGGCTGTATTGTTGGAGAACGCCCCCAAGGCGACAGAATTAGGGAGCTTTGGCCGTTGATGCTGCAGCAGCAAGTTGGTTGGTCGCCATTTTGGGCGGAGAAATTCTCCGATGAGATTGGTGCGTGACTTCCAGGTCTTCTAGAGAATCTTTGACTTGCGACAGAGATGTGACGCCATCACGTCGCATCATTTGAAGACCATGGGATACTGTACGAACGGCGGGCCAGTTGTCTTCCAGTTTGCGGCCCCAGTCGTGCAATCGTTGCAGGAGTTGCTGATCGATTCGCCGAACGCGTGTTGCTGCCCTCGCGATAACGAGTTGTTCGTCTTTTCGCAACTTCCACAAGTGGAGTACTTCTTCGAAGTCGATATCGTTGTAGGACTGGTGGAGGAAGATAAAGTCCCCTTTGGCTTGATACAACACCGACTCGACGGACTGTTCAGGACCGACCGTTTGTTGCTTTCGAACGACATCGAGCTGTGGGTACTTCCGCCTCAAGTCATCAAGAACTTCTGGTGTGGCATCCGACGAATGGTCATCTACCACGATGAGCTGAACATCCGTGGCCAGGTCGGTAAGCAACTCAAGCAACCGCTCGATCCGATTCTCGATCTGGCTTTGAAGGTCGCGAACAGGAAAAATGATACTCAGCGAGTCTTTCATACAGCCACTCGTAGGAATACATGCAAAAGAGGATCCACCAGTTGAGGTTGTTTCGGCGTGGCGTACATGCGGGGTTGAATGACTGCCAAGAGATTCTGACTGTAACGATTATTCTGACTGCGTCGTCGATACCTTGACACCTCGATCGAAGGTCGCGTCAAAATTTCGTCGTGTGTCGCGATCATAATCTAAGGCTTAAGGTCGAGCTGATTGATTCGTCCTCATTTCTCAATACAAAGTCTCTATGTCCCCCACTGCAATACGTCCCACGCGAATGCTATTACCGGTAGTTCTGCGTGTTGTTGACTCTATTTTGTTATGCGCGACATTGCCTTTGGTGCAATGGCTAACAAGCCAACCTCAGAATAGCCTTACGACGATTGCGTGCCTAGTTTCCTGTATCGCGTTGTTTGTGGTTGGCGAAGCCTGTGGAATCTATCGCCCAAGTCGCGGTCGATCGGCGGACAGTGAAGTAGTCATATGTACTCTCGCTTGGTCATTAACATGCATCATGCTTTTGCTGGTAGGTGTGTTCACCAAGCAGATCGATTCCTTTGCAAGGTCGAGTATGGTGCTTTGGTACGTGATCTGCGGACTTCTACTGATAAGCAGCCATATGACTGTCCGGGCTGTACTGGAGTCGATGGGAAAGCGAGGCGTCGGAATGAAGCGTACTGCAATTATTGGCGCCAATCGACTCGGCTACGACATCGCCAAGAACGCAGCTCAGTCTACCGATAGCGGCTTGTCTGTGGTTGGTTTTTTCGATGATCGAGGTTGTGAACGACGACTCGCAACCGACGTTGATTTGCCGTTTGTCGGAAACACATCCGATCTGCTTGCCATGGTCCATCGAAACGAGATTGATCACGTTTTGATCGCTTTGCCCATGCGAGCGGAGAAAAGAATACAATCGTTGCTGAATGAGTTCGGTAATACAACAGCCTCTGTCTACATTGTACCGGACTTCTTTGTTTTTGAACTACTTCATTCTAGATGGACGCACGTCGGTGGTTTACCTGTCGTGAGCGTGTTTGAGTCACCGATGTATGGTGTCGATGGCTGGGTCAAGCGGGCGTTAGATTTGACTCTGAGCCTCGCGGGAGTCGTATTGATTTCACCTGTGTTTGTTATATGTGCATTGCTCGTCAAGTTTTCTTCGAAGGGCCCGGTGTTCTTTCGTCAGAAACGATATGGTTTGGACGGGAAAGAGATATTGGTTTGGAAGTTTCGCTCGATGTTCACGTGCGACAATGGTCCCGTGGTAAAGCAAGCGACCAAGGGAGATCCTCGAATTACCCGTGTCGGGGCAATACTTCGCAAGACTTCTCTGGACGAATTACCGCAGCTGTTTAACGTAATCGAAGGCAGCATGTCGCTCGTAGGTCCTCGGCCCTTGGCGAACGCCCACAATGAGCACTTCCGGAAATTGGTGCGTGGCTTCATGATGCGTCATAAGGTAAAGCCAGGAATCACTGGGCTCGCCCAAGTGGAAGGCAGTCGCGGCGAAACTGAGACTGTAGAGAAAATGGAAGCGAGAATTGCGCTAGACCATCGCTATATCCGCGAATGGTCCGTTTGGATGGATATCAAGATATTGATCAAAACGTTCATGGTTGTCTGGAAACAGGACGCTTACTAGGCGACTGTCATGGCCCACAAAAAGACTGTTTAAGATTTGCAGCAAAACTCGGTTGTCGTTAGACTTCAGGGGAACTCTGCAAGTCTGAATACAAGACGCTTGGAGTCAATCTACGCATTATTCCGACCGTTGAAAAGGTAACGTTTGCCCCATGAGTTCCCAACTCTCGTCTACTCCATTGCATGCTTGGCACAAGTCAAACGGGGCGAGAATGGCCGAGTTTGCCGGCTTCGAAATGCCCATTCAGTATGACGGAATCGTCGCGGAGCATATAGCTACTCGCACCGCCGCGGGTTTGTTCGACATTTCTCACATGGGCAGACTCCGTTTCGACGGACCGAGAGCTGATCAACTGCTGGATCATCTACTCACTGCACGCGCCACTGATATGAAGATTGGGCAGGTGAGATACTCTCTCATGTGCAACGAAGAGGGTGGCGTTTTGGACGACGTACTCGTTAGCTGTCTCGAAAGCCCCAGCGGCAAGGTCTATTTTCTTTTGGTCGTTAATGCGGGGAATCACGCCAAGATCGTGAAATGGATCCATCCTCATTTGGCGGACTTCCCTGATGTGGAGTATCACGATGTGACAAGCCAGACGGCGATGATCGCTGTTCAGGGGCCCAAGGCGTTGGAGATCTGCAAACCACTTCTCCCCCCATCAGCCTTAACGCTTGGCTATTATCGAGCCAAAGTCACGGAGCAAATGAGCAAGCCGTGCGTGGTGTCGAGAACCGGCTACACTGGCGAGGATGGTTTTGAGCTGATCGTGAAGGCGGAGGATGCGCCACGAGTTTGGGAGAATATCCTCATGGCGGGCAGAAACCTTGGGGTTCGAGCGGCTGGACTCGGAGCTCGCGACACCCTCCGACTAGAGGCTGGAATGCCTTTGTACGGACATGAACTAGATGAATCGATTGACC
The DNA here is from genome assembly GCA_021300155.1 of Pirellula sp. GTDB lineage: Bacteria > Planctomycetota > Planctomycetia > Pirellulales > Pirellulaceae > JBKCUI01. The sequence continues at coordinate 59,976 of JAJTID010000017.1, forward strand.
CATATCGTGCTGGTTTAGGTTTTGCCTGCAAGCTTGCAGATCGGCAGTTTTTGGGTCGTGAATCACTGTCCCGAATAAGTCAATCACCTCTCGTAGCAAAACGAGTTGGTTTGATTCTCGATGGCAAACGAGCAGCCAGGCAGGGTGCGTCGGTTTTGGACGCAGATTCTCGAACCGTTGGTACTGTAACGAGCGGCAGCTTCTCCCCGACACTTGATCGCCCTATTGCTATGGCGTATGTTGAGCCTTCAATTGCGTTTGAGCAATCGAGGCTGGATGTTGATATTCGCGGTTCGCGTGTTTCCGCGACGATTGTTCCACTACCATTTTATAAGCGTCCTACTTCTAAATGAGCATTACCCCTGATCAACTTCGTTTTTGCGAATCTCACGAATGGGCTCTTGCTCAAGATGGAATCGCGACCATTGGTATATCCGCATTCGCTGTCGCAGAATTGACCGACCTCGTATTCATGGCATTGCCAAAAGTCGGCCAAACGGTGGTCGCCGGAAAAGAGTTTGGCGAAGTGGAAAGCGTGAAGGCGGTAAGCCCAATGTACAGCCCAGTCTCTGGAGAAGTCGTTGAAGTTCACGATGCGCTGGTAAACCAATTGGAAATCCTGAATTCCGACCCCTATGAGGCAGGTTGGATTATGAAGGTAAAGATGAGCGACCCAAACGAGCTGAATAAGCTGCTGAGCTGGACAGATTATCAATCGCAATGCGGCGGTAGCTAATTGTTTACGTCCAGTCAGCTCGGCAACGCTGGATCTGGAAAAGCACATGTACTCGTACTGCAATTTCTTCATGGTCGCCAGGCTGCTAGATTCTCAAATCCTTAGTCAAATCGATTCACCGAAGCCTGGGTTAGAAAACATGACTCTAGATGAGTCAATGCTGGACCGCATTCCCGCAGGCATTACCGCCATGCTTCGAGTATACCGATGGAGCCAGCCCACTTTGTCGCTTGGCCATTTTCAGACAATGCCAGAGGGCAATGTAGCCCCATGGAGCAACTTGCCTCGCGTCACTCGAAAGACAGGCGGTGGGGCAATCGTTCATCATCATGAGATAACTTATTGCATCGCTATTGCAAGTAGCTCTTTAGCCAGCAAGAAAGGCCATCACGAAAAACTTTATAGAGCAGTTCACGACTCGATTGTTGATGCTTTGAGAGGTTTGGGCTGGAACGCACAATTATCGGAAAACTGCACGTGCAATATAAATTCTGGTATTGGACGTTCTCCGTTTCTTTGTTTCGATCGAAGGTCACCTGTCGATGTCGTTATTGACGGAAAAAAAATTGTGGGTAGTGCGCAGCGACGGACCAGTCAAGGATTAATTCAGCATGGCAGCATTTTGTTGCGAAGCTCAGTTCACGCCCCTCATCTGCCAGGTATTTTGGATATAGATCGATTCAATTCTTTGGAAAAGTCGAAAGTGAGTTTGCGGGAAAACGCATTTCCTGACGCAGAACCTGTCAAAGCAAAGGATGCAACGCCGAGCTGCTTGGAGTCTCAGCTCAATGAAGAATGGTGTGTTGAAATTGTAAACAGAGGACTCTTTCTAGCACTTTCCTAAATCGCGAGCAAACGCTACCATTCATTGGCTCTTTTTCTGGCTACCCAACGCAGATGCGGTGCAATGATTGTCCTCTGCAGTGTCCTTTTTATTATTAATTTTTGATGGATTTTGGTTACCGCCCTAGTAGTTTGGAATTTGGTGCTCACAGCATCGAGTAGTTAGTCGAGCGACGAGAGGTATTCGCAATGAAGGTCAACCTAAAGGTTTTGTCCGGAACTCACGAAGGAAAAAGCATCCCAATCAAGGACGAGAAGTTCTTCATTGGACGGAGTGATTCTTGCCAACTGAGACCGAAAAGTGAGTCGATAAGCAGGAAACATTGTGCAATCGTCCAAAAAGATGGTCGCGTCTTGCTGGTGGATCTCAAAAGCAGGAATGGGACTTACGTTAATGAAAAACAACTGTCCCCGGAAAAGGCCAAGATCCTTAAGTCGGGTGACAAGATTCGATGTGGTCAGCTTGAGTTTGAGATCGAAATTGAAGTCGGCATCGCTAATTCCAAGCAAGCGGAAGTAGCAAATGTAAAGCAAGCGGCCGAACGAATCACCGAACAGTCCAGCGGTTTCGATTCGAAGGAAAGTTTCGATATTAGCTCTTGGCTTCTAGAGGCGGATCAAATCAACCGCACTATTCCTACGCAGCAACCTGTTGAACAAGAAACGCGTCAGTTCACCATGGAAGATACTACGAAGATGGAGTCTTCGGTTCTTTCGGAAGAGTCCAACGCAAGTGAAGAGCCTAAATCGAAGCGTCCAGAGAAGAAGGAGCCCATGAAACTGCCAAAAATGAATGAAGGGCCTTCGACGAAGAACACCAAAGATGCAGCGACAGAGACGCTCAAGAAGTACTTTGGTGGAAGATAAGATCGCGGGTACTTCCTGTGAATTTAACGGACACCATTTTTGCGAGCAACAAGGGTTTAATCATGGTTCGATACTTGGCCTGTCTACTCGGATTCTGCGTCATGTGGCTCGAGCTGAGCATTTCACAGACCGTTGGAGCGGACCGCTTCCGCGCTGACGTAAAGTCTGATCGCGTCGATATTTTCGATGCGGACAAACTAGTCACCACGTATCACTTTCGATCAGGCAGCAAGCCGATTTTATGGCCTTTGATGGGACCAGACGGCATGCGATTTTCCCGCGAGTACCCCATGGTTGCGGACTCGAAAGATGAAAAGCATGATCACCCACATCATCGATCGATGTGGATGACTTTTGGTGAAATCAACCAATACGACTTGTGGGCGGAAGGCAAGGGAAAAGGGACCGTTTGCCAGGTAGGAACGCCCGAGATATCTATATTCTCCGATAGCCTTAAATTATCCGCAAAACACCTTTGGAAAGGTGGAAAAGCGGATGTTTCAAGCGTTTCTAACGAGCTTGGGGCTGGCTGCGATGGTGATGCAGAGCCTTTACTGGAATGTGACGCAATTTTCACTTTTGGCGGCTCCCACGAACGAAGAACCATTGATTGCCGATACAAGTTGGTTGCGAAAAAGGACATTCACTTCGGAGACACAAAGGAAGGCATGTTCGCTATCCGTGTCCCTGAAGCGATGTGCGCAGACAAGCGTGGGGGTCAAATACTCACTAGTGAGGGACGCACGAACAAGGATAGTTGGGGGTTCCCGGCTCGATGGGTTGATTACTCCGGCAAAGTGAACGTAGAACAGTCTCAGACTTATGGTATCGCCATATTGATTCACCCGACCAGCTACAACGCCGCCGGTCGATGGCATGTTCGAGATTATGGCTTGTTCGCTCACAACCCGTTCGGAGTGAAAGATTTTCCAAAGATGGAGAAGCCACCTGCCTCGGATCGATTGGGTGGACACGACTTAAAGGCTGGGGCTTCGATGGAATTCTACTATCGAGTGATTTTGCACAGAAACAGCTTGAGTGCAGATCAAGGCGAGAAACTCTGGCAAGAGTTCTCAGTCGTAAAAGACAAATAGTCCAAAACCATTGTGGCCGTGGTGAATTTGATTTCAGCGGTGGACGCTTATTCTTTGGACTTCATTACCGCAAAAGCTAATCGCTGAAGTTCGACAGCCAGGTCGACGTTAACAACGGTAGTACTGCTTTGCGGTTTGCTAACTGTCACAGGAGCAAAGTTAAGGATCCCTGTGATGCCTGCCATTTCCAGTCTGTGAGCAACACTCACCGCAGCATTCGCCGGCACCGAAACAATCGCCAGTTCGACGTCTTCGGATTGTACGAGATCATCAATCTCCTCCAACGGACGAATCGTTAGCAGGCCAAGTTTCGTTCCAATTTTGCCTGGATCTGAATCAAAAACTCCTACCAGTCGAAACCCTTGTTGTTCAAACCCTCGGTAACCCGACAATGCTCTCCCCAAATTACCGACGCCTACCAGAATCACATTCCACGACCTATCACTGCCAAGTGTGTTTTGAATCGTTTGAATAAGCCCTTTGACATCGTACCCCACACCTCTTTGTCCTAAGGAGCCAAATCCAGAGAGATCGCGGCGCACTTGGGAGTCGTTGAGTCCAAGACGTTTGGCCAAAACTCCGCTTTGGACTCGGGTTTGTCCAGCACGGTGGAGTTGTTGAAGCTCTCGCAAATAGAGTGGCATCCGGCTGATGGTTGCATCCGAAAACATCAATTACATTCCAAATAGGTCAACGTGGGACAGGAACTACTCAGATCATCGCGATCATTTTAGACTTATTGCTAAAGAATCTCGAAGGTTTTCTTCAGACAACAGCAGATTGTTTCCGCAATCACTCGTTAGAATAAAAGCAAATCATCTGCTCTCTATCGTCGTTTTTAAACGAGCATCAGGAACTGTCCAAACCGAGATTTGATAATTCCTTCATGAATCCACAAGCTCCCCTGGAAGTACTTGAGAAGACTTCGCGTCGCCGATTTATGTCATTGATGTGCAGGACTGTTAGCGCTGGTTATGCAGCGGTGATCTTGGGAGTTTTGGGGTGCAGCACAGATAGGAAAGGTCCATATTTCAAAACGGAACTTGTCGTTGGCCAACGTGGCCTTTCCGAAGGACGATTTCAAAAGCCGCGAGCGATCGCAATCGATCCTAGTTCTCAGCAACTGTATGTGATCGATAAAACAGCCCGCATCCAAGTGTTCGATGCGGACGGTACGTATCTACGCGGTTGGGTAACTCCGATGATCGAGCAAGGAAAACCAACGGGCATCTCGATCGACGTCGACGGAACTATTTTAGTCGCTGACACGCATTACTTTCGTTTTCTTTTTTACACACCTGACGGTGAATTGCTCGAAAGCAAAACGATTGGAGGAATCAATGGCCCTGATCCTGGTCAATTTGCTTTCGTTACAGATATCGTTCGCGCGAAAACAGGCGAGTATTTTCTCGGTGAATATGGTGAGTTCGACCGAATTTACAAATACTCCTCTGATGGCAAATACATCGCTCGTTTTGGTGTGAGTGGCGAAGAACCACTTCAGTTTCGACGACCCCAGAGTCTAGCCATCGACGAACAAGGATTCCTATGGGTTGCAGACGATTGCAACCATCGAATCCAGGTTCTAGATTGGCGGGGGGATCGTCCAGAATTGGTCAAAGTTTTCGGTAGCGAGGGAGCTGACGCGGGTCAATTGAAACATCCGCGTAGCATTGCACTGACCCCTGGACATGTCATCGTGAGCGAGTACGGAAATCATCGCGTTCAAAAATTTGATCGCGACGGAAATAGCGTTGCAATTTGGGGATCGGTTGGCCGCGGCCTTGGCGAGTTGATAGATCCGTGGGCTGTCGCTGTCGACTCGCTTGAACGCGTCTATGTAGTGGATTCTGGGAACAATCGGGTCCAGCGTTTTCGCTTCTCTTAAGCGTTCATTGCAATAGCAGTTAGCACCATAGCATGCGAACGCGTCAGTACGGTACAAGGCTAAAGAATGTCTTTCAGAACAACCAAGAGTGCATCGATTTGCTCGTCGGTCCCGACGCTAATCCGAAGTCCATCACTCCAATTTGGATAGTTCATGTATCGAACGAGAATGCCGCGAGCCTTGAGTTGTTCGTAGATTGGTTTGGTTGGCCGATCTGCTCGCGTGCACCAGACAAAATTGGCGTGGGAGTCTAGGACATCGAACCCGAGTCCACGAAGCGACGTTGTCATGCGATCACGCGTTTGTCGTATTTTGTCAACGTTATTTCTCAGCCACGCCTGATCCGTGATGGCTGCAGTTGCGCCAGCGAGTGAAAGTGCGTCTGTATTGTACGAGTCCTTTACTTTGCAGAGCGTGCGAACGATGTCTGGGTGTGCAACCAAAAAACCGAACCGCAATCCAGCCAACGCATACGATTTGCTTAGGGTTCGAGTCACGATAATCTTTGGATTGTCCTTGACGAGAGACACAGCGCTCATGGGTGCAAAATCCACATAGGCTTCATCCACCACGATCGGACATGGCATTCGATCTGCGAGCGATAGGATCGATTCGTGGTCGATGAGCGTGCCCGTCGGGCTATTCGGATTCGGAAGATAAATCAGTTTGACACGTGGGTCTGGAGCCGCAAACGCATCGGTCAATTGATACTCGAAAGAGAGCGGTACTTCCTCGAATTGAGCCGCTTGAATCTCTGCCAGCGTACGATACAGAATGTAGCTTGGGTAAGGTAATCGAAGTCGATCTTGTTGGCCCACGAAAGCACGAGTCAAAATGGTCAAGCAGTCATCGCTTCCATTGCCGCAGAGAATCATCTCGGGCTCGACGTTTAATGCCGCAGAAGCGGCTATACGAAAGGCAGTGCCTAGCGGGTCCGGATATCGCTCCAGCCGATTCGAAGCAGAAGCGATGGCCTCCACCACACGCGACGATGGTGGGTACGGGTTTTCATTTGTGTTGAGTTTGATGACCTTGCCCGACTGCGGCTGCTCACCGGGGGTATAGGGGCTCATCGCAATGATCTCAGGCCGAAACCAAGTCGAGATTAACGACGGATGTAAATTCTTGTCCACTCTGCAATTCTTTTCGATAAGATGGGATTCAACGCCTCTATCGTAGTCCATCTGCCAAGGTTCGTCTAACGATGAATCCAGTTCTCTCGGGCGCTAACCATCGCTGCAGGTGGCTCTATGTTTTCCCATCCTCTCTCTTTGATAGGTTTCACTGGGTCGGTGAGATGAGCAAAGGACATGTCAAGCATGGATTGCAAGCGCTGGACTTCGGAATTACTCGCGTGGCTTTCTCGAATGCGACCTAATGACACACGAGCCGCAACTAACTCACCGATACGATGTTGGGCGTGAACGATTTGTAGATGCTTCTGCACTTGGTCGATCGGGAGTCGCTCCGCTGCCATCTGCAATTTCTCGGCGGCTTCGCTATTCCGATTCAGCGCTGCCATGGCTAGACCTCGAGTTAATAGCGAGTTCGGATCGTGCCTAGCCGTTTCGTCTAGGTCGACCATGTGATCGAGGACAGCTAAGGCTCGTTGTGGCTTGCCTATAACACGATAGGCATCCGCTAAAGCTAATTGTACCTTGGGATAATCCGCTTGGATTAAAAGTGCTCGCTGATAACACTCGAGCGCAGGTGGCCAATCTTTTTCCGCTGCGTGACTTTCCCCCAAAAGCGCCCAAGCGGCAGCATTGCTTCGATTCTCAGCCAACACAGACTTGGCATTCTCTCGTGCTTCGAGATGATTTCCAAGTTCCAAATTCATCTCGCCAAGCCGAATTGCATACTCGGGATTCTGGCTGGAGTTGCTGCTGGACAAACGCAATGCTTCTCGCATGTGTTCTATGGCTTTTGTTTTGTCACCCCGTTTCCAAAGTGTCGATGCATACCCCCAATGCGCTCGCTCATCCGCGGATGATTGCTTTAAAGCTTCTGAGAATAACAGCTCCGCATCGTAGTCTCGCTTTCTTTGTAACGCGTCCGCACCACGCAGTGAAAGCTGTCTCGCTTGATCGAGCTGTTTGTGCGATGATCGATCGCGAAATGCCCGACAACCCACCGACATCGAGATCAACACCCCAGCGATCAACCAAACGCCTAGGCGCAGGGAATGAGCCCAGGAGGTAATTCGCCCCGTGCCCATCCGTCTTGTTCGAAGGTTGTTGATGATGTTCAAGTAGAAGGCTTCCGTATCTCCGGTGTTCTCCTGAGGATTGTAGAATCGAGCCCTCTGGAGTTTATCCAGCGAAAAAGGTTGGTAGCCAGACCGAATTGCCATTCTCGCAAGAACGCTGCCATCGAATCATTTGCTAGCAATGGCAAAAGTCACTGGGACTGGCAACCCGGGCGAATTGGGCAACTGTGACTGTAGCTTGGGACCATTGTCCCGAGCTGATGAGTTTTCCAACGAGTGACTGACGTCCGGATTATTGGTCGACATTGGTCCCAATCTAATTCGACTATTGTCGGCGGTGTCACATTAGGTTAGCGACCACCCATTGCGAGGCGTACGGCGAATAAAGGCATCGGCTTGAGAGCAGTTTGTCGCTTTGAGTTGCTTTGCATCCCACTCCAGTTTTTGGCCGCTGCGATATGCGACGTTACCAAGATGGTTGGTGATGGTCAGCAAGCCTGCATAGCTGAATGGGCTGCCAGTCGGGGTGCCGTTCCTGATGGCGTCCAACCATTCTTGATGCTGGCCTGGAGAATCGGGAATGAAGGGTTCTGGACGCACAAAGTCTTTGAATTGCTCTTCAGGCAATAGTAGATGCTTCGAGTAATCAGACAGCACCATCCCTTTGTCTCCAACGAAAAGGATACCGGATCCCCACTGAGGGATCCCATTGTCTTTCCATATCTGTGGTTTATGCGTCCCTTGGTACCAACTTAGTTTGCACGGTCCCATATCGCCTCGTGCGCCGAACTCGTAGACCGCTGTCATCGACGCAGGAGCGATCTCGCGATGGGCTGGTATCCCAAATGCCTCGACCGTTTTCGGGGAATCAAGCTTGAGCGCCCAAAAGGGAAGATCATTCATGTGGCTTCCGAGGTCAGACATCGTACCACTTCCAAAGTCCCACCATCGGTACCACTTTGGACCGGGGAAATAAATCTCGTGGTATGGCCGATAAGGAGCGGGCCCGATCCACAGGTCCCAGTCTAGATTCGACGGAGGTGTCATTTCTTCGGAGGGACGTTCCGCGACGTAAAAGTCTTTGTTCGCAACTGCCTCTTCTTGAGTTTGCAACCCCCAAGCACGCGAGGTCCAAACGTGTGCCTCAAGTACCTGTCCGATCGCCCCAGATTGGATCAGTTCCACGACGCGTCGATAGTTCTTCTCGCCGTGAATTTGCGTTCCCATCTGCGTGGGAACATCGGCTTCCTTGGCGGCAAGCATGATACGATCAGCTTCCGCAATGTTGTGTGTCAAAGGCTTCTCGCAATAGACTGGCTTCTTTAGTTGCAACGCTGGCAATGTCGCAAAGGCATGGGTGTGTTCGGTGGTGCTGACAACGACTGCATCAACCTTAGCAAGCTCATCCATCAGTTTCCGAAAATCTGTGTAACGACGTGCCAGCGTGTGTCGCTCTGCGGCTTTGTCGATATGCGATTGATTGACATCGCACAGCGCTGCGACATGAATGGAACCGCTATCGTACATTTTGTTGAGGTTGGCACCTCCCCGCCCACCAACCCCCACAAAGGCTACGTTGAGTTTGTCGTTCTGCGACCAGCAACGTTTGCCGGCGCTGAGGGTACTGGCAGCAACAGCAGCCCCACCCACCGCCTGAAGAAACCGCCGCCTGGATTTGTTGGTATCGAACATGATTGTCCCCGGTTCGGAAAATGCGTCATAAATAAAAAACGGTAGGTCAGATGATTCGACCTACCGTCCATGTTGAACGCTATTGTAGCAATCTTTACTCGATGTTTACTACCTCACCACCTTGCGCAGTCCCAAATGCGTTCCAGGCGACAAGATCAATGTTGTTCGAAATGAAGCCAACGCTGCCATCGCATCTCGCGGTATTAATCCCACCTGTGTGTAGGCTTCGTGCCCCCATCATTCTCGGACGCGTTACTGTGCTTGCAGTTACGCACGGCATTCTAGGTGCTGTTAGCGGAACACAATTACCACCTGTAACCACATCAGGCAAAGTGCTGTTAGGAGGAAGATACGTTACAAATGCCGTTCCATTTCCCCACCAGCTAAAGCCACGCAAGTCATTTTGTCTTCCTTGCAAAACTTCTGAGGCTAAGAGTGTGTTACTAGTACCGTCCGAGATCTCACCTAGTTTGACGGGGCGTCCGTAGACCCGAGTGAAGGTCGCTGCTTCTGCGGCATTGACGGGACCATCATCGCTGATCGAACCCGTATACATTCGAAAAGGCGCGCCAAGGAAGGGGATCCCATTGAGAGTCGATTGGAAAAAGCTTGTGTTTCCAACGTTGACGGCATAGTTGTGACTGGTGATCGCCGCTAGAGTCGCGCTGGCACCAATCGGAGCATTCGGTGTATCACTTGGGCAGGTAAGGGTTGGGATTCGAGCGCCTGCAACGGGACGATTGAGGGCATGACCGTAGCGTGGCCCCGGATCTGAACCGCCATAGTTCTGATAGATGCTGAACATGCTGGACTGCTCCATAAACGGAAGCACACCAACCTGCCAAGTTCCCCAGCAACATCCGAACCGGCCTACTGCACCAATAAACCGAGCGTTTGCACTCTCATAATTGTGCATAGCCAGACCAAGTTGTTTCAAATTGTTTTGGCACTGCATTCTACGTGCCGCTTCGCGAGCAGCTTGGACTGCTGGCAACAGCAAACCTACGAGTATGCCAATGATTGCGATGACCACTAACAACTCTACCAACGTAAATCCGAAACGACGACGAACCATGTTATTAACCTTTACTCAAAACATTGAAAAAACCTACGTATACATTAAGAGGAGGTAAGCATCGAGGAAAAGGAAGACACTCGGCAATTTTGAATTTGCCTTGACTACTCGATTACGGAATTGCGAAGTCGAATTTGTTGGGGGAAGAGCCCTCGACTTTCGCCTCTAGTTTTGTGTTGATGTTGTATTCCTTGGGTATTCTGTCTTTGGAGACAATATTTGCCCCTGTTGGACCTGGCAAACCGTCCGGGGAATCCGCAGGGGTTCGACCGTCACCCGATGTGATCATCACCTTGTAAGTACCCGCGATTAAGCCTTGATCACGAGGAATATCATACTTGCCATTCTGGATGGTGGTTCCTGATTTCATTCCCGTGGAGATGAATTCAATAACACCTTCGTCGAGAGGCTCGCCCTTTAGGGTGACAGATCCATTTACAGCGACTCGGCCATCGCCTGGACCGCAACCAATTAAGCAACCCACTACTAAAGCAACGCAGCAATAAACATGTCGCACGGCATTCTCCTGAGAATGATTCCATCTATGAACCCACGCATCTGGATTGGAGAGAGGTACAGTTTTATAGAAGTACAAACCTACGAATGCAAGAATATTCTCAAGAAATGGAGAACTTTTTGTTTCGAAGCCTTGAAGAAGGTCGACGGCGCCAGCCCCCATTGAGTCGTCACAGTTTAACTCGAAGTTCGCGAGGTGGCTTCTTGTAATCAACTTCTATGCTCTGATTTGGGTTCCAGTGGCCGATGGGGCTTGGCCAGTGTGTCCCAAATGGGCCAGCGTGTCCTAAATGATTTGTTCATGCGCATTGTAACCTCGGCACGGCAAGGGATTACGGATGGAACATTGGAACAGACCTCGATATCTTTCTGTGTTTCGCGGGCGGATTGTTGTTTCATTTCGCGTTTTTCCCTCAGTGCATCACGATGGCCTCCATTCGATTCCAGTCTTTTCAACTTTCCAAAAAGGTCGCGTTGGCCATCAGTCGCGGCAGCTCCGATGGATCGAAGAGCTTCATTGTCGAAGTCGAAACAGATGGCATTACCGGGCTCGGCGAAGCTGCCGAATTCGAAATCCCAGTACACGGGGAAGATGCCAAACGCATTGCGAACGATCTTGAAGAGTGCGTCTCGCTTCTTCAAGATTTCCACCCCTCGCAGCGGCATCAAATCGAATCGATATTGATAAAGGCGGGCATCGGGTCATCGACTCGAGCTGCAATCGACATGGCCCTACACGATTGGGCTGGCAAAGCGACTCGACAGCCGGTTTGGAAGCTTCTCGGTTTGGAACCCACCCCGAGAGGTCCGATTTCTGTTACCGTGGGGATCAACAGCCCTGCCGGTGCACAAGATCGACTTCGCAAGTGGCAAGAGACTGGAAAAATTCGCGCGATCAAAATCAAGCTTGGATCACCGGCGGGCCTGGATGCGGATAAAGCGATGCTCGATGCTGTGCGTGAAATGGCCCCCGATGACTCCTACTTGGGCGTCGATGCCAATTGCGGTTGGAACCTACATCAGGCCATCGAGATGTCCGCTTGGTTGGCTTCGAGAAATGTAGTCCACATTGAACAACCCCTTGCACCCGCAGACGATCATCTGCTGGGGCAGCTGCACGAGAAGAGTTTGCTGCCGATCTTTATCGACGAGAGTTGTCGATCGAGTTCGGATGTTGCCAGGCTGGGGAGCGTCGTTGATGGAATCAATATCAAGATTACAAAGTGTGGTGGATTATCCGAAGCGCTCCGGATGATCGCGACCGCCAATGCCTTTGGGCTAAAGACAATGATCGGTTGCTATGGGAATACCGCCCTCGGAAACGGGGCAGCGCATCAATTGGCGTCGTTGATCGACTACATTGATCTCGATAGTCATTTGAATTTGATCAATGACCCGTCTGCAGGTTTGGCTTTTGAAGATGGTTATTTGGTCAATCAAGATTTGCCAGGAATAGGAGTTCGTTATGCCTAAGCATCCACTATATCGCCCCAACGATAAGCTCGTATTGCTCATGCATGACGGGCTTACTTCGGACCGTGGAAAGACTGGGCTCGTACTCCTTCGCTTTGCACCGGAGCGGGTCGTTGCCGTGATTGATCAGAAACATCCAGGTGGATCGTTACGAGAGCTCACAGGAATTCCGCTCAAACGCGATATTCCCATTGTCAAATCCACTGTCGATGCGCTGCAATACCAACCTAACACTCTAGCAATTGGTATCGCTCCTGGGGGTGGGAAGCTACCTGAGGAGTGGTTCGTCGATATCGAAGACGCTGTCCGGGGCGGATTGAATGTGCTAAACGGTCTGCACGTCAAACTCAATGAAGACACAAGAGTGCGACAGTACCTTCGAGACGGACAATGGGTTTGGGACATTCGCCAAGAGCCGCCCAATTTGAGCGTTGCCAATGGTGCAGCCAGATTGCTTGATTGCAAACGAGTGCTTTTCGTCGGAACCGATATGTCGATTGGAAAGATGTCCGCTGCAGTTATGTTCGATCGAGCCGCCGCCGCCGCAGGCATTCGCTCCAAATTCATGGCAACCGGGCAAACAGGCATTATGCTCGCCGGAGATGGTATACCATTGGACGCAGTGAGAATTGACTTCGCCGGTGGTGCTGTTCAGCAAGAAGTCATCGAGTGTGCCCAAGGCAACGATGTTGTTTGGGTCGAGGGGCAAGGTTCGTTCTTGAATCCCGCATCAACTGCTACGCTTCCATTGCTTCGCGGCTCACAAGCGACGCATATGGTTCTGGTGCACAAGTCGAATCGAACGCATATTCGATTCACCGAATGGGCCCGTATTCCTGCACTTCCCGATGTGATTCATATGTACGAAACCGTTGCTCACGCGGGTGGGACATTTGCTCCAACCAAAGTGGCATGCATCGCTCTCAATACACATGGCCTGTCGGATGCAGAGGTTCGCTACGAAATTGCGAAAACGGAAGCGGAAACAGGGATTCCGACCGATGACGTCGTTCGCCATGGTGCGGAAAAACTCTTGGATGCGATCATGAGATCGGGGCGAAACAACGGTTCCTAATCATTCAGGTTATTACTGCCTCCAATCACCAGCCTTTTGCAGTGGAATTCAGGCTAGCGAAATACAGCCGCAGTAGCCACAATTGGAGCCATGTTAAGAAAGTTTCTGAGATCAAAAATACATCGGGCGACCGTAACGCAAGCTGACCTGCATTACGAAGGTTCGCTAACCTTACCTCCAGATCTACTGCTGGCCGCAGGTATTTCCCCTTTCGAATCCGTTCACGTCTGGAATGTCACTCGGGGCACCCGATTGGAAACCTACGCTATTCTAGGAGAGCCAGGTTCAAGCGACGTTTGCATCAATGGAGCGGCAGCCCATTTAGTAAAGCCTGGCGATATCGTTATTATTGCGACGTTCGGTTTCATTCAGGAAACGGGGCCAGAGATTCGAGTTCCCGAACCGAAAGTCGTTTTCGTCGACGGAGACAATCGCATCACTTACACTGGGCGTGAAATCGCTGGTCCGCGGCGACGGGGTGCTCCTGAATCGACTCCTGACTGCTGCTGATCAATCTACACTCCTTAAAGGCAAATTCCTTTCATGCTGGAACGTGTACTAGAACCAGAGGTGATGGACGATCGCGAAGAGGCCGTTGCTTACAACGACATGAATCACGACGCCGTCAACGATAAGTTTGCAGAGGATCTATTGTCGCTAGGAGATATCGGAACGGATTGCCTCGATATTGGGACTGGCACCGCATTGATACCAGTAGCACTTTGCAAAAGACACCCAGAGATTCGTGTCATGGCTTGTGATGCCTCTTACTGGATGCTAGAGCTGGCTCGATACAACATCGAGGTAGAACAGTGTGCGCATCGCGTTCAACTCCATCTGGCGGACGCCAAAAAGCTGGTCTTTCAAAAAGACTACTTTGACACCGTATTTTCCAATTCGCTAGTGCATCATCTCCCAGACCATGCAGATTTTTTTATCGAGATGGTGCGTGTGTTGAGGCCCAACGGCGTGATTTTCCTGCGAGATCTTTTGCGTCCAGAAACATCAGTTCATGTCGAATCGTTGGTCCAACAATACGGTGGTGAAGATGCTCACGGACAGCAGATGCTGCGACAGAGTCTACATGCGGCACTTCGTGCAGAAGAAGTCCGTACTCTCGCAGCAGCGGTCGGTATTCCTGCAGAATGCGTCCAAGTGACGAGCGATCGGCATTGGACACTTGCAGCTCGCGCTAACGAATCAAAACAAAGTTTTGTTCCTATTTCCACCGCTCCCTAGAAGAGCGACCCACACTCCGTTGCTCATAGCAAGAGCGATGCAACCTAAAGGCACTAGGATCGACATGGAACAACAATACCTGGATCTCATGCGTCAAATCATGGAACGCGGTGATGAGAAGAGCGATCGCACCGGCGTTGGCACTCGCAGTCTCTTCGGTGCACAAATGCGGTTTGATCTATCAAAAGGCTTCCCGCTCATCACCACGAAGAAGCTCCATTTGCGAAGTATCGTTTACGAATTGCTCTGGTTCCTTCGAGGTGAAACCAATATTTCGTACTTGAAAGAAAATCGAGTTTCCATTTGGGATGAATGGGCCGACCAGGATGGCGAGTTGGGACCAGTGTATGGAAAACAATGGCGATCCTGGGAATGTCCCGATGGACGAGTCGTAGATCAAATTGCCCAAGTTCAACAGCAGATCCTCAAGACGCCAGATTCTCGTCGATTGATTGTGAGTGCATGGAACGTGGCGGACATTCAAGACATGGCATTGCCGCCCTGCCATTTGCTATTTCAGTTTTACGTAGCAAACGATCGACTAAGCTGCCAACTCTATCAGCGAAGCGCGGACTTTTTTCTGGGAGTACCCTTCAACATCGCATCCTATGCATTGTTGACCATCATGATGGCCGGCTCGACTGGATACAAACCAGGCGAGTTTGTGCATACACTCGGCGATGTACACCTCTACAACAATCACTTGGAGCAAGCCAAATTGCAACTGCAGCGAACCCCACGCAATCCGCCCCAGGTACACTTGAAGCAGTTTCGCCCCAGTATATTGGACTACGAATTCGAGGATATCGAATTAACAGACTACAATCCACATCCACACATTGCCGCACCTGTCGCTGTATAGCCACGATGATCGCTGTATAGCCACGATGGTCGCTGTATAGCCACGATGAAGACGCAATGGCCCACTCGTCCTAAGATCATTGAGACGGTTCACAGCATAGGGTATTGCTACGACCGAGACAGTTTCACTTGACTCTTTGATGATGGCCTTCCAATGCATTCGCACTCCTATTCGATTTGGACCAATACGGTATTTCCTGATCCTGCGATATCCATGTTGATGGCGGCCACCCGCAATCATCGGTGGTTGGTTGCAGACGACACCAGCGCTTCCAACTTGAAGAGTAGTTCGATCGATCCAAAATTAGAACAGGCCACGATCGCGTTCGGTCAGCCAAATGCAGAGCAACTTCTGAGCTTGAGAAACCTGCGATGGATACATTTGACCAGCGCCGGGTATACGGCCTATGACCGTGAGGATTTGCGTTCGCATTTGAGATCGCTCGAAACGCGACTGACTACTAGTTCGGCAGTCTACGCCGAACCATGTGCACAGCATGTCCTTGGAATGATGATGGCGTTTGCTAGGCAGCTTCCGTATGCTCACCAAACACAAATGACGGAAAGAGATTGGCCTGCAGCCAAGCGTCGCGAAGAGTCCTTTCTGCTGAATGGGCAAACCGTATTGCTATGCGGTTATGGTGAGATCGCAAAAAGGCTTGTGGAGTTGCTCGCTCCTTTTCGGATGAAGCTCATCGGAGCGAGACGGAATCCGACGGGAAAGGAATCTATACCGATAATCCCTATACAGCAAATCGATACGTATTTGCCGATGGCTGACCATGTAATCAATCTGCTGCCGGCAAACGACTCCACCGTCGGTTTCTTTGATGCGTTGAGACTCGGGCGATTGCGATCCGATGCCTATTTTTACAATATTGGTCGTGGGGCGACGGTAGACCAATCGGCGTTGTCGGGGCATTTATACGCAGGGCGTATCGCGGGTGCGTATCTGGACGTGATGACGCCCGAGCCATTGCCACCGAACGATTTCCTTTGGAATGCTCCAAACTGCTTCTTAACACCACATACCGCTGGCGGTTTTCGTGGCGAGATGATCAGGCTCGTCGAGCATTTTTTGGAGAACCTAAGTCGTTTCGCACATGAGCAACCACTGAGGAATCAAGTGATTTAAGAGCAGGGGTAACCGCTAAGCTATCCACTTTTCGCGATAATTCTTTGATTCCATTATCAAATCTTGAATCGTACCCCTGAACGACCGGAAGCTAGCGTCAAGGTTCACTCCTTTGCAATAGAGACTACTATGCTGCGGAATAGCATCAGTTAGGTTACAATCGAGAGCTTCACCTCGATCATTCCTCTCTTCGATTTTGGCCATGCGATCCTCGTTATCTCACGGACTTGCGTTTTGCAAAATCTTTGCCCTGACAGGCCTGCTAGTGTTGCTAGCGTTACACCCGACTTCTTGTGCCGAGGATCGGTCCCGATCGCAACATTCGACGGATCTGCAGATTTTGCCACGGTCGATTGATCTAACAGCGCTGAATGCACATCAGACGATAGTACTGCATCCAACGACATCGGAGGGTACTCGTAGAACTTCTGTTCCATCAGACAAGGCGAAATGGAAACTGCTCGACCCGTCCATCGCGGACATCACTACCGTGGGTGATTCGACAATTCTGATTGCCAAGAAAGATGGGGAGACAACACTTGAAGCAACCTTCACGAAGGAAGATGGCTCTACCGTTCGTGCTACAGCGAGTGTTCGTTGCCGACTAACCTCGGAGCCGATCGCGATCGAGTTCAACAACCACATCCAACCCATCTTGGCTCGCAATGGATGCAACATGGGCGCATGCCACGGTGCGCTTGCGGGAAAGGGTGGCTTTCGGCTTTCATTGCGCGGATACGATCCAACAACCGATCACTTCAATATCACACGCCAAGATCGCGGCAGAAGAATCGATTTGAGTAACCCAGCGGCTTCCCTGTTGCTTACGAAACCAAGTGGCACGATCGAGCACAAAGGTGGGCTGCGATTGCCATCCGATTCCATCGAATATCAACTTTTGGCCCGCTGGATTTCTTTAGGTGCCAATGGTCCATCAAAAACAGATCCATCGATCGACCGTATCGAGGTTTTGCCGGAACAAGTGTTGATGTCGACTGGTGAATCGCAACCGCTGATTGTCCGAGCACACTATTCCAATGGGCGAATTGAAGATGTTACACGATGGTCCAAGTTTACGGCGTCCGACGAATCCGTTGCTTTGGTCAACGAACAAGGCATCGTCAAAGTGATCGGACCAGGGGAAGGTGCGGTCGCTGTTTGGTTCTCGAGCAAGATAGCATCTGCTAGGATCACTGTCCCCTTTCGATCCGCATCATCATCCGCGTCGATCGCTAAGGCACCAGGAAATTCAAGTGTTCAAATTATCGATCAGCATGTGGACCGACAGTTGCAGACTCTCGGGCTAGAGTCTTCCTCGCGTTCTAGCGATAGCGAATTCCTAAGACGAGCTTCACTCGATGCGACCGGAACATTGCCAACCGAGGAGCAGACTCGCGAGTTTCTCGCAGATACCTCTGCTGATAAACGAAGTCGATTGGTCGATCGCCTATTGGCGAGCCCTGCGTACGTCGACTACTGGACGTACCGATGGAGCGATTTGCTGATGCTCAATAGCAATCTGCTTCGAGCGGACGGCATCAAAGCGTACTACGAGTGGATTCGATCAAAAGTAGAAGCCAATACCCCCTGGGATCAATTCGCACGAGAGATTGTGACGGCCCGAGGTGAGGCCTTAGAAAACGGTGCCACCAACTTTTATGCGATCAATCAAGATCCAGAGGGGATGACCGAGAACATTTGCCAAGCGTTCATGGGGCTATCGATTGGATGTGCTAAATGCCACAACCATCCCCTGGAGAAATGGACCAATGACCAATACTACGCGATGGCCAACATGTTTGCTCGTGTCCGGTCCAAAGGCTGGGGGGGTGATACGAGAGATGGGGATTCACGCCGTACCGTGTTTGTAGTGGATCGAGGGGAATTGATTCAGCCGTTGACCGGTAAACCGCAGTTACCCGCGCCTTTGGACGGGACACCTCTCGATGCAGACGATCCGAGCGACCGTCGTATCGCATTGGCCGATTGGCTTTGCTCGCCCGACAATCCATACTTCACACGCGCGATCGTCAATCGTGTTTGGGCGGCTTATTTCGGTATGGGGATTGTGAATGCGGTCGACGATTTGCGAGCGAGCAACCCTCCGAGCAATCCACAACTGATGGATAGTTTGTGTACAGAGTTAGTTTCGAACACATACGATCTAAAGCACTTGATGAAAGTCATTCTCAATTCTGAGACTTACCAGCGAAGTAGCCTAACCAACGATACAAACCAGAAGGACAAAAAGTATTTTTCGCATTACTATCCTCGAAGACTCATGGCCGAGGTGATCCATGATGCAATCGCGGACGTCACCTCCGTCTCGACAGTCTTTGACAAGATTGAATTCCTGGGTGGCGATAAAAAGCCAACCAAGTTTTACAATAAAGGAACCAAGGCAATTCAACTCTACGACTCTAGCGTAGAAAGCAGTTTCTTGAAAACGTTCGGTCGCAATCAGCGTAGAATCACGTGCGAATGTGAGCGAAGTGACGAACCTAGCATTATCCAAGTGCTCAATCTCAATAACGGCGACTTGCTCAATAGCAAACTTGCCGCGAAAGACGGCATCGTGGATCAGTGGCTTGCGAAGTTTTCTGACGATCCCAATAGTCTGGTCGAGTCGGCGTTCCTTCGATGCCTTTGCAGATTGCCATCTGACGACGAGAAAGCCGCGCTTAGCAAAGAGCTCGCGGAGGCAACGCCCGAGGATCGCCGTGTTGTTGTAGAAGATTTGCTTTGGAGTTTGCTGACATCCCGAGAGTTTCTGTTCAATCATTAAGGAACGGTTGATGATGAAATCGATCTATTCCTTGTTCGCTGTTGTACTCCTTCAATCCGAACTGCATGCTATCGCGTTAGGTGATGAGCCTGTTGCAAAAGAGAAGTCCGACGAAGCGGCCGTGTCGTTCTTCGAAAAGCGAATTCGCCCCGTTTTAGTGGAGCAGTGTTATAGCTGTCATGCAGAGTCAGAAAAAACGATCGAAGGGGGGCTTCGACTCGACAACGCACTGGGCTTGCGAAAAGGAGGCAACAGCGGCCCTGCATTGATTGCTGGCGATCCTGCTCATAGCTTGATCATGCTGGCGATTTCTCATAAAGATGAAAAGCTCCGCATGCCACCGGACAAGCGGCTGGCGGACGATATCATCCGCGATTTCGAGCAATGGATCGCCATGGGGGCCGCTGATCCGAGAACGGATGCTAATTCTCCAACCATGACGCAATCGATGGAGTTGGACGAGAAGCAGAAATGGGCCTTCGCGGTTCCGACGGATCCAGAAGTTCCCAAAGTCCGCAATACTCATTGGCCGCGAAACGACATCGATCGCTTTCTTCTCGCAAAAATCGAAGCTGCGGAACTTGCACCACTTACCGAAGCGGACAAACCAACGTGGCTAAGACGTGTTTCGTTTGATTTGATCGGACTACCGCCGAGTGTCGCTGAGTTGAATGATTTTTTGTTAGACAATTCGGAGGTCGCATACGAACGCGTGGTCGATCGGCTTTTATCGAGTCCGCATTACGGAGAGCGATGGGCTAGGCATTGGTTCGATGTGATTCATTACGCTGACACAACAGGTTGCAATTCCGACTTCCCTGTGCCGCAAATGGTTCGATACCGCAACTGGGTAATCGATGCATTGAATCGAGATATGCCTTACGATACGTTTGTGCGTCAGCAAATTGCTGGTGACATTCTGGCCGATCGTCTGCCCGAGACTTCTCCTCAAGAGGAACGCAACGCGTTGGTGATCGCGACGGGTTTCATTGCGAATGCGCGGCGTTTTGGTTCACGTCATGAAGACTATCCGCAACACTTGACGATTGAAGACTCGATCGACATGGTCGGGCGATCGTTTCTCGGAGTCTCGTTGGCATGTGCACGTTGTCACGATCACAAATTTGATCCGATCTCGAATAAAGACTACTACAGCCTCTACAGCTACTTTCATAACACGCAGTATCCGTGGCCTGGCATTGAGACCGAGGGAATACAACGAGACTTTGTGCCCTTGATTCCAAAAGACCGATATGAGGCAGCCGTCAAAGCCAAGGCCGAGCGTAAGAAGCGTTTGAGAGATGAAGTCAAGCGATTGGAGAACGAGCTGAAATCGGCAATGGACGAAGCCAAAGCGGAACTCACCAAACAACTTGCTGAAGCGAAACAGCAGTCCGATAGTTTTTCAAAACGCCCGCTTGAAATTGAGACGGCGTATGCGGTTACCGATAAACCGAAACGTGAATCGGTTCGGGTCCAATACAAAGGAGATCCGACGAAACTCGGCCCGGAAGTCGTGCCTCAAACGCCAGCCACACTCGGAGGGAAGCCGTTGGAGGCAAGCACCGATGGAAGCGGTCGATTAGCACTCGCAGACTGGTTAGCTTCGCCTGCCAATCCATTGACGGCACGCGTCATGATGAATCGTCTGTGGAAACATCATTTCGGAATCGGGATCGTATCGACACCCAACGACTTTGGCCGACAAGGAAAAGCTCCTTCGCATCCAGAGTTGTTGGATCACTTGTCGCATCGATTCATTCAGTCAGGTTGGTCCCTGAAAGCCATACATCGCTACATGGTCCTGTCGCAAGCGTATCGATCCCTATCTGTCGGTGATCCGGCTCAAGAAGCGAAAGACCCGAGCAATCTTTTGTTGCGAGGTTATCGCCGCCAACGATTGGATGCGGAGTCGATTCGCGATGCCATCCTCAGCGTTGCGGATTCGATCGACCGAAAGCCAGGGGACCAACACCCCTTCCCAAAGCAGCAAGATTGGAAATTCACACAGCACAATCCCTTCAAAGCGATCTATGACACGAACAAGCGAAGTGTCTATGTCATGACGCAGCGCATCCAACGCCATCCATACTTAGCCGTGTTCGATGGTGCCGATCCGTCAACGAGTACGGCCGCGCGCAATGTGAGCACGACGCCATTGCAAGCGCTCTATTTGCTCAACGATGAATTCATTCACGTCCAAGCGGAGAAACTGGCAAAGCGATTGTTAGCTCATAGTCAATCGATCGATGAACGAATTCGGTTCGCCTTTTCGCTATGCTTGGGACGTTCTGCTTCTGAAGAAGAGGTTCATTTCGCGCGTGAGTTTGTTTCCAAGGTGCAGAATAACGATACAAAAACGGAAGCTGAGCTTGCTGCTTGGTCTGCTTTGGCTCGATCCATGTTCCGACTGAATGAGTTTGTCTATGTCGATTAATCCAATGGGAAGACGATCCGTTCTTCAATCGTTTGTTGCCGGCAGTCTTTTGATGCCTGCGATCCTTTCGGAGTTGATGGCGGATGACAAGACCGATTCAGGGCCACTCGCGCCAAAGACGCCTCACTTTCCTTCCAAAGCCAAGCGAGTCATTTTCATTTTCTCCAACGGTGGCGTGTCGCATATGGACACGTTCGATCCGAAGCCCAAACTTTTCGAAGCGGACGGCAAGACGTTGGGAGTGGGCGGTGGACTTTCGAATCAACAAAGAAAGTTACTTAAGCCGTTTTGGGATTACAAACCGGGCGGCAAATGCGGGACAATGGTCAGCGATTTGTTTCCGCATATTCGAGATCGCATGGACGACATTTGTTTGATACGGTCGATGAAGTCGGATGATAACGAGCATGCGAATGCAACATTGGCAATGCATACTGGATCGTTGTTTTTCTCACGGCCTAGTATTGGAGCTTGGGTGAGTTATGGACTGGGGACCATGAATCAAAATTTGCCGTCTTTCATGGTATTGGCGTCACAGCTCCCGTATGCGGGCACCCAAGTTTACGCGAACGATTTTCTACCCGCGTATCATCAAGGGACCCGAGTTGTTCCTGGCAAAGAGCCCATTCCGAATCTTGCGGCAAGAAGTGCGAGTGCGAGCCAGCAACGAAGCGAATTAGACTTTATAGGGCAGCTCAATGAACGTCATCTTCTGGCGCGCGATCAATCGCCAGACTTGGCCGCTCGTATCCGCTCTTTTGAAACCGCGTTCCGTATGCAATCCGAAGCACCAGTGGCGTTCGATGTTTCGACTGAAACCAAAGAGACACTTGCTCTCTATGGTATCGATGGGAAGGAAACAGAAAGTTTCGGATGGCAATGCCTTGTAGCCCGACGATTGGCCGAGCGTGGAGTTCGGTTTGTTGAGATACTCGATGGTAGTTCCAGCAGCAATTGGGATCAGCATTCCAACATGCCGGAACATGCCAAGCGAGCCAAGGTTATCGATCAACCGATAGCGGGCTTACTTGCTGACCTGAAACGTTTAGGCATGCTCGACGATACCTTGGTTGTCTGGACCACCGAGTTCGGGCGAACCCCAGGTGTGGACGGTGAGAATGGACGTGGGCACCATAGTGCATGCTTCAGCAGTTGGATGGCGGGTGGAGGCGTAAAGTCGGGGATCGCCTATGGGCAAACCGACGAGATCGCTGCAACCGTCGCTGAGAATCCAGTCCACTTTCATGATTTCCATGCGACGATACTGCATTTGCTCGGGATCGATCACGAGCGATTGACCTATCGATTTGCTGGTCGTGATTTTCGATTAACCGACGTGCATGGCCGAGTCATGCATGATCTTTTGGCGTAGCCGCGCTGGCTTGCGGCGTCTTTTGTTTTACATTCTTCTTGAGTTTAGCGTATAGACCGATATGAACACACGAACAATTATCGCGTTTTGCCAAATCGCATTTGGATGCCTTTTGTGGTTGGCTAACCATGCGAGTGCGTTTAGCGATAGCAAGCCGAATGTCGTTGTCT
Source organism: Pirellula sp. (assembly GCA_021300155.1). Lineage (GTDB taxonomy): Bacteria > Planctomycetota > Planctomycetia > Pirellulales > Pirellulaceae > JBKCUI01. Next base: position 83,443 of record JAJTID010000017.1, read on the forward strand.
TTTTAGTCGACGATCTTGGGCAACGGGACATTGGTTGTTATGGAAGTACTTTTTACGAAACACCCAATGTCGATCGACTTGCCAAAGAAGGTGCCAAGTTCACCAGTGGTTACGCTGCTTGTCCGGTTTGCTCGCCAACGCGCGCGAGTTTGATGACAGGCATGTGGCCGCAACGAACGGGCATCACGGATTACATCGGTGCACCGCTCAAACCAGAGGGGTGGAAACGCAATACGAAACTGTTGCCTGCTCCATACACAGATCGACTCAGTTTAGAAGCGCCGACGTTAGCCAAGGCGATGAAGTCTGCGGGCTACGCCACGTTCTTTGCGGGCAAATGGCACTTGGGCCCAGAAGGATGGTGGCCAGAGAATCAAGGCTTTGACATCAATCGAGGTGGAATCGACAAGGGCGGACCCTATGGTGGCAACAAGTACTTTTCACCGTATGGCAATCCTCGGCTCAAAGACGGTCCAGATGGTGAACACCTTCCTGACCGACTCGCATCGGAGACCTCTGCATTTATTCGGGAGAACAAAGACAAACCGTTCTTTGCGTATTTGTCGTTCTATTCCGTGCACACACCTTTGATGGCACGTGAAGATCTACGACTGAAGTATGAAGCGAAACGAAAACGACTTGGGCTAGAAGCGAAATGGGGCCGCGAAGAACCGCGAGATGTGCGGCTAGTGCAGGAGCATGCGGTATATGCAGCGATGGTTGAAGCGATGGACCAAGCGGTAGGGAAAGTGCTCAACACTCTGGACGAACTTGGATTGGCCGAAGACACATTGGTGATCTTTACTAGTGACAATGGTGGACTTTCGACGAGCGAAGGATGGCCAACGTCCAATTTGCCTTTGCGTGGTGGCAAGGGATGGCTTTACGAAGGAGGGATTCGGGAGCCTTTTCTCGTGCGATGGCCTAAAGTGTTAGCGGCCAGTCGCGAGATCGATACTCCTATCTCGAGTCCTGATGTTTTCGCAACGATGCTCGACATCACCAGCTCTAAACCGATAGCAAACCAGATTGTCGATGGCCAAAGTTTGGTGCCGTTGCTCAAGGGAACGCCATTTCCGGAAAGAGCATTATTCTGGCACTATCCTCATTATGGAAACCAGGGTGGTGCTCCAGGTGCAGCGATTCGTAAAGGAAAATGGAAACTGATTGAGTGGTTCGAGGACGCAAAAGTGGAGCTGTACAATTTGGACGAAGATCTCTCCGAGAAAAAAAACGTCGCGTCGTCAGAGACGGCTGTCGCAGATAGCATGTTAGAGGAGCTTCACGCATGGCAGAAATCCGTAGGAGCTCAGTTTCCAGTGGTGAACGCATCGTACGATGCGAACAAGCAAGACGGCCGCTTCGCCGCGAGGAAAGCGAATTAACGCATTTGTTTTACCATTGGACGGCAGAATTAAATCAACAGGCCTGGTTCTATGGGCCTTCGAAGTAACTCTACGCATGCAGGTAAATGTCGAATAATCGGAATTCTTGCCCTGCAAAACTGTGCAATCGGTGCAAACTGCCCTATCAAACAGGCTAATAGGTTGTAGGGTTCTTGACTGTCTCTTTTACCGCCCCGATTATGAAATCCCCGCAGGCAGCAGGCGGCCGAGCGAAACCAAACGATCGATGGCCAACTGACATAGTGAACCAGCCACTTGAATCTGAAACAATGATGCAACCAGCTTCGAAAATCACGCAAGTCAGTCCAATCCATGTCGTAGAGTGCAGCGTTTCAAGTCGAGGATTCTCTTCCTCGCTTTATGGACGAGAGGACTCGATTTCTCAGGTCCAAGCCTTATTTGATGTCGTCTGCCGTGGACAAGGCCAAACCTTACTTTTGCCTGGACCTTCAGGAATCGGAAAGACTTCGTTAGCACGAGTCCTCAGAGAACCTGTGATTGCGTCGAATGGGCTGTTTCTCGAGGGTAAGTTTGATCAGTTTGGCAGAAACGTACCCTTCGTGGCCTTTCGACAGGTACTCTCGCAGTTTTGCCAGACGATTCAAAAAGACACACCAGTTGTCGTTGAGCAATGGAAGGCGCGTATCATCGGAGCACTCGGTGATTTTGCGCAACTATTGATCGATTTGGAACCTGCATTCGAATCCATCCTCGGCCCCCAAAAACCGATTGCCAGAATTAGTCCGACGGAATCCAAACACCGTTTGGCAAACGTTATCCGTTCCTTTTTTGAAGCAATATGCAAGCCCGAACATCCCGTTGTACTTTTTCTAGACGACTGGCAATGGGCCGACCCTGCTTCCCAAGAATTGCTCTCCATACTTCATGACGAAGCCCCCCTTCGCTACTTGCTCATTATCGCCGCCTATCGTGAAGATGAGATAGACAACGATCATCTCTTTGCAACGATACTAACCCAATTACATTCGAAACATGATCACGTTGCAACGATAGAACTCACCAATCTTACCTCTCAAGATCTTAGCCGACTCATTGAAGAAAAGCTCGATGGTAAAATCGAGTCTGTCTCTGATATCGTCCAATGGGTTTTGGATCGAACATCTGGCAATGCCTTCTTTAGTTTGGCTTTTCTTGATTATCTGCTGGAGTCTCAACAACTTTATCTTCACGATGGCGATCGTTGCTGGCGACTCGACTTACATCGCATTCCGACGGACTATTGTGCGGACGTTGTCGCTTGGTTCGGGAAGAGGTTGGAGGCACTCGACGAAGGCAGTCGTGAGTTATTGTCCTTGTCGGCTTGTTTAGGGCATCGTTTCGATGTCGAGACATTATCGATCATCAGCGGACGCAGCGTCGACGATTGCATTGAAATCCTGACATCCGACTCAATGTCGAAGTTTGTCGTCGCAGATACATCGAGATCTAACGGTAGCGATTGGCGATTTCTCCATGATCGAATTCAGCAGGCTTCCTACAAGTCCATCAGCACTTCTATTATTGCATCAGTCCGCTTCGACATTGCAAAGCTTTTGCTTGGTCGATTAAGCGAAAACAGTCTTTCCGAGAGATTGTTTGAAGTCGTTGAACACCTAAACTACGGACTGGACCTTATCGATTCGTACACAGAAGCCGTTGAGGCGATCGAGCTTAATTTACTCGCAGCAGAAAAATCGCGAGGAGCCGCCGCCTACCGAACTGAATTGCAGTTTTTGCATTGTGCCAAACGTTTACTGAACGATGATAGATTTTCGTCGATGATTTGGCAATGCAATTCGAAAATGGCTATCCAATTGCTGAAAGAACTTGGCGAAAGCGAGTTTCTGGATGGGAATCATGAGGTCGCACTGGGGTACGTTCGCGAAGCTGTAAACCGCTCGGAATCGGCCATTGAAAAAGCAGAATTGTTAACTATTGCGATTGTCCAGTACACACTACTTGCAAAATATCCACAGGCAATAGCGACCGGCCGAGAAGCGCTTGCTATCCTTGGGGTCTATCTACCCCTGGATGATTACACGAATGCACGTGATCACGAGTTAGCGGAAGTACGACTTGCTGTTCAAGAGAGAACATTCGAAGACTTGAGTTCCATGCCGATCATGGCGGATCCGCGTTGGTGTACGGTGAGCAAAATCCTGATTACCATGGGTCCTCCGTGTTACCGTTCAGACCAGAGTCTTTGGAGCGTCATTGTTCCCAAAGTAGTGAACTTGACATTGACTCACGGCCCTATTCCGCAAGTTGGATATAGCCACACAGCCATTGCGGGATTGCTCATGTGGGTTGAGGATGATGTCGCGACGGCCTTGGGATTTAGTGATCTGGCGACTCGTTTGATGACAGAAAGATTCACTTCCTCGTCAGACCAAACGGTGTTTCATTTGATGGCTGGTAGCTCGGCATGTCATTGGTTCGGTCACTGTATGCGAAGTTCTGAACACTACGAACTCGCATACAAGATTGGGTCGAACGCGGGCAACCTTCAGTACGCTGCATATGCCTTCGGCCACAATATGTACTGCCAGTTCTTCCAAGGAACCAATCTCAGGATTCTCGCTCAAGAGACAAAGAAATGGTTAGCGTTTAGCCGGTCTCGTCGCAATCAGTGGGCCGTCGATCTACTCGATGCTGGCGCAAGAATAGTGGAGCAAATCTCGTCTATAGATTTGAATCCCGGAACGCAACCCAGCTCAGAGTCGGATTTTATTCATCGTGTGGAAACGAATCAGAACCAACAAGTGCTTTGTATCTATCATGTGATGCAGTCTTTCACCAGATTGGTTATGGAGGACTTTGAAAGTGCGCTAAGGTACTCGGACAAGGCAGATGCGAACATCAGTACGGTTGGTACGCAGGGACTGTTAGCATGGTCGGAACATGTCGCGATTCGAAACATTATTCGAGCATGCCTTTTCAACCAAGTGGACTTGGAAATCCAGGGTCAGTGGCGTACGGAATTCGAAGCTTCTATGCAGCGATTGACCATTTGGTCGAAGCATGCTCCAGAGAGCTTTGACCACAAGCGTCTTTTTCTCATGGCCGAACTAGCACGACTCGACGGCCATCCGCTAGAGGCAGGGCGTCTTTACGACGAGGCGATTACGGCCGCGAAAGTTGGAGGTTTTCTACAATGGGAAGCCTTGGCGAACGAACGATCTCAACGACTTTGGCAATCTGTGCAAATGCCAGATCTCGCTAGTTCATATCGCCATTATGCCTATCAGGCCTACAGTCGATGGGGAGCTGTTTCCAAGATTGAAGCACTGGAATATCAGCTGCGCCAAACACTTGAACAACAGTTGCGACTGATTGAGCATAACGCAGGCGTTGAGGACGAAGAGAGAGCTCTGACCTCAAACCAAATCATTGCTCGACAGATTGATCGACTTCGCAATGAAAACTTGGAACTACAAGGAGCAAAGCAACAAGCCCAAATGCGTGCACACGCAGAAGAGTTAGCTCAAGCGACGGATAGACTCCGCACGGAAGTTGTGAAGCGAAAGGAAGCGGAAAAGGCACTTCGGGTTCAGAACGACATGTTGGAGGAAAAAATCTCCGAACGAACCCTAGAACTGAAGACAAGCCGTGACAAACTGGTCGTCCTGGCCGAGCGATTGGAATTGGCGACGCGTGCTAGTGATATGGGGATTTGGGATTGGGATATACGTACGAATCAACTTCTCTGCGATGATTCGCTGTGCAAGTTGTATGGTATGGAGAAAAACCCATTCGGTTTAACTGTGGAGGGCTGGTTAGGCTATATCCATCCATCCGATCGAAATCGTATCCAACTCGCTCTAGAGCGTTCGCGGCAGTTAGCTGTTCCGTTCGTCGAAGAGTTTAGGGTTCGAAAACCCAATGGCAAGATACGAACCATCAAAGCCGAAAGGCAGGTTATCTGCGATTCGGCTGGCGTTCCAATTCGAATGATTGGTATCAGTTATGATATTACAGAGAAAAAACGTCAAGCAATGCTTCAGCATCTGCGTCAAGAGGTAGCGGAACGCGCCGCACGCGGGCGACCGCTTGACGAGGTTCTTTATTTTCTAACGAAAGCGGTCGATGAACTTGAGCTCGGAATGAGCTGTGCTTTCACCAATAATTCTCTAGACAGTCAGCCGACCAACCGAATAACGTTCCCTCATATTGGCTTTAATGGACAATGGCATGGTCCACGTCATCAATGGTCGGTCGAAATCTATTCGTCGACACGTTCAGTTCTTGGCTGTTTGGAGTTCTTTAGTGAGCGTGAAGAGAAGCCCGATCAAGCAGACGTGGACTTCGCAACTGCCCTTGCCGAAATCGCTGCCATCGCGATCGAGCATACGGTCTACATTGAAACACTCGAACGTGCACGAGAGAATGCTCATGTTGCCAATCAAGCGAAGAGCGAGTTTCTAGCGAACATGAGCCACGAAATCCGCACACCGATGACGGCGATTCTAGGGTACACGGATCTTCTGCTCGATGCAGGAAACTCCGACTTCGATCCTGAACAACGCATTCGGTCGGTCAAAACGATCCAACGGAATGGTGAACATCTTCTGGCAATCATCGATGACATTCTCGATTTGTCGAAGATAGAATCCGGGAAGCTGGTCGTCGAATCAATTGTCTACTCGCCAATCACGATTGTCGAGGAAGTATTAACGTTGATGACAATACGAGCTGCGGAGAAGGGGATTGTTTTGGACTCGGTCTTTGAAACGAGTCTACCTGCGATGATTCAAACCGACCCAACTCGACTGCGCCAAATCATTCTGAACTTGGTTAGCAACGCAATCAAGTTCACGGAACAAGGAAGCGTTCGAGTGGTCGTTCGCTTTGTTGCCGGTGATGCACCGACGTTAGTGTTTGATGTCATCGATACCGGACGTGGGATGAGCCAAGATCAAAAGGAACGACTGTTCCGCCCGTTCGTTCAAGCTGACACGTCGACGACACGAGAGTTTGGTGGCACGGGGCTTGGACTGACGATTAGCAAGAGATTGGCCGAAATGATGGGTGGTAACATTTTCATCGTGGATTCCACTCCAGGTGTCGGGTCACGATTCAGAGCGACTGTTTCGATCGGGAACATTGCTGGAGTGGAAATGGTCTATCCATCTTGTCCCATTTCGACTCCAGAAAAAGAAAAGCGGACTGTCGTATCGGCTCCATTGGAAAAGCCGCTCGCTGGCTATCGAATTCTGTTGGCAGAAGACGGACCTGACAATCAGCGCCTCATCGCTTTCATCCTCAAGAAGGCTGGCGCGCAGGTCACTGTAGTCGAGAATGGCAAGCTGGCTGTAGATGCATGCTTTGAATCCGTTAATCGCGAAGAACCGTATGATGTAGTCCTTATGGATATGCAAATGCCTGTTATGGATGGTTACGATGCAACCTCTTACCTGCGAGACCACGGCTATCACCGTCCGATCATCGCCTTAACAGCTCATGCGATGGATGGTGATGAAGCGAAATGCCTCGACGCGGGTTGTTCGGCCTACACAACGAAACCGATCAACCGCGAGCTTTTGATCGCAAAGATAACATCCATCGTATGCAACGGCCGCCCCGAACTTTGTTCTTAAGTAACTTAGGTAACTAGAGCCCTAACTTGCAAACCAAGACACAGCGCTAGCTCGGTTCACTTTCCGTGGTCAAGAGTTGTTGCACCAACTCGCAGAAGTGTTTTGCCGAAAAAGGTTTGGGAAGCAACGCACTTACTCCCACTCCTTCAGCCTGGTCTAGAAGCTCTTCGTCAATAAATCCAGAAGTGATAACCACGGGTAAGTCGGCTCGAATTTCACGGACTTGCCTCGCTACTTCCAGCCCAGAAAATCCCGGCATATTGTAGTCCGTCACGACTATTTCGAAGTCGTTGGGAGCTTCGCGAAGAGACTTTAAAGCTTTAGATTGGTCCGAGTATCCATATACCTGAAACCCCAAATGGCCGAGTAAGTAGACGATCGACTGCAGGACCTTTTCGTCATCATCCAAATACAGGATCCGACACTTTGTCGCTGCCTGCGATACGGGCGTCGCAACGTTAGGCGATTTTTCTACATCCTCGGATCCAACCATCTGTCTTGATGCGATGTCAAAGTCCTGTATGGTTGTGGGAGGAAGATAAATTGTAAATGTTGAACCCTGGCCGGGTTGGCTCTCGACAACGATCTCGCCCTGGTGAGCGAGAATGATGCCATAGACGACGGCTAGCCCAAGCCCCCAAGCCCGGTTCCTTCGCCTACAGGTTTGGTGGTAAAAAACGGTTCGAAGATGCGTTCCATTACATCAGCGTTCATTCCAACACCATTGTCGGAAAATGTTAGCCGCACCAGTTTGATAGGATGCTGTGTCGTAGAAGATTGGTCTTGGCTGGATCGCGAATGCAATCCAGCATTTGAAGGCTCTGCAGGATTTATAACCGTGTCGAGATGAATTCGTATAGAACCGGGCTTGCCTTGCATCGATTGCACAGCGTTGTTGACAAGGTTGATGACAACTTGTTCGATCTGCATAACATCTGCAAGAACCTTTGGTACTGCTGGCGCGTAGGTAAACGAAAGTTCAATGCGGGCAGGGATCGTTGATCGCAGAAAGCGGATACTGTCTGCAAGGACGGGAGCCAATGAAATCGACTTTCGGACTGTCGCTTGCCGACGGCAAAAAGAGAGTAGTTGCTTTACCAATTCGCGAGCCCGCTCACCCGCAGCTTGGATTTCCTCGACGCAATGAGACAACTTTGGGTTTGTTTGACTGCTAAAACTTCGAGCCAGCTCCGAATTGCTCAGGATAACAGTCAGAATGTTGTTGAAGTCGTGTGCGATGCCACTAGCGAGCCTGCCTATGGCTTCCATCTTCTGAGCTTCACGCAGTTGGGCCTCAAGGGAGTTTTTTGCGGTCTCGGCCCGAATTCGAGCATCGATATCCACTAAAACGACACGGTGGGGCGCCGAATCAGCATCTCCTGCAGCGAGCGAGGCTGACAATTGGACCCATTTGTAGGTTCCATCGCATCGCTGCAATCTTAATTCACAGGTCTGGGGCTGGGAGGTCGAGATCAGTCGGTTTCGTAACTGGTAAAATGCAGGATTGTCTTTGTTGACGATATACATACTAAAGCGCTGATGAATTAAAGAACGTGGGGTAGTACCCAACATTTCCGCCAAGGTGCAGTTGGCCTCTTGAATCAGTCCACCTGCGTTGACGAGGCTGTAACCGACAGGCGCACGATCGTATAGGTCGAGATAGCGTTCGCGGCTTTCTTCCAATTCCAATTGGGACTGGCGAAGTTCTTCGTTTTGGATTTCCAGTTCGATCTGGTGAACCTTTAACTCACGAATGACGTGCAGACCTTCTTCGGGCGAGATAGGCATTTCATCAGCGGCTGGTTCATTTTCCTTCTTTTGATACGCAGCTATTGCTCGCTCGCGCAAAGACGGACTGGTGGATTGCGAAGCCCAATCACTGGCGGCAGGCAATTTACGATGGGTCATGATTGCGGCTCAAGTCTCTCTGTAGTGGCGATCGCATAAACTTGACCCGATTTACTCCTCAATGCAGTAGCGGTGATACGGACGCTGAGAACATCGCCACTCTTGGTAAGTCTTTGTGTTTCATAGGGTTCCAGCACCTCTGTACTGAGTTTGGCTACGATAGCCAAACTCTCGTTCTGGAGCGCTGGGGGAATCCGATCGCGAACATTCATTTGAAGCGCTTCCTCTTCGCTCCACCCGTAGATCCTGGTGGCGCTGGGGTTCCAAGCGATAATGCGACCTTCGAGATCATGAACGGTAATCGCATCGTAGGCATCGCGAACTACAACGGCCAATCGCAATTGCCTATTCGCAATCTCTAGTGATTCTTCGGTACGCTTCATATCCGTTATATTAACAAAGACGATAACGACTCCTTCAATGACGTTCTCAATGGTGCGATATGGTTTTATTCGCATTTGAAACCAATTACCGTCGGTGGTTTGAACTCTTCTATCTTGAGACTCGAGAGTGTCGAGCACCTTTTTCGCATCTGCGACCAAACTGTCGTAGCCGACAAGATTCGAGACAATTTGCCCCACTGGTCTTCCAACATCGCTGCCGATCAAATTGATGATCTGAGCCATTTTAGGTGTGAATCGAAGAATACACAGTTTTCGATCGACGAAGATGGTGGCAATACCAGTACCTGCAAGCAGATTGTTCATGTCGTTGTTCAAACGCGACAGATATTCCGCTATTTCATTTTGCATTGAATCCGAATGGCTTGCTATTTCTGGGATCTTCCGAAGGCATTGGGGATTTTCATCAGCTTTTTGATGTCCTGGACCGCAAGGCAAAACTCTATCGTCGCAAACCGGACTTTGAAGGGATGCCACGCACAAAACTGCCACGCTCATCGGCCATCGCTCCCGCGCCGATCGATACTACCGTGTACAGGACAAAATCATCCATGCCGATCAGATTGCCACTGCGAGAACTAGCCGAACAAACGGTTCTATCATTGCTTTCACCCGCAGCAGCTCTGGTTAATGACAAAGGAGATATTTCAAGTACTCTTCATGCGAATCAACTTGATTCACCGCCATTCGGCGTTCGATGCGTCGATCAATGGTATTTGGCTTGTAGAAAGAAAAGTCGTGCCCAGCGCGTGTTTTGAGTAGGACAAAAATCTTCTGAATTGTATTCTCAATTTCAACAGTTCTCTTAACAGGAAGTTGAGCTTGAGTACTGGCAACTCGAGATGTAAACGCTAGCAGTTGGGCAGGCATATCGCCGATGTCCGAGACAAAATCGACGGCACCGGATTGAATCGCGCTACGCGGCATACCGTCAAACTCCGTCGACTCCGTCGACTGCACCATCACCAACCCACCCTCGTTCTTGATCGCACGCACACCTTGGCTACCATCGCTGCCCGTGCCTGACAAGATAATGCCGACTGCGAACTGACATTGATCCTGAGCAAGGGAACAAAAGAAATAGTCAATAGGCAATCGCTGACCACGGGGTTCCGCTGGATGCAGCAATTGAAACGTACCATTCAAGATAGCCATATCATGAGTGGGCGGTTTGATGTAGACGCAGTTGGGACGAACCGACATTCCATCTTCAACTTCATACACCGGCATGGGAGTGTAATTACGGATCAGATCGGCCAAAATACTCGTGTGGTTGGGTGCAAGATGCTGCACGAGAACAAATGCCATATCCGGATTCACGTCCGGTGGGAAACTGCGAAAGAAGCGTTCAAACGCGACTAGCCCTCCCGCAGAGGCACCGATCCCCACGATTGGGAATCTAGTTTTCGTCGACTCCTGATGACTCGGCCCCGATGGTTGCGGCGGATTAGCGGATAGCCCGCCATTCGGAGGTTCAGTTGGCATGATTTGGTAATTGCGAAGAGTCGAGCTAGGACGGTAAGCACACGACAGCACCCATGGTCCACCCGCTTGTGAATTCGGTCAATATATCCCAATTCGTCGTGTACGTCTCGCCGCCACAATAAAGGACACGCACATCCTTTTGAGCCAATCCGACACATCCGACAAAAGTGCGTTCATTACAAGCATTTTCGATTGCTGTTTTGTAGAAGCGATGAGTTTTTGAGCTATTTGTTTGCAGTCTATCGTGGCAACATCGCCATCATTGGTTGATGGCTCGTTAGGTTGCTGAACCATCCGATCAAGGCTGCGAGAATCGCCCTTAAGCTCGACATCAGGCGATTGGAGCTTGCGGCCCGCAGGATGTTCCAACCAGCGACCTTAAGTAGTAACGACTGGAATACTGACGCTTTGCCTCGGACCGGCAGGCGTCCGAGACCGGTCACCCGTTTCAATAAACTGTTGGTCGATTCTATGCCACTTCGTCGGCGGTAGTTGATCTTGAATTCTTCTGTCTCTTGTTTCTTGCGTCGCTGGCTCAGTCGTAATGGCTTAGCGTGGATCGTCACAACCTTCCAACCATTGGAGTAACGTACTGGGCATTTCGATTGCAAGGAGCATTCATCGCACGTCTCTGGAAAGTGCAGTATCTCCATCTTGCCAATACCATGATGATAGTGTGAGCGATGAGGCGTTTTCCCCGCTGGGCAAGATGTAATGAACGGATTGATGTGCTTCTTTCCGTAGCCGTCGATCACTTCACGTTCTTCGAATGGAAAATCTGTTTCAGTGCAGACTTTTGACAAAGCTTTTTGTTCGGAGCATTTACCCGGCGCGGGTGCCTCAAGATCTACACCATACCGTTTGCAAAGACAGAAATTGTCATCGCCCCCATAGGACTTCAGGAGGCTCAAGGTAAGCGGCTGCATCTAAGCGTCTAAGCGGGATAAAGAAGCTTTTGATGGCGACTCCCATTAATCGTGTCCGGCCGATCGTAGCCATGTTGCTTTGCACATGCGTTGAATCGAGTCGCTGCCGAGAAACGTCGAGTTCCAATCGTTCGACAAGCTTGACCGTTACCTGCTGCATAATCTGGCTGGCCAGTTCGTCTTCACGAAAGAGGGCCGCGAATAGCTCGCGATGGATGGCTGGCACCGATTGAGTTGAATCCGAGGGTGACGGGGCCGGCGGTGAATAAGAATGGAGTGCAGGCAAGCGATAAGAGGTTCTTGGATATGAGCTTAGAAGACTATCTCGCGCTGCTGTACTGGACCGGCAGGCAAGGGCGTGATGACAAGAAGGGCAAGATTGCGGCCGACCATGCTCCGATTTTGGCAAAGCTGGGGATCGCGTAGGGGATGTGGTGCGATCTGGTCTGGAACTTTAAGCAGTACTTTGGCAGGAGTCGCGGGCAGGGCTCACCGGATCGGATGCGAGAGGAGTCGATTCTAGGACTACACAAGTTTCAACCAGGTCAGAAGAAAGTTCGTTAGTGCTTTGTTTGATCGCTTCCGATTCGTTTTGGTTTCGTTGCTATGGCGCGGATGCAATCGCGCACCACGAGTGATGCAATGTCAGCCTTTGCTACACAACCGCTCGCATGAAGCTTGAGATTTGGCGGGCGATCAGCGCTGTCGTGGAAAAGTTGGAACATTGAATTGAGGGACAGATTGCGGGATGCCTTTTGCCATCGAGTGCTCAAGAAACTCGTCTTTCGATAGTTGTTCATCGCCATTTACGTCTATTGTGTCAAAATTCGCAAATGGGGCTTCGTCTTTACTAAGGAAGCCATCGGCGTTTTTGTCGAATGAAACGACTAAATCGAGGATCCCTTGAATTCGCAGTTGCTTCTGTTGTTCGCCTTGAATGGCAACACGTTCGACGATCGGCAATAAACTTTCAGCACGGCCACAGATAGCTATTGCTAGTATCTCTTGCTTAGAAACGACTTGCACTCCATTTGAAGTCAATACTGCTGAGGGCCAAGAGATCTTGATCTGAAGAGGATTCGGCTGAGCTCTTGGGTTTGTGGGCTGGCCTTTTGTTAATTTTCTCATGGCGTCTATAGCTTTGGCTTCCGTCGCTTTTTGAATCAAACGAATGTCGTCCATACAAGCGTCTGTTGCTTGAAGGCGCTCTGTTAAGTCAAGCAGCTCAAGTACGAGAATACACTTCGCTGGATTGGGCGAGGACACGGTTACCGATGTGCCAAGCTGCGTTGGAATGAATTGTGGAAGTTTGAACGCTGGCACGGTCAACTCACCGAAGACTTGGTCGACGTCAATCATATCGTGAAGGAGTTGCGGCGTTTTTGCCAGTTCATGCAACCGCTTGGCAAGTACTGGAATGAGTTCGGCAGATCGATCGAACCGTTCGCGTCCCTTGCTATCGCTATCACTTAACAAACTGGTCAGCAGCATGGCAGATTGAGCGACATGCTTTTCGGAACTAGTCATGTCAAGAAAGTAGGTTGTCGCCTTGGACTCGGAGAGGCTTACGAGTCTAGGATTCCATGGAAAATCACCTCTAACCGCATAAGCAAAAGGATGAGGAAGGGGAGTAAATTGAAGCCAAAAACCGGGCCCCAATTGAGAGTGTGTGCTTATGAGATTGATGTATTCCGTTTCAAGGGATTGCTCCAAAACCATCTCGGTCAAGGTGCGCCAAACATATACGCCAGCCGATTCTACAATCTCACGACTCGTGGAGCTATTCGCGGACAGAGTGTTTTTTGCGATCCAATCCATGATTGGAAGTTGCTCTACGCTAAGCACACGTTCACGTCGATCTCCTGGCCTCGTGCTGGATTGAAGTACTCTTTGGGTCCACGTTTCTTTGTTTGCGTCTAGCGTTTTCACCAAATGACGTTCGTAGTTTTCGCGAACGTCAATAATCTTTCGAATGCAAGTAAATGCCTCATAGTCATTTGCGGGTGAGTGAGAGGGAAGTGACGCTAGAATCGCTTCGGCGATTCGATCTCGATTGGAAGCCGTAGCGAGTGCTTGAATAGCTTCGAGCGAACTCTGTATGGCTTTCTCACTGCGTTCGCGATCGAATTCGTCCAACCACATCGAAAGAGTCTTGCCGTCATACAGTGCCTCACTTGCGGCAGGGAGCTTAGCTTCCGTGGAAGCGATTTCATTCGTCGGAACAGGTGGCGATGTCGTTGAATGTTTACTAGTCGATAACACTCTGGCGATTACCGTTTCGCCACGTTTGATCTCGATCGTGTCTCGGTCCAATTGAAATCGATCGCTACCGGTTCCGATCGAAACTTCGTAGTTACCTGCGTAGAGTCGCGTCGTATTCGCGCCGGGAAGAAGCTGAACGGAATCGTAAATCTTTCCTGCTTTCGAAACTTTGATTTCAACATTAGCATCGATCGACTCAATAACCAGTTGGCCTTTCTGTGTCTCGAGGGTGATGAACACACCTGCCGCGAAGAGAAACGCGAACGCGGCTGCCGTTGCTGCCCAGGGAAGGAATGGTCCTCTACCGCCTCTCGATGCGGTCTTTGCAGGAGTGGCTGTTTCTCGTGTTGCGAGACTCGTCAAAGGTGGCGCGATGCGCATCGGTTCCTTCACGGCGCGTTCATCAGCCTCTCGCATTAGCGACGACAAATCGGCCTCCGATGTGAACTTAGCCAGCATCTCAGCCGCATGTGCCGCACTTGCAGGTCGAATCGCGGGATCGCGAGCCAGGAATCTGCCAACCAATTCGACCAACTCCTCTGGAGCATCGGGCCGTAGCGTTGCCAGACTTGGCGGTTCCGTTGTTGCCAATAATCGCAACTTCGCGAGTGGAGACAAATCAGGAGTTGCCGCCAACGGAGCGCGTCCACAGAGTAGTTTGAACAATGTTGCACCCAGTGAATACAAATCGGCTCGATAGTCGACGGAGTCGGCGCGTTCCGCTTGTTCGGGAGCCATATAGTCAATCGTTCCCATCAATTGACCGACAGTCGTTAGTTCAGCGGAGGCTTCGTCCCATAGGCTGATTTGTGCGAGGCCGAAGTCCAAGATCTTGACCTGGCCGCTTCGACTGAGCATGAGATTCGATGGCTTGATATCGCGATGCACGATCCCGGCAGCGTGCGCGTGCGAAAGGCCGAGGGCTACCGAGTGCATCAAGCTGCAAGCGTTCGCGATCGAGAACGGACCTGTCAAGCGAGCCAATCGGCTGAGGTCCATACCATCAATGTACTCCATGACTAAAAAATGTACGTTGTCGGATTGGCCAGCGTCTGTCGCGCTGATGATCGACGGATGGTTGAGTGCGCCGGCGGCTCGAATCTCGCGCTGGAATCTCGCGGTGAATTGATCGTTGCGAAAGGGTCGAGGGGAGAGGAGCTTGATGGCAACTTGCTTTCCCAATTGCCGATGCCGCGCCAGGTAGACGGCACCCATGCTTCCATATCCTAACGATTCGATCAATTCGTAGGGACCCACGAACTTGGGCGGCTTTTCAGGAACGGATACCGATGGAGGTGCATCGGGTTGATGTCCTATAGATTTTGATTTCGCGAGTGCATATTGAATCACAGCGTCATTGGCCCCACCTTGCTCAAGGTCCGAAGGGAGGGAGTCAGACTCAGGGCGTAAAAAGTTAACGAGGGTATCGGGATCGCTTTCTAAGCCGCTGATTGTCTGTTCACATGCTACGCACGATAGGACATGCGCTTCGATCTTGTCGCATTCGTCCTGCTCAATCCAACCGGCCAAATATCTTTTGAGGGTTTCGCGTGTACGACAATGGGATGATTGCATTTCTAGTGCTCCAGTGTTTATAGTTATAACTCGAACGGCGTCGAAAGGTGTGCGATATTCGTTCGAGTCAATCTGCCGACCTTTACTAAAACGTTTGGAGCGTGACACGACATGGATTTTGTCGAAGAGGCAAGCCAGTCCAAGGAATCCAGCAACAACGCGACGCGAGCCAGTTTGATTTCGCGAGTCCGTTGCCAGGACTCGATAGCTTGGGAAGAATTGGTAGAGCTATATGGGCCGTTGATTGCACACTGGTGCTATCGATTCGAGCTAGACTCGCACTCGGCAGCAGACTGTATTCAGGATGTGTTCGCGGCGGTTAGCAGAGCACTGCCATCGTATGAAGCGAAAAAGAGCCACGGCGCGTTTCGCAGTTGGTTGTGGACGATCGCGCGAAATAAGATCTATGATCAACTCCGTCGCGATCGTTTGCACTCGCAGCCACGCGGTGGTACATCCGCGATGGAAATGCTAAACGAGATTCCCGATCTTCAAGATAGCGATGCTGAACCAAGTTCTGCTTCGGAGTTAAAGAGCTTGGTCTCGCGAGCATTGGATCAGATCCGCTGCGAGTTCGAGCCTCGCTCTCTCGAAATCTTTATGCGAAGCGTCATCGATCAAGTCGCTACAGACTTAGTCGCGACTGAGTTCAAGATTCAACCGGCAACCGTACGTCAAGTGCGAAGCCGGATCCTTCGCCGGCTTCGTCAGCAACTCGGCGATATAGAGCATTGAGTAAGCAACCAACCTAAATCGGCTCGAAGGAATGCGGACCCTACTTCTTGTTCTTTGGATCGAGATTTTTGGCCATGTCTTCGTCGGTGAGTTTGGACTCGACACCTGTTGATGGGACCTCGTGTTTGCAAATCCATAGCAATGCATTGAGCACGAGTTTACGGAAATTGTCGTCGGCCCAATTCTTGTGGAAGTGTCCGCCCGTGAAGCCAACTCCGCGTCCGTTGTCCGCGCGTTCTGTGCACCAGATCAAATGCTCCATACATCCCTTGGCTTCTTGAATGTGAGAGTAAGGGCCTTTCGGATAAACGTATGGGCCGTTGCGAGTTTCGTCGGAAGGCGTTGCCGAAAGAATCGGATTCACCCCTTTCATTGCATCGCGAAATCGCATGTTGAAGTACCATTCGTCGTGAATCGAAAAACTCGACGCCACAATAAAGGACACGCACATACTTTTGAGCCAATCCATCAATGTGCAACATGCAATGTCTGTCCTTTAGATTGCGGAAGGGAATGCACTTGACTTCGCTTCCCCAGACTGTACTATTCATAGCAGTACAGGCAGTACAGGAGGTGACGGGTGCGATATCGAATTGTGGCAGGTAGCAATGTTCCAATCTTTCGGCAGATTGCGGATCAGATCGCGCGAGCAGTAGCGACCGGTGAATTGAAGATCGGAGATTCCGTTCCTAGCGTTCGGCAACTCGCCCGCGATCTGGTGATCAATCCCAATACCGTTGCCAAAGCTTATAGCGATCTGGTTGCATCCGGTATCTTGGAAACGCAACCTGGACGCGGCTATTTCATTAGCAAACGTCGCCAGGTATTTACCAAGACCGAACGCTTGCGGCGTCTCGATGAGACGATCGATTTATTGATCAGCCAATCGGTATCGCTTGATTTCTCAGCGTCCGAAGTACTGGAGCGAGTGAAAGAACTTTTCGCTCAAAAGCTTTGTGTTGTACCGGAGTAGCGTTACCAGAACAGGAGAATAATCATGTCTAAGTTAGCGATCGAAGCAAAAGGTTTGACTCGATACTTCGGAACCAAACCTGTTGTTCAGCAGGTGAACTTTGCAATCCCAGTGGGATCCGTGGTCGGTTTGCTTGGTCTGAATGGAGCCGGCAAATCCACGATCATTAAGATGCTAATGGGTTTGCTGGAGCCGACACGGGGCTCATGCTCACTGCTTGGCGTTGAGAGTATGAGTCTCGGCCCCGACGAGCGATCTCGCATCGGGTACACCATCGAAGGGCACTTTCTGTATTCAGGCATGACCGTCCGAGCGGCTGAGGCGCTCCAAGCAGATTGTTTTCCCAAATGGGATTCGCTGCTCTATCAAGCAACGCTTCAACGCTTCGGCATCAGCCCGAACGAACGCATTCGCCATTTGAGCCGTGGACAGCGCGCGGGCATTTCGATCGCGCTGACATTGAGTAGCCAACCGGAGTTGCTCATTCTCGACGATCCATCGTTAGGTCTGGATCCTGTTTCGCGCCGAGCGCTCAACGAAACGATACTGAGCTTTATGGAGCCAGGAGGTCGAACCGTTCTTATCAGCAGCCATATGCTCGACGATATCGAACGTGTCACGGATCGCGTGATGATCATGACCGAAGGGCGAATCGTCGTGGACAGCAGCCTATCCCATTTTGTTTCGCGACTCTCCATCTGGACGTGCGAGTGCTCTGAACCGTTGGATCGCGTTCAAATTCCAGGTTTGGTGTCGCGACGACAAGTGGGTCGTCAGTCGAGTTTTGTCGTTGTTGACGTCGATGAGGACGCTCAGCAGGTGATGTACCGACTGGGAGGGAACACGGTCCGCCAAGAGGAATCCACGTTTGATGAAGGTGTGATGGCATATATGTCACGGAGTCGCAGCGCTTCGTCACTGATACCGACTTAGTGGATAGCCGAGTATTGTCCGTAGATAACAGGATTGTTCGCAACCGATTCAAAGCTTTCGATAACCAGGAAAGATCTAACATGAACGCATGGGTTCGAAAAGAAATCAAGGATTCCATCCGCTGGCTACCAATCGGTATGGTGCTGATGGTAGCGTTGATTTGGTATCTGCTTGCATCGCAATCGCCGAATTTCTTCGCTTGGCGTGCCGAGTCCCTTTTCACGTTAGCTTGGTTCGTGTCGGCAATATTTGCGACATTTCTAGGGCTCGCCAACTATTTGCCGGAAACGTGGGGATCTGCGCGTGGGTTCCTTGTCCAACGAGGGCTCTCGCTTCATCGAATTTTCGTGATTCGCGCCGTAGTGAACCTGGCAGTCTATTTGATTGCCATGTTGGTCCCCCTAGGAGCACTCGCCGTTTTTCGCTTTGTGATCGGTACGACCACGGCGCCCGTCAGCCCGATCCAGGTCGTTCCTTCGGTCGTGGTGGTCTTGTTTTCTTTCTCGTTTTATTTTGGCGCGATCGCGGTCGCGTGTCGACCATGTCGCTGGTACGGTTCACGTCTCTTTCCGTTGTTGGCATCGCTTGCTGTACCCCTTGCGGCCGTACCGATATTGTCCTTGCCAAAGATGCTGATCGTGTGTGTTTTTGCGTTTTCGCTTGGGATCATCGGCATGTTGCTATTGGCGGCATCGAGTCGGGTAGCATTTCTGCGAGGCCCAAGCCAGCCAGCGCCGTCGCGAACTCGAAACATCTCGCTTTACGAAAAGTGCATGATGTTAGCCGCAGTGTTGGTCGCTACAGTTCTCGTTGCAGTGTTCTTTGCCTCAATCTTTAATAATTCCTACTCTCGTGTGTATCACTCTGTTGGGTTCACAAAAGAAGGGATGCCCTGGTTAATTGAAACACGCTATATCGTCAAGAATGGTTCTGGTGAACAACTTCATGAAGCGAAGTTCGCTATATCTGAATCAAGCGAAGATGTTGATTCAAAGCCTGATGTACAAGCCCTCATGCAGGGAATTGGTTTTAGTTATCCATGGAACTACTCGGAAAACTTTTGGGACATGAAATATGTGGGGAGTTTCACGTCGGCGGACGGATATCCTCTGCACGTAATGGGTTTTCGAGGCCTTCTATATGTCTATCAATTGGATGCCTTGCAGCATAGCCGATTAATTGCCGTCGTTGTAAAAGAACTTGTGGGTGACGCAGGAATGCAGCAAGCTCCATTTGAACAAACCCCAAGGCTCTTAACGAACGGATCTAACTATCCTCCCGTGTTAACTGGCTTGGCCTTTTCTGACAGAAATCCGAGCAGTACGAGAAAACCACTGGGGGCAGGCTCCTTTACGATCGCGGCCACCGACGGGATCTACTACGTCGATTTGGATACTTCAAAAATCAAGCGTCTCTTGGACTCGAATGTCCGAGCGTATTCCTATTCAAGTGTAGCGAATGGAACGTCCGATTCGAATAAGCTTGCTGTCTGGGATGGAAGCTCGATCTCGATGTTCCAATGCGAAGGATCAGCATTGAATGGACCGTTTCAAATAGGCGAACGAATAACAACATTGTCGACCCCTACGGATTTTGGAAGCAAACTACAAAGTGGGGATGTCCAATTCGACTACCGCGACCCAGACAATTGGGCGATCGCGATTGGGTATTCGAGGCGAAACATGGTCAAGCAAAAGGTTGAAGTCGCCCGTTCAATTCAAAAAGAGATCCAGCACTACACTACCACGATCCCAGAGTCTTTGTCCGTTGTGAATTTGAACGCGATGAAGCGGGAGGTGCTCATCGCAGGGTCGTCGATTCCACCGATTGTTTTGGCTACCACTGGAACCATAGCGTATTTACTTGGTGACGAGATACCCGAGTTATTCTCTTATCTAAGGTTCCTTGTTGCTCAAGCGTTGCTATCGGGAATCATGGCGACGTTGGCAGCGCGGTGGCGAGGTCTTTCGGCAAGGCAAGTTGCAAGTTGGTGCGCCGGGGGATTTCTGATCGGGCTCGGTACGTGGTTCTTGGTTCTCTCGATCTATCCTCGTGCGGTATATACGAAGTGCCCGGCGTGCAACCGCAATCGGCGGATCGAGGGTGAGAAGTGCGAGTCATGCGGTGCAGATTGGGAGCCACTAACACCTCTTGGCATAGAAGTGTTCGAACAAAAAAACCTGGATGCAGAAGCAATCGAGGATCGGATTGTCCTTTCCCAATCCACATAAAGTAGCTGACTGAGTCCTTGACTCGCGAAATGTGCGAACTGCAAGCCAGAATGTCGGTGATGGCCTTGGACGTACCAGACAAGTCTAGGCACGTGCAATTTGGACCTCTAGGATTGGGCTAATCCACTCATCGCGTTAACTGCCCATAGCGTTAGTCTTTTTGGGTTCTGTTACTGCAAAGTAAAGTAGAAGTATTCCTACGGAACCCATCTGTTCGACTGTGAACCGAAGAATGTTAAAGAATGGGCTTGTGCCGCTATCGACCCCACCCAATTTATCGATCCAGAATAATGCAAACGGAAAGACGATCTGAATCGCAAGTATAGTGAAAGCGGCAATCTTCAACCACGACTTTTCACTTCGTGGCAAATAAAGAAATCGAAGCAGCATCAGGCAATTTGCAATCAGCCAGGGCCAATTGCACCATTGCACCGCAGGTACCCAATATCGCTGGAAAAACATTTCTGGCTCAACGTCCTCAAAACTCATCGAGGTTAGCCAGAGTGTGACGCTGAGCAAAATACCAACGAAGACGAATAGAGAAAGTATCCAACCAATCCGATTCCCTTTCTCGATCTTAACGTCTATCTCTTCCCTCGTTAGTTCTGTACCGCGAACTTTCGGCTGGAAAGCAAGAATGATCGCAGCGAGCAGAATGGATCCACCTGTACCGAACCAGGCCAAGAAACTATAACCCTTGAGTTTTGCGAGTAGGCCAATAAGCGTTCCGAAAAAACAACAAACAGCCGTCAACGCAACTCCAACGAGAAGCGTTCGTTCCATTTCAAAAGAGTTCATTACTAGTATTCCGAAAGACTAAAAACGTTTCAAGGTTTTCGTTCGCCAATGTAACTTGACCAAGCTACAGTTTACCGGAAACCTACGTCAGAATGTCAGTGATTACCTTGGCACCTTCGACGCCGCTGAGTTTTGCATTCAAGCCTTGGAATTTGAAACTGAATGCATTGTGATCGATGCCCAATTGCTGCAGCATCGTCGCGTGTAGATCGTGCACGGTGGTCAAGTTCTCGACTACTCCATACCCTAGCTCGTCGGTTGCTCCGTATACGAGGCCGCCTTTGATACCCGCACCTGCAAGCCAAACGGTCATGGCTTTATTATGGTGGTCGCGGCCGTTACTGCCTTGGGACATCGGAGTTCGCCCGAATTCGCCAGCCCATACAATCAAGGTGTCTTGCAACATCCCACGTTGTTTGAGATCGTTGATCAGTGCCATGCACGGTCGATCGATCTCGTTCGCTTTTTGTTCGACCCCTTCCTTCACACCTGAATGATGGTCCCAATCTTTGTGATAAAGCTGGATAAATCGAACACCGCGTTCCGCAAGTCGTCTAGCCAATAGGCAATTCGAGCCGAACGATCCATCGCCTGGCGTACAACCATACAATTCCAGCATCTTTGCATCTTCGTTTCGCATATCCATGAGCTCGGGGACGCTGGACTGCAATCGGAATGCCATTTCGTATTGCGCGATTCGTGTCGCGATCTCAGGATCATGGACGGTCGATTCGTAGTGTTGGTTCAGAGCATTGATTGCCGCGACGTCCCCTTGTTGTCGGTCCTGAACGATGCCGGGGGGATTGTTCAAGTAGAGAACCGAATCCCCTTTGGACCTCAATTGGACTCCTTGATACTTCGACGGCAAAAAGCCACTGCTCCATTGCCGCCCGGCGATCGGTTGATTTTGCCCACCCTTTCCTAGTGATGTCAGAACAACAAAACCAGGCAAATCTTCGGCCTCTGAACCGAGCCCATACGTAACCCATGCACCCATACTCGGGCGACCTGCGATCTGCGAGCCTGTGTTCATGAACATGTGGGCGGGATCATGATTGATGGCGTCTGTCGTCATCGACCGAACTAGGCAGATATCATCGATTACTGAACCGATGTGTGGGAAAAGCGAACAAATCTCGGTACCGTTCTTTCCAAACTTGGAGAACGGATGTTGAGGTGCAAAGCACTTGAGCTTCTGGCCCTGCAATTGCGCCAACTGTTGCCCTTTGGTCATCG
Source organism: Pirellula sp. (assembly GCA_021300155.1). Classification (GTDB taxonomy): domain Bacteria; phylum Planctomycetota; class Planctomycetia; order Pirellulales; family Pirellulaceae; genus JBKCUI01. The sequence goes on from JAJTID010000017.1 coordinate 105,909, forward strand.
ACTCGGGCATGGGTTGGTCATGCATCTCGGTTAGTTTTGGTTTCGGGTCAAACGTTTCGAGTTGCGAAGGTCCACCCGCCATCGACAACCAGATCACACGTTTCGCTCGTTGAGGCAGAGTGAGCTTCTCCAAGACGCCACGCGGAGGAGCCGCGCTCGCTGTTTGGATCGAACCCGTTGACTGAATCAACGATGCCAACGCGACCGCCCCGAGCCCCTGCGAAGTACGACCGAGGAAAAGTCTTCTCGCCTGCAAATCATCGGGAGTCATGGTCATAGTAAGATATCTTTCACAATACGCGCTGCTTCGACACCCGTTAATCGAGCATCGAGCCCTTGGAATTTGTAACTAAAGGAGGTGTGCTCGATTCCGAGCAAATACAACATCGTGGCATGTAAATCGTGAACCGTCATCACGTTCTCGTTGGCTGCATATCCGAGTTCATCCGTTGCCCCATAGACAAAACCGGGCCGCACTCCTGCACCAGCAAGCCAAATGGACATCGCTTTGTTGTGATGATCGCGGCCTGCAGGACCTTTGTTCGATTGCTTCATCGGCGTTCGGCCGAACTCTCCCGCCCAAACAACCAATGTATCGTCGAGCATTCCACGTTGTTTGAGATCCGTAATGAGTGCGGCACAAGCGCGGTCTACTTCTTTAGCTCGCAGAGGCAACTCTTCTCGCAACAAACTGTGATGATCCCAGTCGCGATGATACAACTGGATGAATCGAGTCCCCCGTTCCGCAAGGCGTCGAGCTAATAAACAATTCGAAGCAAAGGAACCGTCTCCTGGCTGACAACCATACGACTCAAGTGTCTTCGATGATTCGTTTCGAATATCCACCAAGTCGGGTACGCTGGTCTGCATTTGAAATGCCATTTCGTATTGGGCGATACGCGTGGCAATCTCTGGGTCGCGAGCGGTCATGTCATGGAAGCGATTGAGCGAGGCAATCGCTTCCACATCGCGAGACTGGATTTCTGTACTGATACCAGGTGGACTCTGAAGATAAAGGACCGGATCTCCTTTGCTTCGCAGCAATACACCTTGATGCTTGGACGGCAAGAAACCATTGTTCCATTGACGAGCCGCAATCGGTTGCGGCGTGCGTCCCTCGCCTGTCGAGATCATGACCACGAAACCAGGCAAATCTTCCGTTTCTGCCCCCAGTCCATACGTGAGCCACGAACCCATACTCGGACGTCCTGCAATCTGAGAGCCTGTATTCATGAACATGTGAGCTGGATCATGATTGATGGCTTCGGTCGTCATGGATTTGACGATACAAATCTCGTCCACCATGGATCCAATGTGAGGCAGCAGCTCCGATAGTTCTGTCTGATTTTTGCCAAAGCGCTGGAATCGAAATTGCGGTCCCTGGCAAACAAGAGCTTGTCCCTGGAGTTGTGCTAGTTGTTGTCCACGCGTGAAGGATTCTGGCATCGGTTTGCCATCCATCGACGCAAGCTTCGGTTTGTAATCAAAGAGCTCTAATTGCGATGGGCCGCCTGCCATCGTCAACCAAATAACTCGCTTCGCTTTCGGGGCGTAGGGAAGTGACCGTAGCACACCCCGCGTGCGATCCTCCAAAGTTCGAACCCCGAGAGACGGTTGAGCCAACCACGCAAAAGCAATGGATCCGAGAACGCTGGACGATCGTCGCAGGAACGATTGTCTATTCATGGCTTGGGTCGATTGGGTTGCGAATTGCATGATCGTGCCGATGGGATGCTTTGCTTAAGATCTCGTTATCGTCTCATGTAAATTGAGCAAGACGCGAGTTACGTGCGTCCAAGCTGCCAGTTCTGTGAGTTCGATTCCCTCAAGAATCGGTGCAATTCCGACCTTGAGCAATTGAGCAGCGGATTTCGGGTCGTCGCGGTAAGCGGCTCGACGATCGATCAAGAGTTTCTGAATGGTCGCGAATTCGCTAGTCGTCGGCTCACGTTGTAAAGCACGTTGCCATGCGCGACGCAGCAACTCATCATCGCTACCCGATTTTTCACGTAGTACATTTGCTGCAAAGACACGGGCAGCTTCCACATACGTTGGATCATTCAACAGGACGAGGGCTTGCTGAGGGATATTCGAGCGATTGCGTTCAGCACAGCACTCTTCGCGTGTTGGTGCATCAAAGGCGAGCATGCTGGGATGCAAGAAGCTGCGTTGCCACCACGTGTATAGACCTCGTCGATACTGCGATTCTCCAGCATCGGCGGGATATGTCCGGCGTGGAAAATTAAGATTGTCCCAGTAGTCTTCTGGTTGATACGGCTTCGCGCTGGGGCCACCCACCTTTGCGACCAACAAGCCAGAGATCGCGAGGGCATTGTCACGCACAAGCTCTGCTTCTAATCGATAAGTGCTTTGGCGAGCCAGTTCTCGATTGTACGGATCGGCCGCCAAAGCTTCTGGCGATGCAACAGAACTCTGTTGATACGTGGCGCTTGTTACAATCACACGCACCATGTGTTTCATATCCCATCCGCTATCCATAAACTCACAAGCGAGCCAATCGAGCAGTTCCGGATTAACAGGAGGTTCACCTTGTGCACCGAGATCGTCGAGTACTTTGCTCAGCCCCATTCCGAAGAACTGTTTCCAAAGTCGGTTCATCACGGTACGACTGGTGAGAGGATTGTCGCGAGAGACAATCCATCGTGCTAAGTCGTGTCGCGTCAATTCTGTTTCACCGCTCGAAGACTGCATTTTCGATTGAACCAAGTACTGAGGCAGTGCTGGTTTCATCACTTCGCCGCTTTCATCCATCCAGTCTCCGCGCGGAAGAATCCTTACTGTGCGTTTGTCTTTTGTGCTTGTGCTGACCAAGCATTTTGGAAGAGCATTGTAGAGAGAGTCCTTTGCCGATTGCGCTTTTGCGAGTGCGTCACGTTGCTCTTGGAATAAAGTGGTCCCTTGCGACAAGAAATAGTCTCGGATGGTATCGGTCTCATTCTTTTTGCGATCCTTAGCGGATTTTTCTAATGCCTTGGAGACGTTCTTGGCTCTGTCTTTGGCTTCTTTGCTGGCCTTGGAATCTTCTTTGAGTTCGGGGAGTGTGATCGAGTAACGAGCGATGTCCGATTCCCACTGTTGTTGTGCGGATTCGAGTTGCTTTCGAATCGCGTCGTATTCTTTCTGAGCCTTGGCAAGCGAAGCTTCCAAATCAGCCAGACTTTTCTCTTGGTCCGGAGTTTTGATCGCCATTCCGTCTTCGCGTTTGCCAATAATCGGCTCTTGGATATCGGCGAAGAATGCGCCGAGAGCATAAAAGTCCCGCATAGTGAACGGATCAAACTTATGATCATGGCATTGGGCGCAGCCAGTGGTTTGTCCAAGCCACGCGGCTCCTACCGCTCGTACTCGATCGGTAAGCATGCGTTGTTCGTAATCTTTTGGTTGGGCGCCGCCTTCTTCGGTGCTTAGCAACAATCGATTGAAGGCTGATCCGATGAGAGTCGACTGATTCTTGTCAGGAAGCAAATCACCGGCGATCTGCTCGATCGTAAATCGGTCGAAGGGCTTGTTCTCATTGAAGGATTGGATCACCCAGTCTCGATAAGGCCAGACATTGCGAGGATTGTCACTGTGATAACCAATGGTGTCTGCAAATCGTACGACATCCAACCATCCGATGGCCATTCGCTCGCCGTAATGCGGGTTCTGCAGCAACTGCTCGACGAGCTTGTCATATGCGTTTGCAGACGTATCGTTCACAAACGCTGCAACTTGCTCAGGCGTTGGGGGCAAACCAATAAGGTCTGCATAGAGGCGGCGGATCAAGACCCTTCGATCCGCCGGAGCGGACGGTTTGAGGCCGATTTTTTCAAGGCGACTTTGAACGAGCGTATCGATGGCGTTCTTGCCGGCTGGAATCGACGCCTTGATAGGTTTTTCATAGGACCAATGCAATTGGTACTCGGCACCTTGTTCGATCCATAGCCGGAGTGTTTCCTTTTGTTGGTCGGTAAGTTTCTTGTGAGACTCGGGAGGTGGCATCACTTCGGATGCATCCTTCGACAAGATTCGATCGAGCAGCTTGCTTTCCGCGGGCTTAGAGGGAACGATCGCCTTGAGATGGATCGCTTCTTCGCGAACGTCTAATCGTAGATCCGCTTCGCGATGATTCTTGTCAGGACCATGACAGTAGAAACAATTGTCCGAGAGTATTGGCCGAATGTCCCGATTGAACTCGAGCTTCTCTGCAGCAAATGTAACACTCGCACATGGTGTGAAACCAATGGCTGCGTAAACGAACGAAAGGACAACACGAAATACGGATGGGTTGGTCATAGTTGGCAGGATTGGTATTCTGGCTCGGCAACGGGCTAGGAAAACTTCCAACCCGCGCCGAGAGTCTCTTTTTGAATTTGAGTAAGGTCTCGGATCCCTTGCTTGGCAAGCTGAATCAAAGAAGCAAGTTCCGCGTCGTCAAAGGTAGCTTCTTCGCCGGTCCCTTGGAGTTCGATGAATCGACCTCCGCCGGTCATCACAACATTCATATCGACATCTGCTTTCACATCGCGAGCATAGTCTAGGTCTAATGTCGGCGCTCCATCGACAATGCCTACACTGATGGCTGCAACGCTGGCACGCAGAGGATAGGCATCCGATGTTGCGTCTTGGAATACGGTGTTGACTGCATCGACGAGAGCAATAAAGCCACCCGTGATTGCAGCCGTTCGCGTTCCACCGTCCGCTTGAAGTACATCGCAATCGATTGTGAGCGAACGTTCACCGAGTTTAGACAAATCGGCAACGGCTCGAAAGGATCTGCCGATCAAGCGCTGAATCTCGGTCGTACGTCCGTCTACCTTTCCGGACCTCTCTCGCGATTTACGAGGAGAAGTGCTTCCCGGTAGCATATTGTACTCCGCCGTGATCCAACCTTTTCCGCGGCCGACCATCCAATCCGGCACACGATCTTCTAGGCTCGCCGTGCATAGAACGACGGTATCGCCGCAGCGGTACAGTACGCTACCAGGAGTTGTTTTCGTAAAGTGCCGTTGGATCGATACCGGTCGAAGAGATTGCATAAATGGTTGGTGGGAGTTTTGAGAAGAGCACAGGCAAGGCCGCCTGTGCTCGTGAAGTAGCAGGGAACACGCTAGCAGCCTGTTCTACGATTAGCCAAGCCGAGGATACTAACCGAGCTTTGGAATTTCGAAGCCGGCGCGGCGTGTTCGCGATTGCATTGCTGCCGCTTGTGCATCGCCAACGATTTGTTCCGTCTTCGGATCCCATTTGATCTTTCGATTCAATCGGGCTGCGATGGCTGACAAGTGGCACATGTTCATCGTTTGAAGGTGGGAGTAGACGTCCGAAACGGGGAGTCCACCTTCACGAACGCAAGTGTAGAAGTTCTCTTTGTGACCTTCGAACTTTTTGTTCTTATAGAGCGCCATGACTTCCGCGTCGGTGTAAACGTCTTTATCCCAATTTTGCTCGATCGGTTCGCCCGTGATCTTGCCACGGTTCACAAAGATCTTCCCCTTGGTACCTTCAATCAAAAGTCCATTGTCGCCACGGCTGGTAACATGGATTTCGAGGCCGTTTGCCAATCGATGAATGACGTTGAAGTCATGCGAAGTGTTATAGTGGTTGTTGACGGTTGGGTTGCCGTCCTTGTATTCCACTGGGTGTTTGGCATCAGTACCGTCGACTTCGACCGGGCCTGTTCCTTGTTCGGTCAATCCGGCAGCCCAAAGTGCAATGTCGATGTGGTGAGCGCCCCAATCGGTGAACTTGCCACCCGAGTATTCGTACCACCAACGGAATTGGTAATGGCATCGTTCTTTGATGAAATCGACAGGCTGCGTTTGGCCTTGCCACATGTTCCAGTCAAGGTTCTCTGGAGGCGTGCTGGTATTGAACGGACCGCCAACGTCTCCACCATTGATGCCGCAAGTGATCTTCTTGAGATCTCCGAGGAGCCCCTTCTGTGCCATGTTCACCGCACGCATGAAGCGACCTTTATCCGAACGTTGTTGTGTACCTACGACGAACACGAGTTTCGGATTGGCTTTGCAAGCCGCGCGGATGAGGAGGTTCTCTTCTAACGTGAGTGTCAGTGGTTTTTGGCAGAAGACATGCTTGCCAGCTTGAAGTGCTTCGACAGCAATCTTGGTATGCCAATGGTCTGGGGTCACGATGCTTACAACATCGATGTCTTTTCGATCGAGTACTTTTCGGTAATCGCGATAGGCTGCCGCTTTCCCCTTACCAATTTTTGGATCGTACTTGGCTCGATACATATGGTCGAAGTCGACATCGCAGACAGCGACGATATCTCCGAAGTTTGCATGCCCATGAGCATCGCCGGTCCCCATGCTACCGGTACCGATGCAACCGATTTTGAACTTATCGTTCGCGGAGGTCGTCTTGTCTTGTGCGGAAGAAGATGTCGTAAAGTAAGGAGTGGTGGTGGCTGCAGCGGTTGCAACTGCGGTGGTAGTTAGAAAACTGCGGCGGGTCTGCTGAGTCATGCGGAAAGCTCCAGGAGGGAAAAACGGATACAGGGGCATTTTTGGTGTGAAGTTCCATTGTGGCTTGGAATTCGCCCAAAAGGAAGGGCAAGGGCAACAGGATTGAATGTTTGTTTGGATAGCCAGCTCAATGCTTGTTGTTTCGGGTTACGCCAAACTCTGCAACTCGATAGATTCGACGAAAAAATGAGATTACGGGAGGGAGCGAATCCCAGCGATGAAGAAAGGAACGAAAACATGCACGATATGGAGTTGTTGATAACGCTAGGTGGCGGATTGGGTGCAGCGTTGGTTTTGGGGTACGTAACGCATCGCCTAGGATTGTCTCCGATCGTTGGTTACTTATTGGCAGGAATTGTCGTCGGCCCAAACTCGCCTGGTTTTGTTGCGAACTCGGAAATTGCAAAGCAATTAGCTGAGCTTGGCGTCATTCTCTTGATGTTTGGTGTGGGGCTGCATTTTGATCTAGGGGAATTGTCACGCGTAAAACGAGTCGCCATACCGGGCGCATCGGTTCAATGTTTCATTTCGTTTTTGGCGGGATTGGTTGCAGCCAACTTCTTTGGCTGGTCATTTTCAGCCTCCGTTGTTTTTGGGATTTCGATCGCATTTGCGAGCACGGTCGTCGTGATGCGAGTATTGGCGGACGCGAACGAGGTTCAATCGTTGATAGGAAGCGTGGCCATCGGATGGCTCATCGTGCAAGACGTACTAGCGGTGCTTGTGTTGGTGCTGCTGCCGTCGATGGGTGGTGAGCAGCAGTTAACCGCGCCCGAGATCGGAGGTGCTATTGCGATGACGGTACTGAAGATTGCCATTGCTATTGCTGCCATTGTAGTCATTGGAGGTCGAGCCATTCCAACTATCCTCAAGCATGTTGCTGCAACCCATTCACGCGAGTTGTTCACGCTTACGGTGTTGGTGATTGTACTCGGGATTGCTATCGGCTCGTCGGAATTGTTCGGTGTATCCGTTGCATTAGGAGCGTTCATGGCGGGAGTTGTGGTAGGGCAATCTGATTTCGCAGTGCGTGCAGCTACGGAAGCTCTTCCGATGCGAGATGCATTCGCAGTCCTTTTCTTTGTCTCGATTGGAATGTTGCTTGATCCAAACGTGCTCGTAGAATCGCGTGGCAAGCTATTGGCGACGCTTGGAATAGTTATGTTGATTACGCCATTCGTGTGCATGACTCTGTCGCTAGCGTTAGGCTATCCACTCGAGCTTAGTTTGCGGGTGGCTTTTTCATTGGCACAGATTGGCGAGTTCTCTTTTATCATCTCCAGTCTCGCTCAGGAGATTCAATTGATTCCAGCCGAAGTGATGCAGGTCTTGGTAGCCGTATCGATCGCATCGATATCGATCTCACCGATCTTGCAACAGTTCGTCGACCCGATGGTAGGAGTCGCCAAGCGATCAACGATGCTCCAACCGTTGTTGGTTATGCGCGAACCCTTTAGCAGAAGGGTAAAACTGAATAACCCAACGGATACCGTGTATGCGGATGAATTGCATCGCGCGGTTATCGTGGGCTATGGTCCAGTTGGCAAGACGGTCGCAAGATTGCTATCCGAAAATGGAGTTCAGCCCTCGATCATTGAAATGAATCATGCGACACTCGAATCCGTACGGCAAGCAGGCTTTCCGGTCACGTTGGGGGACGCAACACATGCAGATACGCTCAAAATGGCTGGGATCGAGACCAGTTCGAGTTTGATACTCGGCGCTTCGGCGATACGTGGAGCAGAAGAGGTGATTCGCGTCGCTCGACTATTGAATCCTGAAATCAAGGTGATCGTTCGAGCTGCATCGTTGCGAGAACGAGCATCGTTGTTAAAATCGGGAGCCAATACCGTCTTTTCAGGGGAGAGCGAGGTGGCGATGGCATTGGCGGAATACTTGTTACGCGATCTCGGAGCAACTCCGGAGCAGATTGATCGTGAGCGAGACAGGGTGCGTACGGAGATACTTGGCTGATACGGAACAGAAATCTAACATCGACATCTACTGTGCGCAAACAAAAACACCTCGCCGGGCAGCGAGGTGTTTATAATTGATTGAAGTCGATCGGCTTTCATTAAAACGTGAAGACCATGTCGCCGCCGAAAGCAGCTTGGCTGCCAGCGTTATCTTCGTTGAATCCGAATCGATCTTTGTCCCAAACCCAACGAACTTCAGGTCGGAACATCAAGTTTGCACTTTGCTTGTAGTTGACACCCAAGGTGTAGTTGTACAAGTCGTTGTTCTCGGCACCGCCGAAACCTGCGCCACCGTAGTTGAACCACTCGAATCGTTGCCCCAAGGAAACGCAATCGTTTACCTTGTACAACAGATAGGAGATGTTGCCAAACGTATTACGTTGAGCAGCACCGGTGAGATCTCGTGAAAAGAGAACGTCGGATTGGTTGATGAACGTTAGGTTATCGGTCAAGTTCGCCGTGAGGATAGCGCTGTGTACGCCCCCTCGCTCACGAGCTGCAGTACGATCGCCGAACCGGCCCAATGCCGATGTGTACAGGAAGGACACATCGTCGCTTAGCTTACGCTTGAAGCCACTTAGGTAGGTATCGCCGTTGTCATCGAACGCACTGTCCCAGCCCATAACATAGCCAGCATACAATTGGGTCTCATCATCCAAATTGTAGGTTGCCAATGCACCTGAGTGAGTGAATGGTTCAGCATTGTAGAATGTGAACTGACGGCTGTAGAAGAAGTTGCCAGTAGACTGAACAACTTCGTTTCCAACGATCGTGAAGAAGTGGCCAAGCTTTACGCTTAAGTCACCCGATGCCACTTCACCGTACAATTGTGGGATCGCATGGCCGTACTGCGTTCCGTTATCCCAACCGGTATCCCAGAATCCTGGTGTACCGAAAGCTTGGGTGTCAGGAGCGTCTGTACCGTAGACGTAATCGATACGTCCACCGAGGCCCAACCCTTCGCTACCATCTGCAATCTTTTCGGCAAAAAGCCATTGCTGGCCTAACTGAACTCGGCTGTCATAGGTGTTGAAGCTGTTTGGGTTTCGTGCGGAATGATATCCAACACTAGTCCAACCGCCGATGTTGAAGCCAGCGACTGGGCATGGAAACAATTTCCATGGGTCGCCAAGGCAACAATCTCCGAACAGACCGCCTGCACCAAGACCACATCCCACCGAAGTGGAACCACAGCCCAAGCTGTCGCAACTCGATTTGCCATCGCAAATCGCTGCCACATCGCAGGCTGGAGTATTATCGCAGCTAACCGACGCAGTAGTTCCTGTCGTCGAGTCGCTCGCAGAAGTGATAGGAGCTGGAGCTTGTGTGCTCGCTCCGTCCTGGTAGCTGTAATAAGACGCTGGGTAATAGCGGGGAGCAGTTCGGTTGCTTTGACCGAAGGCCGTTCCCCCTAAGCATGCGCTTGCAATCATTGCTGTGAGCGCGAATTTGCTTATTTTCATAGTTCTGGAACTCCTATCCTGAACGAATGGAACGCTGGCTCTGGAAACGGCCAAACCTGGGCCAATCTCCGACAGTGTTCACGGCCGAACAGTCAGGGTCCTTCCCGCCAAAGTAGGAACCGTTTGTTCTTCCATGAACTGGTACTCAACAAGGGTATCGGTAGAGCTGACGCCAAGAATTCATAATTAGGCAGGCCGACATCATGACTATTACAACCAGAAACATTCCGATCTGGTAAACTGTAGCGGTCCGCGAAAGTTTACCTGCCGCAGCTTCAACCCCTGCAATTAACCTCGCGATTGCTTAGAAGTGCTAGCATTGGCTAAAAACAGGAAAATGGTACTGGCTACTTGGGACGGAGGATCGATGGAGATAGCCTTATGGACTTTGCTCCAGACGGCTCCTTTGCCGCAGCAGGGTGCTATTGCCTCGGCGGGGCGGCCATTGCTGCGGCAGGACAATTGCCATGGAAAGGCAATGGCCATAAGACGACAATGGAACAGCAAAGAACTAAGGATGAATACTCGAATCACAATATTGTATGCAGGAATTTGACTTTAGGCTCAGGCCGCGAATCGTTTTCGGTGCAGGCTCCGTTCAGCGATTGGGGGAATTAGCCCGCGAACTTGGAGCCAGGAAGATACTGGTCGTCAGTGACCAAGGAGTCGTGAACGCGGGTCTCTTTGAACGCGGCAAAAGAAGCCTGGAACAATTCCAATTGATTGTCGAGGGGTTTCATGAGTTTGCAGAAAACCCAAACACCAACAACGTGAATCTGGGTTTGATTGCAGCGCAAAAGTTTAAGCCTGATCTGATCGTTGGTCTCGGTGGGGGATCGAGCATGGATTGCGCCAAAGGAATTAATTTCCTTTATTCATGTGGCGGTCGCATGCAAGATTATTGGGGGATTGGAAAAGCGACGGGTCCCATGTTGCCCATGATCGCTGTTCCAACGACTTCCGGCACAGGAAGCGAAACGCAGTCATTCGCGCTCATCAGCGATGCTGACACACACGTTAAAATGGCCTGCGGAGATCCGGGCGCAGCGTGCATGGTGGCGGTCCTAGATCCTGAACTTACTGTAACGCAACCGAACCGCGTGACGTCGTTGACGGGTATTGATGCGATCACACATGCGTTGGAAACGTACGTGTGCAATAAGCGGACTCCGATGTCGGAATGCTTTTCTTTGGAAGCGTGGGAGCGCCTGATCGTCGGCTTCCCCGCAGTTCTTCAGAACCCCAACGACCTTCAGGGGCGATCCGAAATGCAGCTCGGTGCATGCTTTGCAGGAATGGCCATTGAGGCCTCTATGCTTGGAGCGGCTCATGCATTAGCAAACCCTTTGACTGCATATCTGGGAACACCGCATGGACAAGCCGTCGGACTGATGATGCCCCATGTCATTCGTTTCAACGCGCAGGTTGTAGGAGATCGATATGCTCGATTGGTACGGAGCTGTTCCATGGCAGCAAACACACACTCAGATGCCTCGACCATTCTCTCCGAGCTCGTTACTAATTGGTTAACACAAGCGGGTTTATCAACGAATCTCCGTACATTAAACGGTTGGCCGCCTCATCAAGAATCAGCTTCCTTTATTGAAAAACTTGCAGACATGGCCGCGAAGCAATGGACCGCGAGCTTCAACCCTCGCTCTCTTTCGAAAACGGACTTTATGGAACTCTACTCTGCGGCAATTTGATACGATGAACTGTTCGCGGAAGAGCGAAACGCATGGCACAGCGGCTCAGACCCGTTCTATTACGATCAGTTTTCGATATCCTCTATTTTCAACTTGTGATCGCTCATGGCAAATGTCCCGAAGCCTTATTTGACACCTCAACAATATCTAGCTATCGAACGCCGTGCTGAATTCAAAAGCCAGTACTTCCAAGGCGAAATGTTTGCGATGGCCGGCGCAAGCCGCGAACATAATCTTATTGTTGCAAACCTAATCGGCGAAGTTCGCAACTCGCTGAAGAATCGTCCCTGCGAAGTTTACCCTAGCGATATGCGAGTGAAGTGCTCCATGTCAGGCCTGTACACGTATCCGGATGCCGTTGTGGTTTGTGGCAAGGCGGAGTTCGAAGATGATGAATTCGACACGCTGACGAACCCTTTGGTCCTTTTCGAAGTCCTGTCTGATTCGACGGAGTCCTATGACAGGGGCAGCAAGTTTCAAAGGTATCGTCAGATTGATTCCCTCCAAGAATACGTCATGATCTCTCAAGATCGAGCCAATGTCGAATGCTATGTTCGTCAAGCGGACGACAGATGGCTGTTACGGGAAACGCAGCAACTGGAGGAATCTGCACTCTTCGAGTCGATTCAGGTTGCGATTCCTCTCGCGGAAATCTATCGCAACATCAGCTTCGAGACTCCACCCGCTGCATAGATGTTCAGCATACTCGATTGCATAGAGAACAGCCTATTCTGGATCATTCACCAGAAAGTGGATGATCCGAATCGCATTTCCCTTGCTACGATTGTCAGACGTTGGGCTCACTCGCAACTCGAGTTGATGCTCTCCGTCCTGGAGCTCCGAGGCAAGCATCTTTGCCCATGGGAGATGGAGCCCTGAACTCCACTGGGTGAAAAGCTCTTGCGTCTTCCATTCCCCTTGATCAATACGATACTCGATGTTGCCGGTATCGGGACCAGCTGCAATAAAGAGACCGATGCCTGTTCCCGCAAAGGAGTATTGCATCGTAGCACCCGCTTCCTCAGCGATTAGTGCCGGGCACTGAACGAAACCAGGCCGAGTGCCGGCTTTGTCGTTCGGAGTCCACGGATTGGCAAGACTCCAACCCTTTACTAGCTTGGCTTTCCCCGAGTCAGTCGCTTCTGCAGCTCCAACCAGTCGTCCAAAAAAGTAGCTCGCGGAATCCACTGGCACAGGAAGTTCGCGTGCGGGGACATTCACGTTGGTAGGAACCTCTTTCCAAGCATGGTTTAGCAGTCGGCCGATCGAGCGTGCGTAAAGTTCGTGTCCGAATGGCGCCGGGTGTAACCCCTTAAAGTCTTTCTCCCATGTGAACTCACCGGCATCGATTCGATCGGTAACTTCGCGAGCAAGATCGATGGAGGGAATTCCATAGCGATCCGCTACTTTCTCATGATTGGCGATCACCGCAGGAGTTTTTCCCGCGCGAATCTCTTCCATTTTTCCCGGGTCCACAAAGTGCAACAAAACCACGTCCATCCTCGGATTGGATCGCAGTGCATGTCTAACGATTCCTTCCATACCGCGAATTTGTTCGACATCCGAGAAGCCATTCGTATCATCATTGACGGCTGCCTCTTCGAATAATAAGTCTACGGGCCCATTCGCCAAAACGTCGCGTTGAAATCGAAAAGCGCCAGGGGTGGACCCGAGTGAAGCTATCCCTGCAGCGATAAAGTCAAATTTGGTTTCGGGAAAACGCTTCTGCAAATCCTCGCAAACCAAGTCACGCCAACCTTTGGACTGAGTGATCGAACCACCAAGAAACGCGACACGCCCCACTTTCTCGTTTTGGAATTTGACAAAACTCCGATGCAGTCCACCGCGCAATTGAAAGTAGTCATATCCGAACGGTGTAAGTGCTTCGGTAACTTGATCTGCATGCCAAGTATGGGTCAAAATGAAGTTCACGATGCGCGTTGGATCTTTCATACTATGCGGATGATGGTTGCAGTTGGGTTTGGAGATGAGAGTGAAGGAGCCCCCGTGTGCAACCATTTGCTTCTGCACAATCAGTGAGTTCTCGGCAACAGGAACCACGTCGTCGGTCGCTCCGCAGACATGTAACAGCGGTATTTTGGCCTTTGCGATAGTTTCGATTTGGTTGATCGGATTCCATGGGCTGCTGGCGGCCTCTTCATCGCGCAGCCCATAGACTTTTTTGAGACGCTCCCAGTCGGCCGGTGAGCCTTTGCCTCGACCTTTACCGCCGGGCCAACTCGTAAAGTCGCAAACAGGAGCATCATTGTAAATGCATACAACTTTGGTAGGGTTTCTCGCGGCCCAGTTCAACGCAAAGAGTCCACCTCGGCTGAATCCTTCGAGGACTACTTTTTCGGATAGCGAATGCTTGCCGATCGCGGTCGAATACATTTCGTCCATGATGCTCATCGCCAATGGGCTTCCGTACAGATTCATCATGTCCACGTACGCGAGGAAGAAACCTTTATCTAGCAATGCGATATCGGCTTGAGGTTCATGACCGAAAAATTCGGTTCGCCAAATCCATGGCTTACCCAATGCCGGATGGGTGGGCTCGATCAAAAATGCTTTGCGCCCTTGGATCTGAAAATCAATCCTGTTTCGACCTTGCCATTCCTCGGCGTTCGCTATTGCTGGGATCGATAGGGCGAGAGCCAACGCCGCCAAGAGAGAAGCCAGCGAGACGAATTGGTTTCGATGATAGGTTGGGAACATCGCGATCTGATTTTCAAGTTATCGGAGAGGATTCAAGGCGGGTGTGAGCCTATATTACTATAACAGTTCTTGCATTGCATCTTATCCGGCACAAACCCAATTTTCGACACGGGATGGCATGACCTTCTCATGATTGTGTTTAGGCTGTCGAATAATATTTGTCGAACATGCAGGGAACCGAATGTTGGTTCCAGGATTTTTCGACCCACATCTTGCGACAGTTCCCTTCTTTTTACGAATAGGTCATGATAGACTTGTGTGTCCCGGAATCTGCGCGAAGTTATCATGGATTAGCAGTTTTCAGATCACGATTTTGGAGCATTAAGTTGAACGGATGAACGCCCAGCACGAGTCGACAGCTTTGCGCCACGTTCAGCTTTATACGGATGGAGCTTGTAGTGGAAACCCAGGTCCTGGCGGGTGGGCTTACGTATTGCGAGATATACAGTCCAAAAAAGAAAAAGAAGGGTGTGGGGCGGAGCCAGAGACGACGAACAATCAAATGGAATTGCGGGCAGTGATTGAGGGACTCAAGATTCTAACACGCCCATGCCATGTCGCACTCTATGCGGACAGCCAATATGTTCTTAAAGGACTCAAGGAGTGGATGGTAAATTGGAAAAAGTACAACTGGCGACGCAAAGAAGGTAATAAATTTGCAGAAGTCAAGAATGTCGATCTGTGGCAAGAGCTTGATCGTCTTCAATCGATTCACAAAATTTCGCTTCATCATGTCAAAGGACACAGCGGCCACGCGGAAAACGAACGTTGCGACCAGTTGGCTGTGAATGCCTATCAAAGCTTGGGATTGAATGCGAACAACTCGTAACAATGATGAGCAACGCGTCCATCTTTCGTTCGGATTGGCCTCAGTTTCGTGGTCCTGACGCGGTGGGTTTCTGTTGGAAGCGGGCTGCCTGAGAAGTGGTCTGCTACGGAGAACGTCGAATGGAAAACGGACATTACGGGGCGAGGGTGGTCTTCTCCGATCGTCTCGGGGAATCGCGTCTTTCTTACGACTGTGATCAATAAGGGAAAATCGGAAGAACCCAAGAAGGGGCTCTATTTCGGCGGTGATCGCCCGCAGCCCCCTGCTTCGATTCATCCATAGCACGTCCTTTGTCTCCATTTGCAATCGGGAAAAGTGCTTTGGGAGAAGACGGTTCACGAAACCCGGTTCGAATGTGGGACAGCTGCATCGCCAGTTCTTCACGAAGGCCGGCTCGATCTAGTCAATGACAACGAAGCGGACTCGTATCTGGTTTCGCTCGATGCGAAGACCGGAAGCGAACTCTGGCGTGCAAAGCGTGATGAGAAGAGCAATTGGGCAACGCCGGCGATCGCAGGAGATCGATTGTTGATTCGTACGGCTGCTCGATTTTAGTGCATACGCGAGGCTAAGCCTCCACAACCGAAACCTTTGTCAACGCAAGTGACGCAGAATGACAAGGCTATGAGTACGCTCGACTCTTTCAGTCCGCAGAGGCGGCATCGCAGGTGAAAGCCGAATCGCTTCCGGATTGGGTGAAGGACCCGGCAGCAAAAGACGCGTATCGTCAGGCGATGTATCGATCCTCTGTAGATGGGATGTTGAACTATTGCAAAGCCAACTATCCGCGAGAACCTTACGTAGCTCCGACCGGCGATGGACCGAAGGTCAAGTGTACAGTCTTGATGATTCATGGCCTGAAGGACAATTACTTTTTGGCGGATGGCTTGAACGACAATTGGAAATGGATCGAGAAGGATTTGACATTAGTTACAGTTCCAGAAGCGGACCATATCGTTCAACAAGATGCGGCAGATTTCGTGACAAAAAACATCGCCCGATGGCTGGATCGCTAGTAGATCGGTAGAGAATTTCAAAGATAGTAGATTTCGCAGTCCATTTCGAATACAACGAGGGCGAGCGCCCCAAGAAAAGGAAAACAAATCAAGATGCGTGCCAGAATACTGACAATTGCAATAAGCGGACTAGTTTATTGTTGTACCAACACTACCGTGATGGCGGAAAACTGGGGGCACTGGCGTGGAGCGAACGGCAATGGTGTCGCGGTGGCAGCCAAGCCTCCTACGAAGTTCGGGGCAACAGAAAACGTGAAATGGAAAGTCGAGATTCCAGGTCGCAGTTCGGGTTCTCCTGTGATTTGGAACAATCAAGTGTTTGTCGTCACGGCTGCCCCGACTGGCGCGACGCGCGGACCATTGGCGTTCAAGGTGTTGTGCTTTGATCGATCAACCGGTAAAGAACTTTGGTCAAAGACGGCAGTAGAAACATCTCCTCATGCGTTAACTCAGGAGACAAATGGTTATGCATCAGCATCTCCATGTACGGATGGAGAGTTTGTTTATGCACACTTTGGTTCGCAAGGTCTGTATTGCTACACCATGAGAGGGGAACCGGTTTGGAATAGAGACTTCGGTGACATGGCGATTCGCAACAACTTCGGAGAAGGAAGTTCGCCGACCCTCACGGGCGACATGTTGATTGTCCCTTGGGATCATGAGTCGAGTTCCAAGTTGTTCGCACTCGACAAGCGGACTGGAAAGAACATTTGGGAAGTTTCTCGCGATGAACCGACTTGCTGGGCAACTCCCTTGATTGCAAAAGACGCAACCGGCCGAGCACAGATCGTCATGAATGGTCAGACTGCAGCTCGCGGATACGATCTTAAGACAGGGAAAGAGCTTTGGCATTGCTCCGGGCAAACCGAGCGACCTTGCGCATCGGCAGTTTCTCAAGATGGTATTGCGTTTGTGGGAAGCGGCTTTCGAGGGGCCTTCATGGGGGCTTTTGATATGACCGGCGAAGGGAACTTGGCTGGTACGAAGAAAGTCCTTTGGTCGATGAAACAAGATACGCCCGATGTTGCATCTCCGT
This sequence comes from Pirellula sp., assembly GCA_021300155.1. Taxonomy (GTDB): domain Bacteria; phylum Planctomycetota; class Planctomycetia; order Pirellulales; family Pirellulaceae; genus JBKCUI01. Next base: position 123,141 of record JAJTID010000017.1, read on the forward strand.
TGCTATCGAACGGTCGATTGTATTATTACAAAGGTAAAACGGGTCAACTCACTTGCGTGGACGCGAAAACCGGAAAGGTTCATTATGCAGCTAGTCGCATTGAAGGAATGCGCAGCACTTACGCATCTCCCGTGGCCGCTGGCGGGTATGTTTTCTTGACAGATCGAGATGGTACCATCGTCGTAATAGAAGATAGCGATCAATTGAATATTGTCGCTACGAACCGTTTTGGCGAGGGAATCGATGCGACGCCCGCGATTGTCGATGGCGAGATGTTTATACGTAGCGAAGGGCATTTGTTCTGTATCGCCCAAAAGTAGCATACGCATAAACGAAAGGGACGATGCGTTCCATGGGAACGAAATCGACGATCTACAAAGCAGAGCTGACGATCACGGATATCGATCGTCAGTATTACGAGACTCACCCGTTAGTCATCGCCCAGCATCCTTCTGAACCCGACCGACGGGTGATGGCAAGATTGATTGTGTTTGCCATCTTCGCGCATGAGAGGCTGGAGTTTGGACGTGGAATCAGCTCTGATCAAGACCCCGATCTATGGCGTCGAGACTTAACGGGAGTCATAGAGCAATGGATCGAACTGGGCCAACCCGAAGAATCCGACATTCGCAAAGCATGCGGACTTTCGAAGGAAGTCATTATCGTTACGTATAGCGGAAACTCCGCAGACGTTTGGTGGTCGAAGAACGTATCATCATTAACCAAGCAAAAGAATCTGAAAGTGTTGAATATTGATGCAGAGTCTTTGGACCAAGCGACACGACTACTCGATCGACGTATGACGCTGACTGCATTGATTCAGGATGGTGAATTTCAATTGAGCAATAGCATCGACAACGTTACAGTCATTTCTAATCTTCGTAAATAAATCATGTCCTTTACTAATGCACTTTCGGTTTGGTTTTCAGCACTGGTATGTTTCTGCTCAGGTGTTGTCTTTTCCCAAGACACGACTCGTTACTTGATCATTCATTCCGATGATGCCGGTATGTCACATTCGGTAAACGTCGCTACACAATCAGGGCTGGAGAGTGGGATTGTAACCTCTGCGAGCATTATAGTTCCGTGTCCGTGGTTCAAGGAGTTTGCCAACTTTGCCAAGGCGAATCCGCAGTATGATTACGGCGTTCACTTGACCTTGAATTCGGAATGGGATAACTACCGATGGGGTCCGGTTGCATCGCGAGATCGCGTACCTAGTCTTGTCGATCCGACAGGCTGTTTGTGGGACAACGTAGGGCAAGTTGCTGCAAATGCAAAGGCGGATGAAGTCAAGATCGAGCTCAAGGCGCAGATAGATCGCGCGTTGCAGTTTGGTGTCCCATTAAGTCATCTCGATACACACATGGGGGCTGTGCTATGCCGTCCGGACATCGTTGACGTGTATGTCGATCTGGCAGTGGAATACAATCTGCCAATATTGTTCTTCAGTCGATTGCCGCCAGAGATTGGGAGAGAGTATACCGCGCTGACATCTCAATTTCAGAAGTCGATTGCGAAGTTGTCGGAAAAAAAGTTGCCTTTACTCGACAGCTTGCTTCAATTTTACGGTGGGAATAATGCTGAAAAGCGCAAGCAACTTTACCTGGATGAGATCGCCAAGATTGGACCGGGAGTAACTCAGTTAATCATCCATTGTGGACAAGACAATGAAGAGTTGCGTGCTATCACCGATAGTGCAAAGCGGCGAGACCAAGATCGCGATCTCTTCACCGATCCAGCGATGAAAGAATTCTTGAAGACACAGAAGATTCAGTTGTTGACGTGGAAACAGTTTCACGAATGGTCAAAACGACGGATTGAGTGACAATTCACTGTCACATTATCGTCGATTGCGATCTTGCGAGACAGCGATCGTCAGAGGGCGACTCTTTCGAATCAAATAATACTTGACGCTCGACGCTGTTTGAAAGCTGTTGTTTGCCATAATCCAAGCCAGAGTCTTGAGCGTTGGAGTTTGCCAATCCATGACTCCGACGATTACATCGCCAGGGCTCAAGTGTTCTCGAGAAGCGAGACTACCAGGTCGGACCTCAGTGATCTTGAGACCACCTTTGTAGTCATCCGATATCCCAGCAATGGAGGAAGCTGGGACTGGGGTAACGCGAACGCCGAGCCGCTCCCAGGCTGCTCGTTGGATTTCGCTTTCTTCCGAAGCGATCGTAGGCTTTTGCAAGACAACACTTTGAACGAGCGATTCGCCGTTTCTCTCAAGTTCGATGTCAATCGTTTCACCAGCACTCACATCTAGCAAAGCAAGTTCGAGTTCCAATGGATTGTCGACGGAGTGTCCAGCGACAGTCCGAATCCCATCCCCTGTCCGGATGTCTCTCGCAGATTTGTTTCCGTTTCCTCGAAACTCTTGAACGATGAGCTGAAAGCCATTTTCTGTTGGGATACGATTGCAAAACAGTCCGTGCGAACCGGATGTTCGGTATTGAGCAACGAGATCCGCCATGACTTCCAAGGCGTTATCGATGGGGATCGCAAAGCCAATTCCCTGCGCACCCACTCGGACGGCCACATTGATACCGATGACTTCTCCGTCGATATTCAACAAAGGGCCGCCCGAGTTTCCCGGGTTGATATCTGCGTTCGTTTGAATGAGGTCCGTGTATTGTTGAGATCCATTGACTGGAATGTCACGGTGAAGAGCGCTGATGATGCCAACTGTTACCGTGTTTTGATAGCCGAAGGGATTACCGATAGCGACGACGGTTTCCCCACGAAGCAGATCATCGCTTCGTCCAATGTGAATTACAGGTAGTTCGCGACCGACATTGATCTTGATCATCGCAAGATCGGTTTCAGGGTCATAGTTGATCAGTTTGGCGATTGCCGTCGTTCCATCTGCCAGTGTGACTTCGATCTTCTCGACAGCGTCCACGACGTGGTAGTTTGTAATGATCAAGCCGCGGCGGTCGATGATGACCCCAGTTCCCATTCCGTTGACTTCTTGTCGTGTAGCAACTCCATTGGCCCCCGTGTTCGTGAGGGTTTTGTTCCCTTGAATGTTGACGACTGCTGGTTCGGCTTTCTTGATCGCTTGAACAATCGGGGTCGATCGGTGGGTTGGGTCCGCCAATGCGGATGCAGGGGTATAAGCCAGACACAGCGTGGATGCCAATAGGCCCGAAGACAGCATTCGGACCCAATTGGTGAAAAGTCTTTGTTTCATGCTGGACTGGATTTGGAGTGTTGAATCGGATGGTTAGTCGATTTTGACGACTTCACGAACGATTTAGAGACTGCTAGCACTGCTGCCAAATTCTCGTATGGGTAGCATCGGTTGTTCCAAATATGCCACATGACGCATGGCAATGACGCTATGCCTAGATGACGTACGCCGTATCCTCGACCCATCTTGCCTATTTGTGTCGTCGATCGATTGTTGATGCCAAAATAGGCTGAGTTGTGTTAAACTGGGTCGCGTTTGCGATGCTTTTTGCGATTCCATTTACGAGGCTTATAGACATACCCCATGAAATGTCCGTATTGTTCGAGCGACAACGACGCCGTTCGGGATTCTCGAATTGTGGAGGACGGGAAAGCGATTCGTCGGCGGAGATTTTGCAACCATTGCAGACGGAGGTTTACCACCTATGAACGGGTGGAGGGGCTTCTCCAAGTCGTGAAACGCGATGGGAGCCATCAAGATTTTAGCCGTGCGAAAATTGAGAGAGGAATTCAAGCTGCGTGTTGGAAGCGCAAGATCAATGTGCAGCAGATTGAAAAACTTGCGGCAGAAATAGAAGCGCACATTCTGGATCAATATGAAAAAGAGGTTTCCAGCGAGGACATCGGCAATTTGTGCATGGAATACCTTCGGGAGTTGGATCAAGTGGCGTTTGTTCGATTCGCCAGCGTCTATCGGCGATTTAGCGATATCCAGGACTTTGTAGAAGAACTTCGCCCCATTCTAAAGGGCGGCGGCAAACGGCGAGAATAGTGGCTTTGCCCACTGGACTTGAGGCTACAATTTTTTGCCGCTTTCCCATAAAATGGGGGACAACTCTTCCAACAGATGACACCTCAGGAATTCGCACCATTTCCACTGCTCCGACTCAAGTCTCATTCCAGGATCTTTGGAAGCAACTTTGCCGCGAAGTCGACATCGAGTTGGATCGATCGATCGACATGCTCGGCTCTCGGTGTCCAGAGCGCTTGCGGGAAGCATGCCGCTACTCGCTGCTAGGGCCTGGGAAAAGGCTTAGACCTGTACTTTGCTTGCTGGCCTGTGAAACGCTCGGCGGTACCCGTCAAAAAGCAATACCTTTTGCTATCTCTCTCGAGATGATCCATTGTTACTCGTTGATTCATGATGATTTGCCGGCGATGGATGACGATGATCTTCGTCGCGGCAGACCGACGAGCCATATACAATTCGATGAAGCGACGGCTATTCTGGCGGGGGATGCCCTCCAGTGTTTGGCATTTGAAACATTGCTTCGAGCGGACCTACCCTCGGAACGTCGAATCGACGCTTGTCGATTGTTGTCGCAAGCGGCAGGTGCGGAGGGGATGGTTGCAGGGCAAATGGACGATCTTTGGGCGGAGAAACATGGCGGGGATGCCGAGTTATTGAAGTCGATACATGCGAGAAAGACGGGTGCGATGATTCGAGCGTCGGTCGAACTTGGCGTCGTTGCGGCGGGCGGAACAACAAAAGATCAAGAAATCTTGGCCGGTTACGGAGAATCCATTGGAATTGCATTTCAAATTGCCGACGACCTACTAGACGTCGAGAGTTCCGTGGAGAACACTGGAAAACGAACGGGAAAAGATCAGGAACGAGGGAAACTGACCTACCCCGCAATACACGGGATTGCCGCCAGTAGAGAAATGGCCGAACGGTTTGTCGCTCATGCCGTGGAGGCTCTTTCGGTTTACGGTTCGAAGGCAGCCCCGCTGCAACAGTTGGCGAGATATATTATCGACAGGAGTCACTAGACCTATGCATGAGATGCTTTCAAAACTCGAGTCCGCCGACCCCCTCCATTCGATGAGTGTGGAGCAGTTGGAATCGTTAGGTGTCGAGATTCGCGATGTGCTTTGCAATCTTCTCGCGACTCGGACTGCCCACTTCGCATCCAACCTCGGGGTCGTCGAGCTATGTCTCGCATTGCATAGTGTTTTTGATTTCCGAAAAGACCGATTGATCTGGGATACTGGCCACCAAATCTATCCTCACAAACTGATCACCGGTCGTTACCATGAGTTTCAATCGATCCGAACCAAAGGCGGATTGATGGGGTACCCGAATCCAGTGGAAAGTGACTACGATCTATTCATGACTGGCCACGCGGGTTGTTCCGTATCGACAGCGTTGGGGCTCAAGAGCGGCGATGACTTGATGGATCAGGCCTCGCGCAAAAGCGTTGCGGTCATCGGTGATGGAGCATTCCCATCCGGCATCGTTTTTGAAGCGATGAATAATGCAGGCGAGCTTAACTCCGATTTGATTGTGATCTTGAATGACAACAAGATGTCCATCTGCCCGCGAGTGGGAGCTGTTGCCAACTATCTAGATCGATTGCGCACCAACCCGTTCTACACGGGTCTGAAGAGCGAAGTCGTGAAGGTCTTGAACAAACTGCCGTTGTTTGGTGATCCCGCGGAAAAACTGTTGGCCCAAATCAAAGAAGGGGTCAAGGCAGGAATGGTCGGCGGAATGCTCTTCGAAGAGTTCGGCTTTAGGTACATCGGCCCCATCGATGGTCACGATATTCATCTGATGCGCAAGTATCTAGAGATGATCAAGGATCAGAAAGGTCCGACGTTGTTGCATGTCGTCACCGAAAAGGGGCGTGGCTACAAACCAGCCGAAAAGGACCCGGTCTATTTCCATACACCGCCAGCGTTCGAAGATGAAGATGGCTCACCCAAAATCGTTACCTCTGGTGAGAAGCCAGCCTTTACAAACTTTGCTCGCGACGCGATCCTGAGCCAAATGAAAAAGAATGACAAGGTTACCGTGATGACGGCTGCCATGTGTCAAGGTAACAAACTCGAACCGGTCCGCGATGCTTTTCCAGATCGATTCTTTGATGTTGGAATTTGCGAATCACATGCGGTCGCCTTTGCGGCAGGGCATGCAAAAGTCGGACTACGACCGATTGTGGCAATCTACTCCACGTTCTTACAACGATCATATGACCAGATTTTCCAAGAGGTTGCGTTGCAAAACCTGCCTGTCACCATGATGCTCGATCGAGCAGGTTTGACGGGGCCAGATGGTCCGACACACCATGGTTTGTTTGATATTGGCTATATGCGAGTCTTCCCGAACATCGTCATGATGGCTCCAGGAGATGCTACCGAAGTCGAACCGATGCTAGAGTTTTCACTGAACTTGCCCGGTCCATCCTCGATCCGATATCCGAAGACTACCGCCCCTTCGTTCGAACGCCCAACACAACGCATTGAACTTGGAAAATCAGAAACGCTCCGATGGGGAACGGATGGCGCGATTATTGCTTGCGGGGCATCCCTGCAACAGGCGATAACGGCAGCAGACCTACTCAGGGAAGAGGGGCTCGAAGTTGCTGTCATCAATGCTCGATTCATCAAGCCGCTAGACATCGATATGCTGACACGAGTCTTTGAAGAGTGCCGGTTCGTCGTTACGGTAGAAGAGGGAACGCTCATGGGCGGGTTCGGGTCTGCTGTTTTGGAAACCGCTTGTGCCAACGGTTGGGACACACGTGTTCTGCGAACGTTGGGGATTCCCGATCGATTCATCGAACACGGTGAACGAAATGATTTGCTGTCGGATCTTGGATTGGATGCAGCGGGCGTCGTAAAAACATGCCTGGCACTGAGCGAACGATTTTCTAATGCCAGCCACGCTGGAGCATGAATAAAGTGAGTAGACACCCTTCTGCTCGTTGGAAACAGGATGGTCGCGAGCGTCCAAGGGTTGTTGTGCTAGCCGCTCCGAATAGGCCGCGTGTTGACTCCGAACTGCCAACGATATTGCAATGCATTGAAAAGCATGCAGAGATCATCGCTGTCGACAAAGAGTTCAAATACGACTTAGAGTCCTGCGACGCTGACTTGGTCGTGGTGCTCGGCGGTGACGGTTCCATATTACAATCTGCCAGGCAAATGCGATCGAGACAGCGACCTGTTCTAGGGGTGAATCTAGGCAAACTCGGGTTCTTGGCTGCCATCCAACCAGATCGCTTCGTCAACGTTTGGGCTGATGTAGCCAATGGTGATTTTGCGGTAACAAATCACTTGATGCTTCGTTGTGAAGTGTATCGAGAGTCGGAATTGTTGCATTCGATTATGGGGCTCAATGAAGCAAGCATACTTGGTGGACCACCTTATTCGATGATGTACATTGATTTGTATATCGACTCAACACTTGCCACAACGTACGCATGCGATGGGTTGATCATTAGCACACCGATCGGATCGACTGCCCACAATTTGTCCGCAGGCGGTCCGATATTGCGTCGCAATTTACAAGCGTTTGTGATTTGCCCAATCAGCCCTCATACATTGACTATGCGTCCTGTGGTCGATACAGCAGACAGAGTCTTTGAGCTAGCGTTGCGAGTGGATCATCCCTCAGCCAGTGTTGTGGTGGATGGTCGCGTCGTATGCCACTTGGAGCGAGATGTCACCGTCAGGATCTCGCGAGCGGACTCTACATTTCAGTTGATCAGTGTGCCGGGTCACGACGACTATCAAGCGCTTCGCGACAAACTCGGTTGGAGCGGAAAGCCTCGATTGGTAGAGTAGCACATGAGCTCAGTTTTGATTGTCGATGTCGATTGGACGAATCCAAAGCACGGTCAGGATTTGATCGACATGCTCCAGGTCTATGCGACGGATCTCATGGGTGGCGGGCAAGGGTTGTTACCAAACACCAAAGCCAATCTATTCGATGCGTTAGGTAAGTTGGGAAATTGTCATTCGATTCTGGCTTACGTCGAAGAGGAGCCAGCGGGGCTATTGATCAGTTTTGAAGGATTCTCGACGTTTGCCTGCAAGCCACTCCTCAATCTTCACGATATCGTCGTCTCGGGACCATTTCGTGGTCGCGGTATTTCCAAGCTATTGATGAATCGTGCTGAAGAGATTGCTAGAGAACTCGGCTGTTGCAAAATAACTCTCGAAGTACTTTCCGGCAACAAAGTAGCACAATCCGCTTATGCAGCGTTTGGATTCGAAGGATACCAGCTAGACGCGGAGCAAGGGACTGCACTGTTTTGGCAAAAGAAGATCTCGTAATCGGTCCGTCCTCTATGAACGTTGAGCGGTTATGAGTACAGAGAAGACAGAAGCGATCGTCATACGCTCGGTCGCGTGGAGCGAGACGAGTCTCATCGTGACACTCTTTACGCGAACGCATGGCAAGGTCTCGGCGGTAGCCAAAGGTGCTCGACGGCTAAAAAGTCCATTCGAAACATCGTTGGATTTGCTAGCGAAGTCTTATGTTGTGTTCATCCCAAAGTCCAATGATACGCTCGATCTTTTGACGGAAGCGAAGCTGATTCGCCGCTTTCGTTCAGGTCAGCGTTCTCTGCTAGCGCTTTATTGCGGTTACTACTTGGGCGAATTGGTTTTCACCTTTACCGAGAACCATCTCCCCATTGAAACGCTTTTTGAAGCGATGGACCGATCGCTTGTCAAACTGGATGAGATGGAGGATCCAGCAAAGATTGTATTGGCCTTTGAGTTGGAATTCCTGCGAGTGCTCGGTCATTTGCCTTCGTTTGAGCTTTGCGCAGGGTGCGGTAATTCAGTAGAGTCCGGGAGGAACAGGAGCTTTTTGTTTGGCGTAGATGCTGGCGGAGTTTTGTGTGAACATTGCCTTGCAGGGCAGCACCATGTGTTGCGACTCGAGGAAGAGACCATTCACTATTTCCGCGAAGCAACGACCGCAAAGCAACCCGATCAAGTTCCGATAGTCCCCTTTGCCGCGAGGGGTGAGGTTCGGTTAGTAATGGAACGATTCATTGCTCACCTTTCGGATCGCCGACTGCGACTGATGGATTTCCTAGAGGAATTAAAACGTTGACCAATACAATCCAGACTCACTGCGTGATCGCCAATCAAGGTTTGCGAATCGTTGCCGATTATCTCACGCCAAAGTTTGGACCAAGGTTTCTCTTGATCGTGATGGCACTGAGTGCTTCCGGCTGCGCTACGCTCGGATTGACGAAGAAAGACGACGAGTACGACTTAGCCAAACGTGCGATCGAGAGTTATCAAGACAAGGATGGGAACTACATCCGTCCAGAAGGTATTCGAGCGGATAAACAAAAGAAGAGCGACCTTCCAAAGTTTCTACAGTCGATACCCGGGATTGGGCCTAAGCCCAAGAACGAGGCTCTCGCTAAATCGACTTTTGAAGAAGGCAAGAAGCTCTACGAGGAAGCGATTACACTGGCGGGAGAACCTAGAGCGGACAAGTTCTATGAGGCCGGTAAGCTGTTTGACAAGGCAGGTAAGAATTGGGTTAGTAGCTATCTTGAGTTAGACGCAATGTTCTGGGCAGGGGAAAGCTATTTCTTTTCGGAGGATTACAACAAAGCCGAGGACCGATACGTCAAGCTGCTCAAGGAGTATCCTCGAAACAGATACCAGGATCGAGTCGACAAACGCCGCATGGAAATCGGCAACTACTGGCTTCAGTTTCCTGACCGATTCTATCACGTAAACTTTACCGATAAGCGAAGGCCTTGGAACGACACGGCCAAACACGGTGTTCGTGTACTGGAAAAAGTACGGCTTGATAGTCCAACCGGCAAGCTAGCGGATGACGTAACGATGGAGCTTGCAAACAATGCATTTAGAAATGAGAAGTGGATCGAAGCGTTGGATACGTATCGCGACCTCATCACGACCTATCCTGACTCTCGACATTTATTCGATGCGCACTTCTTAGGCCTCAAAGCAGCATTGGAATCCTATCGCGGTCCTGACTATTCGCAAGAAGCCTTGGATCATGCCGAGAAGTTGATCAAACAGATGCGCCAGTTTCCAGAGGAAGCTCGTCGAGAAAAAAACGAGATCGACCGAATGTATACGGAGCTGATCAATCGCCGCGCCGAGTACAAATACAATCGAGCTCAATATTACTTCAACAAAGGGGAAGCCAGAGCTTCGCGAGTGAAATGCGAGGAACTACTCAAAGATTACGAGAACACTGTCTTTGCAGAACCCGCGCGAGAGCTTTTGGCAAAAACGAAAGACATGCCCGACGAGCCAACACCGTATTTGAAGTGGGTTGGCGACATGTTCCCAACGAACGACAAATTGGCACCATTGCTCAAGCCGTTGCCTGCTGAGGCGCAAGACTCGACACGGCGTGACGAGATCGACCGAACTGCCAATCCTCAGTTACTTGGCTCCCCATCCACTAGTGGTTCGCTAGGACCGCGATGATGCGAGGTTCGTTTGTCTTTAGTATTGCAGTCGCCCTCATCATGACTGGCTGCGCAGGATATCGCATCGGTACTCGGTCTCTCTATCGGAATGACATTCGGACTGTCCACATTCCGATTATCAAATCTGATTCCTTTCGACCGGAACTCGGCGTGCAACTGACAGAAGCATTGCAGAAAGAAGTGGAGCGCCGAACGCCCTACAAGATCGGGGAATTTGCCACTGCCGATTCAATCATGAACTGCCGGTTAACTTCTGAAAACAAACAAGTGGTGGGCGAGACAGGAACGGATGAATCTAGGTTGTTGCGGTCAACGATGGCAGTAGAGGTAAGTTGGGTCGATCGCCGAAATATTCCATTGATCGAAACCAGGTTTTTGCCCCCCGGGGAGACGACGTTTTTCTTCTCAGAGAACACCGATTTTGTTCCTGAGGCAGGACAGTCCATTGGTACAGCGAATCAGCGTGCAATTGAACGCCTCGCCAATCATATCGTGGATCAAATGGAGGTTCGCTGGTAGCGGAGCATCGACAAAACAGCCCGCCCTTCCTTGCTTTCTTGGTGTCCGCTCAATCCACTTGCCGTCCGCACTTTCAAAGTGTGACGGTTGTAAGCATTGCGAGAACTTTGTCGAAATCTTCATTCTGATTTCGACCTCTATTTGCAATTTTTCGCGGGAACGAATAAGCACGAAACGATATCCAATTCGTTTGGTTGTTTGATATGTACCGGGAGAATGCTGTCACTGCCAAGTTCTTTCTTTTTCTCGGGAGTCTGTAATAATGTTCGGCGTTGTATCGACAAACCAACCTACAGAATACGAAACATGTAGCTTCGATCGACTTGACGCACGGATTGCTTGTAGAGTCGATGTCTTATCCGAGAGGTAGGTGCAGAATGGTCATACGCAAGACTAAACTCGGTTGTGAACGACTGGAACGCAGAGAATTGCTCGCTTGCAATTTATTGCAAATCACACCAGAGATATCGGACCATGATTCGTTGTTGGTTCGGTTTCGCGATGCGAACGCTGCGAATGCATCGATCGGCCAGTCGGTTGCCGGCACGCGAATTGACTCGCAATTGACAACAGATGGTTGGTACTCCGTGACTGTTTCGACCGGAACATCCATGCAGCAAGCGCTCGCTTTCTGGCAGAGTCATCCAAACGTGGCGATCGTAACACCCGATTTTGAATTGACCACACAATCGATTCCCAATGATCCACAGTTTGGATCGCTTTGGGGATTGATCAACTATGGTGCGCAAGGCGGACTAGCCAATGCCGATATCAACATTGAACCCGCCTGGGCACTGGGAACTGCAACAAATGTCGTAACAGCCGTGATTGATACGGGAGTTGACTATACACACCCAGATTTAGCGGCCAATATTTGGAGCAATACCGACGAAGTCGCCGGTAACGGAATTGATGACGATGGAAATGGGTATATCGATGATATTCGCGGTTGGGACTTTGTGAGCAATGATAGCGACCCCATGGACGACAACGGCCATGGTACGCATGTCGCGGGAACGATCGGTGCCGTTGGCGACAATGGTATCGGTGTAACAGGTGTCGCGTGGAAAGCATCAATCATGCCCCTCAAATTTCTAGATCAATCAGGATCGGGCTCACTCAGCAATGCGATCAAGGCAATTCAATACGCTCGTGTGAATGGGGCCAAAATCATCAACGCGAGTTGGGGTGGGGGTGGCTTCTCCTCCGCACTCCAATCGGCCATATCTCAGTTTATTACCAGCGGTGGATTATTTGTTGCCGCTGCGGGGAACGAAGCGACGAACAACGATGTGACGCCATCCTATCCGGCCAATTACCAAGGGGTTATTTCGGTTGGGGCATCGACACGAACCGATACGCGAGCGAGCTTTTCTAACTTCGGAACGAGTGTTGATGTATTTGCACCTGGTCAGTCCATATTGAGTACGTTGCCAGGAAACCGATACGGAAGCTTGAGTGGTACCTCCATGGCTACACCTCAAGTAGCAGGCGCATTGGCATTGCTTTGGGGACAGAATCCGACATTGACTGCTACGACAATTTCACAAGCGTTGATCAATAACACGGACAATATTCTTCGAGCGTTAAATTCTACGCATGGTCGTATTAATGTTGGAGCTGCCGCTACAGCGCTAAGAACGAGCAATCCTACGACACCTCCAACTAACCCACCAACAACGCCCCCGCCGACAACACCCGTTTCACGATCGTTCGGTATTCAAGGTAACTTTGCGATCGCGGATGCAACCGCGACTAGAGCGAGCGTTCAACGCTTCACCATTAACGTGAATGAAAACATTCGCATTCAAGATCTCGATGTGCAGCTTCAGATCCAGCATACCTATGCAAGCGATCTAGTGATTCGACTCATCGCACCAAGCGGCACGACACAAACTCTTATTCAGCGGCGAGGTGGCTTTACTCAAAACATTCAAACCACCTTGTCTGACGAAGCGACAGGGCGGCTGAACAATTGGAGCTCTATACGAGGAACACTAAGAGCTGAGGGGAGTCTTGCTGTGTTCGACGGAATGAATGCCCGCGGAGAATGGACCATTGAGATTCTCGATGCAGCCAGGGGAGACGTTGGGACTCTGCAAATCGCAAGGTTGCTGATTACCGGTACGCCTTTGACATCGAGTATGATCATCGCCAGAAATTCATCGGCTACGAATGTCGTTATTGAACCAGTTCGTTTCCGACAATCGTCTGCAGCTGTCCCGATGATGAGTTGGTTCAACGGACGCGGCCAAGGAGTTCTCGTACGATCCAATACGTATGACAATAGCACGAATTGTCAGCCCACAGAGAACGAACACTCGAACGAAGCTCTTTCCCTACTAGATCAAGTTCTCGCTCGATTCCGCTTCTAGAAGCCGTCCGCTCGGCAAAGGACCTATCACAACCCGAAGAGCCCCTCCCAGGCGAGCATACTATGCCACCTTGGGCAAGGCTTTGGCCTTAGGAATGCAAAGCAGTGATTCCAGCAGGAGTGCTGCCAACATCGCGATCACAAACCATCGCCAGATTTCTTGAACTAAACTGGAATCGGCGGACGTGGTTTCGACTCGATACCATCTTAGATTTCCAAAAGATGTCACCAAGCCTTCATTAGGAACCAAGCGAGCATCGTCCTCTGCATTGGGTCGATTCTGTGCGATCGTTTGTTCTCCCGAAGCAAAGACTCCAGCTTGCTCACCATATCGATTCGAGAGAGCTAAGGAATCCCCCAACAACGGTGTCGCATCTCGAAGTAGCGGCAAAGACTCCTCTGAAACAAATCGATTCTTTGCATTGCCAACGCGAGCGGAGCCCTCTCCAAGCAACCTCTGGACTATGATGTAGAGCGCGATGCCGTCCTTTGCAAATGTAGAGTCTCCCAAATCCGATGTGGTACACAACGCATGAACGGAACCGGTCGCGTTCTCTTCCAACGAATCAGAACGAATCAATAACGGGATGCCGCCTCGAATCGAAGCAAGTTCGGTTCCTTCGCTTTCCATCCGACAAATCCTAGCAACTCCCAGTTCACCCAGAGGTAAGGACGAACCACTCAGCGTGTTTCCCAGCAACTGCGAATCGTTTCTCCATTGTTCGACTCGAGCAAGCGTGTTTGATGCATCAGTAGCTGCGATCGCGTTGACAGCCACATCGTTACTGTTCCCTTCGTCTGTTGCTTTCCATCCCTTCCATCGCATACCGAATGCTTCGTTATTATTCGGATTCTCGGGAGGCAAAAAAAGCAGTTGTCCTCCAGTATTCACAAACTTCTTTACCTCAGGCAACGCAGTGAGATCGGGGAGTTGATCATGCCATAAAACCAGTGACACTTGACTCCAATCGACGGTATCGATTTGACTGAGCGAGATCGTCTCAACATTGCATTCTGTACTCGGATCCGAAGGGATCGATGCACACAATGCCATTGCATCGATGCGGGCAGGGTTGTCACTCACGACGAGCGTTCTGCGCGGCGAGGGTGGCTCATACGCAAAATAAGCAACATTGTCTGCCAAATTGCTGTCCGCAGGAACTCGGAGCGATCCCCAACCCGCTTTGTTCTTTGTCTTCTCGTCCGCAACGATGATTGCAGCACTGCCCTTTGCATTCGCAATGGGAACACGAAAGCCCTTGAGTTCACCATTTCCATTGGCCAATTCAATTTGCACCACCGATCTCGCATCTCCCACTTGGACCTCCACTGGAATCTGCTCAACCGATTCCGATCGAGGACCTGCGAACTGGACCACGCGAAAGCTAAGAGATAGTTCATCTCCATTCTCGCCGCGTACTTGTTTCGCTTCTATCAATTCGATCGAGCGATTTCCATCTAACGTACTGAGATCCAAAATTTGGAACCGCACATCGGAATTCAATCGCAGAAAGGATTCTCGCACCGCACTCCATGCACCGTCGTTAGAACGCCAATCGCTCTCCCGCAGATCGGAACAAATCCAAACCGTGGCCCGTGCAGCGCTATTCTGTTCTATGTACTCTCGTACTCGATCCAACATTGCGGGAATATTGCTCGTCGAATGATTCTGACTCACGTTTGGATCACCAACAATCGCTTGGCTCGACGTGAACTCGATCGGCTTTTCTTGGCCTGTTCCGAAAACAACAACCTTTTGAATACTCGCCGCAGAAGTCCATTCTGAAAAACGCTGGAGCCCAATTTGAAGTTTGGTCTGACCGGACTCGGAGATCCTTTGTTGCATACTGGGGGAACGATCCACAACGAGGATCATCAACTGATCCGTGTCCCCTGCGAGCCAACCCGTGATACCGCTGGCGAGAGGCCTCGCGGTGAAAAACACCAGAGCCGCGAGTGCCAACGCTCGCATCGCAAGGACCAGCCACTGCCTTAGTTTGCTATAGCCGCTGGCCATCTTTGTCGCAGCCAGCAAGAATCGCATCGCAGCCCACGGAACGGTTTGATACCGACGCAAGTGGACCAGGTGGATAATGATCGGGATCGCCAGCAAAGGAAGCGCGAACAACAGCCACGGCTGAAGAAACGTCATCGAACACCTCGAGAGCGAGTCCGTCCAATCAGGCAGCGCATCAATGGTTGTTCATATGACTCTTGTGTCACGACGCGATGATAATCTACACCTGTCTCGATCGTGAGCTTGCGCATCGCCTCTAAGTATTCCTGCAGTGCGCGATGATAACGATCCGTGATATCGGTCGGATCTGCAAAAATGGAAGGCCCCCCCTCCATATCGATGAACCGGACAGGTCGTTGAAACTCGAATGCCAACTCTTGCGCATCGAGCAAATGAAACGCTACGACATCATGTTTGCGAAAACGCAGATGCTCAAAACAAGAACGCAACTCATCTGGATCCGAAAAGAAGTCGGAGATCACCACGACCAATGCTCGCTGACGCACGGTCTCGGCCACTTCATGCAATATGGCGGGTAACTGAGTCTCCCCTTTCGGTTTCGCGTTCTCCAAAGTATCCAAGATCACTTTCAAATGGGCCGGAGATCGCCGAGGAGGAATATTCTGAATCACTTTGTCAGCAGCGCATGCAACACCGACCGCATCCCCCTGTTGTGTTGCTAAGTAAGCTAGAGTCCCAGCGATACTTCGCGCGTACTCAATCTTGGGTGTATTCCCTTTCGAAGCAAAGGCCATCGAACCACTCGTATCCAGGATGACGCAACACCGCAGATTCGTATCCGCCTCAAACTCCTTGACGTAATAGCGATCGGTTCGGCCGAACGCTCTCCAATCGAGTCTTCTCAAATCGTCGCCAGGTACATACTTCCGGTACTCGGCGAACTCGACACTGGAGCCACGATGTGGAGATGCGTGTTTGCCCGAAACGTTCCCTTGCATTGCGAATCTCGCATGCAAAGGTATGGCGGACAATCGAGAAAGTACTTGAGGATCTAAGAACGAACGTGTGACAGGAAACATGCCGCGACTTATTCCATTTCGTCCACGAGTCGTTGCACGATCTGCTTGGCACTAACCCCTTCTGCTTGTGCCGCGAAGGTTGTGATGATGCGGTGTACCAATACAGACTTCGCAACCGCTTGCACGTCTTCCAAACGAACCATGTAACTCCCTTGAAGGGCTGCACGACTTTTCGCGCCGAGAATGAGATTCTGAACCGCTCTCGGTCCAGCTCCCCAACTCACGTAAGGCTTCATCCACGTCGGTGCCGTGGTCCCCTGGGGACGTGTCTTTCGGACAAGCTTTGCGGCATAGTCATAGATGTGATCAGGAACAGGAACGCGTCGTACGAGCCGTTGATAGTCCATGATCTCTTGGCCTGTCATCACCGACGAAAGTTGAAATGCGTCGTCACCTGTCGTCGTACGGGCGATTTGAATTTCTTCTTCTTCGTTCGGGTAGTCGAGCTCGACCAAAAACATGAATCGATCCAGCTGCGCTTCCGGGAGTGGATACGTTCCTTCTTGCTCAACAGGGTTTTGAGTGGCCAAAACCATGAATGGCGAAGTGAGCTCAAACGTCTTGCCAAGCACCGTTACACGTTGCTCTTGCATCGCTTCGAGAAGAGCCGCTTGCGTCTTTGGTGGGGCACGATTGATCTCGTCGGCCAAAATGATATTCGCAAAGATCGGTCCCTTGATGAATTGAAATTCGCGTCTTCCTTCCGCGGTCTCTTGGAGAATATCGGTACCCGTGATATCCATTGGCATGAGATCGGGAGTGAATTGGATTCGATTGAATCCGAGCGACATCGTTTCAGCAATTTTGCTAACAAGCAAGGTCTTGGCCAAGCCGGGAACCCCCATAAGCAACGCGTGGCGACGAGCGAACAAGCAAATTGCTAACTGCTCGATCGTATCTTTCTGTCCAACAATCACACGTCCTAGCTCCTTCGAGAACCGTCCATAGGAATCGCGGAGACGATCGATATGCTGGACGTCGTCATCAGAAAGGTTGGCAGCTACGGGCGTATTAGTATTCGTCACGGTCGACATGAATCAGGCTCGGCCCTTCGATAGGTAGGGAAGTCGAAAAAGACACGCAGAAGTGGTTTGGACTCTGCTCCATTAGTGTAGTCCATTTCATTCGAGATGCTACGTCGTGCGCACGATCGAACCTTCGAATGAAAGGGTTTGCGGTACGACTCGGCGGATAAAGGACTGTAGCTTGGGACCATTTGTCCCGAGCCTGATGGATTTTTAAGGAACTATTGATGGCCGGGACAATGGTCCCAGCCTACTTTGGCTTTTGTCGGCTGAGGCATAAAGAGACGCGCCAACATCCGTTGGCCCCGAAAAAAGCCTCTTGAAATCTGCAAACGAGGCGAAAAGAAATGCTCGGACACGAGTCTCGGAAGTGACTTCGGCGGAGGCTCGCCTTTATGCATCAGAGCTAGATTTTGCCCGATTTCAGTTCCCGAACATGCAACCGCTCGCGCACGCAGAACGTCCGCAGTTTTCTGGTTCGCGGGACGTCGATTTGCTTCCACCCTGCACGACAGGAGCACCGATAACGCTCAATAGTTTGGACATATCGCGAGAGCCGCAATCAGGGCACTCGGGTTTTGAGTCCGCACGTGGCACGAAGACTTCCACTTGCTTCTTGCATTTCTTGCAGTCGTATTCGTAAATCGGCATCGGTAAAAACTCCAGAATTTGTTTGACGAATCGGTTTACAGAACACCTTTGCTGCTGGGCACGCCGCTTTGACGTGGATCGATTTCGCTCGCAATGCGAATCGCCCTGGCCGTCGCCTTGAAAATGCCTTCAGCGATGTGGTGCGTATTTCGTCCATAGTGCAACAAAACATGCAAATTGCAAACTGTATTTGCGGCAAACGATTGCCAGAAATCTTCGACTAGCTCGCTATCGAATTCACCGATCTTCGGCGATGGCATTGGAGCATTGAACACCACAAACGTGCGACCACTAAAGTCGACAGCACTCGTTACCAACGTTTCTTCCATCGGCAACACCATGTGGCCATATCGCCGAATCCCATGCTTGTCACCTAAGCACTCCCGAAAGGCTTGACCAAGGCAAATCCCGACATCTTCTGTTGTGTGATGGCTATCCACTTGGAGATCACCCACAGCATGAACATCCAAGTCGACCAGAGCATGCTTGGCGAACAACACCAGCATATGATCCAAAAATCCGACTCCCGTGTGGATCGAATTCCTTCCTGAACCATCCAAATTCAAGGCTAGTTCGATGGAAGTCTCTGCCGTTTTGCGAGAGATTTTGGCCGTTCGGTTGGTCATGAATGAGTATCTCGTAACTGGGCTTTGGACTATACGTCAAGGTTTCGAACTTCGAGAGCATGTTTCTCGATAAATTCTCGGCGTGGTTCGACTTTATCGCCCATCAAAACGCGAAACATCTCGTCTGCCGCAGCCGCATCGGACAAAAGAACCTTTACCATCGTTCTGCACGATGGGTTCAAGGTGGTGTCTCGCAATTCTTCGGCATTCATTTCACCCAACCCCTTGAACCGAGTAATCGACAGACCTTTGCGACCCGATTCTCGGATCGTAGGCAAGAGTTGACGTAGGTCTTCGAGACCCGTGGGGGCTTCGTCTCGGATCACCTGAAATCGCGAATCCGTCGCCCCAGTTCGTTCTTTCGGAATCAAGTCTTCGATCGTGAAGCCGAACTCTGCAAGCTCTTTTAGCCCTGTGTTGATCGTACGCACTTCGAACAACTCGGTGATGTGCGCAACAGCGGCCTTTTCTTCGCTATCTTTCTTGGAATCGCTACTCTTTTGTGCTTCGGTGGAACCGGTCCCAGAAGGCATCGGAGCTTCATCGATCTGCACTTTGCGACTGGCCATGAATTCGTCCAGTTTGTCGCGAGTCACAAACCAATGATCTTCTGTTCCCATATCCAAATGGAACACTGGCAGCCGTCCCGTTTCCACTTCCATCCGCTCGGAATGAACACGCAATGAAATGCCGCGTCGCTCTAAATTGAGAAGTGCGTCTTCCATGGTGGAGAGCGTGGTGCAAAGTTTTCGCATTTGCTCCCCTTCAAATTTGCGTCCGCGATCGTCGATGAATTGACTGTCTGAAAGCCCTTTCTCTTGAAGCTGGTGTTTCATTTCCTCTTCGGACTGGACGTAGTACTTTTCTTTTTTCCCTCGCACGACACGAAACAATGGCGGTTGCGCCAAGTAGACGTGTCCACCTGCCACCAACTGGTACATCTGTCGATAAAAGAAACAGAGCAGCAACGTTCGAATGTGAGAACCATCGATGTCAGCGTCAGTCATGATGATGATTCGATTGTAGCGGCGTTTCGCAATGTCTTGGTCTGCACCGATACCGCTACCGATAGCCTGGATCATCGACATGACTTCTTCGTTCGCCAAAACTTTATCTTCGCGACTCTTGTAGGCGTTGATGATCTTTCCACGCAAAGGCAAAATCGCCTGTGTATCGCGGAACCGGCCACCTTCGGCACTACCACCTGCCGAATCACCTTCGACGAGGTAGAGTTCGCACTCTTCCATCTTGCTACTGATACAATCGCGCAACTTGCCAGGCAAACCGCCACCACCCAAAACGTCTTTTCGTTTTCTCAAAGCATCTTTGGCTTTGCGGGCCGCTTCACGTGCTTCTGCAGCGAGCAGTCCTTTTCGTACAAGCAGCTTGGCATTCTTCGGGTTCTCTTCCAAGTACTTCGAGAGAGCCTCGCCGACGACCGAGTTCACAATCCCTTCGACTTCGCCGTTACCCAGTTTGTGTTTTGTCTGCCCTTCGAACTGCGGGTGACCGACTCGGACGCTGATGATACAGGTCAATCCTTCGCGGAAATCATCACCTGTCGGGCTCAAGTCTTTGAAAAGGTTTTCTTTCTTACCGTATGCGTTCAATGTTCGCGTAAGCGCGGACCGGAAGCCTGAAACGTGCGTACCCCCCCCAGGTGTATTGATGTTGTTGCAATACGAATGAAGGTTTTCGGTATATTCCTCAGAGTACTGCAATGCGATCGCGTATGCGAAGTCACCTTCTTTGCCTTTGATCGTGATGACATCTTTGTGAACGACGTCGCTGGCACGATTCAAGTGCTCGACAAACTCTTCGATCCCTCGTTCGTAGTAGAACTCTTCCGTAAGGTCCGCGCGATCATCGCGCACACGAATTCGAACGCCACTATTCAAAAACGCCAATTCCTGAAGTCGCTTGACCAATGTGTCATAAGAAAACTTAGTGATTGGGAAGATCTGGCTATCGGGTTTGAAGGTAGTCTTGGTACCTTGCTTCGTGGTGGTACCGGATTCGCGCACAGGACCGGTGGCAACACCTCGTTCGTAGGATTGCGTGTAGACTCGGCCATTGCGATAAACTTCGACCTCGCACCATTGGGACAAGAAGTTCACGACCGTGACGCCGACACCGTGCAGACCGCCGGAATGCTCGTACGCTTTCTTTTCAAATTTTCCGCCGAACTTCAGAATGGTCATTACCCCTTCGAGGGTCGACATCTCTTTTTGCATCAGCTCGGAAAGTTGCGCGTGGCGATCGGTAGGGATCCCTCGCCCGTCGTCTTCGACAGTCACCGAGCCATCCGAGTTGATGGTCACGGAAACAGCTTTGGCATGCCCCGCCATCGCCTCGTCGACGGAGTTATCAACGACTTCGTAAACCAGGTGATGGAGTCCATGAAGGTTCGTATCCCCGATATACATACTCGGGCGTTCCCGCACGTGCTCCAAGTCGTTTAGATGCTTGAGATCTTCGCCGGAATAGCCACCCTCAGGAGCACCGGAATTGTCTCTCTCAAGGTTATTAGTGTCGGTCTTTTCCATCTCAAAGTTTTGGTCGCTGGATGCGTTCATCAGGATTCCATAAAAACGAGTTAGGGCTGCAATTTTCCGCGAAATGGAACAATTCCCAGACCCACCTACGAAGCGCTCGAAGTATACACGAATCGGCCCGTCTTGTCGCCCTCTCTGTGCGCGTGAATCTTGCGAAACATCCAATTAAAACCGACCTTTCCACGAATCTCGACAGCCTCTCCGTCACCCAATGCTGGCAAGCGACGGCGTACCGTCATGAGACTGCAGATTCGGAGACTGTCCTTCATCTTTGCCCCATAAAAAAATCACAACGCTTCAGAACAAGAAACGCGACCTGGCAGCATTCCCTTTCCATGGCAATGTAGCTGCGATCAAAAAAGCAGTTGCCAAAAAGCTGCAGTTATTCTCAAAGACCTGAATCGACCATAGACTCGCAGGGACTAAACCTAATTAATTCATGCAACGATCTATTTCGGAATCATGCGACATTTGACACACTTGCAATTCGCAATCAGATGACGATTGCGTTATGCAATAGTCACAAGTAAAGTCATCGGCGATTGCTCAAGAGCCAATCGTCGTATGTTGAATCTCATGCGGTTCCGACGAGAGTCGAAATCCAAAGGACCTAATGTGAATTATGCCAGCCAACCGTCGCTCACCGTGCCCTGTCGCATGCACGTTAGATATTTTCGGCGATAAATGGACGCTACTCGTGAAACGTGACATGCTGCTCGGGAGAACGCAATTCACAGAGTTTAGCGATTCGCCAGAAAAGATTGCGACCAATATTCTGTCGGACCGGCTTTCAAAGCTTGTAGAACATGGCTTGGCGGAACGACATCGGTCGGACGAATCTGCTGGACGAGTTAGCTACACGCTGACTTCGAAAGGGAAATCTCTCAAGCCGGTGCTGCGTGCGGTCGCAAATTGGGGCTTGAAAAACTTCGAAGGGACGGAGGCTCGGCTAACACCGAAGTAGTCAACGCCATGCATCCTAACATCATCGACGTATTTGGCACGACAACGCATCGACTCTGCCTTGGCCTCCTGCGGTTGTGCACTGAAGGACGCGTAGAAGAATCGGAAGCGATACGGGTCATTCATTTTGCACTGGATCATGGAGTTCGATTGCTTGACACGGCCGACTCGTATTGTTTGGACAACTCCGATTTTCATTACGGTGAATCGTTGGCATGCAAAGCAATCGGTTCTTGGAACGGCGATCGCGATTCCGTTCGCATCTTCACCAAAGTCGGCTTGGTCCGTCCTCAAGGAAAATGGATTCCGAACGGGTCCGCGAAACATATTCGCAAGTCCGTCGAGATGGCCCTCAAGTGTTTGGAGGTCGAGCAAATATACTTGCTTCAATTGCATGCCAAAGACACGCGCGTCCCATTCGAGGAGACGTTAAGTGCACTGGCGGCATTGCAAGCCGAAGGAAAGGTTGCCCATCTCGGCTTGTGCAACGTGGGGCCCGCGGAGGTTCGACAAGCCCAACAACATTTTCAAGTCGCCGCATTGCAATGCGAACTAAGCCTACTTTCTCGCAAGTCTGCGACGGACGGGCTGCTCTTGCTCGCAAACGAGCTTGGCATTCCGTTCTTAGCGCACCGGCCACTGGGTGGTTATGCCAAAGTAGAAAAACTAACCACCAATCGTGTCCTGAAACCGATTGCCGAACGCTACCAACGTTCGCCTCACGAGATCGCGCTAGCCGCATTGCTGCAAGCCGACGCTCGCATCATTCCCCTGATCGGTGCAACCAAATGTTCAAGCGTAGCTTCATCGATTGGTACATTGTCACTGCCGCTGGATATCAGCGACAAGACTGTTATCGACATCAAATACTCGTTCACTCCCGATCCCGACGCTGCTGCTAGCATCCTACCCCAAGCGATCCCGACAACCCTGCGAACCTTGGAGCCAAATGCTGGACCGAGCAACCTACCTGAGGTAGTGATCGTTATGGGGATTCAAGGGGCTGGAAAAACCGAATTGGTGGGGTCCTACACAAAGGATGGCTATGCACGGTTGAATCGAGACGAACTTGGAGGCAAGCTAGAGGACCTTAACGACCGCTTAGCAACTCTGCTCGCATCAGGATCTACTCGTGTTGTGCTCGACAATACGTATCCCACGAGAGTCTCGAGAGCCGGAGTCGTTCGCGTCGCTCATCAAGCGGGAGTTCCTGTCCGCTGCTGTTGGATCGACACACCGATCCATGAAGCTAGGAGAAACGTCGTGCTACGAACGCTCGTGCGGTACGAACGATTGCTCGGTCCTAGCGACATGAAAGAGCTTGCAAAACAGGATACGAACTTGCCTCCACCGCCAGCGATGCAAAAGTGGATCGACACGCTGGAAGCTCCGAGCAGCGACGAAGGGTTCTCGGCAATCGATCGCATTCCTTTCGTGAGAAAGCACGAACCGCAACATACAGCCAAGGGGCTCTTGTTAGATGTCGACGGAACATTGCGAATCACCAAGAGCGGTGAAATCTATCCTCGATCCGCGAGCGATGTAACTTTGTTACCGAATCGCAAAGAGGTATTAAGTCGCTGGATCGAGGATGGGTATCAATTGTTCTTTGTATCGAATCAAAGCGGTGTTGCGTCAGGCAAGCTAACATTGATGGATGCGCAGATGGCTTTTCTGCGAACAGCGGAGCTATTGGAATTGCCAGTAACCGAGATCGCGTTCTGTCCGCATCCCGCATTCCCAGTCGGTTGCTTCTGCAGAAAGCCGATGCCAGGCTTGGGTGTTTATCTGGCTCACAAGTACCGACTGAGCTATGACGATTTGATCATGGTAGGAGACATGGACAGCGACCGCCACTTCGCCGACGGTCTAGGAATTCGGTACAAAGATGCAAAAGAATTTTTTGCTTAACTGGCAACTCTCAAGAAGTATTTTTCTGAACAGTAAATTGCGGCGTTAGAATGGGAGTGCAATAGAACCGAAGAGAAAACGGTGTTTGGTAAGCCCCTCGACGATTTTTGCATCGTTTGGCCATTCGACGCCGAACGCTCACTCAACGATGGCTCCGACGCCGATAATGACTTCGTGGAACCGTTGGCCTCTGCATTGCGTTCATGATTACAGTGCGTGTCCGTGGTTGTTTCCCAACCCAAGCGTCCGATTCCCCAAAAACACCCCGAATCGCATGAATTTTCAACCAATTCTAATCCACTTCTAATCCACCGACGGACATTGCCGCGAACTGGTCATCATTGCTATTCTGGGTCTTGTTGAGTACTCTTAGAGGTCCCGCCTCGGCGACGTTCGCCCTTATCACGAAGCCTGCCGTTTGCGACCATTTTGATGGAAACAATGTCCGTTGCTCGAACGCTACACTGGATTATTCGCAAGGTAAATGAGTTACATGACATGATTCGTCGATACGTGGTTTACATCAGCTTTTTTGTCCTCGGAAGCACAAACCTCCTCGGGATCGCCATCATTCGGGGTAACGATCCGGCGGAACGAGAGGTCTTTTTCGAAACCAAAGTCCGCCCACTTTTGAGCCAACATTGCCTCGAATGCCATGGCGTTAAGGAGCAATCGGGAGGATTGCGATTCGATTCTTCGACTGCCATTACCAGAGGTGGTAGCTCAGGCCTGATCGTGATTCCCGGTGCCCCCGACAAGAGCCCGCTCGTCCAAGCAATTCGCTATGCAGATCCCAATCTAGAGATGCCCCCGAAAGGCAAACTGACCGACGCCGAAATCGCAACTTTGGTGGAATGGGTTCGAACCGGTGCATATTGGCCAAAAGGAAATGAACCGGATGCCGTAGAACAACTGCCTCCGGCCAAAAGGATTGACCAGATCCGTGAGTCGCATTGGGCCTATCGACCTATCCAGGCAGCTGCTCCTCCCAAGGTGAAGGATTCCAAATGGCCATGGCACCCCATCGACAATTTCATTCTGTCCGCTCTAGAGTCCCAAGAGATTACGCCCAACCGACAAGCTGACCGTCGCACTTTAATTTTGCGTGCTTATTTTACACTTCTCGGTTTAGCACCATCCTACGACGAGGTCCAAGCGTTTGTTGCTGACGATTCACCGCAAGCATTTTCTAACATGATCGATCGCTTGCTCGAAAGCCCACATTACGGAGAGCGTTGGGCTAGGCATTGGTTGGATGTCGCTCGATTTGCGGAGACCACGGGCTACCAAGCAGGCAGCAGGGACACTACTTACCCGTACGCGTATACGTATCGAGATTATGTGATCAAAGCGTTCAATGACGACAAACCGTTCAACGAATTCATACTCGAGCAATTGGCTGCGGATCAACTTGAACTCGACGATGCAAGCAAGCATAAACTGGCGGCACTCGGCTTTCTCACCGTGGGGCGAAAGTTTATGGGGAATGAACACGAAATCATCGACGACCGCATTGATGTGACGACCCGAGCGTTCCTCGGCACGAGTGTTGCCTGCGCACGATGTCACGATCACAAATATGATCCGATCCCCACTGCCGATTACTATTCGTTGTACGGCGTCTTCGCTAGTTGCCAGGAGCCGGAGATTCTACCCCTATTGGGCGATCCGAAATCAACACCAGGATACGAGGAGTTCCTCGAAGCCAAGGCCAAGAAACAAGAAGAGGTAGACAAATGGCTCGAGAAGAAGCGAGTGGCTACCGAACAAGAGCTCCGTTCTCGAATTGCAGATTACCTCGTCCATCTGGCTAAGCTGAGGCAAGACTCGAACCCGAAAGGAGTCAAGAAGATCGGCGAACGTGGACCGCTGCGGCCTCGAGCCGTTGCGCGATGGCAAGACTTCATGAAAAACCTGGATGTAAAGAATCATCCTGTGTGGGGTGCACTCTATCGATTCGGCAAGATCTCGAAAGAATCGTTCGCGGAGGATATGAATTCGATACTCAGCGAAGCATCAAGCGACCAATTGCAAGGTCTACATTCGAGTCTCGTTGCGAAATGGCGTGAGACTCCTCCAGAGTCATTAGTAGATGTCGCTCAGTCGATTGGGGAAAAACTGGAAGAGGTTTTGAAGAGCTGGAACGAACTAAAGAAGAAAGAGCCGACCGCAACACGACTCGCCGACGATAGCGATGAAGAATTACGGGGCGCGATGTTTGCTACCGACAATCCAACGTCGTTAACGGCCGACCAAATGATCGCTCATTTGGATCAAGCGGAACGGAATGAGTACAATCAACAGCTGGGAAAAATCAAAAGCGTCGAAGCGTCGCATCATGGCTCACCTGCACGCGGCATGGTCGTTGTCGACAGGCCGAATCCACACGATCCGGTGATCTTCAAACGGGGCCAGCCCGGCAACCCTGGAGACAGCGTTCCTCGAAGATTCTTACAACTGCTATCTCACGTCGACGGAGGTAAACCGTTTGTGAAAGGGAGCGGCCGACTTGAGCTTGCGCAAGCGATCGCGCATCCGAACAATCCACTTACCTCTCGCGTGATAGTCAATCGAATTTGGCAACATCACTTCGGAACAGGGCTAGTCCCTACCGCGAGTGACTTTGGTTCGCGTGGCGAAAAGCCATCGAACCCCGAGCTCTTGGATTATCTGGCGAAAGAGTTCATGACCGACGGATGGTCGATCAAACGATTGCATCGACGCATCATGCTTTCGGCGACATGGCAACAATCGAGCGAAGTACACAGCGAGGGCCAATCGATCGACCCAGAGAATCGATTGCTGTGGCGTATGCCTCGCCGTCGTTTGGAGTTCGAGCCATTGCGAGATCGATTGCTGACCTCGACCGACAAACTCGATCGAACGATCGGTGGTCGCTCGGTCAAAATCCATGAAGACGCGACTAGACGCGGACTCTATGCTTACGTCGATCGAGAAGACATCCCAGGTCTGTTGGCGAGCTTCGATCTACCGAGTCCTGATGCCAGCCAAGCAACTCGTGCTAGAACCACCGTTCCTCAACAAGCACTGTTTTTGATCAACGCAAAGTTTGTCATCCAACAAGCAGAAACGCTGGCGTCGAAAACGTCATCGATCGAATCAACGCAAGATCGAGTCAAGGCTCTCTACAAACGAACACTTGCTCGCACACCAGATGAACAAGAATTACGCATGGCGATTGATTTTCTAGACGCGGCCAAAACGTCGGCCGAGGCACAGAAAATCGATCCTTGGAGCCAGTTGGCACAAGTGTTGTTGCTGAGCAACGAATTCGCTTTCGTAGACTAACCCTCACTATTGAACATGAATCCACAAGATCCCATATCTTTGATTCGCGAGCTAGGAAACATGCCCGCCAGTCGGCGTGAGTTTTTGCGCCGAAGCGGTGTCGGCTTTGGTTCGATCGCTATGGCCGGTTTGTTGGCAGAGGATTCGGGGCGAATGTTTGCAGATGGCTCTGCAGCTCTAACAGAGCAATCCCATCCGAACCCGATGCACCCGAAGCAACCACACTTCGCGGCCAAAGCAAAAGCGGTTATCCATCTCTTTATGAATGGCGGACCGTCACAGGTGGATACCTTTGATCCCAAGCCAGCTTTGGACAAACATCACGGTCAACCGGTACCGAACAATCTTCGAACGGAGCGAGAGACGGGGGCGGCCTATCGTTCCCCGTTTAAATTCCAGAAGTACGGCCAAAGCGGGATCGAGGTCAGCGAGCTGTTTCCTCATGTGGGCGAGATGATCGATGACGTTTGCGTGATTCGATCGATGCATGCGAATGTACCCAATCACGAACCATCGCTGATGTTGATGAACTGCGGTGATGCGACATTGGTCCGACCCGCGGTTGGCTCGTGGGTTACCTATGGGCTAGGCAGCGTAAACCAAAACTTGCCGGGTTTCATCGCAATGTGCCCGGGCGGATATCCCATCAAAGGATCTGAGAACTGGCAATCCGGTTTTTTGCCTGGAGCCTATCAGGGCACCTATATCAACACAAAGAACAAAGACATTGAAAAGCTGATCGCTAACATACGCAACGCTTCCGGAATCACCCAATCCGACCAACGTCGACAACTCGATCTACTGCAAGCTATCAATCGCCGACATCAAGAAGCGAGGCAGCAGGATGCGGAGCTAGAAGCACGATTGCAGAGTTTTGAGTTGGCATACCGAATGCAAATGGATGCGAGCGAGGCATTCGATATCAATCAAGAGCCACAGTCCATTCGAGAAATGTATGGTGACACCGTTCAAGCTCGGCAGATTCTCATCGCTCGAAGGCTCGTCGAACGAGGAGTGCGTTATATTCAATTGTGGCATGGCAACGGACAACCGTGGGACAGTCACGATAAGGTCGAAGAGAACCATCGCAAGCTGGCAGGTGAATGCTCGCAAGCGATCGGTGCATTGCTGAAAGATCTCAAACAACGCGGGCTACTCGATAGTACGCTTGTCGTTTGGGGGGGCGAGTTCGGACGAACGCCAACTGTGGAACTGCCTAAGCCGGGCGCGAATGCAGGTACGACGAGCGGCCGTGATCACAACCACTATGGGTTCACGATGTGGCTTGCAGGTGGTGGTGTCAAAGGTGGTTATGTGCACGGCGCCACCGATGAGTTCGGATTTGAGGCGGTGGAGAAAAAGGTGCACGTGCACGATCTTCATGCAACGATGCTGCATCTCTTAGGATTCGATCACACGAAGCTTACGTTCCGGTATGCCGGTCGCGATTTCCGACTCACCGACGTGCATGGAAATGTTGTCCATGATATTATCTCTTAATGATGTTGGCTTTGCGAAGGGCGTGTTGTTATGGCAGTGATTCGAACGCCCATCGCAGACTCCGGGACGTGCCACCCAAAGTGGCCAACCTCAGTTTTTAGTGGACAGAGCATTGGCCTTTTTCGAAACGGGCTGCTCACAAACCATCGATAGTGATTATCAATCGTCCGCCGCGTCCCCATCTTTGATGACAAAGGTAGCTTTGAGTCTTGCGACTTCAGTAGCTAGCCCCGCGAGGTTCACGCTTCGAAGTACTTCTTCAAAGTCCTTGTACGCTGCGGGCGCTTCATCCTTCGGATAGTTCCGGCAGTTGGTCAAAATGTCCATTGAATCAAAAGATTCATTGATCGCATTTTGATCGAGCTCGCGAATTGCGCGCTTTCGTCCCAAGATCCGTCCTGCTCCATGATTCACACTGTAACAACTTAAACGAGCCCCTTCGTCGGCAACCATTACACTCGAACCCGCTTGCGGATTTCCTGGCAACAAAATCGGATGCCCAGTTCCTGCGTATTTCGTCTCCTTCAATCCTGGATGGCCCGCAGGAAACGCTCGCGTCGCCCCTTTGCGATGCACCCATTCGATGCGGTTATCCAGTATCTCTTTTCTCGCGATATTGTGACTGATGAAGTAGACCAAATTCCCAGTCGTCCCTGGCAGAACTTCTTGAAACGCTTCCAGCACGAGCGAGTTGATCAGCATGTGATTGACGGTCGCGAAGTTTGCACCGATCGACATGTCATCGATGTAGTTGTTTGCTTCGTCGGAACCTAATGGAGCATACACTAACTCTTTGTCGTTTCCAGGCAACGGAATATTCCACTTCTGGAATTTCGATTGCAATGCACGAAATTGCCCCATCGCTAAGTTATGGCCGATACCACGCGACCCGCAGTGTGACAAAAATGCAATATGTCCATCTCTGAGCCCAAACACTTCGGCGCAGTGCTTTGCTCGATTGCTTTCACCTACATGAACGACCTCGCACTCGCCGAAGTGATTTCCACCACCGTATGATCCGAGTTGCGACACTTTCGTTGGTACATCGCGAAATGTTCCAGCACGAACGTGCCATTCCACTCGTTCCGCGATAGCATCTTGCGTATCGTCGTGACCCAAGTGGAATGCGTCTTCGCATTGATGTGCCCATTCTGCGGGAACACCCATTGCAGTTAACAAAGTTTCGGATGCACCCTCGACCAGAGACCTCGCTCCAATGTCTGTAGGGATGCGACGACTCTTTTTTGCACTGCGCTGTCCTCGTCCCGCCCCTGTCGGGATGCGTTCGCAAATCGCATCGATGATCGCACGTCGAATACGACGATCGATGATGGCATCCGCTGGGATGTTGGTTTGCAGCAAGCTCATCGAGCACTTGATATCTACGCCCACAGGACCTGGATAGATATGTGTCGGTGATGTCATCACGCAACCAATCGGTGCACCGTACCCCAAATGCCCGTCAGGGTTCAAAACGACGTTAGACACTCCAGGGGAACGTCGTGAGTTGATCGCTTGTTGCAAGCAGACATCGTCAAATGTCTCGCGAATCGCTTGCGTACCGATAACGGTTATTGGAGGAACGCCTTCGCACGGCAAGATCGCGGTAGCATCGCCGGTAGGTATCAGATAGTGAGCCATCATCGGTCCTTCATTGTTTTGGTTGGTGTATGGTTCGCGAGTTCGCGCGTTCGAATATGTAGAAGCGCGGTGTATCGAGTTAATTCTCGCCGTCATTACGTTTGGTGGTTCCACTCTTTATTGCAATGACACGAGCATCAAATGCTAGGACTGGTTCGCGTTGGGGCCCAATATGGAATTCTTTCCAGGGAAAGCTGCCCGCCTGACTGTCGCGCGACCAACGAATAAATTACTACCCAAATCGTTTGTTTTTTCCTAAAGGGTCGATACATCTTGCCTGCTCGGCTTTGTGAGCTTAACCGCAACATCAGGACTTTTAGGCACGAGAGTACCCGCCAACGCGTTGCATGCCGAAACGAAAGCGTCACACTTAGGAGGATCTGGTCATGGTAACTACAGCCGTCAATACCTCAGTTTCGGACGGAACAACGGTCATTTCGATACCTTTTCCTGTCGCGGTTGAATCGGGATTGGAGTCGGGAGGTGTCGAAATTAAGTCAAACTCCAGCGACACGGAAGCCCAACAGCTACCCAACATTGCTTTGGCCCCAGACGAAGTCGCGACGCTGCGTTCTCTTGTGGATCGCTACGATCAGGTGATTCGGGATCTCGATCAATTGAACGAGCAGATCGAAAGTTTGCTGCAGGCTGAGGGTATCAAGGCTTGCGAGTCTTAGGTGGTTCTGGGACGATTATCAAGGAAGTTGCGGCGAAATGCCGCGCGATTTTTTCGACTCCTTGCCCTTTTCCTTAGTCACCGTGTCTTCTCCTCATTCTGCCTCGGTTCTTTCTGTTCCTGACGTCGCTCCGATTCGACGCGCTCTTATTAGCGTTAGTGATAAATCTGGACTTGTTGAGTTTGCCCAGGATCTAGCGGCGATGGGCGTTGAAATTTACAGCACGGGAGGCACGCGTAAGTTCTTGGCAGAAAACGGCTTAGCGTCCCTGGAGGTCGCAAATTATACCGGGTTCCCCGAGGTGATGGACGGTCGAGTAAAAACGCTCCATCCGAAGATCTTCGGCGGTATTTTGGCTCGCCGATCGCATGACCAAGATATGCGCTCGTTAGCCGAACACGGGATTCTGGAGTTCGACTTGGTAGTGGTCAATCTGTATCCGTTTGAAAGCACGATTCAAAGGGAGAACGTTACCCTTCCGGAGGCCATCGAACAGATTGATATCGGGGGCCCGAGCCTGATTCGCGCAGCCGCGAAGAATCATGCATTCACCACCGTAGCTACATCGACGTCGCACTATGCACCGATCATTGAAGAAATGCGAACGCTCAGGGGCACGTCGTTGAAGTTGCGGCGTACGTTGGCTGCGGATTGCTTCGCAGTCACAGCACGGTATGACGCGTGCATCTCGAACTACATGGCGGTACAAACCCAATCCGAAACGGACGCATCGTCACCGCTTGCTATGCCAGCGACGATCACGGTTTCGATGGAACTCAAATCGACGTTGCGATACGGCGAGAATCCACATCAGTCCGCAGCGCTCTACCGGTTGCCGGGCAAGTACGAAATTTCCTTGGTCAACGCTCGACAACTGAATGGAAAGGAACTCTCCTATAACAATTTGCTCGATTTGGATGCCGCGCTGGAGATAGTACGTTGTTTTGCTAAACCATCTGCAGTAGTCATCAAGCACAATAATCCTTGCGGAGGTGCATCAGCCCACAAAGCCTCGTTTGCATGTCGTAAAGCTCTCGATGGAGACCCACAGAGTGCGTTTGGCGGCATTCTAGGTTTTAATTGCACAGTCGATGAGGAAACCGCTGAGGTGTTGAGCTCACCGGGATTGTTCATCGAAGCGATTGTTGCTCCCGACTTTACTCCCGAAGCGGTCGCCATTTTGAAGTCGAAGCCTAAATGGAAAGAAAATGTTCGGTTGATGGCAACGGGTCCATTGGGCAAACAACCTCGAGAACTTAATTATCGATTGATCAGCGGCGGCGTCCTCGTTCAAGAAGCCGACAATCAACCTCCAACGAATCTTCAATGGAAGACCGTGACCAGCGTTTTGGTTGCCGACGAGTTATGGGACGATATCGCTTTCGGTTGGGAGATGGTGCGGCACGTGAAGAGCAACGCGATCATTCTTGCGCGAGATGCAGCCCTCGTGGGTGTTGGTGCTGGCCAAATGAGTCGAGTTGACAGTGTAGAGATCGCCATCGAGAAAGCGGCCGAACGATCCGAAGGAAGCATCCTCGCATCCGACGCATTCTTTCCTTTCCCCGATTCAATCCATCGCGCGGCCGAAGCGGGCATTATTGCAATCATCCAGCCTGGTGGTTCCAAGAAGGATGAAGACGTTATTGCTGCATGCAACGAGCATCGTATTCCGATGATCTTTACTGGACAGCGTCATTTCAAGCACTGATAAAGTGATCGATGAATCTTAGTACCGCAACGAGCTGACATGTCCGAATCTGAAAACTTGCCCTCTGAATCTACCTCGCGAACCCCGTCCTTCCAGGGGTTGAGAGTTGCTGCCTTGGAAAGCAGACGTCGAGACGATCTTGCTCGGTTGATCGAGCGATTTGGTGGAGAGTCGTTCGTTAGTCCTTCGATGCGAGAAGTCGCCATTGAACGCAACAAAGAAGCTGTCGATTTTGCCTATCGAGTCATGACAGGCGAGATCGGCATTGTCATTTTTTTAACTGGCGTCGGGTTCCGACAATTGTTGGCCGCCATCGATCCGCATTTGGACAAGCAACGTTTTCTGAATTCACTTTCTGACATTGTGACGATTGCGCGTGGTCCCAAGCCAGTAGTCGCGATGCGTGAAGTCGGGTTGCAACCATCGTATCGTGCTCCTGAACCGAACACATGGCGAGAAGTGTTGCAAATCGTCGATCAACATGTCCCTGTCGCCAATCAAGTGATCGGGCTACAAGAGTACGGTATCACCAACCATTCGCTGGTTGCCGGCCTCGAAGCCCGAGGTGCGAGTGTTGCTCATGTGCGTGTCTACCAATGGGACTTTCCAGAAAATGTTGTCCCGCTGCAAGAAAACATCACAGCTTTATGTCAACGTCAGCGAGATTGTCTTCTCTTTACCAGCGCCCATCAAGCGGTCAATCTTATCCGGATGGCGGAAAACATGGGCAAGCAAACGGAGCTTCGCCTTGCTTTGCGAGAAACAGTCATCGCCTCGATCGGCCCAACGACCACAGAGATGTTGCAGCAGTTAGAGATTCCGGTTGATATCGAGCCGGAACATTCCAAAATGGGGCATTTGGTACAAGCTGCGGCGGAAAAATCGAATCGCGTCCTCAAAGCAAAGCGGTTCGTTGGAAGCTTTCACGCCCAACCATCGTCAAATCCACAAAGCACTACAGACTCGGCTGGCGACCTCATGACAACATCGAGCACTTTTATCAAGGCTTGCTATCGCCAGCCTACCGACGTAACTCCTGTTTGGCTGATGCGACAAGCAGGCCGATACATGGCTGAATATCGAGCGGTTCGAGAGAAACATACATTTCTGGAGCTATGCAAGAACCCAGCTTTGTGCGCAGAAGTAATGGTCACGGCGGTGGAGAAGATCGGTGTCGATGCAGCGATTATCTTTTCGGATCTCTTGCCTATTCTCGAGCCGATGGGATTCGATTTGGAGTTTGCCGCCGGCGATGGCCCTGTCATTCACAATCCGATCCGTTCCCCGAAAGATATCGATCGAGTTCATGCTTTAACAGATATGGCTCCACTGCAATTTGTAGCTGATACGGTACGACTTACCCGAGCGGCATTACCCCTATCGATCCCTGTCATCGGATTTGCAGGCTCACCGTTCACCCTCGCGAGTTACATGATCGAAGGGGGCGGATCGCGTAACTATGTACATACCAAAACCTTGATGTATGGCGACCCGGAAGCTTGGCGTGTGCTGATGAGCAAACTGGTCGAATCCATCTCGTTGTATTTGAATTCGCAGATCGCATCGGGAGCACAGTGCGTCCAACTCTTTGACTCGTGGGCTGGTTGCTTGTCTCCTATGGATTACAGAAGCCATGTGCTGCCG
The DNA here is from genome assembly GCA_021300155.1 of Pirellula sp. Lineage (GTDB taxonomy): Bacteria > Planctomycetota > Planctomycetia > Pirellulales > Pirellulaceae > JBKCUI01. The sequence continues at coordinate 157,725 of JAJTID010000017.1, forward strand.
TTCATGGTGCAACTATTGGAATCGATATCTCCAAGTGTTCCCGTGATCAACTTCGCAACAGGCAATCCGATGTTGACATCGCTGCTGCGAGGAGACTCTCGAACGGTGGTTGGGTTGGATTGGCGCGTACCACTCGATGTCGGATGGGACATGGCAGGAAGTGATCGTGCTGTGCAAGGGAACATGGACCCCACGGTCCTCTTCGCAGGCGTCGATGCTATTCGCGAGGCGGTGAAAAACGTCCTCAGTCTTGCGGACAATAGACCAGGGCACATCTTCAATCTAGGTCATGGGATATTGCCTGGTACGCCAGTGGACAACGTTATCGCACTGGTGGATATGGTGCACGAAATGACGGATCGACGCAAAGCGTAAAGTGCTGTGAATTAAGAACTCGTAGTCTTCGAAGTAAATCACGTTGAAATTTCAAAACGTCTCTCTGCTATCCGTTGGCTATGTATTGCCTCCAGAGGTGATCACTTCTGCAGAGATCGAGTCACGTCTGGCCCCGGTTTATGAACGGCTAAAACTGCCCGAAGGGCGACTGGAAGGGATGAGCGGGATCAAGGCTCGTCGATTATGGAACCGCGGTACGCGCATCAGTGATGTGAGTGCCAGAAGTGCACGTCTGTCGATGGAAGCAGCGGGAGTCGCCCCCAAGCGAGTTGGCTGTTTGATCCACGCCAGCGTTTGTCGTGAATACTTGGAACCCGCGACTGCTTGCCGCGTGCACCATTTGGCAGGCTTGCCCGCGAACGCATGGGTTTACGATGTTTCCAACGCTTGTCTCGGCGTCATGAACGGTGCAGTCCAGATCGCCCAATTGATTGAGTCAGGCGCGATCGATGCTGGAATTGTTGTGGGTACGGAGGATAGCCGTGGGTTGCTCGAGGCGACGCTAGCAGATTTACTTTCGAATGAAGCATTAACTCGACAAACGATCAAGCCCGCGTTTGCATCGTTGACGATCGGTTCCGGCAGTTGCGCTTGGTTGCTCGGTCGAACTTCGATGTTCGGAAATGGAAGCACGGGAGCTTCGCTTCACGGAGCGGTCGCCGTCGCGAGAACGGAGCATCATGGACTTTGTCAAAGCGATACCGATCAAGCGGGTGGCTCGATGCAACCGACGATGCACACGGACTCCGAGTTGTTGTTGGAGGCTGGAGTCAACACGGGCTTTGAAGCTTTCGAGTTGCTTTTGAAGGAGCTAGATTGGAGTCGAGATGAGATCTCCTCCACGGTTTGCCATCAAGTAGGCACGGTCCATCGTCGACGCATGCTGGAGCGACTGGGAATGCCCGAGGCGAGCGACTTTAGCACCTTTGCGGAGCTCGGAAATACCGGCTCCGTCGCATTGCCAACCGCTTTTGGGATGGCAATCGAGCAAGGCTTTTTCTCAAGCCCATCAAAGCTCGCATTGCTCGGTATCGGTTCAGGGCTCAACTCCGTCATGCTCGGGTTAGCCATGAAGGATGTTCCTTGTAAATCGGAATGAGCCAAGCCCTTCTGAATCGGCGAAGCAAACGTTCTGAGTTGCGTTTATAATAGCCTGTTCATCCTATCCGATCGAATGGAGAACGCACGATGTCGACAGTTCCAAAGCAATTCATTACGCCTGAGCAATATCTCTATCGTGAAAGAAATGCCGATTTTCGATCGGAGTACTTTCGTGGCGAGATGTTTGCAATGGCAGGCGCTTCCGCGAACCACAACTTGATTCTGTTGAACGCGGGAGCAAGTCTTAGAGAACAGCTCAAAAAAAAGCCTTGCCGAGTTTATCCCAGTGATTTGAAGCTTCGAATCCAGGCAACGGGATTGTATACCTACCCCGATCTTTCGGTGGTTTGTGGCGAGCCTCAGCTAGAATCCGATCATGGTGATGTGCTGCTGAACCCCGTGGTTCTCATCGAGGTTCTTTCCGATTCTACCGAGGCGTACGACCGAGGGAAGAAGTTCGAACATTACCGAACGATCCCTAGCCTAAAGCACTACGTCCTGATCGCTCAAGACCGACACTCGATCGATTGCTTTTCGTTGAACCAGGTTGGTAGCTGGAGCTTGGCGGCTTGCCAAACGCCGACGGGTACGGTCGAGCTTGCGGCGATCGATAGCCAACTTTCTGCGGAAGAAGTGTATGACAAAGTTGTTTTTCCGACGACAACCGAAGCGAATGCCGCATCCTAGTGGGCAATGAAGCGCTTGATCGATCGGCGTGCATCCCATATCGACAACACATGGAATCATATCGACTACACCGCATTTCGCTCTCCCATTGTTTATCTTCCGTGTGCTTCGGAGAAAAGAATACTCGATCGCGGATTCTTGAGCCAAAGCGAAAAGAATTTCACAACAATTGCCGTCAGCAGATCCAGCGGTCCGTTTTGGCACGCAGTTTGTATCACTAGTCTGGAGCACGCGGAATGAAGAGAATCGATGTGACATTTCTCGCGTCGCTGTCGCATCAGGAACGAGTTGAATCGGAGGGTAAAGAGATGTTTGGTTTCAATGCAAGTCGGATTGGTTTAGCTGCTCTCGTCGGAGCATCGGCCATTGGTTTTGGAGCGAGCAATGCAAACGCTCAGTTTGGTTACACAGGTGGATTTGGAGTGAATCCTTATGGTGCTGGTCGACACTGCGCTACGCCTGTTTACTCGTATCGACCCGTAGTCGTCGTGCCAAGCTATGGCTACAGCAGCTTTCATGGCGGCTACGGATACAGTGGATTCGGCTATCCGTCCTATAGTTCTTATCGAGGTGTAACAACAGTTCCTTCCTTGCCATTAGGTGGCTACGGAGTGGGCGGCTTTCCACGCGGTGCATCCTGGGGTGGTGGAGGAATTCCTCCGGGAGCATCCTGGGGCGGTGGCGGTCGAGGGATCTCGCTTTACATCGGTCGATAATGACAATCGGTCCGGTGTAAAGTACTCACTCTTCAGCCGCAAATTGCAAAGCATTCGTGAAGCCGAGGTTCACCAAGATCTCGGCTTCGGCATTTAATCAGCCTGCAGCATGTTTTAATCCCAACCCACCGCGTAAGCGAAGGACGATCTGCCCCGAGCGCACGCAGCTGGTTGTTGCAAATCCATAGCAGTAGCTCGCTTTAGCAATCCTAATGATGACTGTTTGGCTAGCTATAAATGAGACCAACGCTTTTTCTCGCGTTGGCGAAATGCGGTTCAACCGTTAAATTCTAGCCTCTTCAACCCCTACTGGACTCGGAAACGGCTATGAAAACGGACGAACTGCGAGAGAAATATTTATCCTTCTTTCAATCCAAAGGACATCATCGTCAAGCGAGTGACGTGCTGGTACCTACTTGGGATCCGTCCGTTCTGTTCACTCCGGCCGGTATGAACCAGTTCAAGGATCATTTTCTCGGCAAAGTCAAACTTGACTTCACCCGCGCGACAACTTGTCAAAAGTGCCTTCGTACCGGCGATATCGACAATGTCGGTCGAACTGCGTACCACCATACATTCTTTGAAATGTTGGGGAACTTCAGCTTTGGGGATTATTTCAAGAACGAAGCCATTGCATGGGCTTGGGAGTTCCTGACCGACAAGAAATGGTTAGCGATCGACCCGAACCGTCTAACAGTAACGGTCTACAAAGACGACGACGAAGCGGCCAAGATTTGGAACGAAAAAATCGGCCTTCCCACAAGCCGCATCAGCAGACTGGAAGAAGACGAAAATTTTTGGCCAGCGTCTGCTCCGAGCCAAGGCCCAGATGGTGTCTGCGGTCCATGCAGCGAAATCTACTACACGCTCGATTCGGGAAAGACGGTGGAGATTTGGAACCTAGTCTTTACGCAGTTCAATCGCGTTGGCAACCCGCCCGACAACCTTCGTCCACTTCCAAGTAAGAACATCGATACCGGGATGGGGATGGAACGAACCGCTAGCGTTTTGCAAAACGTTCCTACCAATTATCACATCGACATCCTTTTTCCGATCGTTCAAGCGGCATCGGAAGTCACTGAACAAGTGTACGACTACAGTAGTGACAACGGCCGAAGATTGCGACGGATCACGGACCACGTACGCGCTTGCACTTTTGCTATTCACGAGAATGTATACCCGGGTCCGAAGAAGGCTCGCTACGTCATCAAGAGGCTATTGCGACGTGCCGTACTCGATGGACACCAAATGGGAATGCGAGCCCCATTCTTGCATCAATTAGTACCCGTCGTGGCAGACATGATGAAGGCGGTATACCCAGAACTTCTCACAACCATCGATCGAGTCACCCAAGTGATGAAGCGAGAGGAATCCGACTTCTTCGCAACAATCGATTCGGGTCTGGAACGCATTCATCGCGTCTTTTCCGATATGCAATCTTCTGGTCGTGTGATGGTCGATGGCCGCGAAGCCGCCTCGCTCTACCAAACGCACGGCGTTCCCCCTGAGATGTTTCAGCAAATTGCGGCTGAAAAGAATTATACGTTTGATTGGGATGGCTATCGCAAAGCCATGACCGAGCACGGCGAAATCAGCGGCGGTGAGCAAGGGGAGTTGTTCGAGACGGGCCCGATCGAAACGCTGAAGGAAGCCCTCCATCGTTGCGAGTTTTTGGGTTACGAAAAGAATTTTTCGAATGCTCAGGTTAAGGGGATCATCGTTGGAAAACCCAAGGACGATCGACTCGTTTCAAACGTCACTTCGTCGACAACAGAAATGACGCGAGTGGTACTGGATCAATCCCCATTCTATGGCGAAAGCGGCGGTCAAGTTGGAGACACGGGGCGTATAGAGAATTCGAAAGGTGTTTTCGAAGTCACTGACACCCAACGCAGTGGTGAACTGATCATCCACTTTGGAAAGATGATCTCAGGAGAACTTAAAGAAGGGGACTCCGTCACCGCATCAGTTGACACGACACGTCGAGATGCTATCAAACGCGCCCACTCGGCAACGCACATTTTGCATCATGCTTTGCAAACCCATGTCGGTTCACATGCTCAACAGCAAGGTAGCAAGGTCGATGCGGATTGGCTCCGATTTGACTTCAGCAATCAAGAATCCCTTTCGGACGAGCAACTGCAAAAAGTAGAGCTACTTTCAAACGACCGTATCGGTGAATCAGCTCCGATTAATTGGAAGCTCGTTCCGCTTTCCACCGCTCGCGAAGCTGGAGCCATGATGTTGTTCGGTGAAAAGTATCCTGACCCTGTTCGCATGGTAAGCATGGGTAGCTTTTCCAAGGAATTATGCGGTGGAACGCATGCCACCAACACTGGCGAAATCCAAACGCTTGAGATTCTCGCAGAAGAAAGCGTATCCTCTGGAACGCGACGTATCACCGCGCTAACTGGATCGAAAGCGGTCGAGCACCGTGGCAAGATCGAGTCATTGGCGAAACAAACAGCAACCATGCTCGGATGTTCGCTTGAGCAATTGGGATCTGTAACGCAAGAGTTGTCGACGACGGTTCGAAAACTAAAGAAGATGGTGACAGGAGCAGGTAACGAAGCGTTGCCGGCAATAGTCGGTGGCACGAAAGCAGCCTCGAGTGCAGCCTCGTACTCAACGATCCGATCCTCCTTTAGGCAAGCGGCCCGTCAATTAAACGTCGCTTACGAAGAGGTACCAGCTCGCGTTCAAACATTGCTCGAAGAACAAAAGCAATTGCATGAGCAGATTAAACAGCTTGCCAATAGCGGTGGAAGCATTTCAGTCGACTCTCTATTGGATCAAGCGATGGAGGTTGGTGGTACTCGACTGATTGTTGTCGAGACACCAAATGCAAATGCGGGCATGATGAGGCAATGGATCGATCAGCTTCGAAAGAAATCAGCGGACCCGATCGCAGTTCTTTTGGCGAATTGCTCCGATGATAAAGTCACCTTGATTGCCGGCATTAGCAATTCGCTGGTAGAACGCGGTTTCAGCGCTGGCAAGTGGATCACACCTGTAGCCGAAACGGTCGGCGGAGGTGGTGGTGGCAAACCAGACCTTGCTCAAGCAGGTGGAAAGCTACCCGCCAAACTTCCCGAAGCGTTGCAAATCGCCAAGGATACTTGGCACTCCATGCTCGCTTAAAGACTGCGCTAAAAAAGGACACGAGCCAGCAATCCGTGCCCACAGAATCGAATTGATTCCAGACGTAGCAGACTCAGGCTACTACGCTTCACACCGCACGCCAGGGTAAGGCTACCACGCTGCTTGAGGCTACAACGCTGCTTGCCAGCGTCGGGCCGTAGACGCAACTAGACACCCCACCGATGTGGGGCGACGCCACCACGCGGCTTGGCAGCGTGGAGAGATGGTCAGCTGCCGATCCTGATCAGCGTCCCACGTTGACGAGCAACGTCGTAACGACAGGCAGATTGTCATATCCTACATTCGCCCTCACAAATACTACTTCCATCGCCAGCGAGACTGCCGAAGTTGGGCGAGAGGAGAGTCTGCTAGGACTTCGTACCAAACCGTTACCATCGTTCCGTCATCGCACTCGACTGTCGACGGATAGCCAAAGTCACCTGAAACTCCATCTTGATTGAGCGGGATCGCCTCGCTCCAAGTTGTGCCATGATCATCGCTGATTCGAATCAAATTGCCGAAGGGCGAACGTCGGTATCCATAAGTCATCACCAGCCGACCTGACTTCATGCGAAGCAAGTGCGAAGGCAATCCCCAGACTCCCATTGCGTGAGGCATCGACCATGTTTTCCCACCGTCCATCGACTCAGATTGGAGAGTCTCACGATTGTCTTTGTCATTGTGATTTCGAATATGACAGATAATACGACCATCAGCCGCTTGGATCGCATGTAGTTCATGATACTTATCGGGACTATCACCCACGCGCGTGGGCAAAATGGCCAGCTCCTGCCAGCTCACTCCGTCGTCTTTCGATTCCCAGAATCCGACACGATCATCTGCCCAAAGGGCTTTGCCAGCGTACAAGAGCCGTCCATCATCGAGATTCACGGGACCATGCGGGCTGTTGCAAGGAACGCGATAACGACTATCCCAGTTGACTCCACCATCCGTTGATCGCAACACAAAGCATCCGAGTTCCGCCTTGCGTTGTTCCGGCGAAATCCGATGGTGTACCGCTTGCCATTCGAGAAGGAGTTTCGGATCTGAAAACGCTCCAGGTTCACCCGGCTTCGCGTCTTGAGCGCGCATCAAGATGGGTTCATAGGCCAACGAAGTGAAAGTCGTAACAAGAATCGTCCCCTTCTTTGTTTCGAGGACACCTGCATCTCGGTCGTCGATAGGACCATCATAAAGGACTTGAGGCCAACCCCAAGTCACTCCGTTGTCCTTCGACCGCATCCACTCCACGCGACCAAAGGGACAAACATGCTTTTCCCGTCCACCCGAAAATGCCAATAGCAGTTCCCCATTGGCCCGACGGGCCAGCGTTGGCCAGCCGTGGTAAAGTGGCGGTTTCCAGCTAATCACTCGAGTATCGAGGACCTCAATGGCCGGTACACCGAGATCTGCTAAGAGTTGCTGATAAAATCCAAGAGTCTCACACAATGCCAGCGCGAAGAGCCACGGAACAATCGATCTTCGGTTCATCACTCAATTCCTATACTTTGGAGTCTAGTAAAACGGGTTCCTTCGCTTAAGCCGCCTTTTACTTTCGATGCTTTTGTATGATTCCCGACAAGTATACACAAGCAGAATCGTAAACAAGCGGACGGGACTTATTCGCTCATACAGCCGGGAGGGATTTACAAATCTCGTCAACGATTTGCCAGTTTCGCTTCATGACGAAATACACAAATTCGCTATACTTTTCGCCTTTCCCTCATTCGCACCTCCATTTTTGATCTGACTATGAAAGCTATCGCTGTTCGTCCGGGTACACCGAACTCTGTCCATGAGCGGGACATCCCCATGCCAACGCTGGAGAAAATACCGGATGGCAAGGGAATTCTGGTCAAGGTGCTGAAGGTGGGAGTGGACGCAACCGACCGCGAAATCAACGATGCATTGTACGGCAACCCACCTCCTGGAGATGACTACTTGGTGCTCGGTCATGAGTCCTTCGGAGTGGTTCAAGCTGTCGGACCTAACGTGCGATCCGTAAAGCCAGGCGACTATGTGACCGCAACGGTTCGTCGTCCAGGCGGTTCCATCTACGATCAGATTGGAACCTACGATATGACCAGCGAAGAAACTTACTACGAGCGAGGCATCAATTTGCTTCACGGTTATTTGACTGAGTATTTTGTCGATCACGAAAACTACATCGTCCGCGTTCCCAAGGGACTAAAGCATCTACATGTGTTGATGGAACCGATGAGTTGTGCTGCCAAAGCTATTCAACAAGCGTATGAAGCTCAACGGCGCATGAAGGTCTGGAGTCCGAAGCGTGCATTTGTACTCGGCGCTGGCCAAATCGGTTTGTTGTCTACCTTGGTACTGCGCCTAAAGGGACTCGAAGTCTTCACCTTGGCCCGAGCCAAAGGACCCCACTTGAAGAGCTCCATCGTCGAAGGTATGGAAGCGACATACGTTGCGACTTCTGAAACGACGTTAGAAGATCTTGCAAAAAAGGTTGGGAAAGCGGACTTGATTATCGATGCGACCGGGAGTTCCTCGATCGCCTTTAGCGCCATGGAAGCGTTAGGTCATAACGGTGTTCTCGTCTGGACTAGCATCACCGGCGGCAAGCATGTGACCGAAGTGCAGTCCGACAAGATCAACATCGAATGGGTGCTCGGGAATAAATTGCTCGTCGGAAGTGTGAATGCAAACCGCGAACATTTCGAGTCCGGAATCAAGGACATGGCGGTTGGCGAAGTGATGTACCCAGGCGTGCTCCAAAAGATTCTCACGAATCCTGTCAACGGTCTCAGCAACTACAAAGAGATGATGCGATTGCTAGTCGAAGACAATTCAGCTCTCAAGGTGTACGTCAACGTAGCCGACGAGTAAACTGAGTCACAGAAACGCCTTTGTTTTATCCTCTCAACGCTGGAATCTGTGACGATGAAAATCGTACTTTTAGACTGGTGTTAGCGACAATGCGATACAGTACTCTGGGACCATCGTCCTGGACGAATCGGTTTTCTAGGATTTCGCATGGTACTTCACTCTCACCCAAACCATTCATGGTGTAAGAGAACTGTGCCGACCATTAATGAATCAACTGCCTAACTTTTCTTCTTCAGAAATGGAACCGGTTTGAGTTCTATTTCTTTGACCGATTGAAGATAGTCGAGGGTTTCCTTCGCTTCGTCACCACCCACCTGCGCGTGAAAGTGCAAACTGAAACCGTGTGGCCCCTTGGCATCGATCAACGAAGGTTGCATTTGAAGAAGAGTTTTGACAATCTCGGTCTTGCCCAACATCGTCGCACAAAATATATCGACTCGGGCTCCACGTCCGATAAGGAATTGCACAATATCTTTTTTGCCCATGTGCGACGCACCGCCCAAGGCTGTTTCCCAATCCCCCCCGCCCCAATCGATTGCTGCGTTGAGTAGCCCAGGCTCTCGATCAAGTAACTTGGTGGTCATCTCAAGACTTGAATGCGCATAGATTACAAAATCTTGCGCCATCGTACGATTGATCTGCTCCTTTTTCCATGCAGGCCTAAAACTAGGCGCGTCATAGTCACGCTCGAAGGACGCTTCGATCGGGCCACCAGTAGCCGTCGGCTTACTTTCTTTACTTTTTGCTACGTCATCCTGGCCAAAAGCGACGCCGCCCCCCAAAGCTGTCACGCACCCCCCTGAGGCTACGAACCCAAAAACCCTACGATTTAAAAAAGAACGCATTTGTGATTGCTCCTTTGGGATAACGAATGGGGACCGGATCATCGAACGTTGAAGTTGGTTGGATACACTGGACAGCTAGAGCATAACACCAATGAATCCGTCCGTCAGTCCTCGCCCAAGTGGTTCTGATGCTTTTACTGTGGTGCTGGCAGATCTCGTCGAAGAAAACGTCGCCATCCCAAGCCATAAGCAATGCAACCGAGCAAAAGAAGTATCGATACGAAAGACAAAGGCTCCAAACAACTCATGACGTAATCGACACCCGCTTTGTCTTTCAATCCTGAGCCAACCCAGAGCCAAGCTGCCGAAGGCTCTCGATAGACTCGCTGAACAATCCAATCGGGCTGATAGGCTGCCAAGAAACTGAAGGGTGTCAAAAAGTGCATGCTTGCCGTAGACTTGGACAAGATGAACAATAACAACTGCAACACATACAACCCAATCACCAAACCTATCGTTCGCCATCGATACTGGTCATAGGCACTGAACAAAACACTAAGCCCCAAGATAGTAAAACCAAGTGCAAAGAGATTGGCGCATGGAAGCAGATACAAGGTGGGTGACACAAACTGCGTGAGCGGAACCCATTCCGTCTTTTTCGGAATAAGCGGTATCCCTACGTCCATGTTCAGGATTGGCAACCGAAAGGAACCGCCCGTTGTGACTGGAGTTGAGTTTGTGTAGATGCCTAGAAAGATCCCTGCGTAGACCAAGAGGCAAAGGAGCAGTAGTCCGATGACTGTAATCGTTCCGTGGGCAAGGAAAAGTTTGTGGCGACTGACGGGTTGAGCCAACAGCAACTCCATAGTGCCTCGGTTAAGTTCGCCGCTAACAACATCCGACCCACGGGATATGCTCCAAACCAAAACACACAACAGGAGCACAGGTTCATCGAACGTAAAGCCAACCATTCCGTGATACGTTAGAAATTGTTCGAGTGGAACCGGGGAAAACTTTTCGAATGCTCGAAACTGTTCGAGAATTGAGGCGAAGCCGCTCAATTCAAATTGGCTTACAGTCCAGATTCGAACCCATGGAAAGAAAAACAATACCAACGCACACGAGCACCACAGTAAGAGAGACTCGTGCAGATATTTCTTCAACAGAATTCGAAACATAGACGTAATGCTTACTCGTTGGCGGAAAGCGACTGGATCGCTTCCAAAACATCCGCATCATGACCGTCTACACTTACCTTTTTCCAAACCTTGGCAATCTTGCCTGCAGCGTCGATAAGGTACGTGCTGCGTTGGATCCCCATCGATTTCTTGCCATACATGTTCTTCTCGCGCCAAGCTCCATATGCGTCACCGATCTTGTGCTCAGGATCAGCGAGCAGCGGAAAATTCAGAGTGAACTTGTCGCGGAACTTGGCATGAGATTTTTCATCGTCCGGGCTGACTCCGAGAACAACTGCACCTAGCTTTTGAAACTGCGAGCTAGCATCGCGAAACGCACACGCTTCTTTGGTACACCCCGGTGTGTCGTCCTTAGGATAAAAGTAAAGAACGACAATTTTACCTTTGAAATCACTTAGTTTTACCTTCGCACCGGAATCCGTTACCGCCGTAAATGCGGGTGCCTTTGTTCCAACTTCCAGCCATTCACTCATGTTTTGTCCTTCAATACATTGAATCAAAGATAACAGATTACTCGCGAAAACCTTTTCTCCGCTGCACAGAGTAGAACGATTGTCTCAATCGTTCCAAAGCGTTGGGACGGGTTTTCGAACAACATCTATTGCATGGTAGTAAGCCGGCAATAGAGACTCGCTGGTGCATTCAATTCGAAAAAACTACTGGCGAATATCGAATGCGAACAGTTTTTCTTGATCGCGAATAAAGAGCTTTTGGTCTGCGATGACTGGATGAGCCCAGATCGCTCCCTTTTTGCGATCCATGGCTGTGAACTCCGGTAGCTTCACTTGACCTGCGGGCTCCCATCCTGTTTTGGAAGGTTTCGCCAGATAGCAGATCCCGTCTCCATCGTCGTAGCAATAAAGCATCCCGTCGGCGAAACCGATGGAACCGGATTTGCCTGCACCAACTTTTTTACTCCAAAGGACATCACCGGTCTTCAGATCTTGCGCCATCCATACTCCGCGAAAGGCTCTTGAAAATCCAAAGATCGTTCCCTCGTGAAGAACATATCCACCATGATGGTTCTCCATGCTTTCTTTGCTCATTGCATAAGCAGTTTCGGCAATGAGTTTTCCATTATCCACCTTGATATCGATCGCTACATTTCCTGCTCCATAACCTGACGAGTGGTAGATGCGATTGCCAGAGACAACGGGCGTTGGGATGACGGCGGTTGGGTTTCCAGTCTTCGGAACGTTAAAGAGCTCTTCGCCGGTTTCAGCATGTACACAAATCAATCCAGGTTTTGTTGCAGTCAAGTAAACAGGAACCCCACCGAAGTTTGCTTTGATGATCGATACATATTGAGCTTCGTAGCTGCACTTGGACTCCCAAACCTTTTCGCCCGTCTTCTTATCAAGCCCCACGATAAAGGCTGCTCCGCCGGGCGTCGCAATGACTTTATCGCCATCGATCAAGACCGATTCGCTATAGCCCCAGTACGGTACCTTGCCACCAAAGTCCTTGACGAAATCTTTGGACCAGACGACGGATCCGGTGCGGCGGTCGAGACATGCGAGCGTTCCGAGGTCGCTTAGGCAGTACACGAACTCGCCATCGACGGTCGGCGAGCTCCGAGGCCCATCTCCCCAGTCCGCATTGTAGGATTCGTTGACGACTCCATTGCCGAAGTCTTTTGTCCAAATCTTCGCGCCCGTACTGCTATTTAAACAGATGGCAACGGCTCGGTCGTTGATCTTTCCGAGCGTAAAGACTTGTCCGTCGGAAACCGTAATCGATGAATAGCCGGATCCGTTTTCTTCAAATTTCCAGGCCAGCTTTGGCCCTTGCTCTGGCCAGCTCTTGAGCAAACTCTGCGGAGCCGCATGACCTTCACGATTCGGCCCACGCCACTGTGGCCAGTTTCCATCCGCCATGACGAATGACGCGGATCCAACACCTCCGAGGAATGCGGCATTCAAAACAAAGCGTGAAACAAGGGTTTTCATCGTAACTCCGCGTGCTATTCATTTTTATAGGGGATGGAATGGACGCTTTATCGTAAGCCAAACTACTTGCTATAGAGGAGGTAGTTCGCAGTTTTTTGCTGGGCTGATTGTATGGGAGGACGCCAAATTAGGAAACTATTCCACAAATCGGCAAAAGGTGCGCGTGCTTGCGAGAACCTCGATAATTTGTAAGACTAATGCTGAGATTGTTGGAGCGTACTAGATTTGTATATCTCCAAAGATGCGTCAGTAACACTGTGTCGAAAGCGAATGATTCGTATGTTTGATGGCAACCCCTCCAAAGCAACCTCTGCTCCCCCACTATCACTTCATCATCGAATCGTCCTTTCGATAATGATGTTTCTCCAGTTTGCTATCTGGGGTTCTTGGGTCATCGTTTACTATCCATTTTTGCTGAACAAGGGTTTTACTGGAGTTCAAGCGACGTCGATTACGGCGAATATGTATTTAGGAGCGATCATTTCCACCCTTTTTGCAGGGTACTTGGCCGATCGATGGATGAATAGCGAGCGACTCATGGGTATCTGCCATATCCTCGGAGCTGGGCTCCTGTACGCGATGAGCCAAATAACATCGCCTGATCAATATTGGACTCTCTTCATTGTCACATTTGCCTATTCGTTGGTGTTCAATCCAACGCTATCTGTGATCAACTCATTAACCTTTCGCAATGTGCCGGACGGTGAGCGCGACTTTCCTGGGTTGCGAGTACTAGGAACCATTGGTTGGATATGTGCAGGTTTTTTGGTCGATTTCGTTTGTTCGGGCAAAGTGGCAGGAAAAGACGGCGAGTTGATTCCGAATACGATCGCAACCAGTGGCCCGTTGTTTCAAGCAGCGATCATTTCTCTCATTTTCGGTTTCTATTGTCTTTTCCTGCTTCCAAAGACTCCGCCTGTTGGGAAGAGTGGTGGAGCTTTGGATTTCCTTCGCGCCCTGGCGATGCTGAAAGACTTTTCCTTCGCAGTTTTTTTCGTGATAACTCTGATCGCATCAATTGCTATGGGAATGTACTTCAACTCTGCAGGAGATTTCCTTGACCGCGGTGCCGGCGTTGATCAGGTTGGATCGACTCTTGCGATCGGCCAGATGGTGGAGTTGCTCCTTTTGGTTTTATTGCCGTTCTTTCTCAAACGATTCGGTATCAAAGCCGTGATGGCCGTCGGTCTATTCTGTTGGGCCTTGAGGTATTTGTTTTTTGCGAACGGTGGCGATTCTGGACTTCCTCTCGCATTGGCGATTGCAGGTGTCGCTCTCCACGGATTCTGCTTCGATTTTTTCTTTGCTGCAGGTTTTATTCATGTGGACAAGACTGCACCTAAAGATCTCCGTGCGAGCGCCCAATCATTGCTCGGGGTACTGGTTTACGGACTTGGTACATGGTTAGGAACGCTGGTCTCTGGGATCTTGACGGAGAGAAACAAAGTCGTTGTTGGAGACCAGACCTCGATGGATTGGTTTGGTTTTTGGATTACGCCAAGTGTGGTGCTGTTTGTTGCATTGGCTATTTTCTTGGTATTGTTTAAAGCTAAGGAAGAGCCAATATCGGTTTAAGTTTGTCATTCGCTATTGGGCATATTGAAAGGATTTACCGATGCCGATCTATGAGTTTTATTGTCCGACGTGCCATATGGTCTTTAATTTCCTGGCACGTTCGATAAACAATTCCACCGTTCCCGCTTGCCCGAAGTGCAAACGCAAGAAACTCGATAAGAAAGTGTCTCGCTTTGCTATCTCGAAAGGTTTAAAGGAATCGGATTCGACCCCCGATCCATTCGAGAACGTCGATGAAGCCAAAATGGAACAACTCATGGCGGAAATGGCTCCGCATCTCGATGAGAATTCGGAAGGCCCCGAAGATCCACGTCAAATGGCATCGTTGATGAAAAAGATGTTCGACATGACCGGAATGCAACCAAACGACGCAATGTTGGAAGCGATGCGCCGCATGGAAGCCGGCGAAGACCCCGACCGTATCGATGAAGAAATGGGCGATGCCTTGGACGGTGACGGAGACCCGTTCACTAATGAATCCAAAAGCAAAAAATGGAAACGGATGTTCGAAGCTCCTGACGTTGATCCCGAACTTTACGAACTTACATGAACTGTTTAACTAACTGGCTTCTGATGCCGTCTTTTCTCGTAGTACTGCTCTTCCAAGAGTGGCATGCAGGGGAAGCAAACGCTCAAGTGGCGCCGAAGAAAACCATTGTCAGTATCGACGGTGATAAGTTTCGCATCAACGGCGAACTCACTTACCAAGGAAGAGTTTGGAACGGCAAGAGTATCGAAGGATTACTCATGAATAGTCGTATGGTCCAAGCGACCTTCGACGACCGAAATGCGGAAACGCGTTCGCGCTGGGCTTACCCTGACACTAACGCATGGGATGCCGAACGCAATACAAAAGAGTTCATTGCCGAAATGCCTGGCTGGAGAAAGAGCGGCTTATTGGCGATTACAGTCAATCTGCAAGGAGGGAGCCCCGAGGGGTACTCGAAGAGCCAACCGTGGTACAACTCCGGTATCAATCCCGATGGCTCACTGCAGCCAGAGACTCTGCAACGCATGAAGCAGGTCATCGACAAAGCCGATGAGATCGGAATGGTCGTCATCTTGGGACTGTATTACTTCGGACAAGATCAGCGGGTGCAAGACGAAGCGGCTGTGATCGCAGGCGTCGACGCATCGATCGATTGGGTCATTGCGAACGGTTACAAGAACGTGTTGATTGAGATCAACAACGAATGCAATGTGAAAGCCTACGATCACGAGATCTTGAAACCCGCACGCGTGCATGAACTGATCCTCCGTGCAAAGACACGTTCTACTGCCGCTAATCATCCTTTGCTGGTCAGCACAAGCTACGGCGGTAACACCGTCCCGTTAACCAATGTGGTTAAGGTTTCTGACTACATGTTGCTTCACGGCAATGGTGTTTCGAATCCCAAGCGGATCGCTGAAATGGTCCAGCAAACTCGGCGAGTAGAAGGCTACACTCCCAAACCGATTTTGTTCAACGAAGATGATCATTTCGACTTTGACAAGCCGAGCAATAACTTTGTGGAAGCTATCCGTGAGTTCGCTTCCTGGGGATATTTTGATTTTCGCATGAAAGGCGAAGGATTCGACGAAGGCTACCAATCCGTTCCGGTGAACTGGTCCACCAGCAGCGAACGCAAGAATGGATTTTTCAAACTGCTTCGGGAAATCACCGCTAACAAATAGTGAATTGTTTACTACCTCGAGTTCCCTATGCTCGCGATTCCAAACACGAGCATAAATTCTCATCCAGTTGAAAGACCTCTAGAAACAATCCTTAAGTGAAGACGATAGTTTCAAATTTGTCGATCGCCAATTAACAGGCTGGCAGCCTATACTACAAAGGAAAGAACAACATGGGATTTCAACAAGGAGAGCTTTTTTCAAGCGATCTTGCCCCATGGGAGATCGACTCAGCCAACGAAACGCCATCGGTCTCGGTCGTTTTTCCGGAACCTCCCTTTGGTCCGTATGATTATCGAATTCCAGACGAAATGGCGGGACAAATTAAGCCAGCCATGCGTGTTGTCGTTCCATTGGGGAAAGGAAATCGCGAACTCGTCGGTTACACGTTGTCGGTTCAAATTGCGATTCAACCAGCACAATCCTTGAAGCCCGTCCTTCGAATCGTCGACCATGAACCACTATGCAATGGTCATCTATTGCAATTGATTCAGTGGATGAGTCGCTATTATTTGGTTCCGCTCGGGCAAGTCTTCGAGGCTGTGGTCCCCGCTGGGGTACGAGCCGGCGCTGGGACTCGCAACCAAACCCTTCTCCGTCCCTCCGATCTAGCCAGCGATGATTCCGCCATCAAGTCGTTGCCTACCAAACAACGGCAAACACTTCAACAATTGATTCTTGCCGATGAACCACTCTCCGTGGACCAACTAAAGCACCTCGCGCAATGCTCGGATGGCGTTATCAAGAAACTGCGAGAAACAGGCTTCATCGAGTCGTATACGGAACGTGTGATGCAATTCGATCCATCCACAATCAAGACGTCGTACGAGCGGATTCCCGCTCCTGCTCTGTCGTCGGATCAACGTGTCGCGTTGCAAACCATTTTTCAATCGATAGAGTCTGGCGAACATTCGACGATTCTGTTGCATGGTGTGACGGGAAGCGGGAAGACCGAAGTCTACATGCAATCCATCGAACAAGTTGTCTCGTATGGACGTCAAGCCATCGTCTTGGTCCCGGAAATCAGCCTGACACCTCAGACACGGGCACGATTTCAAGGCAGGTTTTCATCGGTGGCTGTCCTTCACTCGCATATGAGCGGACCGGAGCGGCACTATCAATGGCGTCGAATCGCCGACGGCCACGCACAAGTAGTGATCGGTCCCAGGAGCGCGGTCTTCGCACCTGCTCCGTACTTGGGATTGATCATTCTCGATGAAGAGCATGAAAACTCTTTCAAGCAAGAAACGGTCCCTCGTTATCATGCGAGAGATGTCGCGATCCATCGCGCTTCTTTGGAAAGAATTCCGTTAGTTTTGGGGTCAGCGACACCATCGTTAGAAACGTATCACCGCGCTCAAATCGGTCAGTACAAGAAAGTCGCATTGCCACGTCGTATCTTGAACCGACCACTGCCCGAAGTCACGACTATCGATCTTCGATCTGCTCGCATCGACGTAAATCGCGGCGCCATTTCCACTCCTCTCGTCAAGGCGATTGAACGAACGTTAGCAGACGATGGACAAACCATTTTGTTGCTGAATCGAAGAGGCTATGCAACGTCGATTCAGTGCCCGTCTTGCGGGCATGTCATCGATTGCCCCGATTGCGATATGCCCTTAACTCACCATCGCGATGGAAGCAAAGCTACATGCCATTACTGCGATTACACTATTGCGGCACCCAACCTATGTCCCAAGTGTGGATTCGAAGCCATTCGGTTGGCGGGATTAGGAACACAGAAACTTGAAATCGAAGTCCAGCAACGTTTTCCAGATGCGAAAATTGCGCGTATGGATTCGGATACGATGAAAAAGCCGGGTAGCCATGAGCGGGTGCTGGCGGAATTTCGAACAGGCAAAGTTCAGATCCTGCTTGGCACCCAAATGATCGCCAAGGGACTGGACTTTCCGAATGTGCTTTTGGTAGGCGTGATCAACGCCGACTCGACGCTTCATTTCCCTGACTTTCGTGCTTCCGAACGAACTTTTCAACTGGTAACGCAGGTTGCAGGTCGAACAGGGCGCGGAGATCGAGCAGGCGAAGTATTGGTACAGACTTATTCGCCTGACCATCCCGCGATCGTACATGCTTGTCGACATGACTTCGATTCCTTTTCGATGCAAGAGTTGGAGCAACGCGAACAATTTGGATATCCACCGTTTGCGTCGCTGGCACGATTGATATTTCGAGGCCCGATTCAAGAGGACGCAAATGAGTTTGCAGAAGAGGTGGTGAGACGTATTCAATCGGAGATCGCTCGAACTGGATCTAAGATTCGAGTACTCGGTCCAGCTCCACCACCGATCGCCAAGCTACGTGGGCATTATCGCTACCAAGCAATGTTGATATCACAAGATGCCGCAGCGCTCAATTCTGTTCTTGCTCGAATCCAATCGACCACAAAGCCTCCCGGCGAGAATTTGTATCTGATCGACATAGATCCCGTCGACATGCTTTAACGCCTTATCGATTGCACTGAATCCACCAACGTGAAGAGTCGATTCCGTTGTCTGACACTCGCGATTCAAAGCTCAGGTAAGAACCTAATCGGCAGAAATGCAACAACAATGCTTACTCATCTCGCCCCGCTTCGCACAAGAGAAGCCGATAAGCACTTTCCACCCACCGCGAATCCATGGTGATGATTGAACGAAGGTTTGTTGGCCTTCAGCCAGCCTTCCTTTTTGAATCGATTTTCCAACGCCGCAATCACTTTGGACAAGTTCAAGCGAAAGACACGGCCAAAGCGTTTCAAGTTTTCTTTCGCGATACGCTCCATGAACCGTTTTTGCAGATGGCAGACTGACTGCCCGCCACTACGCGGTGGATGTTGGTTTGGGAGAGGCTACTTTTGTGATGCGTTTAAAAAGCGGTCCGTGAATGCGGCGGCAGGGGTGCCTTTTGTGCCGTCGATCAGTTTCAGACTTGCTAGGGTGTCGTAAAGCTGAGTCCAACGCTCTAGCGACATCTGCCCCATAACGGTTGAGGATTGTCCTTCCGGGATACATAGTTTCTTCATGGCTCCCACACCGAAATCGAGTGCGGCTTTGTCTAACCCCTGTTTGTTGTTCTTCAAAATGATCACGTTGGTAGCTTCTGGATTTTCTAAATACTTTTTCCAACCCTCGATGCTCGCCTTGACCATCTTCTCGCAGATCTCTGGATTTGACTTCATGAACTTCTCTGTCGTCACCAACAAGCTTGCGTAAGGATTGTATCCAATCGAGGATAACATCAATTCGTTGACTTCGACTCCTTCTTTTCTCGCCATGAACGGTTCGCTAAAGTTGTACCCTTGGCATGCAACGCCCTTGTCTGCGACTACTTGAGCGACAGAACCGAAGTACGGAACGACTTCCACTCCTTCTTGGATCAGCCCTTTGCTTTTCAAGAAGGGGACGTATGGACGTGTCGAGTCGATTTGTAGTTTGACGTTCTTTAGTTTCTCAAAGGAATCGATCCCAGAATCTTTGCGTGTCAGAATACAGCGAGGCCCGTCTTGAATCGGAGCCATCAATCCGACTAGATCCAAATCCTGGTTGCGGGCCACAAGCACATCGTCTGCATTCGCAACTCCGAATTGAACGCGTCCAAGAATCAGCTCTTGGGGAACAACAATGGTCTTTCCCCCTGGCCGGATTTCTACATCGAGTCCGTATTGCTCGAAGACACCCAGCACCTGTGCAGCATAAAAGCCACCATGCTCTGCCTCGGGGTACCAGTTCAACAACAACGTTACTTTTGTCAGTTCTCCTAACCCGCCTTTGCCAAGAATCTTCTTCGCCGCATCGTTTTGCTCGATACTCAAGCTTTGAGTCGCTTTTGTGTTGCCTTGCTTGGTTGGTTGGGGAGCGTCACAACCGACTCCAAGGCTAAAGCATGCTAGAAGTAAAGACGACCATATAAACCTCAACATGCAATTTGTCCTCAAAAACGAGTAACTCGAAAAAGCGATCTCGGATAGTTTAGCTGGCTGGCAACCGATTAGCGGGAACTAAAACGCATTAAGTACTCTTGGCGTTTTCCGTTCTCGTTCTTCGCAATACGCAAAAAGATCTGATTGCCGCATATCGCAGGGCTGGCGAATGATTCGTCTCCGATTTGGTTTTTTGCCAATTCGACATACTTCTTGGCATTTGCTTCAAACACCCATAATTGTCCAGCTTCGTTTGCCCAATAGATTTTATTACCTGCCAAAACTCCGGAAGCGCTCACAGGGCCGGCAAGTCGTTGCTTCCATTTTTCTTCGCCCGTTTTGCCGTCCCAGCAATACAACACGCCAGAGTCGGTCAGTGAATAGAGGTGCCCTGCGGTAGCAACCATCGACTGCTCGTAGGCTTTCTGTTTGTTCCGCCAAAGCACTTTGCCGGTGGCAATCTCCAACGCAATTGTCTCTTGTTTGGGGTAACCTCCGCTGGCAAATACAACTCCATCGTCCCAAACCATTGTCCCGCAGGTTGCCATCGTAGTCCCCGGGGTCGACCATATTAGCTTTCCGTTCCGCGGATCGTAGGCGTTAACAGTATCGACTCCGCTAAGCAACAAGTAGTCTTGCCCTTGGTAACTGGTTACGACGGGTGAAGAAAAAGAGATCGAATCTTTACGCTTTGAATTCCACGCTTCTTTGCCGCTCGCACGATCCAGGGCGACGATTGCCGACGGCCCATCGTATTCCAGCACAAAGATCACGTTGCCCCCATACAAAGTAGGCGAGGGAGCATAGCCGTATTCGTACATCTTCGGGTTAAAGTCTCCAAGCTTGCTAGCCCAGACTTGTTCGCCGTTCAAATTTAGAGCCACGCCCCAAACTGCCAGATGATGGAATACCGACACATACAATCGTTCTCCATCGCAAGCGATCGAAGGTGAGGCTTCGGTATTTTTCGGATGATTCTTTTTCGGAAACCCGCCTTCATTAATGACGCGCTCCCAAACTGTTTTCCCTGTATCTCGGTCGATAGCAACAACAGTATGTTTTTGCGACTTTTCCTCTGCCGTCAGGAAATAGACTCGCTTACCGACGACGATCGGTGAGCTATGCCCTCGACCAGGAATAGGAACAGACCAATCGAGGTTCGTGTTCAGATCGAATCGATCAGGGACATTAGTTGAAGTGGAATGTCCATCGCGAGTCACACCTCGCCACCACGGCCAATCTTGGTTTGCATCGATCTTGGGAAAGCTCTCTACCCCGACTTGTGCCTCAGCCTGTCCGACGAAAGCTGTATTCCAAGCTATCGAGACCACTGTCCCCAAAACCACTAGCCGACGATTCCAAATGTCATTCATCACGATATAGATCTCCTAAGATGGCCTGGGGAAGTACCAAGCGCTCGGATGTTGTTGCATGCCAATGTGTGGATAATACTCGACGGCCTTGGGTGCGGATAGCAGAATCAGCATGATCTGCTTACCTGCGACTTCATGCGTACGCCGAATCAACTCTTTACCAATCCCTCTTCGTTGATGATTGACATCCACGGCGAGGTCGGAAAGATAAGTACAATAATGAAAATCAGAAAGAGACCGGGCGATGCCGACCAACTGTCCGCTTTTCGTTCGAGCAGTCAATAGGATGCTTGCGTTTTGCAGCATGCCACGGATCGTCTCTGGACAGTTCACCGGTCTACGCTCTGCCAGAGTAGATCGGATGAGACAGTCGATGAATTCTTCAGAG
>JAJTID010000097.1 GCA_021300155.1 Pirellula sp.
GAGGGCGTAAGGAATCCACCGTGCGCATTGGGAATGAGTTGTGGTTTGCCATCCTGAAAGATGGCGCACAATGAATTGGTTGTTCCCAAGTCGATGCCAACGATCATCCAACAAAAACCCTTCGAGCATGAATGCGATCAACCTTCAACGTACGAGAGATACGTCGGTAAGCAATACCATACCCGAGGATTGTAATCCCTGTACACAGGCGGTCGTGAATTCCAAGAACAAGGTATGGCGTCTTGAAGCCGAGGCTTCGTGCAAACAAACCAGGGTTTAGTCGACTACAGAACTGTTTCGTCGTCTACAGAACTATCGGCTCGGTCCAATACGATTCATCTTTATTGCTCCGATATCCTTGGCCGCGTTAAACGAACCTTGCAATGTCGAGCCACTTGAAATCGCATGCATGGTGTAACTACCGAGCAAGGGTCCTAACGGCTTGCTGGCCGACAAGTGGACGTTGCCAAACTCGTCGTAGCGAGGGTGTAGTTGCACCTTGTACGTGAAGGGAATGACGACAGCGAAGCGACCGCTGAAACGAGCTTGATAGGACCCGTCCTGGGACTGGCGAATGTTAGCTCGCATTGGACCACGGTGACCTGTGGATTGACTTGTCCACTCCCCTTTCCATCGTCCGGTCGGATCAGATGCGACGGCGATGGATGGAGTGAGGAAACTCGATACAGTCAGGAAAAGCGTAACCAGGGAGAAACCGAGAGCGTGATTTGTTCGATGTAATGACATGATGATTACGATTTAGGTTGGTAGTGAATGGCCAAGTCATCCAGTGGAACTATCCAAACATTGCGAAACTGAGCAGGGCTGCCATGATCTTGAAGAAACAATGGTCCGACCTGTTTTGACTTTAGTTGAGGTATGATCTCTTTCAAGTACGGAGTTGTTCCATATCGGAACGGATGGTAGACCGAGCGTGGTTCTTCGAATCGGGTGTTGTCTTGAACTTTTTTCCCGTTGAGCCAAGCGGTGATGGACCCCGGTTCTGTGATCTTCCCGTCAGCATCTCTTCTCGGTGCACGATATCGGATGTCGTAAACCTGCCATTCTCCGGCAGGGCGAGCAGCGTTGACGAGCGGCTTCTCGAATCCATAGATGGAACCTTCGTCGTGATGCGATAGATCTTTGTCTGCTTTCTCGTGACTATTGAGGATTTGCATTTCGTAGTGGCCGTGAATGTAAACGCCGCTATTTCCTTGATTCTTTGGAGAAACCTTGAACTCCACGTGGATATCCGCGTCGCGAAAATGCCATTTTGAGACGACATGATTTTGATTGCCTCCGTCTGCTGGCGATGAAGTTATCGCACCTTTCTCGAAAGGCCAATTCGGCTTGTCGCCACTCATGCTCAAGAATTCATGGTCCGTGGATTCGCCGAGTAGAACTTTCGCGTTGGCGGGCGGTTTCACAGGAATCTTCGATTGGTCCGGTTTGAATTCCTCTTGGGCGATCGCGTGTGGGATCCGAATGAAGAAGGAGCTCGCGCAAAGGGTAAACAATGCGAATCGGAAAGTAAGTCGGTGTTTGCGCATTCTGGAGAGATGATTCGAATAATTAAGGGATGGAATGCGTGATCCGGTAGGTCGCCGGAGCACTGTCACTATCTCCATAGTGTAGTCGATCTTGGAGCGAACTCGGCTAGAAGGTAGGCCAGAATCCGATACACTCAGGCAATTCGATTGACCTTTTCATTTCAACGATTTCTAAATTTCCATGGCTGCCAAGACCGCGATTTCACCAACACGTGCCGAAGATTACCCAGAATGGTACCAACAGGTCATTAAGGGGGCCGACTTGGCCGAAAACTCCCCTGTTCGCGGCTGTATGGTGATCAAGCCTTGGGGATATGCCCTTTGGGAGAACATGCAACGGGCGTTGGATCGCATGTTCAAGGAGACAGGGCATCAGAACGCATATTTTCCTCTTTTTATCCCGATGAGCTTCCTGGAAAAGGAAGCGGAACATGTGGAGGGGTTTGCTAAGGAATGTGCGGTTGTCACGCATCACCGACTTGAGCCAGACGGAAAGGGCGGATTGAGACCAGCCGGTCCGCTTGAAGAGCCGCTGATTGTTCGACCGACGAGCGAGACCATCATCGGTGCATCTTATGCAAAATGGGTTCAGTCATATCGCGACCTCCCAATTTTGATCAATCAATGGGCCAATGTGGTTCGTTGGGAGATGCGAACACGATTGTTTTTACGCACCGCAGAGTTCTTGTGGCAAGAGGGACACACAGTACATGCCACGGCAGAAGAAGCGATGGAAGAGACGCGTCGGATGCTCGACGTTTATGCAGACTTTGCTGAAAACTACATGGCCATGCCAGTGATTAAAGGAGAGAAGACGGCTGGCGAACGATTTCCTGGCGCCGTCAATACGTATTCGATCGAAGCCATGATGCAAGACGGGAAAGCGTTGCAAGCTGGCACCTCTCATTTTCTAGGACAGAATTTTTCGAAGGCACAAGAGATCAAGTTTCAAGATCAGAATGGTGAAGTGGCGTTTGCATGGACTACGTCGTGGGGTGTTTCGACTCGACTGGTCGGAGCGTTGATCATGTCCCATTCGGATGACGATGGATTTGTGTTACCGCCTCGATTGGCACCAACACATGCCGTCATTATGCCGATCTACCGAGATGACGCGCAACGCGGTGAGGTGCTCGCCTATTGCCAATCGCTGCGCAAGGAGTTGATGGCACAGACTTTCGGAGACGAGAAGGTACGTGTTGATATCGATGATCGCGACCTTCGCGGTGGTGAGAAAAAGTGGTATCACGTCAAGCGAGGAGTGCCTCTTCGAATCGAAGTCGGGCCGAAAGATCTTGCAGCGAACGGCGCTTTTGTTGCTCGACGCGATACGAATCAATCTCAAGGGATGTCGCGTAATGAACTCGTTAGCAACATCGCATCGATGCTTGCGGATATCCAGAAATGTCTCTTCGATAGAGCGTTGAAGATGCGAACGGAGCGAACCGTCGAGATTCAGACGGAGAAGGAGTTTCGCAAATACTTTGCAGGTGGCGAAGAAACAGGCAAACTCACTTCGGGCGGCTTTGCAAAGTGCTGGTTTTCGAGCGAGGCCGAAGTTCAACCTTTGTTGGACGAGCTAAAGGTTACGATCCGATGCATCCCACTCGACGGCCCCAAAGCAAGTGGCAAGTGCTTCCTCACAGGTAAAGACACCAACACTCAGGCTGTCTTTGCTAAGTCATACTGAGACAGATGATGTGTTTTGTCGAGTTGTAGGATTCGTGGCAGGGCTTGGCTTTGGCGACGAGTCGATCCAATCGATGCAGTCGCGATGAATGAATCGCAAGAGACACATCGCATTGCGAGCGTATCTCGGCGCCAACCGCTTTGGATCCTTGAGCATTCGATACAGCCATTCACAACCAAGCTTCTGCCAAAGTCTGGGAGCTCGCTGTGCGTTTCCTGCGACAAAGTCAAACGAAGCACCTACTTGGATGGAAAGCGGGACGTTGAGTCTCTGAAGATTATCTTCGATCCAATACTCACCCTTGGGTTGGCCAAGAGCCACAAGCAGCACGTCGGGTTTGGCTTGTTGGATCTGAGCAATTTGCATTTGCACTTCTGCATCACTGGTTGCGTGAAACGGTGGGCATTGTACCCCAACGATATTGCAACCTGGGTAAAGCCGAGACAATTCACTTGCTGCTTTGGCTGCGACTCCTTCGGCGGCACCGTAGAGATAAAGCCGTAGCTTTGACTGGGCGCTTCGTTCTGCAAGCCGATAGATTAGATCAGAGCCAGTCACGCGTTCTGGAAGTGGATTCTTGTTGCACTTGCTGCGCCAGAGAATCGGCATACCATCGCAAAGGACCAATGCAGCTTTGCCTGTAAACTCCCGCAATCGCGTATGCTGAGCACACAGCATCGCGTAATTCAAGTTGGCAGTAACGGCAAAGGTCGGTCGCCGATTTTGTACAATCTGTTCAATACGATCCAATGTCTGTTGCATGTCGACACAATGAAAATCCAGCCCCCAAAGTGAGGAGATTGGAAGCTCGGGCAAAGCTCGTTGGCCCGAGGGCCGTTCGCTAAGCGGCTCGCTCTCTTCAGTCTGGCTTGCTGGACCGTCTGTAGTTAGCGCCTTCGCCCGAATCGCCAAATCGGCTTCGAACGAATCGAGAGCAGTGCTCAAGCGATGGATTGACCTAGCGACGAGGACTTCTTCGATAGCTACCGCTTGAATATTGCCCATGGTGGATGGTTTTTGTGATGCAGGCTTCGCAGACTCAGAAAGCACTTCGGCTAACGCAGATCGATCACTCCATGCAAATTCTGCCAACACAGAGTTCTGAACGGTCATAGAGTTCGTTGCCGAATTCTTAGGGAGTACGCCCTCCGGAGAGCTGGTTGGCACTTTGGGAAAGTAGCCCCCCGGCTCGCGGGCAGGTAAAGGGGGAGACGCGTTCGATTGAGATGCCATATACCATCGTGAAGGTAAGTGATCTATGTGCACTTGGTTGCGATTGACACTGGTCAGCCGCTTGACGATGGTGAACCGTAGCTCGTCAATTCGGAGAGAGCAAATCCGGAATCGGTCTACTCGTGTATGAAGAGTCTGTTTGTATGGATTGTGACGGCAAGAACATCTTAAGCCAATCGCGCCGACCAA
The DNA here is from genome assembly GCA_021300155.1 of Pirellula sp. Lineage (GTDB taxonomy): Bacteria > Planctomycetota > Planctomycetia > Pirellulales > Pirellulaceae > JBKCUI01. The sequence continues at coordinate 4,663 of JAJTID010000097.1, forward strand.
CGTTGTTGCATCCGCGCTGAACAAACGGGATGTTCAAACAAACGGGAAAGATTATCTGCCGAGAATGCTTTCTCTGGTGATCCATCAAAAAACAGTTTTCCTCGACAAAGACAAACAACTCTTTGCACCTGCGGTATCACTTCCTCTAGATGATGCGTGACGAGAATGATTTGGATACCTTCGTCTGTCATCGCTTCTATCTTTCGCATCAATCGCTCGCGAGCGAGCAGGTCGAGCCCAGCTGTTGGTTCATCCAGCAGCAGGGCTTGGGGGGTTCTGACCATCGCGCGAGCGAGCATGACACGTCTTCGTTCGCCTGTGGACATCCACGCGACTCGATGTTGACTCGATAGATGAATTTCAAAAAAATCGAGCCAGCGTGAAGCCTCACTTTTCATTGCTTCGGTGACATCTTCGTCTGGCAGTTCTAATTCGCTCGAAGTGAAGCCCGTGAGTACGGCCTCCAGAGGAGAGAGTCGTCCGCTTCTTCCTGTTGTGAAATGGTGATCGATCTCGGAACTTACAAAGCCTAGGTGTGCGCGAAGATCCCAGACATTCCACTCTTCTCGTCCCAAGATAGTTACTCGCCCAGCGTTATCCGAAACAGCTGATGGATAAAAGAACCGCATCAACAATTTGAGGAACGTTGATTTGCCCGATCCATTGGGCCCGAAGATACAACAATGTTCGGTCGTCACAACGCGAAGCGAAGGAATCTCAAGAATCCTGTTGCTGTTTCTCTCAACGATGACGTTCGAAAGCTCAAGCAGACAGTCCGACATCAGTTGACGCCAAAGGGGCCTACCAAGTGGTCACGATTGGATTCTGGCTCTAGGCTGATTTCTGAATTAGTGACGATGCCCATCATAAATCGGTTGGCAACTGCAAGCATCGATGTCGAAAGCTCATCTGCTTCGCCAAACAAATCTTCTTCGCTCCATAACGTACTGAATCGATAATTGAGTCCAGCTCGATGCGAGAACCTCATTGCATTCTGCAAATCCGAGTGGCTACAAAGCGATGAGCCAAGTCGATGAGAAAACAAAACGGGTAAGTGACGGGAGGATTTCCAGTTTGACAATGCGCCACCGAGTCTCGGCATCGCCCCGCTCAACGAGACAACACCAGCCACCATAGTTGAGTATTGAAGTCCAATCCACTGCGCTACGGTTCCGCCCAATCCGAAACCGGCGAGGAAAACACGATCAGTCTGAACGGGAAGCAAATCGATCGCGCTGGAAATGCAATCGCAAACAGCTTCTTCTGCGAAAGCAAAGTCCGATTTCGAATTGCCCCATTGAAACAATCGTTGCTTTGTCCCGGATCGAATATTCGCTCGCGGCGCAACGGCGATGTAGTTCTGATCACTCAGCGATTCCATGACGGAATCTAATTCCATCTCGCTGCTAGCTCCGCTGTGAAGCCAAACAACCAAGGGATAGTTGTACGATGGTGTAAAGTTGTGCGGAAGAAAAAGACGATGGGGAAACTCTGTGTCGAGAAACAAATCGTCCGCTAAACGTCGGGCTGCTTCTGCATGGTTTCTGTAGGTCCCGCTGGAATAGTTGGAAACCATCGTCGCTGGAGATTCGTCATGAGTAGCCATTTCATTTGAAGATGCCAGCAGAGCGGGGATTCGATGCATCAAGTAATTCCTGTGAGAGCCGGATAGGAGTTGACGAGGTTGCTCGCAGTCGATGGGCAAGTCGAAGTTGTAGGCCATCAAAACTCGATGCGTCAATGGCGTCTAGGTCCATAATTCGGCCGATCTCAGGACCCGCCGCAATGCTTGCATTAAAACGTGACGGTTAGGCAGACGCGAGAAGTTGTCCCATAGTCGCAACGAGTGATTGGACCGCATCGACACTCTTCTTAAATGCGGCCTTTTCGGAGTCCGTCAGTTGCAGTTCGACAATCTTTTCGATACCTGCACTACCGAGCACAACTGGAACGCCCACGTAGTAGCCACCGACTCCGTATTCCGAATTGCAAAGTGCAGCGCACGGAATCAATCGTTTTTTGTCCCGAACGATGGCTTCGACCATTTGGGCAGTGGCCGCTGCTGGAGCGTAGTACGCAGATCCGGTTTTGAGAAGCGAGACGATTTCGGCGCCGCCATCGCGAGTACGTTGCACGATCTCAGCCAATCGTTCTGGCGAGATCAATTGCGTGACTGGAATCCCGCCTACGCTTGTGCAGCTAGCGATCGGCACCATGGTATCGCCATGACCACCCATCAACATGGCGGAAATATCCTCGACGCTTACATTGAGTTCCATTGCTAGGAATGCTCGAAATCGAGCGGTATCGAGTACGCCAGCTTGTCCAATCACGCGATGGGACGGGAATCCAAGTACTTGGTAGGCTCGCTGCACCATTGCATCGAGCGGATTGCTAACGACGATCACGACGGCGTTCGGGCTGGTCGCTTTGACGTTTTGTGCAACACTCGTGACGATCTTGGCATTGGTGCTCAAGAGATCGTCGCGGCTCATTCCAGGCTTTCGAGCGATTCCTGCTGTGATGACGACAACATCGCTATCAGCGGTGTCAGCATAGTCCGTTGTGCCCACAAGCCGGCTATCAAATCCCATGATTGGCGATGCTTGGAAAAGATCGAGAGCTTTTCCTTTCGGCATGTTTTCGGTTTGTGGGACGTCAAGCAAAAGAACGTCACCAAGCTCGTTTGCCGCACACCAGTGAGCACATGTAGCTCCTACGTTACCTGCCCCGATGATGGTGATTTTTGCTCGTCGCATGAGATATTGCCTTACCCTCTGAAGTCGTTGACAATGAGTGATTGATTTGGAACGTGGAAGTATGTCGCGCTCGTAGCGACCGTCAAGAGGCGATCGGCTTTCGACCTCATTTTGGAGTACAGATGGAAATCTATCAGCGTCGCATCAAACTCCCCGCTTTTGCGAGAGGGTGCCATTTAATCACTTCGACTATTTTGAACCAATTGCCGGAGCTTCGGGCGTTAGACGCGGGCACGCTTCATTGTTTCCTGCTTCATACGTCCGCGAGCTTGAGCATTAACGAAAATGCGGACCCCGACGTTCGCGAGGACCTAGAAATGGCCCTCAATACGATCGCACCGGAGAACTTGGATTACACCCATACTATCGAAGGAGTTGACGACATGCCCGCCCATGTGAAATCAACATTGGTCGGTTGCAGCTTGCTGATTCCGATCATGAAGGGCTCGCTCGTCCTAGGGACTTGGCAGGGAATCTATTTATGTGAACACCGGGACCAAGCGACCGAGCGATCGATCATGCTAACTGCCATGGGCATTCGTCACGGGGAATAATGCTTTGCGATGGGCAAATATGGCAAATAAAAGTGCATTATGCGGAAATGCCGTTTGGAAATATTTCGGCGTTCTGCCAACCAACCACGGGTAGCTCTCGCCCCCTTAATAGCTAGCTATTGCGAGTAAGGAGGATCGTGCAGGCAGACAAACGCGAATTCCCTGCGAACCACGCGAGAAATTTTTGTTAATAATCAGTTGAACGAATTCAGCGTATTGATACTCTGATGATTCCAGTGCCCCTATTTGTTGGCCGCTCTGGCTTAGATCTTTTACATTTAGACTTTGGGGATTTGTATGCGTTCGTACCGACGTTTGCGTCCGGGCTTCACACTAGTGGAGCTGTTGGTGGTCATTGCGATCATTGGCATTCTTGTGGGATTGCTACTTCCAGCCGTTCAGGCGGCTCGTGAGGCAGCCCGCCGCATGGCTTGCTCCAACAACATTCGCCAGTTGGGCTTAGCGATTCACAACTTTGAGTCTGCTCACAAAAGGCTTCCACCGTCGAGCGTAAACAATCCAGGGGCTGCAGATCGCCCGGATCTTTCTCAGTTTTTAAAGGCTGGGCGTCCTGGAACAGCTGGGAGTGATTATGCGACAGGCTGTTTCCTCGGAACCATTTTGCCTTTCTTGGAGCAGCAGAATGTTCTGAATGCTGGTGGTGGCTACAACGTTCGCTTGGATTGGTATGATCCCGTCAACCGTCCTGCTGCGAGTTCGCTGATCCCGACATACTTCTGCCCATCGAATCCACGCGGTGAGCGTTTTCTAGATACAACTCGGCTAGTGACGGCCGATCGGTCGTTATTTGCCGCGGGTGGCGATTGGCGCCCCGCGTTAACGGACTACATGGCTGTTAATCGCGCCAACAACAGAACCGTAGCTTGGAACGCATTAACAGCAAGCAATCCAGCTTACCCAGGCGATGATGCGACTAGAGGAATACTACGCACAAACGGTTTTTCCAAGTTCTCGGTAGCTTCCGACGGTCTTAGCAATACCATCATGATTGCAGAAGCGGCAGCACGGCCAGCACGTTATGAAATGGGGGTCATGTTGCAGGATTATGCGTCGGGTGGTTACCCGCCGGGAACCACGACTGGTTACATGAATGGTCCATGGGCGCATTCGGGCAACGATATTGCCGTAGATGGTTCGCAAGTCACTGTAGCCGGCACGATCCGACGGGCGACCACGTTCGATGGCACGAACTTGACAGCTCCACGATGTTCCATCAATTGTTCCAATCAGGGAGAGATTTATGCATTTCACACTGGCGGGGCGAATGCTGTTCTCGGCGACGCATCCACGCACTTTTTGTCTGCATCGATGGATCTTCGGGTGTTGATGCTTTTGTGCTCTAGAGGCGATGGTACCCCAGTCTCGATCGAGCAGTAGCGGAACGAGATTTCGGTGGCATTTTTGAAGCGTCATCCTAGTCCCGTGTGAATTGTTCCTTCAAGAGGTGGTGAATGAACCAACTCTTTTCGTTTCAATTTCCATTGAGAACGACTCAAGCAGCGGATTTGCTCGTTTGTCGGTTTCGAATGCGTTGTTTCTTCCATTTGGCTTGAAAAGGAAGCCAGAACATCCATAGTCCGGTAATCCAGAGCACCAACAAGCCGATTGCTGCGGGCAGGAACACTCCGAGCTTTGTCCAGTCGCCTGCGAAGTAGGAGCCATCATGTACGGATTCGATCCAGTCTGATCTTCGGGTGGCCGTTTGAAGCACCTCTCCTGTGTCGGTATCCATTTGAATCTCGACATCCGAGTTCATTGATAGTTTCGCGATACCTTTGCTGGGACGGATATCGATTCGCTTGATATCCGTCCAAGTAGCCGCTTCAAATCCCTTGATTTTCCTTACGTTGCTGAGCATTGATTCAAAGGGAATCGATGGAACGGCGCTCAACCCTTTCATCTCCGTAGGTTGAACCCAGCCCCATTGTTTCTTTACTTGCAATAAAACACCACTCATGGTGATGATCAGAATTGGGATGGCAAGAAATGGAGTGAGCCAATAATGAATTCTGCGATTGGCAATATTGAATTTCATGGTGATTGTTACCGCTTTATCGATGTGGCCGAGTAGGCCGTCGGAATGTTCTTCGGAAGAAAAAGATCGGAGCTCAAGTGACTTTAACACCGATAACGACGTTTCGGCTGGTCACGAATCGATCTGCGACTATTTGTCCGATGTCATTTCTGCGATAAGAAATCCAACATTTCGGTTCATAACTCGTCGAATAAGGGTTGCCTGAGAAACGGACTTTTTCACAGCTCCCTTCCGCTAAAGTTTGGTAGTTTGTAAACTCTTTGCGAAATTCGCGAAACCATGCCGAAGATTTGCAGAAAATGGGACGAAGGTCGATAGGAAGTGAGTTGTCACTGACTTCGGGCTTCTGAAATGTTTCAACTAGAAAGTCGTTTTAGTTGGGGCTTGGGTTTTTCATCAAGGATGATGAGGTTAAGCCCCCGAAAACTTGGATCGCACGGCGTGCACTAGAGATAAAGATTACGTATGACGACACAACGATTCTTGTTCCCTCGATGGACCAATAAATTCCTGGCGATGTTGGGCGTTTTGACCGCTGGTGGTGGCGCCTACGCAAGTGTTTTGTTTTTGGGGGCGACCAGCCCTGTGACCCTGAATGTCGGTTACCGTCCCGAGCAGCCAGTACCATTTAGTCATGCATTGCATGCGGGCGAATTGAAAATGGACTGTCGCTACTGCCACAACTCCGTCGAGAAGTCCGCGCATTCGACAATCCCAGCGACTCAGACCTGCATTAACTGTCACAGCCCGAAAAGTACTGCGGGTGCTCCCGCACTTTCGGCTGTTCATCCGGAAAGCAAAAAGCTCAAACCTGTTCACGACAGTTGGCGAACGGGCGAATCGATCGACTGGGTTCGGATCCACCGATTGCCAGATTACGTCTACTTCAATCACTCCGTTCACATCGCGCGAGGGGTATCTTGCGTAACGTGCCACGGTCGTGTCGACAAAATGGACATTGTTCACCAAGCCAAAGATCAGTCGATGACTTGGTGTATCGATTGCCATCGCAACCCACAGCCGCATCTTCGTCCTCGAGATCAAGTTACGAATTTAGCTTGGACACAGGACATGTCTCCGGAATTTGATGCGGCGAAACACATGATAGATAACAACATCAAACCTCAAACAAACTGTGCCGTGTGCCACCGATGAGCTTCACCGGTATTGATCATCAACAACGTTACTTTCGTAGTATCGACGAGCTTCAAAAAACTCCCGAGTTCGAGCAGTTTTTGACTCGCGAGTTTCCGCAGGCAGCTTCGGAGTTCCCTGAGGGTGTTTCGCGTCGTCGATGGATTCAAATGATGGGCGCATCGCTCGCGCTCGGTGGGATGGCGGGGTGCCGCTACAACCGAGAAGAGGTTGCGGCGTTCGTAATGCGTCCAGAGGGTCGAGTGCCAGGGCTTCCTGAGTTCTTTGCTACCAACTTTGAATGGGCCGGCAAGGTGGTGCAGGCTTTGGTGACAAGCATCGAAGGTCGCCCGATCAAGGTGGATGGCAATCCTGACCATCCAGCTTATGCAAATTCCCAACCGAAGGATTTTGCTGAAAACAAAAAGCTTCGATCGGCTGGCACCTGTGCTCAAACGCAAGCATCGATTCTTTCTCTCTATGACCAAGATCGAATCGCCTGCCCTTTGAATCGCAGTAAGTTTGGTGAAAAGCCTGTTTCGTACGATAGAGACGAGAAGGCGAATCGAGATCTGGCGTGGGCGGCTTTTGCGAAGCACGTGTCGGAGCAGTTGGCGGCTCACGAGAGTTCGGCTGGCGAGGGTTTGGCAATTCTCTTTGAGCCATCGCATAGCCCGTCGTTAAGACGAACGTTGGCGGATGTGAAGGCAAAATTTCCAAAGTCCACACTGGTCAAGTATGAATCGGTCTACTCTGGCAAAGTCGGGAAGGCTCTCGATTCTGTTGGGGCAGGCCAATGCAATGTTCACCTGAATTTGGATGCGGCCAAGGTTATTGTTTCGCTTGACGCCGATTTGTTCGGCTCGGATGCGAACGCAGTTCACAATGCAAGGCAATTTGCAAATCATCGTTCCCCCTCGGCGGAATGGATGAATCGACTTTATGTCGTGGAGTCTCAGTACTCGACGACGGGTTCGGCGGCGGACTTCAGGCTGGCTCTGCAGTCGAGTCAAATCCCTGTCCTGCTCAAGAAAATCGAAGCCGCGATCGACGCTGGCACCGTTATCGAGGACAAGGCGGAAGAGATTCCTTACAACAAGCTCGAAGATGCTGCAAAACTGCAGAGGTTGATAGGGTCGATCGCGAGTGATTTGTTGAGTCACAAAGGGGAGGCGGTTCTCTGTGTAGGTTCGCACTTAGATCTCAATGTTCAGCTTGCTGCGATCCGGATTAATGCAAAGCTTGGGAACATTGGCAAAACAGTTCGGCTTTTTGAAGTACCGAACGAGTTGGCGGGTGTCGAGACTGTCAAGTTGGATGACTTTGTTAACAGTGATTTCTTTGCCTCCGACAAGAAAGCACCCTACAAATCTCTTTGGATTTTCGCCGACAACCCGGTATTCACAGTGGCCGGAGACGTTCCTTTGGCGGATGTCATCGCAAAGGCGGAGAATTCCATTTATCTGGGAAATCTAGACGACGAAACAGCAGATCGATGCAAATGGAGTATACCTCTAGCACATCCTTTTGAAAGTTGGGGGGATGTTCGAAATCTTGATGGCGTTTACGGTGTATGCCAACCGCTAATTTCTCCTCTGCTTGAAGGAAAGTCTGCTGTTGAATTGCTTGCGATTATGGCTGGTCTTCCGGTAACGTCTGGGCAGGCTATTGTCCTAGAGACCGCGAAGCGAATTGCAGGTGGAACTTTAAGTGATCGACAATGGAAAGAAACTCTTCATTTAGGTTTCTTGGCTGGGTCGACCGCTAAGGAATTTGTTGGTGATTTGAAGTCTAGCGCAACCACTTTGAAGGGGGGCGATGTGACCGCATCGCCAAACGATTTGCCCGACGGTGAGCTTCGGTTGGTGATGGATCCAAACAATCTAGAGATTGTTATTCGGCCGTGCGACTCAGTCTACGATGGGCGTTTAGCAAACAACGGTTGGCTTCAAGAATTGCCGCAACCAATCACAAAGCTCACCTGGGACAATGCTGCAATTTGCAGTATTGGTACCGCGAGAAAGCTTGGTCTAAAGCAGGGTGAGCTAGCTACATTCACCACCGGTGATTCCAAAGTGACGTTACCCGTATTCGTTGTGCCAGGGCATGCGGAAGGCTCCTTTACGGTAAACCTCGGTTACGGTAGATCGAAAGACAAAGGTGGCGTGATCGGTAGTGGTGTTGGTACGAATCTTTCGTCCTTCCGTCGTTGGAACCAGGCTTCCATTTACACCGGAGTTGAAGCTCGTAACACGACCAAGGCATACAAGCTTGCGACAACCCAGGATCACTTCGCGATCGAAGATGAAGGTGGGATGCGCGAGAATGCAAAGCGTGCACCGCAATTAGTTCGCGAAGGCACATTGACCGAGTACAAAGAGAATGCGAGCTTCACGACCGAAACGGTGGAAGATCACTTTGCTCATCTGGGAAGTGAACGCTCGCTGTGGGTCGAGCCAAAAGTTGATGAGAACTACAAGTGGGGGATGGCAATCGATCTGAACAAGTGTATCGGTTGCAATGCTTGTGTGGTTGCTTGTCAAGCGGAAAACAACATTCCAATTGTTGGTAAAGAACAGGTGAGCCGTAGTCGAGAAATGCATTGGTTGCGAATCGATCGTTACTTTACATGCGACATTGATCAGACAGCCGAGGGATCGTTTAAGGACCCAGTCGATCCGACGATCGTTACGCAGCCGATGGCCTGCTCTCACTGCGAGACGGCTCCCTGCGAAGAGGTGTGTCCAGTTGCGGCTACGGTGCATACAGAAGAAGGTATCAATGCGATGGCTTACAACCGTTGCATCGGAACGCGATACTGTGGAAACAATTGCCCGACCAAGGTTCGGCGGTTCAACTATTTCAATTACAACACAGAGTACGGATACAACTACGGTTGGTCAGACAATCGTGAAAAAGCTTCGGCTAAGCTGCAGTCGTTGGTGTTGAACCCTGAGGTGACAGTTCGTGGCCGTGGTGTCATGGAGAAGTGTACCTATTGCATTCAGCGAGTACAGAATGGCAAGATTGCAGCGAAGACCAAGGGGGATGGCTTTGTTCACGATGGGGATGTGATCACCGCTTGCCAAGCAGCTTGCCCAACCCAAGCGATTAATTTCGGCGATTTGCACGATAAATCGAGCCGCGTTTACAAGGCTCATCAGGATTCACGTGCTTACTCTATCCTAGACGAACTCAATATCAAACCAAGGACGTTGTATCTATCGCGTATAAGAAACGTGCCTCAACGTTTGGCAACTTCGATCCAAATTCATCCAAAGCGTCCAGGTCACGGGCATTCCGGTGGCCATGACCATTCACAAGAATCAGGTGACCATGGCCACCATAGCTAGTGCTTCCGCATTGAATCCTCGAGAAATCGATAATACAGACGACATTCCAGGTAGACGCGCGCAACTGATAACGGGGAATCAGACGTACAGCTCAGTTACCGAAATGGTATGCAGAGTGGCCGAAGATCCGCAGCCGATGCTGTGGTATGTCCTATTCGGTTTCTCTTCCATCACTGCGGTTATGTTCCTGTCTTTGATCGGGTATCTCATCCTTACCGGTGTTGGTATCTGGGGTAACATGAATCCGGTCTTTTGGGCTTGGCCAATTGTCAACTTCGTGTTCTGGGTTGGTATCGGTCACGCGGGGACGCTCATTTCCGCGATTTTGTTTCTATTCAGGCAGAACTGGCGTACGAGTATAAACCGTGCGGCGGAAGCAATGACGATTTTCGCGGTTATATGTGCTGCGATCTATCCTGGCATTCACGTGGGTCGAGCTTGGTTAGCGTTTTGGCTGATACCTTACCCAAGTTTAAATCTTTGGATGTGGCCGCAGTTTCGCAGTCCGCTGCTTTGGGACGTTTTCGCAGTCGGAACTTATGCGTCAACCTCGTTGGTTTTCTGGTACATGGGAATGATTCCAGATTTGGCGACCTATCGGGATCGAAGCAAGACACCGGTAAAGCGAATGATATACGGTCTGCTTTGTTTGGGATGGACAGGCTCATCGCGTCATTGGTTGCGTTACGAAAAAGCATACACGCTGTTGGCTGCACTGGCGGCACCGCTGGTTTTGTCCGTTCACACGGTGGTTAGTTTTGACTTTGCTGTTTCGCAGGTGGCAGGTTGGCACACGACGATTTTCCCACCTTACTTCGTGGCTGGTGCGATTTTCTCTGGTTTCGCGATGGTGGTGACGCTGCTCGTACCAGTCAGAAAGATTTACAAGTTGGAGAACTTGATCACGCTGCGTCATTTGGACAATATGAACAAGATCATTCTGGCGACAGGTTCGTTGGTAGGATTGGCATATGGAACGGAATTTTTCATTGCGTGGTACAGTAAGAACCCGTACGAAGGGTTTACCTTTATGAACCGAGCGTTCGGTCCGTATTGGTGGGCCTATTGGATCATGGTTTCGTGCAACGTGATTTCGCCACAATTGTTCTGGTTCAAGAAATTTAGGACTACGCCATGGATCATGGTGATCATTTCGATCTTTGTGAACATTGGAATGTGGTTCGAGCGATTCGTGATTACGGTCACTTCCTTGAGTCGCGATTATTTGCCAAGTTCGTGGGGATACTTCCGTCCGACGATTTTCGATGGATTAATGTTCTTCGGCAGCTTCGGCGTCTTCATGTCGTTGTTCTTGTTGTTCTGTCGCTATCTTCCTACGATTGCCATGTCGGAAGTTAAGGGTGTGATGTCATCTTCGGAGCACGCGGAACACTTGCAGGCGGAGTTGTTAGGTGGTGGTCATTCCCATGGACATGGACATCACTAAGCACTTTTGTCTTTAGCGTACAACTGAAAATCAACTTACAAAGTCAACACAACAAACATCGTTAAAACCATGAGTGATCACAAGCCAAAGAAGACGATCGGGAACAGGCCCCCACGAGCGTTTGGCTGGATGGCAGAATACTCCAACGAGCACAAATTACTTGAAGCGGCGCGGAAAGTCAGGGACTCTGGGTACACCGATACAGATGCGTTTACTCCGTTTCCGGTGCACGGTATCGACGAAGCGTTGGGAATCAAACCGACCAAACTACCGTTTATAGTACTTTGCTGCGGGTTAACTGGTCTTTCATTGGCATTGTTGATGCAATGGTGGATGAACGGCGTTGACTACATGTACATCATATCTGGAAAGCCGATGGGTATCACACCCGCGTCGATTCCAGTGGCATTCGAAATGACCATTTTGTTTTCAGCGTTCTCGACCTTTCTGGGTATGATTGCACTGAATCAGTTACCGAAGTTCAGCAATCCTGTCTTTACAAATCCGCGATTCGACAGAGCGACCGACGACAAGTTTTTCTTGTATGTTAGTGCGAAGGACAAGTATTACAATCGAGATTCTGTCAGGGAGTTGCTAGGTGGTACACAGCATGACTCTCTAGATGAAGTCATCGAAGATTCGACACCAGACGCTTTGCCTCGGCCGATCTGGTTGACAGCTTTGTTGGTCGTGCTGGCAGGTTTGATACCAGCGATGATCATTCTAAATATGCGAAATGGATTTAGCACGGCACCGCGTTTCCACGTCTTCTTTGACATGGACTTCCAGCCGAAGAAGAAAGCTCAGCAGACTACAACAATTTTCGCGGATGGTAGGACGATGCGTCCTCAAGTGGAAGGCACTGTCGCTCGCGGACAGCTTGATGAGCAAGATTCGTTTTATTTGGGATATGATCCGAACAAGCTTTCCGCGCTTGAGAATACTGATGGCGTTCGGCTAGTCGCAACTCAAGCGGATCCGAAGCCGCAGGACACGGCAAAAGATGGTGGCACGAAAGTAATTCCTGCTGCTAACACACCCGCAGCTCCGGCAGCCGCTTTGAATTTGCCTTGGCTCACTACCTTGCCCATCGAAGCGAATGACGAAAACATGAAGCTGGGCGAGACAAAGTTCCAAACGTATTGTTCGGCATGCCATGGGTATTCCGGCTACGGTGATGGTTTGGTGCATAAACGCGCTGAGGCTTTGGGGCAGGGGTTTTGGATCCCACCGACTTCGATGCACATAGATCGTGTCGCTTCGCAGCCAGTTGGGCAGATCTTCCACACGATTACCAAAGGACAGGGTAAGATGCCTGGTTACGCAGCTTCGATGAATGCCAAAGAACGATGGGCTGTTGTGCTTTACGTGAAGGCATTGCAGCGGTCGCGAAATGCGTCCGACAAAGACATTCCAGAGGACAAGAAGCCTTCGATTGAAGACCTTACTCAACCAAAGACTGAAGCCAAGAAGTAATCAGAGACGATTGGCCGAGAATAGACCGCAGGCATTGAACTGAAAATCAATTAACATGAGTTTGAAATACGACAAAGAAACGATCGAACTACCAAGTAACTGGAAGCAGTATGCTCCGCTGTTGATTTGCGCGGGGTTGATATGTTTGGTAGTTGGTGCAGGTCTGTCGTTTATGGGAGGGAGATCGGACGGAGGCGCGTCACCAATGAAGTACCTCGTTCATTCGTATTTGGCGAACTTCATGTTCCTCTTTACGTTTTCATTGGGTGCTTTGTTTTTCGTTTTGATTCAGTTTTTGACCAGGGCAGGTTGGAGTTCTTCCATTCGCCGAATCGCTGAAATCATCATGGCAATCCTTCCTTGGTCCGCGGTATTGTTCTTGCCGCTTGTCGTTTTGCTTTACACGCCAGAGGGCAGTGCGTTGTACGAGTGGAACGCCCCGGCTGAGGAGATTCATAATTCGATTATACGAGACAAAACAGGCTACCTGGAAAAAGGTTTTTTCACCGTTAGGACGTTTTTGTACTTCGGTTTACTAACGGGAATGGCACTTTGGTACTTTTCGAAGAGTCGACAGCAAGATGAGACTGGTGATGTAGAACTGTCGCTTGCGAGACAAAAGTGGGCGGGACCGCTGATTATGATTTTCTCGCTTACAGTGACATTTGCCATTTTTGATTGGGTGATGAGCATCGATGCGGACTGGTATAGCACCATTTTTGCCGTTTATGTGTTTGCAGCAAGCATGATGGCATTCTTTGCCATGATGGTGGTGATTAATATGACCTTGCAGAAAGCTGGAAAGTTGAAGGATCTAGTCACTGTGGAGCATTATCACGACATGGGTAAATTCATGTTCGGATTCGTTATGTTTTGGTCCTACATTGCATTCTCGCAACTCGTACTAATTTGGTATGCCAATATTCCGGAAGAAACCAATTGGTTTCGGATGCGATTGGAAGGTGGCTGGGCGTATTACTCGTACAGCCTGATCTTCTTGCACTTTGCCATCCCATTCCTCGGATTGATGAGTCGGCACGTTCGTAGAAATAGAACGGCTTTGTACTTCTGGGCTTGCTGGTTACTCGTGGTTCATTGGATGGACATGACTTTTTTGATTATGCCGAACGTTCCTGGTGGATTTTCCGTCATTCCGATGTTAGGACACCTGTTAGGGGGCGCTGGGATGCTCTTTGTTTTTGCTGCTTTGTTTATCGTACGTTCTTCCGGAGTACCGTTGGTTGCAATGCGTGACCCACGTTTACCGGAAGCGTTAACTTACACCAATCCGCTACTATAGTTCATTATCAATCATGGCACGTTACGACGACCTCAATACCAACATGATTGCCTACGGTACTGTGTTGAGCATAGTAGTGTTGGTGATTGTCCTGCAGGGAGCCCAGGCTCTCACCTACAGCATGGTTTACTACGAAGATGTCAGAAAAGAGAGTAAAAAGTCTGACACCGCCGCCAAGGTAAAAAGTGATCAGATAGCAACGCTTAACGGGTACAAGAAGGTGGCGGTGGCGGATGAAAAATCTGACACTCCTGGAGCCACGAAGGATGTTTTTATGATTCCTATTGAAGAAGCCAAAAAGTTGGTAATTCAGGATTTTTCAGGCAAAAAGTAGACTTGATCGTTTATGTCGAACTTCTTAACACCAATTACCATGTTAGCGATTGCACGGTTTATCCTGCTTTTTTGCTGTGTTTGTGGAGGTGTCTGGGGAGATGACAAGATTCCGGCTAGACTGGCAGGGGTTGGCATCGATGAGCAACTGGATGCGGATCTCCCATTGGATGTCAAGTTTCAGACAGAGACAGGGGCAACGGTGACGTTTGGAGACCTTCTTAGGGACAAACGGCCCATGTTGCTAACGCTAAACTATAGCAATTGTCCTGGTCTTTGTGTGGCCCAGCTGAACGGATTGACTCGCGGTATCAACGAGGTCAGCTCGCTGAGAATGGGAAAAGATTTCAAGTTCGTTTCATTGAGTATCGATCCAACAGATTCGATCGCAAAGGCCTCCGCTACCAAGGCTAGGTATGCAGATGACTTGGAAAATAAGCATTCCATCGATGGATGGCACTTCCTTACTGGAACGGAGGAGAACATTCAAATCATCGCGAAGTCAGTCGGATTCAACTATACCTATGATGCCAAACACGACCAGTACAACCACTCAGCGGCTGCAATGATGATCTCTCCGAAGGGGAGGATTACAAGATATCTGTACGAAATTGGCTTCACTGGTGAGACCCTCAAGATGGCGTTGGTCGAGGCGGGAGAGGGAAAGATTGGATCGTCTTTGGACGCGTTCGTTCTTTGGTGTTCTCACTATGACGCAAATGAAAATCGTTACTCGGCGAGTGCACGTCTGTTATTGTCGGTTTGCGCTGGCGGTTTCGTCACTGTGGGATTGGTAGGCCTGCTTCCATTTTGGATATCGAATAGGAAAAGGAAGGTTGTTGTTGACTCAATGAACTTCCCGTGATCGACGAGTATGGAGAAGCGAATTGGACTCAACGAGTCGCTAGACCACGCTTCCAATACCTAAGAAACAATTAAACTGAAGAATTAATAGGGCACAAGCCGCATACTTTTAATCGCAAAAACCTAAATGAACTCCCTAATTTTAGCTGACATTTCCGAAGGATTCTGGTTTCCCCCAGCAGCATCTACATTCGCCAAGCAGGTTGATTTTCTGTACTACGCGATCCTGTGGATCAGTATCATTTTCTTCATCCCGATCGTGATTGCCATGATTTATTTCATGGTGAAGTACCGGCAGAGGCCCGGTTACAAGGGATCTCCGGAGGCGTTGCACAATACGCCTCTGGAAATTACTTGGACAGTTGTGCCATCCTTTATTGCGATCTGGATTTTTTGGGAGGGTGCAGTTGGATACTTGGATATGGCTATCATTCCCGATGATACAGTTGACGTGGCCGTCTACGCCGCAAAGTGGAATTGGAACTTCAAGTACAAGGAAAACGGGGCCGAGAGCCCAATCCTCTATCTGCCGATCGACAAGGACATTAAACTGACAATGCAGTCGAAAGATGTTCTACATAGCTTCTTTATCCCTGCGTTTCGAGCGAAGCGCGATGTCGTTCCAGGTCGGTATCACTACCTCTGGTTCCACCCGACGCGGGAAGGAGTGTTTGATCTTTTTTGCACGGAATATTGCGGTGACAACCATAGTACAATGATCACCAAGGTACAGGTGCTATCAGATGAGAAGTACAAGGCAAAGTTGGCTGAACTGGTCAAGGAGCCTGAGGACATTGTGGAGCGTGGCAAGTGGTTGTATGAGCGAAAGGCCTGCAAGGGTTGCCACTATGCGGGCACGGAAGGCGCGAAGGGCCCAGGGCCGAGTTATAATGGGTCTTGGGGCAAGAAGGTGCCATTGGCAAACGGAACAGAAGTAACCTTCGATGAAAACTACGTGAAGACGTCCATATTGAACCCGATGGAAGCAGCCAGGAAGGGGTATGAGACAGCTTCGGCCATGCCTTCCTACAAGGGGCAACTAAAGGACGAGCAAATAGATGCACTGATTGCTTTCATTCGATCGCTGGAATCAGGTCCTGCAAGGCCGAAATAGCGTTGATCAATACATAAGATACAAATCGATTCATTCAAGAACACTAGGGTATAAATCATGAGTGCCGTTACAAGTCCGATGACAACAACTGTTGCATCGCCGGACAAGTCTCCTGAGCATCACTACCTAAATCATTCATCTGGCTTCTTGAGCTGGGCGTTGACGCTCGATCACAAGCGGATTGGGATGATGTATCTCGCGGGGATTTTGTTTTCGTTCTTCCTCGGTGGAGTCTTCGCTCTTGCGATCCGGATCCATTTGTGGAATCCGAATTTGGATCCAGAAGCTGCTTGGTTGTCGAATGCGACCTACAACCGAGTATTCACGCTGCACGGTGCGATCATGGTATTCTTGTTCATCATTCCTAGCGTCCCTGCAGCGTTGGGCAACTTCTTGCTACCGATTATGCTTGGAACAAAGGATGTCGCGTTCCCTCGGCTTAATCTGGGAAGCTTCTATTTGTGGGTGACAGGTTTGTTGTTCTTCACCTACACTCTGTTCTCCTCGGGGATAGACACTGGTTGGACTTTTTACACGCCATATAGCATCGAATCGAAAAGCGCGGTCGAAGCTGCGACCTTGGGAGTCTTTATTCTCGGCTTTAGCTCGATCTTCACCGGATTGAATTTCATCGTGACGATCAATACGATGCGTCCGCCTGGAATGACCTGGTTCAAGATGCCATTGTTTCTGTGGGCCGTCTATGCAACATCGATCATTCAAGTTCTTGCAACACCGGTGTTGGGCATCACTGTTCTTTTGTTAGCCTTGGAGCGATTTATCGGGATTGGTATCTTCGATCCTGCGTTGAACGGTGACCCAGTCACATTCCAACACTTTTTCTGGTTCTATTCTCATCCAGCTGTTTACATTATGATTCTTCCAGCCATGGGAATCATCAGCGAGTTGATGAGTGTGCACAGCCATAAAGGAATCTTCGGCTACCGAATGATTGCCTACAGCTCGATCGCTATTGCGTTATTCGGGTTCTTGGTCTGGGGGCACCACATGTTTACCTCAGGAATGGCTGATGTCACGACGATTGTGTTCAGTGCGTTGACCTTTACTGTGTCGATTCCATCCGCGATTAAGGTCTTCAACTGGTTGGGGACCATGTATCAGGGTACAGTAGCCCTGAATACGCCGATGATTTACGCATTAGCCTTCATTTTCTTGTTTACGATTGGTGGTTTGACGGGTTTGTTCCTCGGTGCCTTGTCGACCGACATGCACTTGCATGACACCTACTTCGTTGTTGCTCACTTTCACTACGTGATGATGGGTGGAACATTGGTCGCTTTCCTCGGTGGGCTGTTCCATTGGTGGCCGAAGATGACGGGTAAAATGTTCAACGACACTGCAGGTATTCTCTCTGCTGCGATCGTGTTTGTTGGGTTCAATTTGACGTTTCTGCCTCAGTTTGTACTTGGAACACGCGGGATGCCACGTAGATACGCTTCCTATGTTCGAGAGTTTCAACAATTGCATCAACTATCGACGATTGGGGCCATGACTTTGGGGCTAGGATTGTTGGTAGCCGGATTAGTACTATTGCATTCGCTGTTCTACGGCAAGAAAGCTCCAATGAATCCTTGGGGGGGAGCAACGTTAGAGTGGGAGTGTTCATCGCCTCCTCCTCACGATAACTTTAGTAGCCCACCGACTGTTGGCGATCCGTACGATTTCACATCCGTGGAGTATGACGGTAAAACAGGAAGCTATTTCAAAAAGAAGAAATAGCGAGACTGTTTCGGTTCAACGAATCCGAAACGAAGCATGAAGATCGAGTCGCCCCGACAGCAGGGGCGACATCCATTTCCCAAATTCCAGAAAACGATGACAGAAGTAGCAGCACCCGCAGATGGACATGGTCATGATCACCACGATCATCCGTCCTGGTTGGCACACCACTTTGACGATGCCGAGCAACAATACGATTCTGGCAAACTGGGGATGTGGTTATTCCTGGTCACGGAAGTCCTGTTCTTCTCAGGAATGTTTTGTGCCTATGTTTTATATCGAAATCGAAATCCGGAAGTATTCGAGTTTTGCAGTGCGTTTTTGAACGAAAAGCTTGGCGCGATCAATACGGGTGTCCTTCTGTTTAGTTCGTTGACGATGGCTTGGGCTGTCCGAGCATCTCAACTAAAGCAGACGAAGATTCTAGTAGGGATGTTAGGTGCGACCCTGGGTTGTGCTGCAATGTTCCTGGGCGTGAAGTCTGTTGAATACAGCCACAAGTGGGGTATAGGATTGCTTCCAGGTAGATATTATGTGGCTCAAGTTGAGAACGCTCCTCACGCCGAGACAAATTATCTGCAGATGTTGTGTGTGATTCCGGCCATTCTCAGTGCTGTGTTTCTTTTGTACTACGTTTATTCGTTGGTAATTGCTAGCAAGTTCCACCAACGAGTGGCTGGCCCTCTTTTGGTATCAGGACTTTGTTTCTTCGCCGGTGTTGGGCTTGGTAACATTCTCGAGGGTGGAGAGCATCACGATGAGCATGGAGCGGGCAGTCATGCACACGATGATGCCCATGGTCATGCCCATGCAGATCCTCTTGTACAAGGCGTTGCAACCGCAGAGAAGGCAACGGTAGAAACTGCCGACGAGGGTATCTCCTTTGTGAAGACGAGTGGCGGTCCTGTCAACGATGTGGCTGTCACTAAGGAAGAGGAAGGAATTCCGAACTCGAAGGTCAACAATCAGGGAATGGCCGGGTTGTTTTTTAGTATTTACTATTGCATGACAGGTGTACATGCAGTCCATATTATCGGTGGAATGTTGGTGATCACGTGGCTGATCGTAAAGGCCTCGCGTGAAGAATTCCACTCCGAGTATTTTGGACCAGTCGACAATGTCGGGCTTTATTGGCACTTGGTTGACTTCATTTGGATTTATCTGTTTCCACTTCTTTATCTGATCACTTAGCGCCAGCTCGGTTGATTGTTTTTGATTTCGTTTTCACAATTCACTGAACAGAAATAGCATGGCAGACACCCATTCACACACGGCAGATGCTCATTCCGGCGATCATGGGCACGGCCACTCAGGATTCTCGCATCCCATGCCAATATGGATGCTGTTGACGGTGTTCTTTGCCTTATTGGGGCTGACCTTCCTGACTGTGTTCCAAGCGCAGTTTGATTTAGGGAATATGGAAATTGTTCTTTCACTATTGATCGCCACGATCAAGGCTGGGTTGGTAATTGCGTTTTTCATGCATTTGCTTTGGGATAAGCCGTTGAATGCAATCGCAATTCTGAGCAGCCTGATATTCGTTTCGTTGTTCCTAGGCTTCACTTTGATGGATGCCCAAGGTTACAATGAACGATTGATAATGGATCCGAACGGTGACTTGCTAGAGCGTTCTCAGCCAAAGGGCTCGCTTGTCAAGAAGAGCGAATAGACTAGACGCTCTCAGCGTTGATTTTGCGAGATGATGCAATTTGCTAGTTGAGGCGTATGGGAGAAATGTCAAAGATCTTCGATGTACATTCCTTCCTCCTTGTCGGAATCCAACATTTCGAAGCAACATGATCTGATGAGATCATCTATCAATCTAGATCGACGTAAATGGATTGGCACGGCTGCCGCGTCCATGGGTTTCCGTGTCGCTGATTTTGGCTACGGCGATTCCACTGATAGGCCAGCCCCAAAGTCAGTGTCTGCGGTAGTCACCACTTACTTCAAAGGCTCGCATGCCGATGTGCTCGTTGGGAAAGTACTGGAAGGATGGAAGCAGGATGGCGGTCGTGGCCCAATATTGAAGCTTGCATCGATCTACATCGAACAGATTGGTGACCGGGACATCGGTGTCGAAATTGCAAGGAAACATGGAGTTCCCGTTTTCGATACGATCGAGGGAGCACTAACAGTCGGTGGTGATCGTATTCTGGTGGACGGTGTAATCAGTATTGGGGAGCATGGCAACTACCCGACGAGCGAGCTTGGTCAAATCTTGTATCCACGACGACGTTTCTTTGAGTCAATCACGGATACATTCGAGAAGTATGGACGAGTCGTTCCGGTTTTCAATGACAAACATCTAGGGCCGCGATGGACCGATGCAAAATGGATGTACGATCGGGCTATAGAAAGGAAGGTTCCGTTCATGACTGGTTCGTCTCTTGTGATGACGTACCGCGATCCCGATCTCGTATTGCCGATGCATAGCGAGATCGAAGCGGCAGTGGGTATCGGATATTCGCACTTGGATATCTACGGCTTTCATACGCTCGATTGCTACCAGTGTTTTGTGGAGCGGCGTCTGGGCGCTGAGACGGGAGTGAAGTGGGTGCAATGTTTGCAGGGGGAATCGGTCTGGAAATTATTGGATGATGGCACGATTTCCAGAGAAGCTTTTGACGCTGCGCTCGCACTCGTTTGCGACAAGCCGGATCGAGTTCGTACCTCCCGAGACTCTACATTGCTCTTGTTTCAATATTCTGACGGACTTCTCGGTGCAGTATTCATGTTGCCGGGGAATGCAACGGGCATTTCAGTTGCTATCCAACGCAAGGGGGAGAAGCGACCGCAGGCGACAAGGTTCGAAGAGCGAACGGAACCTGTTTATCCCCACTTCGCTTATTTGCTCAAGGGAATCGAGAGAATGTTGCATTCGGGGCGGGCGAGTTACCCGGTCGAACGAACGTTGTTGAGCGGCGGTATCTTGGACCGAGCTTTAACGTCTCTCTCGCAAAAGCAGAGCAAACTGATGACTCCCGAGCTTGAGATTCGATATCAGCCTATCGATTATCCACATGCTCCGAACCCAAACCTTGAGTCGGATGTTTTCGCTGTACCCGAACCCACGCGTTGAGAAGCACGCGACGGGTTTCTTTTGATTCGCCAGGCTAAACTTCCTCAACGATGCCAGTGCTATCGGCGAAGGAGTTTGTTTCGACACCTAACCGTTGAAGTATCGTTACAAACAAATTCGTAAGCGGCACGTCTTCGCTAGTTGCCTTGTCTTGCCAGGGTTCGCGATCTCCTAGCCACGGTCCACCTTGAAACTTTGTTCCAACGCGATTGATGTACTGGCCGTGTTGGAAGCCCATATTCTTGCCACCTGCAAGAATGAGTGGGTAGTTTCGCGAAAGATGAAACGCGCTCGAAGCAGAACCGTAAAACACCACGGTATTGTCCAACATCGAACCCGTTCCAGCGGGTTCGGCGGTGCCCCGCAGTTTCTCCACGAAACGTCCGAACTCTTCGTTGAGGAATCGGCAGTAGATGCCAAAGTTCTTCCAACCATCAGGGTTCTTGGTCTCATGTGAAAGCTGATGTGCCAAATTGAAGCCAACGGCGCGCGAGAGATGATCGCTTCGCCCAATGCCATTTTCACGACCGATCTGGTAGGTCGCTACACGAGTGGAGTCCGTTCGAAACGCCAAATAGAGCATTTCAAACATCGTCTGCAGATACTCTCGAGGTTCGTCTGTTGTCAGCTCTAGATTGAGGTGGTCGCCATCGACTTTAGGAAGCGGAGCGTCGAGCCATTTTTTTGACTTCTCGACCTTGATCTCCGCTTGTCGAACCGACTCCATGTACTCGTCCAAACTCTTGCGATCTTCAGTTGATAGAAGTTGCTTCAGTGATCGTGCGTCGGCCATCATGTCGTCGAGTGCACTGCGACTCATGGCCAATCGCTTAGCAGATTGAGTATCGCTCTTGAGGAACAACATATCGAAGATTTGCTTCGGCCGATGTTCCGCTGGGATAGGCCGTCCATTCTTATCAAAGGAGATGGTATGCGTTCCGTGCGCCGTACCAGTTCCTCCATCTGTCGACATGACTAACGATGCGAACCGCGTTTGGTCCCCGACATGACTTGCGTACAACTGATCCAACGAGATTGAGTTGGTATAGCGGCCATCACCGGCACCCGTCGCAGCAGCTGTCAAGAATTGGTCCGCATTGTTGTGCCCATGGACATTCCGCGATGCGACATGGGAAAAGCCCGATAAAACCGTCAACTCATTCCGCAACGGTTCCAAAGTCTCCATGCATTTAGAGAAGGTAAATTCCGTGCCGTTGCCGTGTGGAAACCATGACCAATCCTGGTAAGCAGGATCGTTAGGCAAAGGCATCGGCACTCCGTCTGGGAAGTACAGGCAACACAGTCTCCTAGGATTCGTAGTCGAACCGCTCGGCCTAGCCATTGAGAAGGAGGAAGCCAACGAGCCAAACATCGGTACCGCCAATGCGATCCCAGAACCCCGCAAAAATCTGCGGCGATCGATTGGATGAAAATCAAAATTCATGATTTGGGTCCTGTCGTTAGGAAATCGTTTTCTTATATTGAATCACTTCGACCGAAACAGATCGCTGGTCGCAACCATGGTCAGTAATGTACTCAGTCCATCCCCTCGCTTGCGAACTTCAGCCGTGATGGTATCCAAGTCGGCACGATCCGTAAACTTGAGCGGTCGACCTAAAGCATAGTTGGTTATTTTGTGAACCATCGCGCTTACGAATTGATCTTGTCTATTTTCTAGCAAGAACAGCTTGAGTCCACTCATTCCTTCGAGTTTCTGTTTGTTGAACAAGTCGCTGCTTGCATCGACCGGTTTCCCATGGACGGCGTCTCTCCAACGGCCAATCGCGTCATAGTTTTCAAACGCAATTCCCCACGGGTCAATCTTGGCATGACACGACATGCAAGCAGGATGATTGCGATGATCCTCGATGCGTTCCTTGAGAGTCATTTTGGCAATCTCAGGGTTGGCTAGATCGATTTGCGGCACGGCAGGCGGAGGAGGTGGAGGCGGATCGTTGAGCAAACTGACCAACAGCCACTTTCCTCGTTTCAGTGGATGAGAGTCAGGGAAATCGGAATTCATCGAGAGTAACCCCGCTTGGGTCAGGAGTCCCCCTCGTTTAAAGTCGCCATCCAGTGGTACACGTCGGAAATGATTGCCATGCACGTTGGGTATGCCGTAGTGCTTCGCTAATCGCTCGTTGACCAGGGCATAGTTTGCATGAATAAAGTTGAGCACATTCTCGTTGCTCTTGATCGCTTCTTCAAAAAAGGCTACCGGCTCTCGTTGCATGGCTTCCTTTAACAACGGATCGAAACCGGGCACATGCTGTTTGAAGTTAAGAAACTCCAGCAGTTCCATTTTCAACCATTGATGCACAAAGTGCTGCGAAAAGCGTTGTGAGCGAGTGTCTGCTAACATTCGTTGCACCTGACCGACGAGAACCTCATTCTCGAGAAGTCGTTGATTGGCGGCTAGTTCCAGGAGTTCATCGTCGGGAACACTGCACCAAAGAAACATCGACAAACGGGTTGCCAACTCGTGAGCGGATAGCTTTGGTCTCCCAGGCAGTTCTTTTTGCTTCGAATTAGTATCCTGCGATTCGTCAACTTCGTGCACGATGTAGAGAAAGTTGGGCGAGGATAGGACCGAAGCAAGCACCTCGGAAATAGCTTCTTCAAAGCTCTCACTGCTCGTACGAACTTGTTCAAAGAGTTTTACTTTTTGATCGCATTCGCTTTGGGTTACTGGACGACGCCAAGCTTTCGCCATGAATCGGGAAAGGATCTCCCGAGCATACTGCAACTCATCGTTTTGGTTCTTGCTTTCCACAAAGATGCGTCGATGCGAAGGTGGGGGCCAAACATCGTAGACGGGTGCTTCGAGTTCCACGTAGTCGATCAATATTTCGTCCGGGGATGCCGAGCTATTCACGAAGCGAATGTATTCCGAGGGACTCGGAAGTGCTCCCATCGGTGAAGTTTTGCGAACGTTGTTACGAGGATAGATCTCACCCATCGGCACATCCCACTGATAAAACTTCGGAGTTCCTGGAGGAGCTGTAATCGGCGTGTCTTCTTGGCTAACGCGTTGCATGGCTCGGCCTTCGTTGCTAGCCTGCCAACCGAAATGAAGCTGTAAGCTAGGTAGACGCTCGTTGACTTCCAGCGTCCTCGACGCACGCGCACGGACTCGCAAAGTTCCTTCGTCGGGCAGTTGATTTCCAAGCTCGATGTTGAGCCATTGGCCGGCAGGTAAGATCGCTAGGTGATCGATCGATGTTGGCATTGGTACTGGCTCATTGGACGGAGCGTTGGCATATTTGGCCCCGCTGTACTCCCAGCCTATGACCGCTGTTCGGTCGTTTGTTAGATCTCGGAAGTATCCCTTCGCGGGTACTTTTTTAAATTCTTCTTTCAAGCGTTTGACTTCAGCAACCAGTTTTTCTCGATCTTCCTTGTGTGCCGTCCTTGCCTTTAAAAGTTCCTTTTCTTGTTTGGGCCATTCCAGCCGTGACGCTTCTTTCATCGAGACGCCCCAGTATAGGGGTTTGGGCTTAGGTCCGACGACGATGGCACGGGATAGCGCTGAGCGAGCTAACCGATGGTAGGTTTCGAATTGCGATACCGACATGTGCAACTGCGAAGAGCTATTTTGAAAGCCGTCCTCCGATTGGGCTTCGGGAGGAAGGTCTTTGGCGAAGTCCCAAGGCAGCCCTAACAAATCTTGCATTGCATGATTGTACTCGTAGCGAGTCAAGCGTCGGAATGCTGAATCGGATGCCGATTGGCGTCTTGCAATGGAAGCGGATTGAAGCTCGGTGGAAAGCCAATCTACGATCTTTTTTCGTTCGTCATCTGTCAAATCCTCGCTGTCGGGTGGCGGCATCTCCCCTTTGCTGATGACAGCGAAAACTTCGTTCCACCAGTCGACATCCTTGCCTGTATGCAAGTTAGGGTCGAGTGTATCGATGCGAATATTTCCTTCTTGTTCACTCGCTCCATGACAATCCGTGCAGGCTTTCTTCAAAATGGGTCCGATGACTTCTTGAAACTCGCTTAGCTGTGGTGCAGGTTTTTGGAGCGTTGATTCGGCAACGGGGACGGCATCGATTTTCAGATTAAAGCGAGACCGATTCCATCCGGATTTTTTCAGTTCTTCGAGTTTCGTGCCGAAGCTACTGGAGGCGTTACCATCGAATGCGTAAACAGTTGCAAGGCACGAAACAACGACCGCAAAGCAAGATAGGCAGCCCCCAACGAATATCGTCATTTTAGTTGCCAAAGTAGTTATTGGCAGAAGTCGTCGGGACGCGTGGGAACCGTTAGCTTGATGCACGCAAGGTCGATGGCTCATGTCTTGAAACGGGCCTAGGAGTTCGGTGGGAGCGGTTGGATTGCACTGACATGGAGGGATTCGGATCCTAAGGAATCGATGGCTCTATTGTACCAGAGCTTTTAGGTAATGAGTCAAGATTCTCGTGATCAGGAAAAGCAAGTGAATCGTCGACAAACTCTGCCCGAACGAGCCTAGTTTCGCAGTCAGGTCGTCGGAAATAAGCTTGCTTGTGGAAACGAGTCGCAGCATTGGTTACCATCAAGACTTCCATAGGTAACTTGACTCGTAATTGACCCAAATTGAATTTAACTCGACTGATCCTCACCAGCGGACCGCGTAATACGATGAAAACAAACTACTACACCAGACGTTCCTCCATTGTCTCATTGGTATTCTTGGCTCTACAGTGCCTTGCGTATCACAGCGGTGCAACTCTCAGCTCGATATCACACGGTGCGGAGCCCAGGTCTTTCGAGTTGCGACTTTGGGAATCGGGTGCGCCGGATGCAAAAGGAACTGAACCAAAAGACATCCCGATGGCGATGGTTCGATTGCCTGCAAGTCAAAAACCCACAGGTGCAGTCGTTGTTTGTCCTGGGGGCGGATACGGTACGCTTGCCATGGGACATGAAGGTCTCGAGATCGCTGCATGGTTAAACAAAAATGGGGTCGCCGCGATTATCTGTGACTATCGCCATCGATCCAAAGGGTATGGGCACCCAGCTCCAATGCAGGACGCGATGCGGGCCGTTCGACTCACTCGAGCCAAGGCCTCGGAATGGAATATCTCCGCAGACCGTGTCGGGATTTGGGGATTTTCGGCAGGCGGGCACTTGGCATCCACCGTGTTGACTCAGTTTGATGAGGGAGATCCTGCAAGTTCGGACTCGATCGCACGCGAATCGAGTCGTCCTGATTTTGGAATTCTGTGTTATCCGGTCATCCTTTTCGGTCAACCGAAATCGCATAAGGGAAGCGAAACCAATTTGCTCGGCAAGGAACCAGACCCACAATTGCTCGCATCGTTGCAGAATGACACCCGAGTGACCAAAGATACGCCACCGACATTTATCTTTCATACGTCCCAGGATACGACCGTTCCCCCAGAAAACGCGATCGCTTTTTACAGCGCGATGATAAAAGCTGGCGTTTCAGGCGAACTACATGTTTACGAAAAGGGGCGGCATGGTGTAGGCTTAGCCAAGGCGATCGCCGTTACCAGCGATTGGCCAAATGCTCTTCAACGATGGCTCACTTCTCGTGGTGTCATCGACACCAGCGACTCGCAGTAGTTGCCTAACAATTAAGTGTCTATGGACGATTTACTTCGCGGGCTAGTTCCTGCTCGCAACGCGGCGATTCCCGCTGTTCATGTCAGCCGTCCGATGCTTCATCCGAATATCTACCGAAAGCGGATCATTCGGACCGAGGGAAACCCGACCGCCGGTCAATGGGTTGCCGTTTATCATCAGCAATCGGATATCCAAGAACGAGACCGCGACGGGAATCGCATCGAATCCCGTCGAGAATCGGACGAACCGAGCCTCTTTGCCTACGGAATCTACAACCCACGCTCGGAAATCGCGGTTCGGATGTACTCCTGGTGGGGGCAATGGCCGGACGAATCGTTTTGGGATCGGATTGTCGATAATGCAGTATCGCTTCGAAGGGACATTCTGCGACTCGATGAAACCACGGACGCTTACCGAGTTGTGCATGGTGAGTCGGATGGATTGCCTGGGCTTGTCGTCGATCGATATGGCGACTGCTTGAGCGCGGAGTTGTTTAGCCTTGGAATGTACTATCGATGCCAACCGATCTTAGAACGAATCGCGAAGAAACTCGGGACGAAGCATTGGTTGATTCAGGAGTGCCCCCAATTCTTGAGCCAAGAAGGTCAATCGGTACCGAACCTGACGAGCGAAGGGATGCCACCGGTCTTGACGATCACCGAGAACGGGGTCAAGTATCGTGTCCACTTCGGAACAGGACACAAAACGGGATTCTTCTGCGACCAACGGGACAATCGCCGTCAGTTGGCGCAGTTTTCAAAGCAACGATCGGTTCTCGATCTATGTTGCTACACCGGTGGGTTTGCCGTCCAAGCGGCAAAAGCGGGCAGTGCATCGGAAGTCACTGGTGTCGATCTTGACGAAGAACCTTTAGCGATCGCAAAAAAGAACGCGGACATCAATCAAACACGCGTTCGATTTGTGCAGTCCGATGCATTCGCATTCATGCGTGACATGTTGCGTATCGGTCGTCAGTACGATGTAGTGGTACTCGATCCGCCCAAATTGATTCGTTCTCGCAACGAGCTTGAAGAAGGCAGCAAAAAGCACTTCGATCTCAACCGATTAGCAATCCAACTAGTGAAGCCCGGTGGCATCCTTTTGACATGCTCATGTGCCGGTCTTTTGGACGAACCGTCGTTTCAATCGATCGTTCGTTCCGCGGCAAAAGCTACCGGCTTTGATGCCGAAGGGAAACCGCACCCACCAAGAACACTTCAGTTTTTGCATTCGACCGGGGCGGCTCCTGATCATCCTGTCGTTGCCCATTGCCCTGAGACCGGATACTTGAAAAGCATCTGGGCACGCGTTCTATAGTCGAGCGACATCCGAAAATCGGCCCGTACTCCGCCACGGTCCTCGCCGTCTTAAGGATACCTCCATGTTGTCTTCGTTCCCGTAAGGCATCCTCACGTCTACATTCAAACCTTCAAAGTACGAGAGATTCGTCGGTAAGCAATGCCATATCCAAGCAATGTAATCCCCGCACACAAAATCCATGCAAGGAAATCTATCCCTCTGTCAGTCGGCATCAATCCAAAAATCTCCCTTTGAAGCTGCCCCAATAAATGATAGGGGGACAAGTAGTAGAAGTATTCTTCCTCCTGCACCATTCCCCGTTGGAATCGATCAAAACGTCGCATGAGCGTCGCATTCATCACGATGTAAGTGACCCAGCCAACGATCCAAATCGCAAACCAGCCAAACCCAGCAAAGCGACTTTCCTCGGTCATCGACGACAGTGCTAGCGCAACTGCGGTAGTAGGAAGAACCAATACACAGGTCGACAATAAGATCCGAAGCGGGATATCCCATGTTTCGAGAATTGCACCGCTACTGGTGCTCATCAGAATACCTGCCATATAAATCAACAAAGCAGGGAGCGTGGTGATCATCGCCAATAGGAAATAAAGCACACTGGCCTTGCCGATCAGATAAGACCACGGAGTTAGTGGCCTCGACAGATATAGCAAATATCCTCGGCTTCGAAGATCGTAACTGATGAGACGTGGTGCCACCAAACCGAGCATCACAACGGTACAGATCGCTTGCGGGTACCGAAAGTACCAATGTAAAATAAAAGTCCAAACTAGATGGCGATTCTCCTTCGGGTTTTCTACTGCAGGTCGCAGCACTTGCCATATTGAATCTCTTGGTGCTCGGTCCATACGTCGGCCAAACATTTCCTTGGTCACGCTTTGGCGAAGTGAATCGTCGACCGTTGCTTGCTCAAAGACACCGATGGCGACACCAGATAACAGCGCAGGTATTGTCGCAACAATCATCACTCGCCTCAATGCAGTTCCTGCAAGCAGCAGTCGAATGCCTGACCACGCAACCACCCACCAACGGAAGAGGCTAAAAGTCCGCTCGCCCGACCATGTTCGGTACCCAACATCCAGGACTGGCATCAATCGGCTCCCGCGATTTGCATAAAGATCTTGTCGAGCGAATTTCGAGCTTGATCCACTTTTTGAATGATGACTCCGCACTGAGTCGCGGATCGCCAAACAATGGATGCGTCTGACGACAGTAGTCCGTGTACGAACAAACTATTGACATCGGTTTGTTCGACGAGAAAGCGTTGTTGTTGCAATTCGACTTGAAGTTTCTCGACATCCGAGACAACCACCACATGCATACCGTTCTGCGTGGGCTTCTCTAATGTTTGCAAGGACTCATGCAATCGGACCGTTCCGTTCACCAGTACCGTGACATCGTCGCAGATTTGGTGCACATCGTGCAGGATATGTGTTGACAGCAAGACCGTTTTTCCGAACTCGGTGGCGAGTGTTTTGATTCGCCCAAGAAATTCTTCACGCTGGTTCGGATCAAGCCCAGTGGTTGGTTCGTCGAGAATCACAAGATCTGGATCGTGAACCAATGCTTGTGCAAACTTTAGCTTTTGACGCATACCGGTGGAGTAGGTTTCGACATTGCGATACCTTTCTTGTTCAATATCGCAAAAGTCCATGACTTCATGCGCTCGCCGCAATGCTTCGGATCCAGGTAACCCTGAAAGCTGAGCCATCAACCGAACCGATTCGATCCCCTGAAGCCCTAGGATATAGCAATCGTCTTCCGGCAGATACCCAATGCGATCGCGAAGGATGCGTACGTCTTTGGGCCACTGCATTCCCAAAACCGTTCCGCTACCGGAGTTGGCGCGTACTAACCCGAGTATCGCTTTGATGAGTGTACTCTTCCCCGAACCGTTCGGGCCCAACAAACCTGTGATACCTGGTCGGACTACGAAATCTACATTCTGCAATGCGGATCGTCGACCATACTGTTTGGTCAATCCTCTAATGTCGATCATGGTTGCTATGCGTGCCAGTCTGTTCTGTCGGCATGGAAGGATCCGTACTATGTTCACCGAGTTTGGATTGAATCCATCGCCATCTCTTCGCTAGTTCGATTTCCTGGCCGGATTCGATCGGTTCATAATAACTGCGATCCACACCCAAGTAATCTTGAGCGGCAATTCCATTCGGAGAATTGTGCGAATACTGATAGCCAGTGGCGTTGCCCAAGGATTTTGCACCGGCATAGTGCCCATCGCGAAGATGTTTTGGAACGGGAATGACGCTCCCCTCGCGCACATCTTTCCGAGCTGCTGATATCGCGGTGGTTGCAGAATTACTTTTCGGTGCCAGGGCAAGGTAGATGACCAATTGAGATAGAGTCAGTTGGCATTCTGGCAAACCGATGAATTCACACGCTTGCATCGCAGAGACAGCGATTGAAAGAGCTTGCGGGTCGGCGTTGCCGATATCTTCGCTGGCCAAGATGACCAAACGGCGACACAAGAAACGAACCTCTTCACCCGATTCTAAACTCCGTGCCAACCAATACAACGCCGCGTTCACATCGCAACCGCGAATACTCTTGATCAACGCGCTCGCTTGGTCGTAATGCTGATCGCCTGTCGGGTCGAATTGGAGTACTTTCTTCTGCATGCTCTCGCGCATCGCATCGATATCCACAACAATCGGCTGTGTCGTGGACGAAAGGACGGACAGCTCCAATGCCCCGAGCGCGCGGCGCGCGTCTCCTTCCGCCATCCGAGCGCAATACTCCAACGCTTCGGTGGTCACCGTTGCTTCGTACATCCCTAAACCCCGGGACCAATCTTTCAACGCCCGTTGCAATAGCTGTACGATTTCGTTTTCGCCCAACAGATACAATTCGAAGACCTGCGATCGGCTCAACAACGCGCCGTTGACGGAAAAGTATGGATTACTCGTCGTCGCACCCACCAAAGTGATCGTTCCTTGTTCGACATCGGGGAGCAATGCGTCTTGTTGCGATCGATTGAATCGATGAATCTCGTCGATGAACAAGATAGGGCGGTTTCCTGTCGCTGAAAGCTCATCGCGCCCCCACTCCAATGCTTCTCGCAGCTCCTTGATGCCGCTGGTAACTGCGTTCAATTGTCGAAATGCCCCCTTCGTCTCGCTGGCTAGCAAATGAGCTAACGTGGTTTTGCCTGTCCCAGGTGGACCATAGAGCAAGATCGATTGCAGTCGTTTCGTTGAAATGAGTCGACGCAAAAGTTTCCCAGGTGCCAACAGGTGAGATTGTCCTGCAAACTCGTCGATAGTCTTCGGTCGCATCCTCGCTGCTAACGGGAGCGATTTATCTCGATTCTGTTTTTCTGCATGAGCGAAGAGTTCCACAAGAATCAGTCCCTGGCGTAGCGGGTGGCGATAAGGTTTTGTTCACAAATTGGAATCATCCCAGCTCAGGAAAGGACTCACGTTTAGCTAAGCGACTCAGAAGCGTTTTCGTTCGCAAGACAAAATCCGATTTGTAATTGGCGACTTGTTGCTCCGTCATCCGTAGCTTTTCAGCGATCTCTTTGTTTCCAACACCGGCAACAAAAAGCAACTCGATGCACTTGAGTTTCTGCCAGTCCTCTTTGGACTTCCATTTACCAATCTGTTCCTTCAACGCGTCGACGAGGGCCAATTCCTCGGAATCACGTCGTTCCACCGATCGAGCAATACTGCTCACGGCTCGATAAGGGGCAGGCGCCTGCTGTGCACCATCGCTCGAACCGTCCGGTGATGCGAACGAAGTCGTGTGGCGTCTGCCCTGACGACGAAGATGGTCGGTCAGTTTGTAAGCCGCAATCGAAAAAAGATAACCCTCGAGCGGGCGTTCGCAATCATAATTCGGCAGGCTATTCAAGAAGCCAACAAAGGTATCTTGAACGATATCTTCGGCGTGCGAACGATCAACAAGACGAGCGCTGACAAAAGCGAGAAGGCGCCCTTCAAAACGATCGATAAGCTGCTGCCAAGCATCGGCGCTCCCACTTCGAATGCTATCGACCAGCATTCGTTCTGGGTTCAAGGAGATCGCCGGGTTTGAAGGATTGTTCATCCCTTGAGTTTAGCTTTTTCTCGCCGGGCCAATAGCCCTACCAAACCCGACAAAAGCGTCATGCCGAGAAGCGAGGAACCACCCACGACTCCCACTTGCTTGGTTCTTTCGAGGACCTCCCGGTTTTTCTCCCAACCGCGAATCACCGCCAACTCACTTTTCGAGATAAAAATTTGACGCCAAAGTTGATGATAGGACCCAGATGGCCTATCAACAATGTTCACATACTCTCGTTCTGGAACGAGAAGTTTTTTCTTGATGTATTCAGTCGTTAGTCCAGCCAAATCAGTAGCCGAAACGCCATCGAGCAACACATTCTTTTCGAGGTAATCCCGAACTTCGCTAAGCAAAACATTATCGAGCTCGTTGCGACATTCTTCGACATTTGAGTGGAGGGAGGTGGCAATTGGAAAACGTAGCTCGTCTCCTTCCTTGCTGAGTCCGTCTCTTATCCATGCAGGAGCACTCTCATTTAGCAGTGGATTCGAGGATTCTGCCAGTGCTTCGGATACGAGCGTTGGCGATTTGGATTCTGCCGATTTCGCACCGGGAGCAACTGGCTTCTGGGGTTCTTCGAACGCATCTGCAGGAAGAGAATCATCGATCTCCGCTTTCCCTGGAAGTTCGGAATCCGCATCCACCGACGAAAGCGTTGGCGGTCGTGATGATTTTTCATTCGATTCACTTGCGACAACGATCGCACTTTGAGGCTTATCCGTATCTGGTTTACCGATTTGAACCGTGAAACCAATCACGCCAAAAACAATTTGAATAACGATCATACTCTTCATGATTCCTTACGAGACCTGCGTGCTATCCTTATAGCTAAGCCAAGGAGACGCCATTTGTACTGCGAACGAGGTAACACCTGCAACAATCAAGCACCAGGGAGTTGGAAAGTAAAACAGCCCTTGGACCAACGCGGCCATCGCAACACTCCAGGCGATCGCCCAAAGACTGAATCGATGTTTGCGTAGGATATCCGATTGTCTCCACCATCGCACGATCCACATCAGCGAAGCAAAGTACGCGATGTGTGCCGCCAATAATGGAGAGCTACCTTCCCCGTAAAATCCTTTCCAAGATTTGTTCCAATCGTTTACTGAAAAATCAGGTGTTCTGATTTCAAATTGAGCCCACGATGTCTTGGTGATTTCACTCCAAGGAACCATGAGGTGGTCGCTGATTCCATAGCTAACCATTCCTAATCCAACACCTGCCGACATCAAAACAAATCGATAGACAATCGAGTCTTCTACTTGTGCTTCCCAGCGTCTCGCAAAGTAAATTACGGTCCAACTAGTTAGCATTGCCATGATCGCCGTCCAAGCGATCCCACCAATCCAACCGCTCGTGTCTCCTTCAATACGAGCCTGTGTTAACAAGGATCCTGCGAGGGCGATGACAGCAATAACCATTCCAGAAAATGTCCATGCTCTAGTCCGCGAATGAATTTGTGTCCAAAGGCCCCGATCCTTTAAAGCCGTTCGTTGGTCGCGCTGCCAATTCTTGAGAGCGACGCGGTATGGGATAGGGGCAGGCTTTGGAGCCGCCGGCGCTGCAACGAAATTAGGACTAGGAGCACTTCGCGGTTTCGGGTTTGCCGGCGAGGGCTGTCGCGGTGAACCAAACGGTGCGGGCTTGGAAGTTGGCTGCACTTTGCTCGGCCCGCCACTGATATACCAAATGAAGTAGTACACCATGTAAGCGCATAAAGCCAAAAATGCGAGCGGTGCTATCCATCCGCCGTTGGTAACCAATAGGATAATGAGTCCGGCGATACCGAGTCCCTGCATGCCTTTTGGCAAGTTCCTGAACCAAGTCTGCACATCCCATATCGTTTGCTGGATCGCTCTAGCGACAGGCTCTTGGTAGAGATCACCTGCTATAGCCGCATTCGCCCCAACGGTGCCATTTCCAAGAACTGGTGTCATGACGGGGGAACCCGCGACTGTCGAGTGATCATTTCCTATTGGCTTTCCGAACGGAATCGAAGGACTTGATGCGAGTGGTTGAAGCACAGGAGGTATATTGGGGATCGGAAGCATATTGGAGCTTCGAACAGCCAGCCCGCTTCGATCCAGTTCCCAACCGATCGCTTGTAACAATTCTCGGCAGTCGCGATAACGCGACGAAGAGTTTTTTGCCAAGCATCTTTCTATCGCGGCTGCATAAGGTTGCGGAATCATGCTGACGTCAGGATCTGCAGTCAAATGCTTGAGTATGATCTCTTGGCTGCTTTCGCCGTCGAAAGGAACGACACCGGTGAGCATCTCGTAAAGGATGATCCCCAACGAATAGATGTCGATTTCTTTGCCATACTCACCGCGACCAATCTCGGGCGCCATGTAATGAAACGTTCCAACGCTCTCGGTTTGGCCACCTCGACGCGATGCACTGATGTATTTGCTCAAGCCGTAGTCGCCAATTTTCACCAAGCTATTGTCGATGAAGACATTCGCAGGCTTCAAATCTCGGTGAACGATCCCTTGGTCGTGCAGGTAAGCCACACCGGCAACTAGCTGTGCGAAGAGCGTGATCGTCTCTTGCGTGTTGATGGTGTTGCTGTGACGGTCGATCTGTTCTCGCAGCGAGTCCCCAGCGATGAACTCCATGACAATCCAACCTTGCTCCTCTTTGTCGAAGCGGATGTCGTAGATGCCAACCAAATTAGGGTGGCGCAGATTCAAGCAATGGCGAACGCCACGAACTTCGACTTCGAGGTTCTTTTGAATTCGCTTCAGGGCAACTTCTTTGCCCGATTCACTTTCGGCGAAATAAACTTCTCCAAAGCCCCCCGATCCGACACCACGTTTGATGACGAAGCCATCGAGGGGTTTATCTCCATTTCCATATTGGAACTTCATCGAAGCACCGACATTTCTCTGTTTTTCTGGCTGGGTGGCTTGTGAACGTGACTCGCGGTGGAGAGGTTTTTCAGCTGATTTGGAGCGATTGAGGATGGCGAACATGGCACTTCCTACATTTTAGCTCAACGATGGAGCTAATTCGAACATACTTGGATTTAGACTATGTGTGCATTTTCGTTGACGGGTTCAAAACCTTGGGGATTATTCCAAGATCATCGATATTTCATCACCACGTATCCTCTGGCCAACTTGAAGCGGTACTGGGGCGCGGACGATCTGGCCGTTCAATTTCACGTTGGCCGTTGCAGGAATTCGGCAAAACCATTGCTCCCCATTCCGAAAAAGGGTGACCTGCTCCGACCAGTCTGGACAGCGGATATGGCAACCCGACCCAGCTCCGAGAATACAAGATTCACCCAGTAAAATGGCTGATGTCAGCAGAGGTTGCCAGCGATTGTTTCCCAATAATTCTAAACGCGCGGTCGCGCTCAGCTTCGATGGCCGCGAGTACTGCAGCTCAATTCGCCCGAGATTGAATCTCATGCCATCTGCCAAAAGAACCGGGCGATCTGTCGGTGTACCTGCGAATTCGACGGTCTGAGTCGGTTGCAGCACATGATCTTCCCCAACCCGCTGAATGACAGCCGCGTTTCGACTGATGTCTCCGCGAATGGCTAGATCCACAGAATTCCCTGGGTAAGCTTGCCCAATCGAGACCTCCGGCGAATCGCACAAAGCAAAACTGCCGACACCATCAATCCATAGAATCTTCGGAGCTGTCATTGGAAATAGAAGTTGATAAGACTCGTAGCAAAGAGATTGGACGGATTAGACTAAACCACAGGCTAACCTAACAGTATTGATTAGGCGCTGTGGAAAAGGAATCTTGCTACATACCCTCCCGCTAGGAGGGTCGAGCGAAGCGAGGGGAGGGCAAAGAGTTAGGCGCCAATTCCGCGTAGCGTGGGACCATCGTCCCGCGCGCAATGAGTAGCCGGTTCAGAGTTCCCCCTCCCCAGCCTATGGCCGCCGCTCCCATCGGGAGGGGAATTGCGTTCATCGCAAATAGGACTATCCCCCCTAGTAGGTTAAAAAGAATTTTCTCTTTTTCTTAACGATGACCAGACGTGTCACCTAAGTCGTGCACATTCTTGTAAACCTAATGTTGGGAACGGTTTAAGGAGTATGCACATCGGGTAAATCAACTCGACGACACATTCTTGGATCGCTCCCAAACCAATGCCCTCAAAGCCTTTAGGAAGAGCGTATTGAAAAGTTTGACATCGCTTCACGAATCGCTAAACTGGGCCGCAAATGACGCAACATGTTGTGCATGCAATCACTGAAGGCACTACCTATAGTGGTTGTCCGCAAAATT
Source organism: Pirellula sp. (assembly GCA_021300155.1). Lineage (GTDB taxonomy): Bacteria > Planctomycetota > Planctomycetia > Pirellulales > Pirellulaceae > JBKCUI01. The sequence continues at coordinate 41,082 of JAJTID010000097.1, forward strand.
GGGCATTCGAAAATCTTTCCTTTTCGACCGTGGAAAGAGGACCGAAATCGGCGTCGGAAGCTTTGGTTAGGGTACGAAACCCGAGGTCGCATCGGAAGTTTTCTCATTGGTGTAGCAGGGCAGCTCAACGATTTTATTTGGTCGATTCAGCTTGCCCCATTAACAGCCTCATTTTTTGGAATCTCGAAGGAGTCGCACGAGTATGGCAGTTGTAGAAATGGGTCGGGAACGTCGTAGCAAATCACAAACGACGCAAGAAGCTAGGGGCGATCGAAGTGGACTGAAAATCGAGTCTTGTTTTTGCCCGACGGAAGTTGCAGACCCATTTGACACGGTTCAATGGGAGCTTCGCAGCGCCGTCATCAAAGATGAAAGTGGCAAGGCGCTGTTCGAACAAACCAATTGTGAAATCCCGGCAGATTGGAGCCAATTGGCAACCAATGTCGTGGTCAGCAAGTACTTTTACGGCGACCCTACCAATCCAAAGGAACGAGAAAACTCCGTTCGACAGTTGATTCATCGTGTAACACGGACGATGGCCGATTGGGGGATCGCGGACGGTTATTTCGATACTCCAGAGGACGGCGAGCGATTTTATCGTGAACTCACTTGGCTGTGCCTTCACCAAGTCGGCTCCTTTAACTCCCCGGTTTGGTTCAATGTAGGTCTTCACCAACAATACGATGTTTCCGGTGCGAAGTGCAACTGGCACTACAATGTGGCGACTGGGCAAGTGGAGCAACCTGAAAACCCGTACGAGTATCCACAGGGCTCGGCCTGCTTTATCCAAAGCGTTGGCGACAACATGGAAGACATCATGCGACTCGCAACGAGCGAAGCCATGCTGTTCAAATTTGGATCTGGAACCGGTACAGATCTTTCCACAATTCGCAGTAGCCGAGAAAAGTTGTCGGGCGGCGGCAAGCCGAGTGGGCCTCTTTCCTTCATGCGTGTCTACGATCAAATCGCTGCCGTTGTGAAGTCTGGCGGCAAAACCCGCCGAGCGGCGAAAATGCAATCGATCAAAGTTTGGCACCCAGACGTGATGGAATTTATTGAGTGCAAATGGAAGGAAGAGCAAAAAGCTCACGCGTTGATTCGCGAAGGCTACGAATCAAACTTCAACGGCGAAGCCTACTCCTCGGTCATGTTCCAAAACGCCAACCTTTCTGTACGTGTAACGGACGAGTTTATGACCGCCGTCGCCGAGAACAAGCCGTGGAAGACAAGATGGGTCAGCGATAAGAGCGATACGGAACCGCCGACCTATCAAGCTCGAGATGTATTGAACCGAATGGCAGATTGCGCATGGCACTGCGGAGATCCCGGTGTTCAATACGACACGACGATCAACAAGTGGCACACGTGTCCGAACAGCGGCCGCATCAATGCGAGCAACCCTTGCTCGGAATACATGTTCCTCGATAACACCGCTTGCAATTTGGCTTCCATCAACCTCATGAAGTTCCGAAAAGAAGACGGAACCTTCGATGCGGATGGTTTTACTGCTGCTTGCCGAATCTTCTTGATCGCCCAAGAGATTTTGGTAGATCATGCGAGCTATCCTACGGATCGAATTGCACACAACAGCCATTTGTTCCGTCCACTCGGTCTAGGGTATTCGAATCTGGGTTCCTTGGCGATGACCACGGCGGCTCCGTACGATTCCCCAGAGGCTCATGGACTGTGCGGAGCGATCACAGCACTACTGCATGGTGCAGCTAATCTTACGAGTGCGGAAATTGCCGGAGTGGTTGGTCCGTTTGCTGAATACGATGACAACGCGGAACCGATGATGCGAGTCATGCAAATGCACCGCAACGCAGTCGAGCAAATCGACGATCGAGGACCAGGTTACTTGAAAGAGGCAGCCAGAAACCTTTGGGATCGCGTTCTAGAAGCTGGCCATCGCAACGGATTCCGAAACGCCCAAGCGACCGTTTTGGCTCCGACCGGTACCATCAGCTTCATGATGGATTGCGACACGACAGGCATCGAGCCTGACATTGCACTGGTCAAGTACAAGCAACTCGCTGGCGGCGGAATGCTGAAGATCCTCAACAAATCGGTTGACCTCGGTCTTCGGACACTCGGTTATACAGAAGATCAAATTGTTGCGATCGAAAAACACATCAGCGAAAAGGATACGATCGAAGGGGCTCCTTATCTCAAGACAGAACATCTTCCCGTATTCGATTGTGCGTTTACTCCTGCCAATGGAACTCGAAGTATTCGCTGGCAAGCTCACGTTGAAATGATGGCTGCGGCACAACCATTTTTGTCCGGTGCTATCAGCAAGACGGTGAACATGCCTAAGGACAGCACTGTCGAAGATATTGCGCAAGCATACTTCTGGGGCTGGGAACTCGGACTAAAGGCGATCGCCATTTATCGAGATGGTTCGAAGCAAAGCCAACCTCTCTCCACAAAGTCCGAAGGCAAGAAGGCAGAAGAAGCTGCTGCCGCGAAGATTGTTGAGAAAGTCGTTTACAAGCCTCGCCGCGAACGATTGCCTGATACCCGCAACTCCGTGACACACAAATTCAGCATCGCTGGGCATGAAGGTTACATCAGTGTCGGTTTGTATCCAGACGGTCGGCCAGGCGAAGTGTTTATCACCATGGCCAAAGAAGGTAGCACCGTTGGCGGTTTGATGGACAGCTTTGGTACTTCGACATCGATTGCACTTCAGTACGGCGTGCCATTGGAAGTACTAGTCAACAAGTTTAGTCATACTCGGTTCGAGCCGATGGGCCACACTACCAATCCAGATATTCGAATCGCCAAGAGCTTGGTCGACTATATCTTCCGTTGGTTGGGGCTGACGTTCCTCGATAGCTACCGCGACGAGCACAAAGCAAAGCAAGAGTCGACATCATCAGCATCGAAGCCAGCCCCTGCTCCTACGCAGGTCAATGGTAACGGAGCCGAGGCACCGGTCGCACCGTCCGCCAGCTCGTATACCAAAGCGAAGTATGTTGGTTTCGAATCGATTCAAGCACGATTGACAGATGTCGCTCCGCCGCGAGAAACGACATCGCGAGAAACGACATCGTCTGCTCCAACGAGTATTGCTGGCAAGTCGGAGTCCCGCGATTCTCAGTTCGCTAGCTTCCAAGGTGATGCACCGAGCTGCGACAACTGCGGTTCCATCACCGTGCGAAACGGGAATTGTTACCTTTGCCACAACTGCGGCAACAGCCTCGGATGCAGCTAAGTCGTTCTCAGCGAGAGTCGATTAAAGAAACAGCTCTGGATTAAATCAGAGCTGTTTTCGTTTTGAGATATTTGATTGGAGCGATTCTTCCGCAACTCGGACAGTGAGAGCGTGAGCGGGGAGTCTGCGTCCCTTGCTCGTGCAGCGGATTGGGAATAATTGAGCCTGCCAGCCGACTAACCCTAATCTAGTCACTTTCCGGGCATTTCAAAAGCGTTGATCTTTTCTCTGTGGATATTTTCACCCGAAGTGCTAAAACGACCGGTTGGTTGTGTGCCATGAACAACGACTCAATAACGAACGATGACCGACAGGAACAATCCAACCCACAATCGAGTCGAATCGTGTTGTGCAAACCCAACGGGGTTTTACAATCACCACATCTTTACCATCCCAAGATCTCAATCGATCGACTTGAGACAAAGCTAGAATATCCACTTGACTAGATGAGGAGCAAATCGACAGATTCCAATCCCTGCTGCCAAGACGGAGGCGATTAGTACTGCCGTTGCCGCGACATCTTTGGCATCGCGAATTGCAGGATGATACTCAAGAGTAATGGCATCTGCCAAAGACTCGAGGCAAGTGTTAAAGGCCTCCGTCATCCACACCAACCCCATCGCGAGCATCAGCCAACACCAGTCATCGCGAGATACACCGAGCGACATACCCGCGACGATGACACCTAGCGTGACCACCGCATGGATTCGAGCGTTGTGTTCTGTGACAATCAGCTTCGAAAAACCTCGAAATGCATGGACGAAGCTCTGATACCTTTTAGCCCAGCTGAATTTTCCGGAACATTCATCCTTCATGCTTACTCTGCTTCTACAAAACAAACGGGCATCTCGCTTCAAATCCTCGGCCAGCCTGCGATCAATTTTTCGACAAAGTCCCTGTTCCATGCTCGGTTGCCCAGTATCCTCCGAGGGATGGATCGAATTGCAATCGGCTTGCTGGCTTCTCGGCAACAATGCGACCAGTATTATATGTGAGATGTCCACCTACCCACGTCTTTACTGGCCAACCTCTGAGAGTGCGGCCTGCCCAGGGGCTCCACTTCGATTTTGTAAATTGATTCTCGTTTCTGATGGTTCGTTCCATGTTCGGATCGACCAATACCAAATCGGCATCGTAGCCCACTTCAATGCGTCCCTTTCCGACTATACCCCAAACTCGAGCAGGAGCATCGCTGGTCCAAGAAGCGATTTGATTCCAAGTGCAGTCGCCTCGACTCGCTCGATCTAACAAGAGAGCAAAGTAGTTTTCGACTGCAGGAAGACCGCTCGGTGACTTGGGATAGGGTTGTCGCTTTTCTTCTAGTGTATGAGGCGCATGGTCGGTCGCCACCACTTGGATTTTTCCAGCAACAAGCCCGTTCCATAGCCCAACGGTATCCTCTCGGTTCTTGATCGATGGATTCATCTGAATCAATGAGCCGAGCCTTGCGTAATCATCGACGCAGAACTCCCAATGGTGCGGGCACAATTCACACGTGATCAAATTGCGATGATCCGCCACCAACTCCAATTCGGCTGCAGTGCTGAGATGCAAAACGTGAAAGCGATGCGAATGGCGATGCGCGAGATCGATCGTTCTTTTGGTCGAGATCCATGCCGCGCGATGGTCTCGAATCCGTGAATGATCAGCTACCGTCGCTGCCTCGCCAATGGCAGCAGCATTGGCAAGGACCGTGGTTTCATCTTCGCAATGTGCACAGATAGGAAGCGTGGTCTCGGCAAAGATTCGCTCCAATGCATCTTGTTCATCAACGAGCAAGTCACCGGTGCTAGAACCAATGAAGATCTTGATCCCAGGAACTCCGGTCGCTCGCTTGAGATCCTCCATGTTGTGGGCGGTTGCACCAATATAGAAGCCATAGTTCGCGATCGATTTGGTACTCGCAATCTGATACTTCTGTTCGATCAACTCCTGGTTGATAGCCGCCGGTTTTGTGTTGGGCATTTCCAAAAATGAAGTCACCCCGCCAGCAACGCACGCTTGGCTCGCCGTTAGTAGATCTTCTTTGTGCGTAAGGCCCGGCTCCCGAAAGTGAACTTGATCATCCACGAGTCCTGGGAACAAAAGAAACCCTTCGGCATCCAAGACTTCGTCTGCTTGCGAAGTTGATGGAGCGTCGATACTTGCAATGATGCCGTTATCAATCAAAACATTGGTTTTAACCGTAGCTTTCGGGCAGACCACCATCGCGTTACGGATTAGAAGACAACGTGCCATTGGGACCTCACTTATCAAATAAATGGCTGAAAGTTTCCTTTCGGCCACGGGTAGTTGAACTTTGACTACAATTTGGGCTAGTTCGCGGGTTGAGTCCATACCCCGCCTCTAGGATTTTTTGAATGGAAAGGGATTCGACGTGAGTCGCAAGATTATCGCTAAAGCAGATGATTCCATGCTCGGTGGTTTGCTGGTGTTCGGCGCTATTGTGCTCGGGTCCATGTCCGTCATCTTGTTTCAATCTAGCAAGCAGAATAGGCAATCGGCCGCACAAGATTGGGGAGGACTCGTTGAAAAAGCAATCGCAACTGGTTCGACAGATGCGCTTCTCAAAGAATTAGATGTCGCGATCTCAAAAGACACCTCCAATTATCAGCTCTACCTCGAAAGGGGGTCGCTCAGATTTCGAACAGGAAAAATCGAGCTCTCCATCGAGGACTTTGATAAGTGCATCGACATATTGCCTGACTCAAAGCCCTATCTCTGGCAACGCGGCATTGCTCTGTTTTACGCCCGAAAATACGATCTCGGCAAAGAACAGTTTGAGGTACATCGATCCGTGAATCCGAACGACGTAGAAAATGCGTTTTGGCATTTCCTGTGCGCAGCAAAACTCAAGGGAGCCGACGAAGCCTCCAAGGATATCTTGCTTTCCGGATTCGACTCACGGGAACCACTCATGCAAGTTCAAAAAATGATTGCGGGGAAAATGGAGCCCAGCGAAGTGGAAGAGTCCATGAAGGGTGGCGGCAAATCAGTTCTATTTTACGGACATCTTTATCTCGGTCTTTTTTTCGACGCCAAAAAAGATCTAGCAAAAGCCAAGGAACATCTCGCGAAGTGCGTTGCAGTGAAATACCCCGGCTACATGTACGATGTCGCAAAACTCCATCTCAAGATGCTTGAAGAGTCCAGCCCGGCAGAAACCAAGCCTAGTCAGCGCTAAAGTCGATGGAATCACTGAAATCGTTTGCGCCCAACCTCCAGAGATAAATTTTTGGGCATTTATTTATCGAAATGGTTTTCTTTTTTCTAACTGACGCTAATAATGTGGGCATCTGGCCGATGGGTTCCCACGGAAGAAATTCGGCTCGATCAAAATTCCCCATTGTGTTTTAACTGGATTTCGGGCGTGACCAGTTAGGGCACTTTGGGGTTTTTTTTTGACTTGGTTTTTGATTCGCTTGTATGTAGGGATCAATGTGTGTTACTTTTGATCCGCCTACGGTCTTGACCGAGCTTTTTATGGACCTGTGTTTCAATGATGGATGAATCACACCAAAGAAGTGCGACAGTGCCTGCCATTCGAAGTCTTCTCGGGATTTCTAGCTTGGTCGCTTTGATCGCCTTTAGTCTATGGTCCCTCAAGTCATCGAATAGCCTCAAGCCACTCGACGGTACGAAACTGCAAACAAACTCGAGTCCCACGAATTCTTCTCCGTCGATCGACTGGGAGAAAATTGCTTCGACTCATTTGTTGCGATGTCAACAGCGAGTATCTGCCGCTTCGCAACGTCATACGGAGCCAGTTGTCGATTTACTCAACCGAGCTCAAATCAAAGTCCCGAAGTTTTCGAAAACGGCATTAAGCTTCGCAAGCAAGTGGCGATTGATCGCGGATTCCGTTCCCTACACCAAAGGAGATAGAAACGAAGTCTTCTTGCGCGAACAATTCGAATCGACGGTGCTCCGAAGCTCCGATTTAGAAGATGCGATTGAGGAGTCGATCGCTTCATTTCTCCAAGAGATTCGAAGTATTGAGAATCAGATGCTCGTCGAACTGCGCGCCGACCTCGACGACTTCCCGCAAATCGATTGGTCGAAATGGAAAGATGACGAAACCATGCTTCAGCAATTCGACATCGCTATCGCAACCGCCATGGATTCGTCGAATACAGATTTCAAGAACGCCGTGGGGTCGCAGTTGATCTCGCTCATCGCGGGTGAAGTTCTGACACAAGTCGCAGTACGCGTCGGCGTGTCCGCAGGAATTCTGGGAACCGGTGCGGCTTCAGGCTGGGCCACATTGGGTATTGGTGTGGTGGCTGGCATCGTGATCGACCAAATCGTCTCGACCGTTTGGAAGTATTGGGACAATCCCGAAACAGAACTCACGGATCAGATACAATTTCAACTCAGCAACCTTCAACGACTGATCTGCGAAGGGGACGAGACAACCCAGGGGCTACGGCAACATTACACGCGAGTTGCCGACGAACGAGATTCCCTCCGCCGACAGGCCATCCTTAGCCTCTTGAAAAACATAGAGCCGACTCCGTAACAAAGCGAGAATGAGCCATGAATACTACTAACTCATTGTTTTGTAGATATCTTTTTGTATCGGTCTGTATAGGGTTCGGAGTCCTGGTGCCAAACGCGAATGGTCAAGTGACTTCTGCAGCGATTCGAGAGCTAACTGAGTTTGTAGCGAAGAAATTTAGTAAGGAAGTCGCTGAAGAAGGGGCGGAAATTGTATCGCGCAAGATCGAAACCGTCGTTGCTCAGTTGGGTGACGAAGCGGTGGATGCAATTCGAGCTGTCGGCCCCAAGGCCATTCGATGGATTGAAGCTTCTGCAACCGATGGAGCTCAATCCGCTCGACTGATCTCACGATTCGGCGATGAAGCTGCCTGGGTGGTCACCGACCCTGCCAGACGTGCCATCGCCGCAAAAATGGGTGATGATGCAGCGGCTGCAATGATCAAGCTTGGACAACCAGCAGAGAAGATCCTAGAACTCGGTGGTGAATCCGCAGCGAAAGCAACCGCTCAACTGTCCGCCAAAAATGGTCGGCAATTGGCAATGCTGGCGGACGATTCAACAAGCGCTGCTTTAGTGAAGAACGATGCTCTCATGCAGACGATTGCAAAGTTCGGTGACAAAGGTATGGAGTTCATCTGGAAGAACAAAGCTAGCCTCGCAGTCGCAGCAACACTGACCGCGTTCTTGGCCAATCCCGAACCCTTCATCGAGGGAACACAATCCCTCGCTCAAGTAGCAGCCGACGCAGCCGTCGAACCGATTGCACGCGAAATCGCATCCAGTACCAACTGGACCCTAACGATCGGATTGCTGGTCTTGGCCCTCTGTGCCTACCTGCTCATCAAGCACTGGATCACTCAACCAAGACGAATCGCAAAGTAGATCCCAGCACTGATAAAGACAGCCAAGGTTTACGCAATTGGTTTCATTCTAGGAATGATCTCGCTTCTCGCAACAACTATCGGCAATTCAACTTTTGACGATCGCAGCCAATTAAAAAGCCCAAAGCAGTCCGATCGTTGTTATCAACTTCTTTGAGCCCGATTAAGAAACTTGTGACAATAAAGTTCCGCAGCGGCTTAACTCGTTGTCGAGTCTCCGTTAGGTGCTCGCAATTTGCTGTGCCGATATCCGTATACAAAGTAGATCGCCAATCCCAATAGAAGCCAAAAGAGAAGTCGCAACCAGTTCTCGCCTGGTAATGAGAGCATCAGAAGAAAGCACAAAATGATTCCCATGAGAGGAAACCATGGGGAAAACGGACACTGAAAGGGTCTTACTCGATGCGGGTCCGTTATCCGAAGTACGAGTACCGAGGTGCAAACGAGCGCGAAAGCGAAAAGGGTCCCGATACTTGTTAGATCAGCCAGAATATTTAATGGAAGCAGACTAGCTGCTGCTGCCACGACGAAACCTGTCAACATCGTCGATTTGTGGGGTGTTCGAAACTTCGGGTGAATCGCTCCAAAAAAGCTATAGGGCAACAAACCATCTCTTGCCATGGCCAAGAAAATGCGAGGCTGCCCCATCATCATGACCAAGAGAACCGAAGTAATACCCGCAATCGCGCCCAACGTTACGACGAACTGTGCGAAGGCGAACCCGACTTTTTCAAAAGCACTCGCTACAGGCGCGTTTTTATCGATCTCAGCATAAGGGACCATTCCAGTCAGAACTGCTGAGACAAGTACATAGAGAATTGTGCATATAACTAGTGAACCGATGATACCAATGGGTAAATCTCTTTTCGGGTTTTTGGCTTCTTCAGCCTGAGTGGATACCGCATCAAACCCGAGATAAGCGAAGATGACACCTGCCGCACCCGCCATGACTCCCTTTTCGGACCAGTCCGAGATCTGGTATCCAAAAAGAGTGATTCCACCATAACCATAAGGAGCGAAGTCATTGGTCCAATTTGCGGGATCGACATATCGGAATCCTGCAATAATCACGAAAAGGACAACCGAAACTTTGATCGCCACCATGACGCCGTTTGCAAACGCGCTCTCCTTAATTCCTCGAACAAGAATCATGGTTACCAACGCTGTGATGAGAATCGCTGGCAGATCAAAGTAAAACCCGGTCGAAAAAAAAGAACCCGCAGAGACGACAATTTTCTCACCGGACGCAACGGTTTTCTCGACTTGTTCACTTGCTGAATTGAAATCAAAAGGCGCGTCCGAGAATCGATAGAGAAAGCCCTCTTCAGAAAAGACATTTGCATTCAGTTGCTGCAAGAGTTTCTGAAGATATTTGGACCACCCATGTGCCACGGTTGAAGATGCAACTGCGTATTCAAGCACGAGATCCCAACCAATAATCCATGCCATCAACTCTCCCAAGGTTGCGTACGCATAGTTGTACGCGGAGCCAGCAACTGGAGCCATGGATGCAAATTCGGCATAGCATAGTGCGGCAAAGACGCAAGCCAGACCGGCGACAACAAACGATAGCATGATTGCTGGTCCAGCCTGGTCAGCTGCGGCTTTACCTACCAGCACAAAAATGCCCGTCCCAATGATCGCTCCAACTCCAAGCGACGTTAAGGCTAATGGCCCCAAAGATCGCTTCAGCGATTCGCCACGCTCCATTTCGTCAACCATGGAGTCTAATGATTTCTTTCGAAAAAGTTGATTGGTTGCCACTTCTAACTTATCCCTTTCAGAATTGCTGGAGGATCATGCCGCAAAACAATGCACCAATATAATTGGGGCTTCCGCCTTTTGGATCGCCGCTACCAAACAAACAATATAATCTCTCGAAGAGGCAAGAGATCAACGCGACCTTCAGGCAGCGCTTTGGAATTTCGAGCCAGACTTGTCTTTCTTGTCTGTCTGTGATTTTCGTTCGAACCGCTTTCGCACCCTGTATCGAAAGATAAGGATCATCTTACCCATCGCAGAATGGCGCCCCTGGTGCGGCTCAAACACTTTTCCGAGAGGCCCAGCCAGAATTGCCGGCAACAAGATTAACTCCGCCACAACACCGGCTATCAAAATCGTCAACATCAGCCATCCAAATCGTTGTGTTGGCGTGAATGTGCTCAACGCGAAAACCGACAAGCCAAGGCCGCTGATGCAAGCCGCTTGCAAAGTCGGAGTTCCACACTTTGCATAACAGGCTACGATCGCTGTATTTCGATTTCGATAATGATTTAGGTCCCCTCGGAACCAGGAAAGGAAGTGGATGGTGTCGTCGACGGCTACGCCTAACGCGATACTTGCTGTCATCATGGAACCAATGTCGATCGGAATGCCGAGCCATCCCATCGCACCAAAGATGACTATCACCGGCACGACGTTCGGGATCATGGCAACCAAGCCAGCTCGGAAACTCCGGGTGACGAAGATCATCAATGGAGTAATAGTCAAGAACGACCACAAGGTGCTTTCCACCAAACTCGTCAACAACGCCCGTTGTGCCTTGTAGACAATGGGAACCACACCTGTATAAACCGAGTTCACCCATTGCTTGGGAGTCTTTGAATCATCCGACTGTAGATCGATCACTCGATCCAGAGTCACTCCCAGTGTTCCAACTTCACCATTGGAAAAGCTTCCTGTCATCACAACGGCGTCGACATCGTTTAGCTTCTGCATCTGAACGAGAGGAATGGAAGATGGAGAAGCCTCGAGTCTCGAAACCTTTACACGAGATTTCGCCAACAAGTTTACGAGTTCGTCGGATCGAAGTTTCGATTTGGTCGCTTCTTCTTCAGAAAGCCCACGAATCATTGGATCCCATAGAACAATCTCTTTCCCAACCATCTTGGCTTCGCCGGTCCAAACTGCTACCTGACGAAGGATTCGAACTCGATCGTGCTGTGCCTGAATAATTGGGAACAACGCATCCTTTAGTTCGGTGACGAATTGTCCGTAATCCACGCCCTGGAATGCAGCAACTCGGAGGCTGATTCTCCATAACTCGCTACCCGTTTGATCATCCGTACGCAGGAAGCCAGACTTCATGAATTCCTCCCGATTGCTTTCGAGAGTCTTGTTGTATGTTCTTCGCGTCAAATAGGTCTGCGTGCTTGTACCGCTCGAAGGCAAACTGGAGGCGAACGTAGCAGCAGACATGCTGCGCCCCACAATTTTGGTTCCCTCTTCGCCGAACTTTTGCTTGATCACATCTTGGATGCGGACAACAGTCTCCATCCGCTCCAAGAAACTCAAACGCGTCAAATCGTCGTTGATGGCTTCTTCTGTTTTGGTTGCCTCAGCCGATTTCGCTTCGTTGGTTTTGGCTTCTGTTTTGGCTATGCTGTCTGGGTCAAACTCGACAACAATCTCCAGAGGAACCAGCATCCCTAGCTTTTCTTCTAGCCAACGATAGTCTTGAAGGATCTTCGCTTGAGAATCGAACAACTCCAATAGATCAATGCTTGTTTTGGTCTTGCTAAGCCCGAAACCGATGAAGCCCACCAAAAACACCGTTCCCAACGATACGCCGAAGTGGTTCCGAACGATGAAGCTCGCAACCGTCGCCCAAAATCGCTCCCCTGTCGAGGGCGTATTTGAAGGAGTCTTCATAGACTCAACCGGCTTTTCGTTATCCCATCGCCTAGCATAACGGATCACATGCAACGCTGCTGGAAGGATCAAAAACAGAATAACATTCAGAATGATGACGCCGGTTGCAGAATACAGTCCAAACTTTCGGATCGGAACCAACTCGCTCGCACAAAGCGAGATCAGACCGATGGCTGTTGTCACGGAGCAAAGAATCGCGGGCTTTAGTGCATGAATCACCGCACGCTCGGTAGCACCATGCAATCCTCCCTCGCGAACGGCATCCTTGTAATAGTTGATAAAGTGGACGGCCCCTGAAATGGCAAGCACATAGACCAGCGATGGCATCGACAAAACAATTGCATCAACCGTTTCACCGGTCGCCCAAATCATCGCTAGCGACGCTGCAGCACTCGTAACGGCACAACTGAAGACGATCCACGTTAGAACAATGCTTCGCAGCGACCACCAAGCCAGAACCAGCCCTAGCAGGCCGGAGAATCCAGCCAGTCGGATAAGGGTCTTCTCACCTTCCTCGTCGATGGAAATGTTGTCCACTGGTGGACCACCCATGTGCAGATCTGCGTCGTCTATCCCAGCTTTCGCAATCAACCGTCGCAAAACACCGGGCGGCACGTTCGGTCGAAAAATGCGCATCTGGCCATGACCTAGAATCGGCTTCAGTTTTGCTGTCGTGGCCGGATCCAACGATACGATTACGCAAGTCTGCCGTCCATCCGGTCCTATCACTGATCCCTTCAGTCTCTCAATCGCCTCTGTATAGGAAAGCGGGTGCTGTCCGGTTGTTAACTGAGAAATTAGTGAACGAGCAGAAGTCGCTCCCTTGAAATACTTTTTGGCTTCGACCGCGTCCTGGTCCGACGGGTCAGCAACTGTGGGAGCCACTAAGTCCAAAAGCTTCGCAATGCGAGGGTCATCCCCCGAGGGATCACCATCCGCAGCATCGCTTAGTTGGCAACCGTCCCAGCTGATGAGAACAAATTGGTCAGACGGAAAGTTCTTCCGAAACCACGAAAGCTCGTTGGTTTCTGTATATCCCTTGGGAAGCCAATCCTCAACCTTATTCACATTGCTCTGGACCGCATTTCCAGCACCAATAAAGGCAAATGGAATACAACAGAAGCAGGCGATGAGAATGAACCACCCGAATCGATCGTAGAAGGTTTTCTTACCCGACTTGCTGTGCCGCACTAAATTCCCCTCGATTGGAATAGGCCAGAAAATACTTGGTCTGGCGTTGCCATCCTCCCTGACGGCGTCTGTAGTGTACTAAGTTCCTGGCTCGTCCAAAAGTTCGAAAAGGCTGGCATTGCCACATTCCTTCTCGACATTCACTCTGGGAGGTTTGGGCAGTTTTTCATTGTGTAGAGATATGCCTGCTCTCAAATGCCATGTCAAGAACCCTATCGACTGAGCCAGCCTGCCGGATTCGCTATAAATCTGTTTCATTTCCATGATTTCTGTGTGAATCAGGCACAGTCAGCTGTTTTCACAGCAATCGGTGCGAAAATTCTCTCAAAATCAGTAAAGTCGTTGTTGAGATCACTTCTCAATTGCGCCGAGATTAGCTATAGTTCGGGTAAGTGGTTGGAAACCCTGTTCACCTAGCGACCTCTCTATGTCAGCAAACCCAGTACCTCTCGATTTGCTTCACCCAGAAGACCAAGGGGTGATTGTGGATATGTGCGGGGATCCTTGCCATCTCAAAAGATTGCAAGAGATCGGTGTACAAGTTGGTTGCAACATCCGTATGGTTTGCCCAGGCACCCCCTGCATGATTTGCGTTGAGGGACGCCGCCTTAGTCTCAGGCTAGACGAACAAGCAGAAATTTTTGTCTCCCCCGCAGGTAATGAATAGTCGAGGCAATCCGTTGACTCTTTCTGAGTTGTCGCCCGGACAATCGGCTATTGTCGACGAAGTAGTCGGTGATGACTCTCTGGCTAGCAGGTTGATGGAGATGGGAATCTTGGACGGAGAACCGATCGAAGTCATCGGCCGTGCACCGATGGGCGATCCCACCGAATATGCCCTAAGAGGATACCGAATCAGTCTGCGTCGAAACGAGTCGGACCGCGTGCTTGTAAGCTTGTTGCCATGAGTGCCCGTCACGTTGGGTCTAATGAATCGTCGGTGGCTCTCATCGGAAACCCCAACACGGGGAAGAGCAGCCTCTTCAATGCACTTTGTGGAACGTCCGCTCGAGTCGGAAACTATCCTGGCGTTACCGTTGAGCAAAAAGTTGGGAAGCTTGTTGGTTCCGAACAGCCCATCGAGATCATTGACCTTCCTGGTACTTATTCTCTTGCGGCTCGTTCCGCAGATGAAGCCGTAACCATCGATGTATTGTGCGGCGCGCAGCAAGGTGTTACTCGGCCCAATGCAATCGTCGTGATCGTAGACGCGACAAACCTGGAACGTAACCTATACCTTCTCAGTCAAATCATCGAGCTCGAGCTTCCTGTGTTGGTCGTCTTCAACATGTGGGATCGTGTCCAAGAAGAGGGGCACAAGATCGATATTTCTGCACTATCGACTCGGATCGGGCTTCCGATCGTGTGCACATCCGCCAGCAAGCGTGAGGGAATCGATCAAGTTCGGCAAGCCATCATCGCAATGACCACGGGTGGAATCAAAGCACTGGCTAGCGACAAGACAGCCCGAAGCTCATTTCCGACTGCTTTTCTAAACGAGTCAGAATCCCTCGCCGCCTTACTTAAAACCAAAGGAATCGAAACACCTCGCATTGAAGTCGATCGCATGTTGATCGACAAGGACGGGCATTTTCAAACGATAGCGGCCAAGGCCGGCGGTCCTGAAATCGTGCAGGAGATAGAGCAAGCTCGAACGCGATTAGAGTCTTCTGGTTGCAAAATCCCTCTCTTCGAAACCAAACATCGCTATGGATGGGTGAGGCAGCAGATCTCCGGGCTCGTCGAGCGACCGCCTGCCAACCGCGTCAATTCGAGCGATAAGATCGACCGATGGCTCACGCATCGATGGATCGGAATGGCCTTCTTTGTATTGCTCATGTTCCTTATTTTTCAATCGATCACGTTGATCGCGAAATGGCCGATGGGCTGGATCGAGTTTTCGCAAGGCTGGACGCAGGGGATCATTGAACAATGGATTGCACCTGGGGCGCTGCGAAGCCTGTTAAGCGACGGAGTGATCGCTGGTATTGGTTCCGTCCTGATCTTTTTGCCACAAATCGCCATCCTCTTTTTGTTCATTGCCATCCTGGAAGATTGCGGCTACATGTCTAGGGCTGCGTTCGTCGTCGACAAAATGATGTCGACGATCGGTCTGAGCGGTAGGTCCTTCTTGCCATTGATGTCCTCCTTTGCATGTGCCGTACCAGGCATTATGGCAACGCGAACGATTGAGAGTGTGAAGGATCGAATGGTCACCATCCTGATCGCTCCATTGATGAGCTGTTCCGCACGATTGCCTGTCTACATTCTTTTGGTATCTGCATTTGTCCCGGACACAACTTACCTCGGAGGATGGCTATCCCTTCAGGGGGCTGTTCTTTTCGCCATGCATTGCGTCGGCGCATTGGTAGCTATTCCTACCGCATGGTTTTTGCGTAAGTTCTTTTTTCCGGGTGCGGCTTCGACATTCTTGATGGAACTGCATAGCTACAAATGGCCATCATGGTTCGTGCTATTCCAACGCGTTCGAGAACGGGTGGTCGCGTTCGTATCGCGAGCTGGCACATTGATATTTTGTACTTCGATCTTGGTATGGGCGGCGGGGTATTTTCCAGGCGACCATCAGGCACTAGAACAGGCACAATCCAAGTTAGAATCTTTGACAGCATCTGGAGATGCGGCTGATACACAAGCCATCGACGGAGCGACTGCCTCCATCAACGCAGCCAGGCAAAAGCTCATTGATGAGAGCTTCCTCGGAATGGCGGGAAAGACGATCGAGCCTCTGGTCAAGCCGTTGGGATGGGATTGGAAGATCGGAGTTGCTGCCATTGCCTCGTTTCCTGCTCGCGAAGTCATCATCGCGACACTTGGAACAATTTACTCTTTGGGATCCGAAGAAGATGAAAGTAGCGATAGCCTGAAAGATCAAATGAAGGCAGAGCGTTGGCCCGATGGACGGCCGGTTTACTCGTTGGCCACGGCCCTTTCCATCATGGTCTTTTTTGCCCTTTGTGCTCAATGCTCTGCGACCTTGATGACCATCAAACGCGAGACCAACTCTTGGAGGTGGCCGCTCTTTTCTTTTGTCTATATGACAGCACTGGCGTATATTGGTGCGTGGCTAACCTTTACAATCGCCACATGGTTAGGGATGGGAAGCTAATGGACGCACAAACAGTTATTGCATTGTTGATTGTTTTCCTATCGGCAATCGTAGTTGCTTCGCGGATGAAGGAATCGTTATCGGGCTGGTTCAGAAGCGATTCCGCGAAGTCCTCCTGTGGTAGCTGCACAGGTTGCGCCACAAAGAATAGTGATGCTCTGGTTCAGATTCAACCCTTCGTTCGCCACTCGCAAAAATGAGACCGGCACTTTGGGGCAGATTTTCCATGTGGCAACCGATGTGTCTCGTTCGGCAGATTCGACAAAAATCAAAGTAGGCTGGGACAATCGTCCCGGCCGTCAATAACTCCTTGGAAAATCCATCCGCTCGGGACAATGGTCCCGAGCTACGGTCAACATCCGCTCGGGACAATGGTCCCAAGCTACAGTCAAGACGTGCCTTTTGTCGGCGGTGTCTCGTTAGCTATCGCGTTGGTTTGCGCCATGCGGCGCTCGGGTCTTCTGCGAAGTTGTTCGATCCTTGATCGTTGATGTTACCCACCGGTTGAGCGGCCTCGGTGAGAATCGCACCTGCCTGCACAACTCCTTGACCGAATCGATCGATGCGACCTCCTGCGGCTTCCACGCTCGAGTTGATATCTTCTGCGGTCCGATTTACCGTATCGCGAGCTTGGCTAGTCACTTGCTGAATTCTTGACTGAGCGCTGCTGACCGAAGATAGAAACTGGCTCGCAGGTTGCTCGACAGGATTGAATTGCGAGGTTTTCGGAGCAATTGTCGTTGGCGACATGGCTGGGGGGGCGGAGCTTGTATTCGCTCCAGCTCCGTTGTTTGTGTAGTTGTTTGGAGTCGCAAACGAACCCGTTCCGGGTGGAGGAACACGAGCGGAACTGTTGATTCCTAAGGCTTGAGGAATAGAGCTATTCAACCCGGTACACCCGGACATGGAAGTGACAACCGCTAACGCGATACCAAGGATGATGTTGTTATTGCGTTTACGGGGAATTCGTGTTTGGTAGACTACCCCAAAATGGTTCAATTGCATCTCAATGGCCTCAGTTGGAAATGCTCCAATACGGAACTCGACAGTCCAAGCTGAGTTGTAGAATCTCGAACTCTAACGAATCAAGACAGATTTATTGGTCTTGGCAAGATAGGCAGAATGGCGACATGGCAAAAATAGGTGCTCACATGAGTGTAGCCGGCGGGTTCTACAAAGCGGTAGAAGCGGCCAAGGCTCTTCACATGGACGTGGTCCAAATCTTCACGAAGAATAACAACCAATGGGCAGCCAAACCCATCACATCCGAAGACGAGAAGCTTTTTCACGATGCATTGAAGTCGACCGGCGTCACGCGACCGTTGGCTCATGCATCGTATCTGATCAACCTCGCTTCTCCGAAAGAGGAACTATGGGAAAAATCGATCGATGGCATGGTGATCGAATGGCAGCGTGCGGATCAACTGGAACTCGATGGAGTTGTCATGCACCCAGGGGCATTTGTCGAGTCCAATGAAGAGATCGGACTTCGCCGCATCATCGATGGCTTGAACAGGGTGCACGAGAAAGCAAATCCGAAACGAGCATGGCTGCTATTAGAAAACACGGCAGGCCAAGGTTCGACGCTCGGCTGGAACATGGAGCAGTTAGGATTCCTCCTTTCGGAAACAGGGGAGTCGATGCAAATCGGAATTTGTTTCGATACGTGCCATGCGCATGCGGCCGGTTACGACATGTCGACCTCGGAAGGGATGAAGGCTTGGGAAAAAGACGCAAAGAAGCATGGAGTTCTTGACGCTATTCGCGCCCTGCATTTGAACGATAGCAAGAAGCCATGCGGATCGAGAGTGGATCGGCACGAACATATTGGCTTTGGCTCCATAGGATTGGAAGGTTTCCAACGGGTCTTGAAACACAAAGTTCTCAAACAGCATCCCATGTACTTGGAAACAGACAAAGCAACCAACGACGAAGGTGTAGAATGGGACTTAATCAACATGCAAACATTACGCAATCTAGACATTTGAGACAGAGCTTCTCATGAACGAATCAGCGATTAATCCTTACGAAGCTCCTGTTTCTGAAGATCCTAGATCATTAGGAATCAGCCAGGGCGAACTGATCAGCTATTTCATTTGCGCGCTGATTCAATGCGGAGTTGCGACATGGTTGCATACTCTGTGGATGAATAATCCGAAATCAAACATGGCAAAGGTGCTTGATGACCCGTGGGATTGGGGTGTAGCTGGTGTTGCTTATTGTTTGCTCTTTATTATCCTAAACCTGTGCGTCGTAAAGATGCGTCGTGTTCGCGAAGGTGATCACCCAGGTATCGACAATTACCTTCGGTTGGCAGTGCTGTTTGTAGTGCTATTGGTCGCTGCCGTTTTCGCTATCTTCGGATTCGCGATGGCATTGGGAAGTTCACAAGCGGCCTACTTCATGTGGTCGCTATCAGGGCTGACATTGCTGTCGTTGCCATGGAATTGGACCCGATCTTCCTAGACATCATGAATTCAGAATCGAAATGGTGAAATGATTCGACTCCTCTCCGTTGCCTTGATACTCATATCCGCCCATGCAGTCAACGCGGCAGAAAAGCCGAACATCATCGTGATCATGGCGGATGATCTCGGATATGGTGACGTATCATGTTATGGTGCGACAGCAATCCAGACGCCGGCGATCGATCGATTGGCCAACGAGGGTGTTCGTTTCACGAGCGGTTATTGCTCGGCGTCGACATGTACGCCGACTCGATTCTCTCTGTTGACTGGCACCTATGCCTTTCGACAAAAAGGGACCGGCATTGCACCACCGAACGGCCCTGCCATTATTCGCCCGGGGACAGACACGCTCCCATCGATTCTTAAGCGAGCAGGGTATGCAACGGCGGTCATTGGCAAGTGGCATTTGGGGCTTGGTGACACGGCTCCAGATTGGAATGGGGAGCTGAAGCCAGGGCCACTTGAAATCGGATTCGATCATTGTTTTTTATTGCCAACGACCAACGACCGCGTACCTCAGGTTTATGTCGAAGATCGGCGTGTCAAGAATCTCGATCCGAAAGATCCGTTATGGGTCGGGAGCGACAAACCATCGGAAGACCATCCGACTGGTATCACCCATCGAAGCACATTGAAGATGGACTGGTCCCATGGACACAATCAAACCATACACAATGGAATTAGCCGAATCGGCTTCTACACAGGTGGAAACAAAGCTAGGTTTCGCGACGAAGACGTGGCCGATCGATGGGTTACGGAATCCAATCGTTGGATCGAAGCCAACCAAGATCGACCTTTCTTCCTCTTCTTTGCTTCTCAAGACATCCATGTTCCTCGCATCGCGCACGAACGATTTCAGGGCAAATCCGAACTTGGCCCTCGCGGTGATTGCATCTTGCAACTCGACTGGTGTGTTGGTGAATTGACAAAAACCATCGAACGGCTCGGGCTCTCCAAAAACACATTGTTCGTTTTTTGCTCGGACAACGGTCCTGTCCTCGACGATGGCTACAAAGATGATGCCGTGGAAAAACTAGGTACCCACGAACCGGCAGGCCCTTTTCGTGGAGGCAAGTACAGCGTTTGGGAGGGAGGAACGCGAACTCCTTTCATCACTCGATGGCTGGGAAAGATTTCACCAACCGTTTCGAACGAAGTTGTTTGTACGATCGACTTGGCAGCCAGTTTCGCATCTCTCTCAGGGCAAACGCTACCGCGAGAGTCTTGCCTTGATAGCTTGGATGTCAGTGCTGCCTTGCTGGGTAAAGCGGGAGCGACTGGGCGTGATCATTTGATACAACAGGATAACGGCAGCGCAAACTATGGCTTGCGCTCGGGGGAATGGAAACTTGTGCGCCTCAAACAGCGAGGCAAGTCACAAGCGACGGTGAGCCTTAAGGAACAAGCCATGCCCAAGGGACTACACAGCTTGTATCGACTCACCGATGATCCAGGCGAGCAAAAAGATTTATCTGCCGAAAATCCAGAGACCGTCCAACGATTGACTAAAATGCTGGACAAGATGATCAATGACGGCAGAAGCCGCCAGTAGTCAACGAGATTTAGTCTGTGCCAAAGGTATGTGTATCAACGGTACGTATTGCAAACAACGGTTCGATGAATTCTAAGCCATGAGTAATTGTTCCATGCGTCTATTCCTAATCTGTGTGTTGTTCGTCCTAGGTCTAGGAACGAATCGATCGAGTGCAGCATCCACGAGCGAGCGGCCACCGAACATTGTGATTATCTTTTGCGATGATCTTGGTTGGGGGGACTTGGGATGTTTTGGTAACCCAACGATTCGAACTCCAAATCTAGATCGAATGGCTGCCGAAGGGCAAAGATGGACACAGTTTTACGTCGCAGCTCCCGTTTGCACCCCGAGCCGAGCCGCACTCATGACAGGGCGATTACCCATTCGAAACGGAATGACAGGCAAGCGGGCCGTGTTGTTTCCAAATTCTGGTGGTGGATTGCGTCCTGAAGAAATCACTCTGCCTGAGCTTCTCAAACAAAAGAACTATGCCACCGGAATGTTCGGAAAATGGCACCTAGGACATTTGCCAAAGTACCTGCCTACATCCCAGGGGTTTGATACCTATTTTGGTATCCCGTATTCGAACGACATGGACAAAGTTGGAGGACCTGGCTATCGCGCAGAAGCGGCGAAGGATCCAGACTATTACCCCAACGCCGCGCACTTCAATGTGCCGCTGATGCGTGGTATGGAAATCATCGAACGCCCTGCCGATCAAAACACCATAACCAGACGTTACACCGAAGAAGCCATTCAGTTCATTCGCGACAAAAAAGACCAACCTTTTTTTGTCTACCTACCTCACTCGATGCCGCATATCCCCTTGTTTGCCTCGGAGGAGTTTCGGGGCAAGTCGAAACGCGGCTTGTACGGCGACGTGGTCGAGGAGATCGATGCCAATGTCGGAAAGGTTCTCGATACATTGAGAGAACTGAAAATCGAAGAGAATACGCTGGTCATGTTCAGTTCGGACAATGGCCCTTGGTTGAGCTTTGAAACGCATGGTGGTTCTGCTGGAGCATTACGAGCAGGCAAAGGCACTACTTTTGAAGGAGGGCAGCGTGTTCCGACGATCTTCTGGTGGCCTGGAAAAGTCAAGCCAGGCATCGTTCATGAACTCGGTTCGACTCTCGACATGATGGCGACGGTGGCTTCCTTGACCAGTACCAATGCACCTACGGATCGCAAGCTCGATTCGTACAACTTAGCTCCGACACTCTTGGGGACTGGGGGCAGCCCGCGCAAGGAGATGTTTTATTGGACCAACGCGGAGCTGCATGCCGTTCGATCTGGTCCGTGGAAGCTTCACGTGAAGATGCGAGAGCCGATCAACTATGGGAAAGAAGTCGTGCTATCCAAACCCGAGCTGTATCACGTCGAACGGGACATCTCGGAATCGTATAATGTTGCAGATCAGCATCCTGAAATTGTCGATCGACTCTTGGCAATGATGAAGGCGCATCAATCCGACATCGAACCCCACGAAGACATGCTCGCTATTCCATTGCCTAACTAACCAATAGCCCTACTTGGTACTGTGGGATAAGCTTCCAGCTAATCAGGTCAACTGTGGGATAAGCTTCCAGCTTGTTTATACCCCACATCTTTTTTGACCCCCACGAGCTTGTCTCGTGGGTGAATAAGGTTCGCAAGCTAGACACCGACGCCCTCCCAGTCCGCCGAATTTAACTTGTGCTCGCCGCTTGAAGCGGCGAGCACAAGTTAAACTCGGAAGATTGCGCAAATCGCGGCTTGTCTCTAGCTTGCCAACCGTGGCTTCCTGCCAGACGAGCTGGCAGGGGAGCAATACATGATAACTTGTGGGGTATAAATGATCTTCCAGCTTGTCAGCTCAGCTGTGGAATAAGCTTCCAGCTTGTCAAAAATCTGCATAGTCTATTCTTCAGGGGCCACTTTCCCATGATTCAAGAAGACCGCATTGGTCGCTTCGCTGCGGCCTTGTGCGATGTCAAGCTTGCCATCAGCGTTGACATCGCCTAACGCAATGCCGTAGACCGCACCGTTGCTATCCCCGAATGACACTTCAAAAAACGCGGTTCCGCTGCCATCATTCAGGAAGACTCGCGAGCCACCTTTGGCATAGCCGATTACCAAATCAAGCTTGCTGTCTTGATTCATATCACCTGTCGCGATGGCATACGGAATAAGCGATGCATTGCCAACTGCGATTGTCTTGGGGAAGATTCCCTTTCCATCGTTGATGCAGATCATCGCTCCCAGTCGATCATCTCCAAAAATCAAATCCATCGCCCCATCGCCATTGAGATCTCCAGCGGCACAGCCTCGTGTGGACGAAATGGGTGGACCAAAATTCGTTGACTTCTCAAAGTTCATTTCTCCGTCGTTGAACAAAACTTTGCTAACCCCTGCGTCTCGATGAGGAACCGCTAGATCGATTAGTCCGTCGCCATTGAAATCGGCAGCCAGAATTGTCGTCGCAGACTCCGATGGGATAACGATCCAGCGGTCTGTGGCAAAGTTGCCAGCACCATCGTTGAGGATGATGTAACTGCAACTCTTGCGATTGGCGACAACCAGATCGGGAAAGCGGTCTCCGTTGATGTCGACCAACGTTGTGTTACGGGTATTCCAGTTAGGTTCACCCCACGAACCTGAAAGAACAAAGTTCGCTTTGCCATCGTTTCGATAAACAATTTTTCCGTCAGGGCTATCGTTGCTTACGACAACGTCGAGGTCACCATCTCCGTCAATATCACCAAGCGCAGCGGAATAAGTCCTATCTTGGCGATCGCCTAATGTTCGGCTCTCACCGAAATTTCCCCTGCCATCGTTGAGCAGAACTCGATTATGGAGCGGCCAGTGCCTGCCTTTGGCGAGCACGATATCGAGGTCGCCATCACTGTCCAGATCGCCGATACTCGCATTGGCGGATGTTTCGGCGGTGTTTTCCAGATCCACTTGCTTGAACATGCTGCGATCGGTTGGCTGAACCCCCTCGTTCTTGCTGATTGCTTTTGGTGTTAGAACTGGAGCCGCGTTGTCTCGAATGCAGTAGAGTTTACTCCAGCTTCTCAGGAAAAGTTGATCATCTACGGCGACAGGCGAAGCATCGATCACATCATCCAATGCGTTGACAGCGACAATGTCTAGGTTCTCGTTGTCCTTGACGACTACCGTGGTCCCTTCGCGACCTGTGTAGTAGAAATGCCCGTTTGCCAGCAAGGGAGAAGCGTAAAGAGATCGAACTCCCGTGAGCCGTTTTCGTTCGAGAAGCGATTTTCCTGAAATTGCATCCAAGCAAGTCAGGACGTCGGTATTGCCGGCTGTGAATAACAGCCGTGTTCCACTCAGGATCGGCGACGGAACGTAAGGAGTTCCTTGATTCACTTTCCAAGAGATCGTTGCGCTATCGGTCACATTACCACGCGAGCTCAACGGGATCGAACAAGCGAGCGATCCACGATAGCCACTCATGCATATCGCGTTGTCTCGAAAACGAAGCGGCGTTGGAATCGCATTGGTGGTCTGGCCACCGCACTCCCACAATATCGCTCCATCCTTCGCGTCATAGCTTTTGACAGATCCCGTTCCGTTGACGATCACTTGTTGTTTGCCTTCAAAGGTTGTAACGAACGGGGTGTTCCATGACGTCACCTCGCCGGGGCGATCGACTTTCCATCGCGTCTGTCCGGTGCGTTTGTCGACGGCGACGATAAAGGAGTCTTCTTCTTGATCCCAATTGACAATCAATGATTCGTCGGTCAGTACTGGTGTGACTGCTTCGCCCCAGCCGTTTCTGGTTCGCATGTCACCGAGATCTAATTGCCAAACCAATTCTCCTTGAAGGGAATAGCAAAAAACACCACGTGATCCGAAGGAGAAGTAGAGTCTTTCTCCATCGGTCGTGGGCGATCCTGCGGCATAAGTGTTCGTATCATGTTTCCCTTCGTGAGGGACTTGTTCAGCAGCAATCTTCTGCCACAGTATTTTTCCAGACTCGCGATCGATACTGGTGACAACGAACTGATAAAAGAATTCGTCGGGAACCGTTTTGGCTCGCGAGTCATTGATGACCGCTGTCGGGCTTTTCCGATCGGTCTTGATTGCGGACAACACGAAGACTTGATTGCCGAACACGATGGGGGTTGCGGAACCATCGCCCGGTAATGGTGCAGCCCAGGCGATATTGGTTTGTTTGTCCCAATGAACGGGAGGTTGGGCGTTTGTGCCAGCAAGCCCATCAGCAGTCGGTCCGCGCCAATGCATCCAGTTTTCTTTTGCGTTTGCAAATTGAATGGGCATCAAAAGAGTTGGCACCAAAAACAGAGGCAAAGCCATCCAGCCAATTAGTCGATTCCTCATATTCGTTCCGGCGATCTCGTCCAGTGGAAGGTGATAGTCACAGCGTGCAGCGGGGCAAGTTTAGCATGACGGGTTAGTCAACGTTCACGCAAAATTATGAGTGGCGATCCCGCATCCTGGGCAAAAGGTGAGCGAAATCGACCTAAACGAAAGAAAAACGGTGAGCGAAACAAGTTTTGTGTTTTTTTGCAAATTTCCGTCTCCTTGAGGGCTGTTAATGTTGACATCTACCCCTTCGAGCTCCGAAAATGGAAAGATAGGTTGGATGTATTTTTGGTTCAGAGCATTTCGCTTTGAGCTTGTTTTTTTTTGAGAGGCAGGTGTGTTATGAGATTTAGGTACCGTGTGGGTTTCACATTGGTCGAACTTTTGGTGGTTATCGCAATTATTGGAATCCTAGTTGGATTGTTGTTACCAGCAGTACAGGCAGCTCGAGAGGCAGCACGCCGAATGCAGTGCAGCAACAATCTCAAAAATATCGCGTTGGCAATGCACAACTATGAAAGTGCTTACAAGATGTTCCCTGCCGGCGTAACTTCTTGGCGTGGTCGTTGCGTCGGTGCAACAAACACAAATTCAGGCACAGACGGCGAACAGAATAATCAGTTCTGTGATGGTATGTGGAGCTGGTCGGCACATGTGTTGCCATTCATGGAGGCCAATGCACTTTACCAGCAGATAAACTTCAACAATCGTCCTTGGACTTCGGAACGAGGAGACGCATGGTTTTACACAACTGGGCCAGACAATACTGCAAGCTCGTTGGTGAATCAACAAGTTTCCCGTTTGGCTCCTCCGAGCTTCCAATGCCCGAGCACGCCGCAACTCGGTGAGTTGGGTGGCTTTAAAGACTATGCCATGAATGCTGGTCAAGGACAGAGCACTGCGGCTGCTCCCTATACCGGTGGCAACAATCTTAGTTCTTGTTGTCCCGAGCGAGCGGTAACCGCAAACGGAATCGGCTACAAAAACCGCAATGTAAAACTGGGTCAGATTTCAGATGGAACTTCAAACACGTTTCTATTGGTAGAACAAGCAAAGTCGATTCCAAAGTGGAGATTTCCTACAAACCCGATGTTTTGGACTAACCATCAGTCTCAAGGGTTATCGTTGAGCAATCAAGGAAGCACCCCTTTGCCACCCAACCAAGAACCTGTATTCCAAGTATCTCGTCCAGGAAGCCCGCTAAGCAATGCTGCGGGAATAGGCTTAGTTGGAAGATGTTCCAGAAGCTTTCATACAGGGGGCATCAACAGTGCGTTGTGTGATGGTAGCGTGCAGTTCATCTCCAACACGATAGCGACTATTCCATGGCGTGGACTACACACACGCGATGGTGGTGAAGTCGTTTCTATCGAGAACTAGTTGCTGACGCGAGTTAGATTAGAAATCAATCGAATGCCTAGCTTCCGGCTAGGCATTCTTGTTTAAATGTCAAGTTATGTTTCCAAATTAAAAGGTTAATCAAATGACCCTCGGGCGAAGTTATCAGAGTTTTCTTTCGGTTATTTTGTGCTTCGGCTTGCTAGCTTTTTGTGGCTGCGGCGATTCTGGACCGAAGTTGTATAAAGTAAAAGGAGTTGCAAAACGTAACGGTAAACCTGTTGCGTATCTATACATAAGCTTCATCCCGGACAATGAGCAAACGAAAGCAGCCAGCACAGGAGCTACCGACAAAGATGGCCGATTCGAAATGCATATTGGAGGAACTCCTGGCGTCTATCCGGGAGAAGTAACAATTACGGCGCATGATCCATTAATCGAGATGGGGAGCAAGAGTAGTACCGATCCCGACTATCTTGAAGTCATCAAGAAATATGCGCCTGGCAAAAGTCCGATGAAGTTAACTATTGACAAAGACATGCCAGATCTTGAGCTAAAACTCGACTAGTACATCTGCTCACGGGCATTGCTCTCGAAAACATGGAAGTCTTTAGCAATCAATCGAGTAGCGGTTGCATGGCCGAAACCGCATGGCAAAGCACAATCGACTAGCTAGTTCGAGCAATACTGCTATCGAGCGGCGGAGCTAGTTTTTCATGCAACCGAGGACTTTCATGGTTTATCCGTTTTGGTATGGCTGTATTGGCTATAGACCTTTACCCGCAGCCAAAAACTTATGGATTCTTCATTGCCATCGCAAGAAATGCAATCCCAACGAGTTACCGCAAAACATGGCGATATTTTTGGAGAATTTTCTTGACATTTGCAATTCTCATGTTTCAAATACGGCTCAGTAGCGCACCATGTGGATTCGTTGGGAGTCCTTAAATGCCATTGTTGGGATTACGGTTTTCGAAATAACCTATTTTGACTGGAGTAGTCAACCATGACCATGATGATACGTAGTTGTATAGCAGGAGTACTTGCGTTTGTATTAAGTGGATACGCAGTATGCCAACAGCCTGAACCGATTCTTCCGCCACCAGCCATCTATAAGGGCAATTGTCTGCTTAGACCGCTTAGTGGATCGGCATTTACGATCGGTGCGGGTGACTTTTCATTTGCAAGGTATTTTTGCGAAGCATGGACTCCTTCATTCTATGAATTCATGTTCGGCGAAAATTCACATATTTGGAGTCATGGGAGTGTCTTCCTCCACGAGTTACCTCCTGAGTACGGCTCGTCTGGATTAACCGGCTCAACTGTTGCTGTTGCTGTAAATTTCTTTGACGATATGGAGACTTACAATCCAAGCGTCGCAACCGTAACCCTAGGAAATTCGGCTCTTCTTGCAGGATTTGGGCTTGGATTTTGGACTAGTGCTGAGCACGGAGCCATTTTGGCAGCAACTGCACCTCCCGATGCGGATGTGTGCATTATGCTCGCAACGCTTGGTGCCCAATCACTTGGGATTCTAGACGATGAACAACAGAGTTATCTTTTCGTTCGTGCGGGAATGTCTGGTATTGCCGTGACCCCAACGACCTCTATGTACAGTCGGGCATATTTGGATCCCGCAAACAATTTTTCGCAAGAATACGAATTTGGAGTTGGCGCGGCTGGAGTTGGTCATGCTTTTTTTGCTAATGAATATGTGACTCCAAGAGGGCCATTTCAGCCAGCATTGGACTCGCAAGGAAACGACCTAGATGTGATAGTTCAGCTTGAACTGCAGCGATTCAATCGAAATGGGAGCCAAATGAGCGAGGCAACTGTGACCGCAAGCGCAACACTTCAAACATTTCAATTGCCCACCCCATTAGAACCTTGATTGATTGCATGTCTTGCATGTGTACTACTAATTGTCATTTCTCTGTCGAGCAGGCGATTGGTTGTGTTTGTATAGCTGGGGGGCTGCCTCAGCTTGGTAAGTGCTTGTGAATTCCGTATCCCTAGAATCGCGACTATTTGTCATTGACATTTGGATATGTTAAAAGTATTTGTTTTCTTGTTGTTTGCAATTTTTGTATCCAACGAAGAACTCGCTACGACGAGAATTGAGTCAAGGTACAGCGCAAACGAAGCATTAATGGTGATGGCAAGTACCCGCGAACGGAAAGAGATTGGTCTCGATGCGGCAACACATGAAGAAGCCAAAAAAGTTGTACTCGAGATGCTATCGAAAATAAATTCTCTAACTCACAAAGCGATGCAATTGCAAAATGAAAAGAGTAAAGATGAGGTTTTTTTACGTTCCGAATTGACCAAAATCGATCAAGAAATCGCAAAGGTACAACAAATCGTCAATAAGAATGCACAGTCTTTCCTTTCAGAATTAGAAGATAAGCAAAAAAGATCACTGACGGCGATTCTTGTACTCCGGCAGCGTGAACTTGCAGTTCTAAATCAATACGTTGCAGAACAAATCAAGTTGCCGGAGGATGACCGACTGGAATTGATAATCAAGATGGAGAATTCGTTGAGAGACTTTACAATCGAGTGCAAACACAAGCTTTCTGATTGTAAAGAAAGTGAAAGAACTGAATTAACAAAGAAATTTATGTCGGAATGGAACGAGATTGGTCGTCGAACGGTGCGAGATTTTTTGTCGAGCACGCAGTGTTCTAGCTACGAAAGCCTTTCGAGAGAAGCCGATGCAATACTGGCAGCAAGAAAACTCAATGGACCTTTACCAAGGTAGTTGGCTCTCAGAAGTCAACTTCTGTGAGGGGTTGATTTTTTTAATCTTTGACGGACTTGGTATTTTGGAACTACCATGCGCCGATTCGGTGCATGAGCTCGAGATTTCCCGATGAATTCCACAACGTCTCGGAGATATCCATTTCGGCAATCTCCAACGTGTTGGCAATCCGAACGATACGGGAGTTCCGGGTTTCGGTAATCGGAAGTGACCCAAGCATACATTCGATAGCTTCCAATTCGCTGTCGAAGGTGAGAGGTACCTTGGCGCTTTGCGGTGTGAGCGATGTTAGCGCATTGATCTGTGTGATTTTCATATTCGCCTCGGCCATCAGTTTTGAGGTGATCGCATCCGCCATACCGATTCCGATGGCATTGCCATGCGACTCAGGGGTTAAGCCGCGTACGAAGATCCGGCGAATAAACGGTGCAGGTCGATCGCCACGGGCCGAACTGCTATCGTATCCGTGGATGCTTCGATTGATGACATTCGGATCCATCCCTGCCCCACTGATATTCTTGCCAATCGCATCCACGATGAGCAAGTCGATCTCGTCAAAAGGCAACGTTGGCATTAGTTCTTTGGCCTGCACGAGCAACCCATTTTCAACGTCATTCATCTCGTCCTTGCGTACCCCTTGAAGTTTGGCTGTTTGATGACGCTGATTCTCCAGAATGGCAATCCCACCGAGAATAGGCGTAGATTGAAGGACTACCTTCGCAAGGCTTCGAATGGTTCGCTCGTAGCCAAATTGCATAGCCCCCAAATGCATGGCGGCAGCTCCCCGCTGCTTTCCTAATCCGATCACCGACATCTTGAGCAGACCACTTCCGAGTGTTCCAAAGAAATCGGTGTGCGGCTTGACCCGGTTGATCAAAAGAATTCCGTCCGCCTTCATCGCTTCCGTGCTGCAGTAAGCCGAAATACCATCTTCATTCGAACCGACAATCTGTACGTCGAGTGAGTCCAAAATGGGTACCCCCATGGACGATTCGACGATGCCGTAGCTAGCCAGTAGTTCCCTTTGGCCTTCTGGCGTTGCACCACCGTGGCTACCCATCGCGGGAATAATGAATGGCTTTGCTCCCAGATCGCGAATGGCATCAATCGTGTGCTTTACGATAATCGAAAGATTCGAGATCCCCCGGCTCCCAACACCAATTGCAATGCGATCCATAGGACGAACATTGCTTACGAGCTTAGCAACCTCGTTTCTAACCGCGTGCTCAATCTCGAGCTCGGGCGAGGCTGGAAACATTTGTCGAACACGCAAAAAGGGAGGTAATTGCATCAGGAAAAATCCATCGTTCAAAAGGAAGCTAGAGCCCAGGCTTCTATGCTTTGCCCAACCGAAGTTCTTTGACCCAACAACGCAAAGCCGACCGGAACGACAGCTTACCTTTTGTGGTAGGATATGGCAGTCGTCGTTGTTGCATTGTCAACTCAACGTATCCTAGCATCGTATTCCTCACAAAGTCTTGGAGTCAATCGAAATGACCATTCTCTCTCGGATTCTAATCCCCACAATTTCGTTCTTGATGGTGAGTACTTTCAGCAGTTCTTTGCTCCATGCCGAAGAGCCAGTTTGGGTACCGCTTTTCGATGGAAAAACACTCAATGGATGGGAGAAAGTGGGTAAAGAGGAAAGCAAATGGGAAGTCCAAGACGGTGCCATAACAGGAACAGGCCCTGCGTCGATGCTTGTCTGTACCAAAGGGCCATACAAGAACTTTAAGTATCGTGCTGAAATCAAAATTAATGACAAGGGGAACTCCGGGCTCTACTTTCGCACGACTCGCAAGCCAAGTTTCTCGGATGGCTATGAAGCTCAGATCGATAGTACACACTCCGACCCAATACGAACGGGTTCGCTGTACGGCATGTGCCACGTTTACAAGAGACTGGTCGAACCCGATGAATGGTTTACCTATGAGATCGAAGTTCGCGATGATGTTTGGCGAAAGAGAAACCTTACTCGAATCAAGATCACAGTGAATGGGAACGAATTGTATGAACACATGGATTTTGCACTTACCTTCAGGGAAGGATATTTTGCATTCCAACAACATGATCCAGGAAGCCGAGTGCAGATTCGAAAAGTAGAAGTCGCTGAACTTCCCGATACTAACAAAAACTAGATCGAGCTATTTCAGCGAGATCCACAGCTCGGTGTTCGGTGGCCGACAGATAAGCAGCATCGACCAATGCCATGGTCTTGAGATTGTCTCGACCGCTAATTTCCGGTTCCTTTCCTTGCTCGATGGCGCAAAGCAGTTGCGTCATCGTTCCGAGAAATGCATCTGGGAACCAGACTTCGTTCCATGTCGGACGAATCCATTGGTTGCCGGTTGCTATCGTCGTATACTCAATCGTGCTAGGGGTTGGTTTGGGATACTCCGGCCACCCAATCGTTCCGCGTGCCATGCCTGTCAACCCTTCGACTCGCCAGCGAATGTAGGAATCTGCAGCCGCCCCTTCTAACGCGGGACCGGCCCAGACATCGTCCCACGAACATGCACGCAGACCATTTGCATACTCCAAGATGTATGCGCAGATACCATCTATATGCGCAAACTTCTGGAGCGTTCGAGGATCTTGCCGCGTGCTCGCAAAAATTCGAACGGGGTCACCAAACCAATAGCGATATGTATCGAGATGATGGATACTCATGATTCGCAATGTCACCCAGCCCTGCCGCTGTTGCCATGGCATCCAATGCGGAATAGCTCGCATGTCGACGGTTGCAAATATCGGCTCTCCGAATGCGGACTGGTTCAATAGACTCTTCATGCTTCGGACCGATTGATCGTATCGCATGTTTTGGTTTACGGCTAAAACGATGTTGGCTTCTTCACACAGACGTACGATCTCCAACGCCTGTTGATAGTTCACACCAAGGGGTTTCTGGGCCAAAATCCCTTTTACTTTTCTTCGGTGATGAACAATGGAATGAATGATGTCGAACTGGACATCCGGTGGCACTGCAATATCGACAATCTCCACCCTTTCATCATCCAGCATCGCCCGATAGTCGGTGTAGATGGCTGGCAGATTGTGACGTTGCGCCACTTGATGCAATCGTGCTCGGTTACGCCCAGCGATGGCGACTGGATTCAGGCCTGCATTACGATAGGCGACAAGATGGCAGTCGGACATGATGAATCCCGAGCCGATGCACCCGATGCCAATGTTCCGATTCTTTGGCAACTCAGGAAGATAGTTCACTTCATAAGACATCGTAAGTTCAGTTCAGTATTCGTTTCAATCGCGTGAGACCATTCCGTTCCTGAATGGTACTATGCTTTGACAGCCCCTTGTGTTTTGTCTTTGGAGCGTTCCAAAAAGACTTTGCCCGATTCACTTCCTTTGGCCCCCATCGCTAGGATGGCGGAATCCTCTAGCTTTTGGAGTGGGGTGTACCGCGGATGATGCGAGTCTTTGTAGGGATCATTGTGTTTGGTGTTGTAACAGCAGATCAAACCCCATCGGGGTTTTTCGCTTTGATTTGCATCCGAGCTGTGAAGCGTATTGCCATGAAAGAATACGGCATCGCCTGGTTCCATCTCACAATAGACCAACTCCATGCGTTCCATCGCCGCTTGGACCCGTTCCGGATCAGCACCGGTTTGCGTTCCGAATCGACCATGTTCTACACGACCTAGTTTGTGAGATCCTCGAAGTACTTGCAAGCATCCGTTTTCTCGGGTGGCTGGATCGAGTGCAATGAACACACTGGCCATGTCGGGATACAAACACCCATTCTGATACCAATATCCGTAATCTTGATGCCATTCCCAAGCACCACCGACTCGCGGCTGTTTCGCACTAAGCTTGGAATGATAGTGATAGACCTCATCCCCCAATAACTGTTCCATGGATTCGACGACACGACGGCTTCGGCAGATTGCTCCATAAACATCGTCACCAGGATGATTCCATAGCGATAGGTGAGTCGTTCGACCTTTTGTATCGACGACATCCATGGCATTGGATCTGAGGGCTTCGTCTTCCCTGGCGGCCTGTAGTACCAACGCCGTCTCGTCAGAGGTGAGCAGACTCTTCACGATCAGGAAGCCGTGCTCTTCGAATTCTCGAATCTGTTGCGATTGTAGAGGGCCTGTCATCATTTCAAATCTTCGATTATCACTGAAAAAGGTTAGACTGCGATTGCTCACCAACCATCGTACCAGGAAAAGCCGTTGGTTTGCACCGGTGAAAACCATACGCAATCATCTGAATGCGCCTACTTCATTCAGGCACATGATGAGCAATACGATTACCGCTCCTACTGCGAGCATGATCGCTACCAACGCCGTTGCGACTGCGGATATCATCAACGTCAAGAATAAACTGACTGGCTTCAATGGTCTCGATGCCCCGATACGGTGCAATCCTCTCACGATCGTAATGAGATACGGTGGGCCAACGAAGATCGCAAAAGGTATCAACATCCCTTGGTCTTGGACCGCAAAACCTATTCCCACAAGTACTGTCAAAACGACGCACACAAAAATAAGGATTGTAAAAAGCACGTCCCAAGCATCGAAGCTTGCTGGAGCAGTAGATTCGGATATTGACGTACTTGATTCGGATTCGGGAACAGCGGAGACCGCATAGGGATTGGTTTCGTTTTTCGATTCGTGGCACAGCCAGCAGCGACCACTTCTGTCTTTTAACTCCGCTCCGCAGGACGGACAGAATCGATGAACTAATACAGGTGGCACATTCATGATTGGGCCTCTGCATTCATGCGATCCAATCTAGTCTGGTACTCTTCTGCCATGCGACGCGTGGATCTGATGATTTGCCCGCAAATGACTCCACACGAACCGAACGACAGCAGTAGGATCGCTTGCGTCAAGACTGGCGTCTCATGCACAGCATCGAACCATTTGGCGTCCGATGCTCCCACCAAAATCATATAGACACACATCGCCACCAACGTCGAATACCATACCAGCCCTAGACTAAACCGAAGGGCCGACAAAACGATGATGATGAACAACGTGAATACTAAAGGGCTAGCAGCGCCTTTACCCAAATAAGCGAGCACCCCAATAATGGCAAGATCGATCGTCGTGGAGACATACTTCAAATACGACGGAAAGAAAGATCCCTTCAGCGTGATGAAAATCGCTAACGACAAACAGAGCCACGCCAATGCGGCCATCGTGATTTGGCGATGATACGTTCTTCCAGCCTCTTGAATGGAATCGGTCATCACGTAGTTGATCAATTGAACGGAATAGAATGCAATGACCAGGATGCCACGCAGCAATGCCGTACGCATCTCGCCATCAAGTTCCTGCCAACGACTCGCGATATACCACGATCTATTCTGCGAAGCGGTTGCCTGGTTCGTCTGTCGTGCCATCATTCCTCGAATTGGTTGATCCTGCGATTTCGTCCCCACTCGTACTGAGCCACAAAGTGACCAAAACAGCAATCAATATCACGGAAGCTATTTGATAGGACGTTAAGTTTAGCAAAACCGTCGATTCCGGACGAAGCCACTCGGAGAAGAAACGATAAATCAAGTACGCAATCAGATACAATTTGAGTTGATGGTTCACAAACCATTTCTTGTGCGCTATCCAAACCAAAGCGATTGCTGCAAAACCATGAAATACTACTTCGTATAGCTGCGTCGGATGTCGCACGATTCCAGGCGGATCATGGGCTGTTGGAAATGCGACACCCCACGGTAGATTCGTTTCACATCCGAAGCAACAACCCGCTAAGAAACATCCGATTCTCCCAACGGCAACCGCGATGGCCACAGGCAATGCGAAGCTGTCGCCGGTCCGCGTGCGAATGTTGGCCATCCATTTGACGAGTTCCACCGCGAGATAACCGCCGAAGATGCCCCCCAAGATGGTCTTGCCATCCGCGAACCAAACCGTCCCTTGGTAGAAAGCTTCGATGCCTTGCTCCATCAAAAACGGAACCTTGGCTCCGATCATGGAACCGACGAAAGCTGCACCGCCGATCAACCAGCGTTCGATGTTTGAAAGAGGAAGTCGTTTCTGGTTCTGGCGAGTAATCCACCATGCGATCGAAACCGCCGCCAACAACACGACCATGTATATCCAACGAATCGGCAGTGACATGCGATTCCTATCGACGGTCCGCTGGCAATGGCGACGGTGCTGTCTGTTGCGGCGATGTCGTCAGTTGCGGCAAGGGCACGTGGCCGTTTCGGTACAAAACGTTGTAGGCACAAAAAGGGATGATATGACCACTCGGAAGTACATGATGCGTACAACACTTCATCACTCGCCGTACGTCAAAATTGTAAACGTCCAAAAACGATGTAATCGTGATTCGAAATAATTGCTTGCCACCAATTTGTTTCGCTAACGCTTGTTCGAAAAACTGTCCGGCTATCGAACGGTTTGCTGACGTTGAACAACCATCGCTCGAATCGCTTTGCAAAATGGGAAGGCCACCAAGAATGGCAGGTGTTTCAGGCTCACAACAACCACTTGGACCGCAGCTAGGACCGCAGCAATCCTGGCGGCTTAGGTACTGCTTTACGAGGCGTTTGCCTTCTTCACGCGTGAAGGAGAGCCCGTTTGCCAAAAGATCCAAGTTTAGTTTTGCATCGATGAACCTCGTCAAAGGAACAAGATCGTCTCCGACACGAAAAGCCAACGAAAGAATATGGCAGTTGGGATGAGCACATGGGAGTGGGAAAAAGTCCCCTTCTTCGTAGAGACCGTTCGATTGTTCGCATAGCATTCGAATGCAATCGGGAGCCGTGATGCGATTCTCGAGTTCTTCTTGCAAATAAAATCGCCCGCTATACGTGGCTGGTTGCAGACTCAGACCGCTAACCCACGGTCGCGTCCTGGCGATCTCTACCAGATTTCCGACCTCGTTCTCGTTGACACCCGCTTGCAAGGTTGCAACGAGAGTTACATGCAACCCGGCGGCCCCGATTTTGTCCAAAGCGCGTAGCTTCGTTTCGTAAAGCGGTTCGCCGCGCAACGACTCGTATACAGCATCACTCGTACCATCAAATTGCAAATAGATTTCAATCCGATCTCGATGGTTCGCTAGCCAGTCTACCAATTTCTGATCTTTGGCAAGCCGAATGCCATTCGTGTTGAGCATGATGTAATCGATGGGCTGCGACAACGCATACTCGATGATTTCCAAAAGCTGAGGATGCGTGGTCGGTTCGCCGCCAGAAATCTGAAGCACGTCAGCTTTGCCTTCTGCCCTGACCAAAGTATCAATCGCAGCCCGAGCTTGTTCGATCGATTTGTGCTTCAGGCCTGGCCGGCTATCCGCGTAACACATCGGACAAGAAAGATTGCAATTGTCGGTAATCTCAAGGACCGCGACACAAGTGTGTTGTTCATGTTCGCTGCAAAGACCACAATCGAGTGGACAGCCTCGTTTCGGTTCGACAAACGTCTTCTTGGGAAGCTTGGGCGGAAGCGCATAGTCGTACCGATCGTACCACTTTCTATCGCTGCAAATGAAGTCTTCGCGTAGTCCATGAACTGGACATCGTTTGCGAAAATAAATTCGGTCTCCGCGCGCGACAATCTTGGCAGGGATAACCTCCAGACAGGACGGGCAAAGGCATTGCGTGATGCCCAAGAAGGTGTAATTCCGCGTTGCCTCGTTCGTTGTTGTCATCGGTCCATCCTGGTGATCGTGCGGTTTGTTTTGGCCGGGCTATTTAAAAAAGCAACCCTCCCATGGAGGCTGCTGATTTAGGCCCGGTTTGTTGGTTCTTCGTGAGCCGTTGGGCGCTAGCCCCGGTTGTCGGCTGTGGCGAAGCCACTAAACCGGGGCTAGCGCCCAACGGCTCACTAAAGCAGCAGTCTCCCAGGGGGAGGGTGGCTAATCCGGACAATCTCGCCAGGAGGTCGGGGACCCAATCAATCTCGGTACACTTTCGCCTTACGATCGCCGGCTGACATGACATACGCCATCAAATCACGGAGCTCGTTCTCGTTGAGAGTATCGATCAATCCCAAAGGCATTTGCGAAACTTTCGACGAGACAACACTCTCCACGTCCGACTTCTTCACGATAACTGGCTTGGCATCTACGTCGATAGTAAACACATAATACTCATCACCGATTTCTACCGCGCGACCCACCAACACTTGGCCATCGGTCGTCAGTAACTGTTGTGAGCCGTACTGATCGGAGATGGTTTTACTCGGCTCGATGATTGCCGTTAGCATGTCTTCCACAGAGAACTTTTTCCCAGCCGTGGACAAATCAGGACCGACCGCTCCACCTTCACCAGCGATACGATGGCATTTGGCGCATGAGGTTGCATGGTACAGGTTTTGGCCCACTTGAAAGTCCCGTTTCGCGGGTTGCGAATTGACCATTGCCAACGCTTCCGCCACGGTCCATTTACGACCTGGGCCGACGGGCGGCTTGGATTGGATGGGTTCTGCGACCAGAGAAACCCCAGCGAGTGGCTCAAGGACCAATAGTTCCGCTTGGGTACAGCTAGCGAGAGAGTCCTCTCGGAATTGCGATAGAAATTTTGCATAGCTGTTTCCACCAGGCTTCTTCGAAGCATCGATAAAGAACTGCAAGTACTTGCGTCTTTGATCGAGCGTCCATCCGTTCTTCACGTTTCGAAGCATGAATGCAAAGTGAATACCACGTACAGGAGGCATGTCGGCAAGCATCTTGCCAACCGTCCCACCGTAGCCAGCGTTACGAGTTACCAAGTACCCCCAATCGGGAATTGGTTCTGGTCCCAGGTTGTCCATCAATGACAATGTCTTCGCAATCACCGTGGGGGACTGAAGATAAACAAGCAGTTGCACCAGTTCTGCGTTTAATGGATAAGACTTGGCTGGATAGAGAGCATCCAATCGTCGAACCAGTTTCTCTCGCTTTTCCGAAGCAGGTTCACCATGTCGTGCAAACGTCACTTGCAGAACACGGAGCCAAAAGAGTTGGTCCGATTCACCAAGGGATTCAAAATCCATCGCAGACAATTTATCGACAATAGGTCCAACTTCCTTTGCTGTCCCTTGATGAGCGACAGCTAGCATGGCATTAAGAACTGTTTTCGTCTCTTTGGTTGAGAAAGCCGCATCCCGCCAATTTGCGAACGGTTGACTCTCTAACGCGACTCGCGCGGCATAGCGAATGAAGCGATCGCTATGACCAAGGTTCTCAAGGATGACTCGCAAGTCTCCATTGGTCTTACCATGAAATTCTTCGAGTCTGCGACGTAGCGCTCGTAATTCTGCACCTTGCGCGATAGAGCCCGATACTGCTGCGGTCGACTCGTTGCCAACATAGGTTACGCGATACAACGCGGACTGCGTGCCTCGTCCACCAGCGGCAAAGTAAAATGCACCGTCATCTCCCACGACTGCATCCGTCACAGGCAAAGGGGAGCCAGTCACAAAGTCCGACTTCTTGCCTGTGTAACTGGAGCCATCGGGAGTCAACTCGACCGAGTAGATTGTGCTGTAAGTCCAATCGAGAATATAGAGTGCATTTTGATAGGCTGCTGGAAACTTAGCCCCGGTCCCAAACAATACACCTGTGGGTGACCCCGGACCGATCTCGACAGCAGGAGGGAGCGAGTCTTCGTAGTATGTTGGCCATTTTCCGGTTCCACTTCGCCAACCGAACTCGCTACCACTGGTCGCGTGACAAACTCGCGTGGGGCGATACCAGGGAGAACCAAAGTCCCATTCCATGTCCGCATCGTACGTGAACAAATCTCCATCGCTATTAAATGCGATGTCGTACTGGTTTCGATAGCCCATGCTGTAAACCGTCCAATCTTTGCCAGTAGGGTCGACGTTGCAAATCCATCCCCCTGGGGCCAAAATTCCAGCCGCGTGTCCGTTCGCATCCCAGCGTCGTGGGAGCAAGTGATCTTCGTTCCAATTTTGAGGAATGCGGCTGCCTGCAATCGTCGTTGGTAGTTTGGTGTGATTCCCTCCGACGACAAATAGGGACTTCTTGTCGGGGCTGAGAATCACCGCATGTGGTCCATGTTCGCCTGCCCCCTGAAGAGGCATGCAGAACTCATCGCTATCGACCAGGCCATCACCGTCCGTATCGCGAAGGCGATGCAATCCAGATCCCGGACCATTGACGACTGCGTACAACGAATCGAATGCCCACAGGAGACCCTGTGCTCCGCTTAGTTTCACTGCCAACGGTTCGACTTTCGTTGGTTGGTTGGCATCTCCTGGTGTGATCATAAAGATTCCAGCTCCACCTTGATCACAAGCGAAGAGGCGGCCTTCGGGACCCGTGGTCAACGAGACCCATGAACCCATTGCTCGAGGCACTTGATAGATCTTCTCGATTTTGAAGCCCGCTGGCACTTGGGCATTGGTAGCGATTTCCGGTTTGAATTCGCCGCTCGAACCACCGCCGAACGCGGACTCTAGAGCATCTCGGTTGATGCTGCCGGACCAAGGAAGTTTTGCATCTCCGATGACTCCAATGACTTGCACATTCGACCAATCTTTGTCGTCAAAGCCAGTGTTTCGCCACGCAGCCCCTTTTGTATTCGCGGCACCCTTCCAAGTGGCGTCAGTCGACACGTTCACCGTCGCCCCTGACTTGGTCTTCAGATGAAGCGTCGCGATGACGCCGGCTGGGCCGCCATCGTTCTTGGCGGAAATTGAGATCACGTTCACACCTGATTTCAAGTGTTTCTTGGCATCACCTGTCTCCAGATTGGCCCACTCATCCGACCGAACCACACGCTTGTCGTTGATGAACAACTCGCAGTGATTATCGGCGGTTGCAGTAACAAATGCTTGTTCGACCTCGCCATCGATGGTGAATTCCTTGCGCAATTGGATCTGAGCATTTGAGTCCGGATTCGCAAGCCACACCCAGGAGGGGGAGCCCCATTCGACTTTCTGCTTGGCACCTGCAACCTGTGCCTGTGTTGTATCGAGAACCGAGAAGAAGGAAACGCAAGTCGCGAACCAAACGATCGCACTAGCGTGCCGACGAACGGAAAGAGGGAGAATCATAAGCAATCTCATCGTATCGGAAGTTGGGAGGGACGGTGGGTACACCAATATAATTGAAACTCAAAGGCTGTGCACGAAAGAGATTGTCTGATAAGCCGCGAAAATGAAATCGTTTTGATTTGTTAACTTTCGAATGCCCATCAGAAAAACTACGATGCATGAATTGCCGTTTGCGTAGACAGTAGAATAATCAATCAGACTTTCAGAATCAGACTTCGAATGCCCCATCGAGTGTGTTTTGCAATTTTGTCGATGATTGCTTGCTATCAACGATAGAATGCCATACGGATTCAGGCAGTCCGTCGCAGAAGATTTGGCCGTCGGGTGGGACGGCATGAATGATCGCACGCAAGCCCGCTTGTTGCTCGTTTGTCGGGTGTTCAGGAAAAACATCCCTTGGGACAATGAGCCAATCCAAGCGAGGTGCACAAGTCCCCAGGTTGGCGCTCGTTTCCAAATCCACATGGATGACCAGAGCGCTCAAGATAGGGTTACCGAGAAGCGCTACGACACGGGATGCATCGTTTTCACATCCGGTGTCAACGATTCTGCCATTGAATCCCGCTTGGCCATGACTCACCATCCCGAAGTCGAGATTGCGCAATCTCAATTGTGCGGACAATTGTTCCACGAGCAAGTCAGAGGACCGGGATTGTACAATGCCGATCAGTTGTATTCGCGAGGGGCTATCGTTGGGGAACAACAAGTCTACGATCGCATCACCAACTTTTTGGGGTTTGCCAAAAAGGGGCGAGACGTGAGGCGAGAGCGATGGACCAGCGTTGACTTCGACCACTGCTCCAGATTGTGCTTCCAATGGTTGTGAGATGTCGGTTGCTAAGATATCCAATCCAGCAATATCAAGTCCGACGACTCGTGCTGCCAATACTGCTTGTTCTGCAAGATCCGGATGCACTTGATCGGTGCAGTCTGTTGTTAAATCACCGGTGCGACGAATCAATACAATTTGGCCGTCAGCGGGAATCGAGTCTGCGTCGAAACCTTGTTTCTTGAGTTCGATCATCACGGCTGCATTGAGCTTTAGAACGTCAAGCGGGTCCGTATAGGCTTCACCACGACGTGGATCTTTGTTCACTTCTTCCATGAGTTCCACAATCGTGTGTTTTCCATCACCCGTGACAGTCTCTGAATGTCCTTTGGCTGCCGCAACCATGCGATTGCCAACGACAAGCAGTCGATGATGGTAACCCTTGGCAAATTGCTCCACCATGATGTCTTGCGTTTCACCGTTGTGTACCGCCCAATCGTAGGCTTTTAAGATTTCTTCGCGGTGGTAGAGTTCGATGGAGATTCCGCGTTGATGATTCGCATTGACGGGCTTGACCACAATAGGGAAGCCGATCTCTTGAGCTGCGATCCATGCGTCTTCTGCGTTAGCAACTTGCCGACCGTGAGGCACGGGAACTCCCACTTGTCGAAGTAAGCGTTTGGTCAGATCTTTATCGCTCGCGATGGCTTCTGCAATTGCGCTCGTGGCATCTGTTTCAGCCGTCCAGATTCGCCGTTGATGCTTTCCTTCCCCCAATTGAACGAGCGATCCGCGGTTGAGTCGCATGTACGGAATGTCTCGACGCCGAGCCGCACGAAGGATGGCTCGCGAACTGGGCCCTAAGCGAACATCGTCGGCAAAATCGAACAGCTCACGAAACTTAGATGCGAGCGGAAAATCCTGGTTGTTTTCGAAGCTCTCGAGGAAATCAGCAGAGAACTCAAAGCATCGTTGGCTAAGCTCGCATTCCTCCATCTCCATGGAGACCACCATGGTGGCCTCGGACTCCAACGCACCAGTTCGAAGTTCTTTTTCGAGTCGGTTCGTCTGCGTCGGCACCCCTGCCATGGCAGAAAACCATTTGGCCACAAGCAAGAAAACGTCTGAATGATGATTGTGGGCAGGAAGAGACTCAGCGATCTCGGTTGCGTTTCGTACGCTTTGTGGGTGGGTGGTTGTGTAGCCATTGCTTGCAAGAAACTGCAATAACTGCGAACTCATCGAGTGAGCCCTCACTACAGGCTGCAACGCGAGACTTTCACGATAGTGAAGCTCCAGCATGGGGACGTGCGACCATCGATTCGGACCTAGAAGAGATACAAAACGATGTTCAAACATCAAAACGGCGATCGTTACAAGGGAATGGCTTTGCAGGACTAAGCCACAGTTTACTCATTCAAGCCGTTGTTGTCAGATCCACTTTTCGAATGCGGCTGGAGCAATTACTCAGGAGAAACCCTAGAGCGAAAAACGACATCGTAAGTCTCTGTTTTCTTTGGGATTTCTGCAGCGGCATACGCTCGAGACGGCCCAGCTACAAATCTTAACTTGGCATCGTCTGTCTCTTCCAAAGTAACAATTCGCTGAGTCGATCGATGGGCGGATCGATGGGCGATTGGGTCATCGCCATCGTAAAGATTCGGGTTTTTCCGGGCACGAGTGTCGACACCTGCAGGTGCTTCGAGAGGAACGACTCTATTTCCATTTCCCGTGTTACTATCGCTGCCTGTGCCAACATTCCCTGTTCCATTCCCCGAAGCACCGTTTGCATTTCCCACCGGCTTGCCAGCAGAAAGCGTATCTGGAATCGTGGATGGGCTGGAAAAGGTGGGGTCAAGAAAGCTGGAGGATCTCGACACATCATGCCTAGGTAACAGATTCGCTGTGGGACGATCTATCTCCTTCATGGAAAAGGCGGAATCGTTTGAAGCTGTCGATTTCGCGCTCTTGGGTAAAATGTCCGTGGATGGAGACATGTCGGTCTTTGCCGCGTTCCAAGTACTATTGGTTGTATTGCTGGCTCCAGAGCCGCCACTCGCCAAATTATCTATTGTTGCCCGTTGAACTGAAGCTTGCCCACCACCCAAACTGGGCTGCCGCATCGATTCAGGGTCGAATCCAGACGGATTACCTGCGCCGGTGCTGGGAGGCATGATATTGCCTGATGGTGAAGGATTTCCGTAATTGGGCGTGACTGGCGGGGCAGGCGAATACACTGGCGGCCCGAGTGGGGTCACGGTCGCACCTGGAATGTTCGGTGCACCGATGTTGTTATTGGAATTACCGTTTACGAAACCGCTGGTTGGGTTCTCAAATCCGCTGGCTAGGTTTGGATTTGCTCCAGAGTATGTTCCTACCTGCGGTTGACAGTATCCGTTCGCGCACGTTCCGACCGGGTTTGATGGCTGATTGGGTTGATATCCTGAAGTGTATGCGTTCGTCCACGAAGCGGCTGGTACGACATTGGAACTCGAATAGATAGGATAAGATGAGGCATAGCTTGTCGCGTTCGGGACGGAATGGGCATAAGGCGCCATTGAAGTCGCTGGTACGAATGTATTCGCGGCAGCTACACTGGGTTGTGCATAGAGCGGTGTTGATGCAAAAGCACTTGGAGCATAGGCGGGTATGGTAGTTACTGGCAACGAAGAAGCCGGCATTCCCAT
Organism: Pirellula sp.; assembly: GCA_021300155.1. Taxonomy (GTDB): domain Bacteria; phylum Planctomycetota; class Planctomycetia; order Pirellulales; family Pirellulaceae; genus JBKCUI01. Next base: position 84,541 of record JAJTID010000097.1, read on the forward strand.
CGAGCTTCCCGATGTCCCGAGCGGAGCAGATCCCGTCGCCGGATAATAGCCGCCATTGGAGTATCCGCCGTTAGGCAACTGCTGAAAACCAGGATAGTTTGCTGAATAGGCTAGGCCGGTCGGGTTGTAACCAGGACCTGTAATGCCCGGCCACTTATTGGCTTGCATACCGTATTCCCCCAAGAGCGGGCGAGGAGCAATCATCGGTGGACGTTGTGCTTGGTACTGAACGGAAGTACAGGGTTGTAGGCTCGTAACGGTCGTTCCCGTGCGAGGATCAAAGCTTGTCACAGGACGATAGTATGTGACAGGTGTTTGATTCCAAACGGTATCGTAAGATGCAGTGGGCATGTATGCTGCCATGGTCTGAGGGACGCCGAGTGGGATCGCGCTCAATCCGGTAGCTGATGGCGGCTGTGTGGCATAGGAGCCATAATTCGCAACAACAGCAGCGTAGTTCTGCGTAACAGGAGTCGGTGCACCGATTGGATAGGCGGGTGGGCGACGTGAGTTCATCACGGAGTCCCACCATTGACCTGCACTCGCAGGTTGAGTGAAAGCACCCAACGTCAAGCAACTCGTCGCGATCCAACTTGCAATCCGCATCCGCATGGAAGTATCCTAGAAAAGTAAGTTAAACAGATTTTCAGAAACATCGCTTCGACAATCCGCTGCTATTGGATGCCACGCCCCCGGCTAGGGTCAACCAAAAGATTACAGCAAATCTTCTCTTCCGTTCTTTTTTCATGCGCCCAGTTCGGGCAGTGACGATTATAGAGTTTACACTACGGCAGGTATGGGCAAACCGAATTCAGCAAAAGTCGCGATTCCGACGCAAAAACCAAATTGGGACAGTTGGTCGTACCGTGTAGGTTGCCCTGTCTGGGGATGCAAAGAATGGGGCGGTCTGGTCTATCCTGAACGGACTCCGAATGAGCAATATCTTTCGTGGTATAGCCATGCTTTTCCAACCGTCGAGGGGAACAGTACGTTTTACGGTGTTCCTGGAAAATCGACTTTTCAAAAGTGGAGCGAACAGTCAGCACCGGGCTTCCAGTTTTGTTTGAAGTTCCCAAGACGGATATCGCATGACTGCATGTTGACGCGATGTGATAGCGAAACCAAGGAATGGCTGAGTTGTCTAGAAATCCTCTACAACCATGGAAAGCTCGGACCAACGTTTCTTCAATTGGGACCGGCCTTCGGCTTCAGTCGCTTCGGTGCATTGGAGTTGTTCTTAAGAGGACTGCCGAAAGACTGGCCTTGGGCCGTGGAAGTCCGCCACCAAGACTGGTTCGATGCCGCGGAGTGTGAAAATAGCCTGGATGAGCTGTTGGAAGAGTTAGAGATAGATCGCGTTCTATTCGATTCACGTCCACTCAATTCATTGGAAGCTTCCAATGCAATGGAGGAGGCTTCCCAGAAAAGGAAGCCTAAGAGTCCCTTTCGAACCACAACGACTAGCAAGCGACCGATGTTAAGATTGATCGGTCGCAACGATTGGCGGGAAGTTACCGAATACTGGAGACAGTGGGCTGATCAAATCGCATGCTGGATCGACACCGGACTTCAGCCATGGGTATTTCTGCACGCACCAGACGACCGATACGCACCGGAACTCGTAATGTTGATGCACCGGCTGGTTCGAGAAAAACGGGGTGAGTTGCCAGACTTGCCGGAACTTCTCGAGAAACCTGAACCCAAATCCCCCGCTTTGCGACAGCTCGATCTCTTCTGATTTGCCGAACGAACTCTTGGGAGGTTACAATGGGCCATCCTGGCCAGGCCTAAATGAGCCGGGGTGTCTATTTCCTTTTCCTGCGAATGTTGCATGTCTTCCGAACTAACGCCAACCGATCAGCCCCTTCAAAATGTCGAGGTCTCGATGACCCCGCTCCAGCGTTTTGAGGAGTATCTTCAAAGTAAAGGACTAAGAAACACGGATCAACGACGGCAATTGCTAGAACAGGTGTTCAATCGCCATGAGCACTTCGATGCAGATCAATTGATCGAACAGTTACCTGCCAAGGGGACTATAAACTACGTTTCTCGACCCACGGTTTATCGAACATTACGGGAATTCGTCGATGCAGGATTGCTTCATCGATTCGAGTTGGATGGACGAAGTGTCTATGAACACGACTATGGCTATCCACAGCATGATCACTTGTATTGCACCAAATGTCGCAAATTGATCGAATTTACCAGCGAAGAGACGATTAAGATTCGCGAGGACGTCGCCAAATTGCATCGATTTCGAGCCAAAGAACACCGTTTCATTATTCATGGCATTTGCGACGAATGTGTCAAAAAGCGTTCGCGCGATAGGCGGCAGGATCGCGTTTAGGAGTATTCGCTCGGGTGATACTCGCGAAAATTGGCTTGGAACGCCTTCGAACCCTTGGGGTCTGGAGCCAATACGCGTAAACTGTTCGGCCCCCATCTGTTGTACAGACTGCCGATCTAGGCCCGGCTTATTGGTTCATAGTGTGCCGTCAGGCACTAGCCGCCTGTGGCGAAGCCACGAAACCGGTGCCATTTGGCTAGCGCCCGACGGCACAGTAAATCAGCAGTCCCTTGTACAGAATGGTGATTTGTTTAACGGTGTTTTTGTCCGACGGTGTTCTATTTGAAAGTGGATTGAGATGGCTGGTCGAAAGGGGAGCGAGTTTGCTGGAGTGGGTGTCGCTATCGTTACACCTTTTCGTGACGACAAACTGGATGTCGAAACGCTCAAGAAGCAGATCGAGTTTCAAATTGCGTCTGGGACGAATTTCCTCGTGCCTGTCGGAACGACCGGCGAATCACCGACGTTGAGCCATGACGAACACGAGCGGGTGATCAGCGAAGTCATCCAATTGTCCGCAGGACGCTGCAAAGTCATGGCAGGAACCGGTAGTAACTGCACCGCAGAAGCCCTTCGACTAACTCGTTGGGCAGCCAAAGAAGGAGCGGATGCATCTTTGCAAGTGGCACCATACTACAACAAACCCACACAAAAAGGATTCTACGAGCACTTCAAAGCGATCGCAGAAGATGTCGGTATACCGCATTGCGTCTACAATATCCCCGGTCGTTCCGCTAAAAACATCGAGCCAGAGACCATTGCGAAACTTGCAGAGCTTCCGAATATCACCATGGTGAAGGAGGCGACAGGCTCGCTGGATCAATGCTCTCAAATTCTGAATTCAACCAATCTAACCGTGCTAAGCGGTGATGATTCTCTGACTCTCCCAATGATGAGTGTCGGAGGAGAAGGCGTTATCTCTGTGGCAGGTAACATCGTTCCCGGGGATATCGTTCAGATGGTGAAGGCCGCTTTGGCAAGTGATTTTGTCACGGCCTCGAGATGGCACCATAAATTGTTTCCGCTTTGCCGTGACATGCTTTCATTGTCGACCAACCCAATTCCCGTGAAGGGCGCGATGAAACTGCTCGGCCGGGATATGGGTGAATTGCGATTGCCCATGACTGCTTTGGAACCAGAGCAATTTGAGGTTTTGACGCGAACTCTTCGAACTTACGGACTCTTGTCGTAGCTTTTTGGGATCCAAATGTATTGGGATCCCAGTATTTTGCGCATCAAAACCGATGTTCATTTACTAAACTAGTGACGGTGGTTCTAAACTAACTGGACCACTAAATTGGTAGCCGTGACCTGTGGGAGTTGGATTACAATTTCATACTCCTCCCTCAATGTCTTTATGTTAGGATCTGGGTTTTCCCCCAACCGTTTTTTCAGCCGCAACCGCAATTATGGTCGACGAACGCCAAGCAGATTCGCTGGTAGACGATACGTATGATCAAATGAAGCGTCTTGCCGCAAGCTATTTGCAACTGGAGTCGGCTACCGTAACGCTGTCTCCTACGGTGCTGGTTCATGAGGCCTATGTAAAACTGACCAAGCAGTTTTCGAACCGCTATCAAAGTCGCGGCCACTTCTTGGCCATCGCAGCGACGATCATGCGACGCATCTTGGTAGATCATGCACGGGCCAGAAAGCGAATCAAGCGTGGCGGGGATTTGGTGCGAGTCGTTTTCGACGATGATCTAAAGCTCACCACTTCCAAGGACGGAGACATTCTCGCGTTAGAGGAGTTCCTGCAAGAGCTTGGGCAGTTGGATGAACGTCAAGCCAAGATTGTGGAGATGCGTTTTTTTGGAGGCATGACCGTTCCTGAAGTAGCCGAGGTATTGGGGCTCTCGACTCGGACCATTGAGAATGAATGGCGGATGTGCAGGGCTTGGTTGCGAAAACGGATTGAGGAAACCCAATAACGTGAATTCGGAGCAGTACGCGAAAGCGAAAGCACTCTTCTTCGATCTAGTGCACTTACCTGCCGAGGAACAAAATCGACGACTGGATAGAATCCAATCGGATGACCCTATGGTCGCAAAAGAAGTGCGATCCCTTCTGGCGAATCACTCGAGTCGAACCATCATTGGCCCGACTGAAAAGAGTGGCAATACGTCCACGGGTTCACGAAGTATTGTTACGGCTGGATGGATGCGATGGAATCGAATGTTCGTCGGTGGATTGGCGCCTCTTGTAGCGGTGTTGGGCGCGGCGATCATCATCGCTATCCTTGGTTGGTACTTGAACGCAGAACTCTCAAAGCGTTCTCGGGAGGAATATCGAGCGGTCGTTACCACATTGGCTAGACAAAAAGCCAAGCGCGTATTGCAATGGTCGGAGAGTTATCAGTTACGAGTTCAGGATTGGGGAGAAAACGAAGAGCTTCAAAAGGTCGTCGCAGAACTGAACGCAATTGCCTCCGCGTATTCAGACAGCGACGAGCGACGCAAAATGTTGCAAGACGCCGAAAAGCTACACCAACGAGTGTCCTGCGTGTTTGATATGATTGCGAGCCGACCGTTGCGAATCGAAACAAACGAAAAGAAATCGTTAACTCTGGGTTCGCGCCAGTTGAGTTTGAAGTATGCGATTTGGAATTCTTCCTTCCAACTACTGGCGGATTGGCAATACAAATCAGCGAGGGTCAATCTTGGGAGTCCCGCTACCGCTGACGGCAAGCTGTCGTTGAGCAAAGTGTTTGAAACAAAAAAGACGCATGTCGTTCTTCCACAAGCGAGCGCAGAAACGTTTTCCGTAGATTATCCCATCGAAACAAATGAACAATATGTCATGTTCTTTGTTCCCATTTTTGAGCCCACGAAGCGGGAAGATTCTGAAGCAAAGACCGACACTTCATCTATAAAGTCGATTCGCTCCAAAGAAGTTATCGGAGCCATGATGGTTCGGAGTGATGCATTTCTGCATGAACTTCAAGAGATACTCTCCGATCGAGTTCTTGAGGAAAGCAACTGCTATCTCGTCAATTCGGATGCGGCAATTTCGACCATGGTGCTTGATTCAGATAAACTTTTGGCGATGCCTCATTGGTCCAAATTGCGTGTGGTAAGAGATAAACCAGTCATGTTGTGCTTAGACCCCGGTGTTGATGTGCTTCGCGGAAGAAAGCCAGCTGCGGATCACACATCTTGGCCAAGAACGGTATCCGCACGTAGTGTGACGATGAAGGCTGATGGACACAACCTAGATGGCTATCGTGATTATCGAGGCAAAGAGGTTGTCGGGGCCTGGCTATGGGTTGAGGAACTTCATTCTGGATTGATTCTAGAAGTCCCAAAAGAAGTAGCATTTCGCAATCTTCATTTTGTCAGCAGGACATTTTTATTTTTGTTGTCCATCCCACTGCTTTGCGCATTTTCCCTTGTGGGTGTATCGTTGGTTCGAAAGTTGCGAACGATCGAATTAGTAAATCGAACGGTGGGTCCTTATCGTCTCAAGGAAAAGCTTGGCGAAGGTGGATTGGGTGTGGTGCACCGAGGTGAGCATCGCATGTTGGGAAGATCGGCTGCCGTCAAACTGATCAAGCAGGGGAGTGAAACCACCGGCTCTGTTCGTCGGTTTGAACGCGAAGTGCGCTTAGCAGCAGGTCTCAATCATCCCAACGCTGTCTGCATTTACGATTTTGGGATCTCGAAAGATGGCATGCTTTTCTGTGCCATGGAGCTCGTCGACGGGCTTACACTCGCGCAATTGATTTCGTTTTCGCCCCATTTGCCATTGTGGCGGTCATTGAGCATCCTTTGCCAAACAAGTGGAGTATTGGCAGAAGCACACAATCTGGGACTTGTTCATCGCGATATCAAGCCTCAAAACGTCATGCTGTGTCGACGTTACCCCGCGACCGACGCAATCAAAGTCGTTGACTTTGGACTCGCGAAAAACATTAGCGATACCATCAACAGTACATCATCTGCAACTCGAGTCGTCATGGGAACTCCTGGCTTTATCGCGCCTGAACGATTAGAAAGTCCATGGATTGCTGATCCGAAAATTGATACCTTTGCATTCGGCGTTCTCGGCTTGTATTTGCTCTCGGGGAAAGTGCCAACGATCGGCACGTCCAAAGACGACATCCTTGCATTGATCCAAAATCCAGAACTCTTTGATGTGATGGACAAACCTGAGTTTCAGGAATTGATAAAGTTGTTAATCGCGTGTGCGGCCCCTTCACCTTCAGCACGTCCCGGTAGCATGAACGAAGTGAATCGAGTCCTCGAGCGACTCGCTGACTCCAGCCCATTTAGTCGTTCGGACGCAGAGAATTGGTGGAGCCAGAAAAGTGAATCGATAGAACGATTCAAGCGCTTCCATCACTGAGTCATGTCGATAACACTCACCGGATTTACTTTTTCTTTTTGGAACCGCACGCGCCTGTAATAGAGCAAACAGCGCAACTCCCGGATGTGCCACAACCCGATTTTTCGGGTGTACCGCAGCCTGGTCCGCAACCATGTTCTAGCAATTCGGCGAACTTCGATGAGGCGACGTTTTTTTGATAGACCGTCGCGAGCTCTTCAACATACGCCTCTGTCAACTCGCCAGGCTCCCCCAGGAAATGAAAGAATAAGGTCTTGCCATCGAACAATGGTTCCACCTCGATCAACACATCGTCGAGACCGTTCGACTGCAAAAAGGATTGGCACGCAATACTCGCGTCTTCGCTGAGTTTTCGAAGTTGCGTCCACAACAATTGATCTTCGGGCCGCGAGAGACGAACCATCGTCGCTTGGGACAAATCGCTCGACTCTTCGGAAGTGTACTGACATTCGGCAAGCACTTCGCCAATTTCCAGTCCCCGCGAGGTTCTGCAAAGAACGATTCGGCCACGATCTAGACTGTGAGTTCCTGGACGCACTCGAAAGAGTTGCGACGAAGTTCCACACCGGACAATCCACTCCGACGAGGCTTTCGTATCCAATGCATTATCGTTCATAGTTATTGTAGTTTGCATCGCCGTAGTTTACTGCAATAGACCAGGACAATCTACTGATAGGCGAACTGCAATCCGGCGGTCGAAGTAAAATCGAGAGGTTGCACAGCAATCGGATGTTCGGAACCTAGGATGCAACTATGGAAATTGTTGGCTTAGATGTCTGGGAATCGCACAGAAGAGAAGCCGATTTTGAGCTGAAGTTATTGGCCAACGAACGGTCCGTTTGCATATTCCCCTGCCATGTAGAGCATCGCGATGTCAAGCTCGCCGGGCTAAGTTACGAGGACAACTATCAGGGCAATGCGATCGCCGCCATGGTTCGGCCAGGAAGGATTGAGTTTCGGTACCACAACCAGTTCTCGGACGCCCGCGTGATCGCTATTGCAGAACGATTCTACAATGCAGTCCGAGAGACGTTCGATGGAAATCTCAGCATCTCCTATCACGGTCGAACCGTGAAGGAGTTTGTCAAATCGTGACGGATTTGGCGGGCAATGAATCTGTCGAACATCCTAGAACTCGCTCCTACTACTGGTCCTCATTCTCAACTATAATCCTGGGCGATTAGGTCGAGAAACCGGCCTCTCCTTTCCTCAAACCCCCTGATTGTGAGATCCCATGAAATACGGAATGAATTTGCTTCTTTGGTCTGGAGAGCTCAACGATGGAATGTTGCCTATCCTAGAAAAGCTGAAGGCAATGGGATTCGATGGAGTGGAAATTCCGATTTTCAATCTCGACCTCGATTATGCAACCTGGGGAAAAAGACTGGATGATCTAGGACTGAAGCGAACTGCGGTGACAGTTCGAACGATCGAGGACAATCCTATTAGTCCGGATGCAGCCGTTCGCCAAAAAGGTGTTGAACTGAACAAGAAGACACTCGATTGCTGCGCGGCGGCGGGAGCAGAGACGATTGTCGGACCATTCCATTCCGCGCTGGGGCATTTCAGTGGAGCTGGCCGTACCGATAACGAATGGAAGTGGGGCCTCGATAGTATGCGAGCTACCGCAGAGTATGCCGGCCAAGTCGGTGTGATGCTGGGAGTCGAGCCCCTGAATCGGTTCGAAGTCTATTTTTTGAACTCCCAAGCGGACGCGGCGGAATTCTGCCGTCAGGTCAATCACTCCCATTGCCGGATGATGTACGACACATTCCACAGCAATATCGAAGAGAAGAATATCGCCCAGGCATTCGACGCAATCAAGGATATGGTCTGCCATATCCACATTAGCGAAAATGACCGAAGCACCCCAGGTGCTGGCAATATCCGATGGGACGAGAACTTTGACGCGATCAAATCGATTGGTTACGACGGTTGGCTTGTCATCGAAGCCTTCGGATTAGCGCTACCTGAACTCGCTGCTGCCACTCGAATTTGGCGACGAATGTTCAACGACGAACTGCAACTCGCCGAAGAAGGGCTGAAGTTCATGAAGGCGCAGGTTACCAAGCGAATGTAAATTCCTAAAGCGACTGCTACTTTCACCATTCAATTGAAGATTTGACCACTAGACTAAAGCCTCACATGCAATACGACAGCCACGTCGACCAACCGGATGTTATTTTGATCGGAAGCGGGATTATGGCTTCCAACCTTGGTGCTATGCTCAAAAAGCTGGAACCAAACTTGAAGATCCAGTTGTACGAAGTTACCGAGGAGCTTGCGCAAGAAAGCTCCAACGCATGGAACAATGCAGGTACCGGGCACGCAGGCATTTGTGAACTAAGCTACACTCCGTTCCAGAAAGCCGACGGTACGGTGGATGTCTCGAACGCGATCAAGATCTTCGAGCAATTCGAACAATCGAAACTCTTCTGGGGATATGCAGTTCGGACTGGGATGGTCGATAAGCCACGTGAGTTTATCAACCCCGTCCCACACTTGAGTTTCGTTCATGGCGAGAAACAAGTGAACTACTTGAAGGCCCGGTTTGATGGGTTAGCAGCTCATCACTTCTTCAAGCCGATGGAGTTTACTTGCGACCCCAATCGTGTCAGAGAATGGGCTCCCCTTTTGATGGATGGTCGTAATGCTACACCGGTGGCAGCCACCAAGATGGACAGCGGAACCGACGTGAACTTTGGCGCGATTTCACGCAAGCTGATCCATTGGTTGTCACAGCAACCCAATTGCGGAGTTGCAACCGGACACCGAGTTGTCGGACTGAAGAGTAGCAATGGCCGTTGGAATGTCGATGTTCGATCCAACAAAGGGAATCGAATCGCCAACAGTGCAAAGTTCGTGTTCATCGGTGCTGGCGGTGGCAGCCTACAGTTGTTGCAGATGTCCGGCATCAAAGAGAGCAAGGGGTTCGGTGGATTTCCGATCGGTGGTCAATGGCTTGTTTGTGACAAGCCTGACATTGTCGCCAAGCATCAAGCCAAGGTTTACGGCCAAGCGCTCGGTGCAGCCCCCACGATGGCCGTGCCACACTTGGATACGCGAGTGATCGACGGAAAAAAATCGCTCCTCTTCGGTCCGTATGCGGCTTGGACCACCAAGTTTTTGCATCGCCACGGCAGTTTCTTCGATCTGCCTGGCTCAATCAAGTTCGACAACATCGGATCGCTCGTCAAAGTTGGGCTCTATAACTTGCCATTGGTTCGGTATTTGATCCAACAAGGAACGCAAAGTATGAACAAGCGGATGGAAGTCCTTCGCGATTTTTATCCAGAAGCGCGTCATGAAGATTGGCGTCTCATCGATGCTGGTATTCGCGTGCAAGCGATTAAGAAAGAGGACGGTCAGGCAGGCATCGTTCACTATGGAACAGAAGTGGTTACCGATGCCGAACGCAGCATATCCGCACTTTTGGGAGCGTCGCCGGGAGCATCCGTTTCCGTTCACGTCATGCTAGAAGTGATTCGCAAGTGCTTCAGCAGTTTACTGGAATCTGACTCTGGCCGAGCACGCATGAAGGAGATGATTCCGAGTTTTGATGAAGACCTCAAGCTTGCTCAGTCAGCCGACCGCTTTGTACAATTAGACGAACAAGCCGAACACGATCTATTTGGTTAAATGGTCACGGATGGACCATCGCTCGGATCTCGAAATACAGTACGAACATGGGATTTTGCGGTATTTGGAATATAGATTCATTTCGCCACGATCGGCGACGATGAATCTGGGCATAAAGATAGAACGCAGAAAAATCTTATTGGCCGGTAGTGAGCTGACGAGCAATTTCTTCCGAACCAAGATTGGCAAATTCGGCCATGGCTCAAGAGGCGGTTGTCTGCATCTTGCAGCAATTGCAATCACTTTAATCCAGAGAAGCAACCCCCGAGCAGTTGTGACGAGGCTAGTTGCCTACGAGAAGCGATGGATATTCGTGATGCCGTCGGTAATACTCTGGAAATGAGTTGGGGTAATTGGGACCCAAATCCTTTTAGTCATTTTTATTGGGGGCCTAACAACACATGGATTTATACTGGTGGCAGCCTGATTTCAGAAATGAGCGGTATCGAGGTTTCCCGTTCTTTTGCAATGAGGGCACGGGACTGACAACCAAGCACACAACTACGATCTCAATTCGGTACGAATGGTGTGTGCGTTACGACCAGAGCAAGGACTGTCACAAATAACCCTCCTTTGATCCATAACCAAAGTGGACTTTCAATGTTGGCCAATTCGTAACTCCTTTCTCACACCAAGCCTGCCCGCTTGCGAAGATACCACTCCATCGCGAACAATGCCATCACCGCCACAAACCACGGATAGCTTTGCCATAAAACGGTCTCGCTCGAAACAATGCGTCCCTTGCGAAAAGCTTCGAGTTCCTTGGCTATCGTTGGTGATCCTTCCAGCGTGTAGTATTTGCCGCCACTTTTGTCTGCGATGCTCTTTAGCAACTCTTCGTTGCAACCAAGCGACTGCATCTCGATCTCGGTTTGAGGTGCGATCAAGAACGAAGTCGTCACATTCGTAGAAGATTCCGGGATGCCTAGTACGGATACTCTCAGCTCATATTCACCCGTCGTATTCTGCAAGAACTCGGGCTCTGTGGCCAAATCGATGACCGCCCGATAGATTCCACCAGACCTCTCCATTTCCTGCATGGGATAACTCGCGATGGGCGTGTTGTTCTTGAACACCTGAAGCTGCACAACTCCATTCTCCAGTGGTTGCGAAGATTCATTCAGAACTTTTGCTCGAACGACCACCGATTCGTCTGCCGAATAGACTCGTTTTCCAGCGTCGAGCGAAACATAAGTGCCACTGACCACAAACGGAGAACGCATCACCCAACCTGAAACTTGGTTCCAGAACCGTTGATGGTACAAGTCTGCGACTCCATAACGCCAACGCCATGTCTCGTCTGTTGCTAAATACAAAACCCGCCCTTGGCCGTATAGGCTGGTTGCGATCAACGGTTGCCATTGCATATCGTCCGGCCGTTTGCTCTCTAGCATCACTTCGGCGCCTGGCTTCACTTCCACCGATCGAAAAGAATGAAACGGTGGGAAGTTCGACCACGTGGATTGATTCGTTACCGAATTGCTTTCCAACTGAAACGCAGGTTGACTGTTGGCGGCGGGAGCAAGCCGTAAAATCGTGTCTCGGATAGCAGCTCGTGTTCGTTGCGTGGCGGAGCCCTCGCGATCGCTTAGTACCGGAAGAATAGGCGACAGCGTCGAAGAGATTGCGGGCCTCGCTCGTTCGCTATCGATCCATACCAGACCACCCCCTGAATCGCGAACATAGTCTACCAACCACTCCATCTGCTCTTCATTCATCTTCGCAGCAATGTCGGATGCTGCAATAACGAGATCGTACGCGAGAAGTTCTGCCCGCAACTTTGGGAAATCTTGTTCTGCCATCGCCCGTGGACCAATCGATGCCTGTACTTTCCAGGTGGGATCGCGTTCTAATGCATTGCGGATGTATCGAAACTCCCAACGTCCTCGCGGATCGAGAATGAGAACTTGATTCTGTCTCACAATCCCCCAGGTCGAAGTTCGCAATTGATTGTTGTCGAGCGAGGCTTCTGCGATCTTCGATTCTACGCGGCAGTCGAGATCGAGCCCGATAGACCGGTACTCAAGCGATTGACCAAGAGCCGGTTGTGCTGCGTCCAGAGCGGTCGAAATCGGCGCATCGAATTCCATGTCAAAGACACCGCGTCCGGTCGCTATCATCGCCTTAGAAAAGATCTCCATCCCTTGAACGCTGACTACGATCTGATAGGACGTGCCAGGAGGCGCAACCTCTTTGACTCGCAACGTTCCACGCAGACGGTCCTCGCGACGAACGCTTTGCGAGACATCGGCACTTAGTATTGCGAAATCGACTGGTTCGTTCGTGTCGCCAATTCCGACGGCATGAATTGGGATTTTACCACTCGCGGATGCGACGGCATCGACGGGAGAGATAGCCGTGTTGCTCTGGCCATCGGTCAAAAGAATAACCGCATCAGCCAACACACGATCGGCCTCGACGTTCGCGGTTGCGTCTTCGATGGAAGAGTTATCGCGTCTCCATTGTTGAAGAATCGCTTCTCCGAGAGGCGTAGTTTTGCTCTCGGCCGATAGACTCCGAAGCTTGTCTAAGCTCTTGTCCGTTTGCGAATCCCAAACCAGCTCGCCGCTAGTGGTGAAGACTTTGACATGATGCTGTTTGGCTAACGCACCCAATAGAGATTCTGGGGGTGGCACTGTATTGTCTGCTGCGTCATCCGAATTATTCTTCTCTGACAACAGGAGTGATCGAACCGATTCGAAGCGTGATGCAGTCTGGCCGCGATCAACAAATGCCATACTTCGCGAAGTGTCGACGAGCACCGATACGCGACTTAATTCACCTTCAATCCATTCGTGCTTCAA
>JAJTID010000086.1 GCA_021300155.1 Pirellula sp.
ACCGATTGTCCTGCCAGTCGTGTAAGTTCTGGCTTGGGGTCGAACAAATCGACGTGGCTTGGCCCTCCATGCATGAACAACCAAATCACTCGCTTTACGCGTGGAGTGAAGTCAGTCCTGTCGTTCGTCGCTCGCGATTCACGTTGCAGAAGAGTGGAGAGAGCTAAGCCACTCAGCCCGCTTCCGCCATACTGAAACAATTGACGACGGTTGAGAGGAATCATAGCGAGGGCCACCGAGTGGGATGAAGACCATTAACGTTTGTAAGCTGACCGAATTTGTATGGTAGCCCATGCAATGCATTTCCGCAAAGAAATCGGAGACATCATGAGTCGCAATCGTCGTGACTATTATCCGTCAATCAATATCAATCGAGCTACGATTAGGATGCCGATCGGTAAACTCGAAACTCTTTACCCGTGGCGTTAAGGCCCGACTTTAGCATAATCATTCCGATCTTGAGCTTATCGGGTTCTCGAAGCCGCACTTCTTCTATCTCTGGGCTGATGGATTCAACTGCGCCACGGAGATAGATGGTTCCGCCTCGCAGCCCTTTCCCCATTTCTTTGCCTGCATTGCCGCAGATGATCAGAGTTCCACTTTGCAACCCCAGGCCCGCGAGGTCTCGTACATTTCCGCGCACGACGATGTCTGCGCCTTGAAGGGCGACCGCCGCACGATCGAGTGCATTCCCTTTGATAGAAATCAATCCACCTGCTCCTAATGCTCCAAGGGAAGATCCCGCATCTCCTCGCACAAAGATGGCTCCGCTTTGAATTGAGTGCGCAAAGAAATCGCCGACATTGCCATCAATGACCGCCTCGGCATCTCCGAAGGACATTAAAGAAAAATTCCCTACGGGGCCGGCAAAAGTGATTCGCCCTTGTAGTCGCATACCGTTAGCAGTGAAGTTCTGCCCGCTACAACCAACAATCGATACATCTGCTTCAGGAGAAGTCCCGAACGACAGAATCTGCGCGTTCACTGCATTCGCAGGAGTTGTAGCAAGATTGATTTGAAGCGGGGAGGACACGAGCGTAAAACTACTTACCTGGAAGAGAGATCAATCCGACGTTCCAGTTTAGCGTACGATATTGAAAATGCCATACAGGGATGAATTCGATGATTTCTTTGCAGATTAACGCCAGATTGCTCCAGAATTTTGCCTATCAAGTTATGATTGTCGGTTCTGTCGGTCGGGTGACAACTGGAACGATCCCAACCCAAAAGCAAACGAGGTGCGAGACATTTGGCCCTTGGGCACGCATCGGAGTTGGGTGTTGTTTTCGTGCTTGTCGCACGCCTAAGCTTGCATGCTCTATTTCACGACGTTATTCATGAGCCAAATCGATACCAACGCAGACAATCTTCAGCAACCCGATTCTCGAACACCCGAGACGAATTTTCTTACGCAGCAGGTCTTTCAAAATGCGATGCGTGAGATCAGCAAAATTTTTGTTGGCCAAGAAGAGCTCGTAACCGTCTCGCTAGTTGCTCTCTTTTCTGGCGGGCATGTGCTCATCGAGGGAGTGCCTGGATTGGGTAAGACGCTGTTCGTACGAACGCTGGGACATGTGCTCGGTTGTCAGTTCGGGCGAATCCAATTTACTGCCGACCTGATGCCGTCGGACATCACAGGCGCTCCGATTCTAGATCTAAAGACACAGGACTTTAGGTTTCGACCAGGCCCGGTCTTCACTCAATTTCTGCTCGCGGATGAAATCAATCGCTCCCCGGCAAAGACGCACGCTGCATTGCTTGAAATCATGCAGGAATTTCGTGTCACCATCGACGGAGTCAGCCACCCGGTTCCACGCCCGTTCTTGGTCATGGCAACACAGAACCCGATCGAAAGCGAAGGAACTTACTCACTCCCCGAAGCGCAATTGGATCGGTTCATGTTCAAAGCGGTCGTCTCATACCCCGACGAGCCTGAAGAAGCCCGCATCTTGGAATTGCACTCTCAACAAGTCGATCTCGGTTCCATTCTGAAAAGCCAAGTGCAGCAAGTGACGACTGCCGAGACCATTCAAAAGATGGTCCAACTCAACGCCCAGGTGCGTGTCGAACCAAAGCTATTGACCTACATCAATCGCATTGTTCGCGCGACTCGCAATTGGCCAACGTTTCATATGGGCGCGTCACCTCGAGCTGGACTGGCTATTGTACAAGGCGTTAGAACACTCGCTGCGTTTCGAGGACGCGATTATGCGATCCCGGACGATGTTGTCGAGATTGCGTTGCCCGCGTTGCGACATCGCGTCATGATGTCAGCCGAAGCTGAGGTGGAAGGTCTCCTGGTCGATACGGAACTCACTTCCTTGTTGCGTGGTATCGAGGTTCCGAGGCTATAACTGTTGTGGAAACGAGCACAAACGCAACAATATCCAGCGCATCAGCCTACGATTTCGTCGGTTCCTATCTATCCTGGGCACCGTGGCTCGTGCTCATTCTCTTTTTGCTACCGATCTTAATTCTGGCGGCAGGTTGGAAAATTTATCCGACCCTACGTTGGCTGTGGATATTGCTTCCGTTGACATTTTTGACGACGCTCATTGTCCCGTTGCCATCGGTCAAATATCTGATTGCCGTTATCGACCTTGGCGTACTGGTCTTCGTCGTGATCGATCTGCTCACGATCACGCGCCCCAGCGGATTGCGCATCGAACGTCAGATGCTGCGAAGTGCATCCTTGGGTGGTGCGCATGAAGTGAAGCTGTTTGTTGAAAATCGAGGCAGCCGTACCCTTCGCATCATTCTCAAAGATGATTTGCCCGAACACTTAAACGCGAAGCCACCTGAACATCGATTCACATTGGAACCAAGAAAACGGATCGATATCGACTATAAACTCACCCCTCGACGTCGTGGCCTGTTCCGATTCGAACGAGCCCATTTGCGATTGGCGAGTATCCTTGGATTTTGGTGTCGTGTCGTTACGAGAGAATTGCCAGGGGAACTGAATGTCTATCCCGACATGCAACAACTCGCGGAATACTCCTTGTTGGCGCGAACCAATCGCCTGAGCCTCATCGGGGTACGCAAAACGCGAAAGGCAGGCCAAGACAACAATTTCGAACGATTGAGGGACTATACCCAAGACGACAATTACAAACACATTGATTGGAGATCAACAGCTCGAAGAAACAAACTTACCGTTAAGCAGTTTCAAACTGATCAAAGCCAGCGAATTGTCTTTCTACTCGATTGCGGGAGGATGATGACGAGCGAGTACAAAGGATTGAGTCTTTTGGACTATGCCCTCAACTCGATATTGATGCTCAGCTATGTGGCTCTACATCAAGGTGACTCGGTTGGACTGCTTTGTTTTTCTGACAAGATTGAATCGTATGTTCCTGTTCGAGGTGGAGCATCGCAGATGAATCGATTGTTGCATGCCGGATTCGATCGATTTCCCTCGTTGCGTCAGACCAATTACAACGAGGCTTTCCTTCATTTTTCGAAGACCTGTCGCAAACGCTCATTGGTCGTGTTGCTTACCAGCGTCATCGATGACGTCTCGGCATCTCAGATTACGGGTTATTTGAAGACGCTTTGCGGTCGGCATTTGCCAATGCTATGTCTATTGAGAGACCGTTCGGTATTCGAGTTCGCCGACAATCCGGATATGAATGAAACTGTGATGTTCCGAAGTGCTGCTGCGGCTCAGCTCTTGATTTGGCGAAACGAAGTGATTCAGCGAATCCAAAACAGTGGCGTTTTGTCCGTCGATACTTTCCCAGACACTCTAACGACTCCGCTCGTCAATCAGTATCTAGAAGTCAAAGCAAAGCATCTGCTGTAACGTCGTTGACCGCTCGGCCGGTCATTTCGAGAAGCGAGTCTACGACACGATCCACTATACTAGGACGCCAAAGCGGTGTCCGGACAAAGCAGCACGGCGGTCGGGTCGAGCCCGATCCGGACAAAGAAGCACGGCCGTGGTGCAGGAGGGATGGGGCTTGTCCCCACGCTCCGCAGCTTTGGAGCTCTAGGACAATTCCTAGTTTTTCACATCTCGCCGAGGGCGAGCGTGAGGAATTGCAGTTGTAGGATCATCGGGCCACGCATGTTTCGGGTATCTGCGTTTCAACTCCTTCTTGACTTCGTTATATCCGTTAGCCCAAAAGGATGCGAGATCGTCTGTAATCTGCTGCGGTCGCATCGCCGGCGACAAAAGATGCAACAGTACAGGTACTCGTCCTCGCGCGATCCGTGGAGTCGCCTTGCAGGAGAACATTTCTTGGATCTTGACCGCCAGCACGGGTGGTTTCCCCAGTTCGTAAGTGAGTCTGATGCTGTTCCCGCTAGGGATGGTAAGACGTGCAGGGGCTTCCCGTTCGATCGCTTGCAATTGCTCGTTAGTGAACTTGGATTGCAACCAATCGAGCCACGCTCCATCGCGCACTTCGGCCAAGGCACGCTTGCCATCGCAAAGTTGTTCCGCGACCGAATGCAGCACAATCTGATTCAACTCAGGCAGCTCCAATTCAGGAACCCACTCTCGCAAACAACGTGTTCGTTCAATAAACAAGCTCAGTGCTTCGTTGTCTTTGGGAAAAGTCGTATCCCAATGCTGAAGGACCGCTTGATACAAGAGTTGGCTGGCCTTCTTAGTGTCGGTGATGTTAGTCGGCGACTCTTGCAACACCAAGTCGAGCCATCGTGTTTGGCGTCGTGCAACGATCTGCTTCTGCGTAGGATGAAAGAATAGTTCTTCGCTCGAGACCAACCCGGCAAGCAACCAATCGGGATCTACTTTACTCGCTTGACGCACCATCGCATCACCACGTCCAGCATCGGCTTCAATGCATAGAAAGTATTCGCATTCCGTCACTCCGCTTTGTGGGCTCAAGGATACGCCTTTGCCTCCCACCATCAGTCCAGTACTCTTGCCAATGCCTCTCCTTCGCGCTAGTCGATCCGGGAAGCCTGCCAATAGGCAACGCATCAATGCCTCCTCCTTCGGGATCGAATTGTACTCGCTAGATTCGCTTTTCAATGATGCTCTCGCTTGTTCGGCGATTTGTTCGGCGACATTCTTGATGCTGCGAACGGCTGCCGATTGCAATTGCCCAAACGGCGTCGAGCCATCGCTTCTTCTCGCAAGGAATGATTCGATGCAGTTCATTTTTTCGACACAATCGCTGTCCCATCGCTGATGCGAACTCGTCTGAAGCGAGGAGCCTCGGCTTCGTTGTTCGCGTCGATCGAAGGGATCACGTTCAGACAACATGGCTGCTAACATTGAAGCTTGCGGAAGGCAATCCAACGAGACAGCCTCGATCACCATACGTGCCAATCGAGGGTGGATTGGCAATCGCACCATTTGTTTACCGATAGCTGTAATTCGACCTTCGCGAATCGCTCCCAATTGTTCAAGCACCACTTTGGAAGCCGCATACGATTCCAGCCTCGGTGGTTCGAGCCATGGAAAGTCAACTGACTCTCCTTCGCCCCAAGCGTACAGTTGCAAGACGGTGCTTGCTAAATCGATCCTTCGAATCTCAGGTTCAAGAAAAGCAGGTCGAGAACGGTCGGCAGCCTCGGACCACAATCGATAGCAAACGCCTGGTGCGACCCGGCCCGCACGACCAGCACGTTGTGTCGCCGACGCTTGGCTAATGTTTTCAAGAGACAATCGATCCAGTCCGACATCGGAAGCGAATCGCATCACTCGTGCTTGACCGCTATCGATGACGACACGCACCCCTTCAATCGTCAGCGAAGTCTCCGCCACGTTCGTCGCAAGAACAATCTTTCGCTTTTCACCTGTCTCGATGGCTCTCGTCTGTTCCTCGAGTGGCATCGAACCGTAGAGGGAAACGATATTACAATCTCGCACCAACGAACTTCTCGACAGTTGATCTGCAACTCGATGGATCTCGCCCGCACCAGGAAGAAAAGTTAATACATCCCCTTCGTGCTTTGGAACTACATCCACGATCGTATCAACAACATGGTCGACCAGTTTTGTTTGGGCAACCACGGGCCGAAACCGCGTTTGTACTGGAAAGCATCGACTGTCTACTTTCACGATCGGCACGTCACCTAACAAAGATCGCATCATCTCGGTATCGATCGTGGCCGACATGATCACAATGCGGAGATCGTCGCGGAGCGATTGTTGAACTCGACGCAACATGCCGAAGAGAAGATCTCCATCAAGCGATCGCTCATGAAACTCATCGAGCAAGACCGCGTAGGTATCTTCAATGGCAGGATCCTCTTGCAGTCTCCTTAATAGGATCCCTTCGGTAGCTACGATCAATCGTGTGTTGCACGAAACTTGATGATCGAAACGAACTTGATACCCGATCCGCGATCCAATATCGCTGCCATGTTCGAACGCAATTCGCTCAGCAACCGACTTCGCCGCTAGGCGCCGAGGTTGCAACAAATACATGCGTTGAAGAGGAGAGTTCGACTCAACGTAGGGTAAAAGGAACGGTGCCACCCTCGTCGTCTTTCCTGAACCAGGAGGCGCTTCCACGATCGTGATGGGGTTCGATACAATCGCTTGACGAATATCCTCTAGATGCGAATCGATTGGAAGTCGTTGCATCTACGAACCGCCATGCGATCGACGAAAGGGCGAGATGTCGGACTTCAATGCTACATGAGCGGCTGTCAGTCCGCTTCGAAATGCACCTTCGATGCTAGCTGTATCGCAATAATCGCCGCATCGAATCAAGCCGTCTGCAATACGAGTTGGCGGTACGCTTGCCAAGGCATCGGGTGATTGATTCGGCAATGCATAGGGGATTCGATAAGTTCGCAAGTGCTGCCATCTCGATACGCAATCGCCGAACCAATCGGTGAGTTGGTCTTTCACTTGTTGGAGCAACACATCGCTGGCTTCATCCACCCTCCCGATAGTACTGACACTGAGCAATGTCTTTCCTTTCGGTGCGTACGCCGGCTGAGCAAAACTAACAAAGCTGAGGTTGTTGATGGGCCCTGTACCATCTGCGTTCAAGACCAAAGTCGCCTCTCGGATCGGAGGGTTTTCGACAGCGAAGTAGAAACAACATGTCGAACGCACCGGGAACTTTTTGGAAAAGGGTAATCCGAGAAGCCGGTTCGCCGTAGGCTCTTCGGTAGCGACGATGATCTCGTCAGCACTCATCGTTGTACCATCCGAGAGAGTTACCATGCCGGCTTTGACAGAAGCGACGGTCGTATTGCAACGAACCGTGCCAGGTTTCAAGTCGTTTGCAATTTGATTTGGGAGCGATTGCATTCCACCCTCGGGCAACGCTGCATAGCCCAAGCTGAAGGATCGAAAAACAAAGTCCATCCGATCCGATGCGACTTCGACTGGAGATTCAAGAAAGATGCCTCCAAAGAAGGGACGAAAGAACCGATCGATGATTTGTTGGGAAAACCCTAATTGCCGAAGTCGCTCGACTCCATCCACTCGCGAGTCATGAAAAATATCTTCGATGGACATGCCATACACACGATGACGATAGCTGAGCATAGCAATCTTGTCACGCAATGAACCAATCGGAGCAATTGCTGTTTGAATCAGTTGGGTTAACGATTGAGACAAGTTGCAACGCAAAGGATCACCCACCCGAAAGCGTTTGCCTCGCCATTGAATCAATGCTCCCGTGGGAAGGCAGCGAAGGTTGAGTTTTGGCAAATCGAGTTCGTAACCCGCAGTTGGATACGCAGTCAGATAAACCTGGAAGCCATGATCGAGAAGAAACCCGTCCACGTTATCTGTTTGGATGCGTCCACCAACGCGGTCGCGGGCTTCGAGCAGAGTGACGTCCCAATCGTATCGTTGCAACGTGCGGGCTGCGATCAAACCTGATAGTCCGCCACCCACAACGATGACACTTTTTCTCAACTTCTCAGACATCAATCTGCAGTCCTGCCGGAGTTGGATTGCACGGCAACCTCAGCAACATTTGGTTGTTTTGCACGGAGTTTGGGATTCTCAATATAGGCCAACACCAAACTGATGTCGGCCGGCGTGATGCCACTGATCCTGCTCGCTTGGTCCAAGTTGATAGGTCGGATCTTGCCGAGCTTTTGGCGCGCTTCAGCGCGAAGGCTAATGATCGAATCGTAACTGAAGTCAGTCGGAATCGATTTGTCCGCCATTCGATTTTGACGTTCGACCTGAATCTGTTGACGAGCGATGTATCCTGAGTATTTCACATCACATTCGACTTGGAGTGCCACTTCAGCAGAGTAGCATTGGAGTTGTTCGGGGTATTGTTCTGTCAAGTGCTGCCAAGTGACTTCGGGACGCTTGAGATATTTATCACCTGGGACATCGCCAATTCGCAATGCTCGCAACGCCTTGGTCGCTTCGCCGATTTGAATCAGTTTGGATTGAAACCGAGCATAGCGTGCGTCCGATACCAACCCCAGTTCATAACCGAGTTCGGTGAGTCGTCGGTCTGCGTTATCTTGTCGAAGCATCATGCGATACTCCGCGCGGCTGGTGAACATACGATATGGTTCATCGACTCCACACGTTACAAGATCGTCGACGAGAACCCCCATGTAAGCGGCATCGCGTGACAACACCAATCCATCTTTACCTTGCAGTCGAAGAGCGGCACTAGCACCTGCAATGAGTCCTTGCGCGGCAGCCTCTTCGTAACCCGTCGTTCCATTGAGTTGGCCTGCGAAGAAGAGCCCCTTCACTGCTTTTGTTTCTAACCACGGAGTCAGTTGATCGGGTGGACAAAAATCGTATTCGACGGCATATCCGTAGCGCATGATCTGAGCATTTTCTAAGCCTGGAATCCAACGCAACATCGCATCTTGGACATCGCGTGGCAACGAAGTGGAAATGCCGTTCACATAAACTTCGTTGGTATGTCGACCTTCGGGTTCTAGAAAGAGTTGATGGCGATCTTTGTCTGCGAAGCGAACGACTTTGTCTTCGATGGATGGACAATAACGAGGTCCGGTCGATTGGATTTGTCCGGAGTACATGGGAGCCCGATGCAGATTGGCTCGAATCAGTTCGTGGACCTTGTCGTTCGTATACGTGATCCAGCAAGGCATCTGAGGATCGGGAAGTCGGTCGGTCATGTAGGAGAACGGTTGAGGGTTGTCGTCTCCTGGTTGGATCTCAGTCTTGGAGTAATCGATCGTACGGCTGTTCAGTCGTGCGGGTGTTCCTGTTTTGAAGCGTTGGATGCGGAAGCCGAGAGAATGCAGCGAGTGACTGATGCCGGAACTAGTCCCTTCCCCCGCGCGGCCGCCTGGCGTTTTTGCCTCGCCCGTGTGCATGATGGCTTGCAGAAAGGTACCGGTTGTTAGCACGACGGCTTCCGCCGCGTAGATAGCATCCCCCCGTACACGAACGCCAATGACCTGATGTGAATCGCTCGGGTCGGTGAGTATCTCTTCTACGAGCTCTTGTCGAAGATCCAGGTTGGGAGTCTCCTCGATCACCCGTTTGATTTCAAACTGATAAGCTTTCTTGTCAGCTTGGGCACGAGGAGAATGCATAGCAGGACCTTTGCGACTATTGAGCATCCGAAATTGGATGCCTGTTTTGTCGATCGTTTGCCCCATGAGGCCACCCAACGCATCGATTTCGCGTACAATCTGCCCTTTCGCAACTCCGCCAATGGCAGGATTGCAACTCATTTGACCGACGGTATCCAAATTGCCGGTAAGCAATGCGACTTTTGCCCCTAGACGAGCAGCCGCAGCGGCCGCTTCAGTTCCGGCATGTCCGGCTCCGACAATTACGATATCGTATTGATAACGATTCATTAACAATTCCAGTTTTGACTTTCCGAGCTTGAGCTAGTTTTCGGCGAGCCAGTTTCAGCAGGCCAGGCTTAGGCGGGCTGAAAGAATGCTGACCGCAAGAATATCGTACCTTAATGGTCAGGATTTGACGAGGAAGAGAATGGAGACATCCACGTTGGCGAGGTTGAGCGGTTTCCTGCATTTTTCGACTGCAGTTGGCTTCGGTTTGTGCGTTGTTGCGTGGATTGGGGAAAGAGATCTTGCTGCTCAAGATAATTGGCCGAATTGGCGTGGTCCTCAAAACAATGGAGCATCGCTAACGGCCTCGCCTCCCACCCAATGGAATGCATCGTCCGGCATTTTGTGGAAGAGCCCAATTGATGGGGAAGGAAGCTCAACACCTATCGTTTGGGATCAACAAGTGATCCTGCTTTCAGCCTTCAAAACCGAAAAAACGGATCCAGAAAGTTCTGCTCAAGTCCAGTTTTCAATGGATTCAGAGTCACGCTTCCGTTCAAGTTCTTCGAATCCGGAACCTGAGGCACCGAAAACGCGACGAGTACCCAGTGTCGCTAGAGTCGTCGAATCGAGTGATGTGCATTCAGGAATCAGAGATATTGGCCGAGACGATCGTTCCGGCGGAAAGCGAGCTAATCCATACCCCACCAACGTCTACAAGTTTTTGGTTTCCTCGTTTGATCTTCGAACAGGTGCAAAGAACTGGCAACTACCGGTCGTAGAGGAATCACCACACGAAGGTGGACATGAAACCAATAATTTCGCATCGTGTTCTCCGGCAACAGATGGCAAGTGCATCTATGTTTTCTGGGGATCTAGAGGGATTTTTTGCTTGGATATGCAGGGAAAAATGCTGTGGAGTTCCGATCTGGGACAGAAATACACTCGACTTCAGTTCGGCGAGGGTGCTTCCGCAGCACTTCACGGCAACACGCTCATCGTCCCCTGGGATCATGAATCCGAATCTTACCTAGCCGCTCTCAATACAGAAAATGGAGACTTGAAATGGAAGACAGGTCGTTCGCCCGAGAAAACAACTTGGGCAACTCCCGTGATCGTGGAAGTCGGAGACCAAACCCAGGTCATCATGCACGGAAGAGTCGTGCGTGGCTATGATTTTCGCGACGGTTCCCTCCTATGGGAATGCGATGGACAAACCGAGAATCCGATCCCAACGCCTTTGGTTTACCAACAAAACGTTATCGTCATGTCCGGATATCGTGGTGCAGCCTGTTATTCGATTTCCCTGTCTTCCCGAGGCACTGTCAGTAGTAATTCGGATTCGATTCGATGGACTTATCCCTTCAATACTCCCTACGTTCCATCTCCTACCCTTTATCAAGATAAGATCTATTTTCTTTACGAGAACCAAGCGTTGCTTACGTGTCTTAACGCAGCCACAGGAAAACCAATATACGCCCGGAAAAAAATCGGTGAACTGTCCGATATCTATGCATCGGTCGGATCCGCGGACGGCAAGATCTACATTGTGGATCGAACAGGAACAACTGCTGTCGTAGACGCAGGCGAATCCGGAGAAGTGATTGCAACAAACCGAGTCGCGGAAGACGAGACTTTTGACGCCTCACCCGTTTTTGTCAACGATCGATTGTTGCTGCGAAGCAACAAACACCTTTATTGTATTGGCAAACCAAACTAGCTATAGATCGTTCTCATTGGGTTGACGAGGCTAGCGACATCGCATCGATAAGCCGGTGGTCAACCTGGTGGCCAAGCTAGCGTACGCCCGCCAAGTAGATGGTAGTGAATGTGATACACTGATTGCCCTCCATCCGCACCGCAATTGGTGACCACCCGATAGCCTGTCTCGTGAATGTTTAGATTGCGGGCAACTTGGCAAATAACCCATTGAAGATGACCTAGTAGTTGCAGGTCTTCTTCGGTTGCCGCGTCCAGTGATACGATTGGTTTTTTGGGAATCACCAAAACATGCACTGGCGCTTGGGGGCTCACGTCATGAAAGGCGAGGCTCAATTCATCTTCGTAAACAATCTTGGCAGGTACTTCACGTCGGATGATTTTGCTAAAAATGGTTTCAGCCATTAAGGTTCTCCAGTTAGTTTCGAAACGATTCAGGAATCATGCTGCTGATACGCCAACAATCTAGCCGCAGTTCGAACCTACGATAGGGGGATAGGCACCCACTCCCTACGCGGTTTAGAATTCAGAATACTGTAGAGAAAAGGAACAGCGCAAGGGATGCTACTGAATTCAGCGCCAACGACGGAATGTAGGCATGAATAGCTCACGGTTCCTGAAACTGGTCCTGGGACCTCTACGGCTGCTGAATTAAGTGTGCTCTCTGGCGTTTGAAAGAATGAGAAAGCTTGAATGACTGTTGATGGAGAAATGATCAAGATTGCCATGCAATTGATCCATGATTTCGACTGCGAATCTGATGGCAAGATAGAACTAGACTCGCGAGCAGTCGCTTCATTGACGGCATTGCTTGAAACCATTGCCGTTTGCGGTGAAATGGACGACATTACCTTTGATGAGATCTTCGGCGCTGTCGATCCAGTCGAGGCTGGAGTAACGGTACTGGAAATCCTCGCGAAACACGACGTCGTGAACGCGATCTCCAAAATAGTAGATTTCATTGGAGTGCATATTGACGAGGATACCGATGATGACTTTCTCTTTGACGACATACCCGATGCATTAGAGTCCTATGGAGTGGAGGGCATCGTTTCATTGCTTGAGCACGCTGTCTCCGGCGAGCATAATGAACGATCGCGTGGCGTCTTAATACAAGCCGTGAATCAATGGGGTACTCGTCAAGAGGAGATACCCGATTCAGTGAAAAAACTGATCACCCATGGTCTGGACAATGCGACGAATAATCCAATTCGTATCAACACAGATCTAATGATGCTGGTCGTTGATTGGGAACTCAAAGGATTTGACGAGTCGATCGAGAAAGCTTTTTCTAATGATCGAATCGATTGCGGCATGGCGGGTGAGTGGGAGGATGTGAGGCGAATCCTCCATGCCGAGGGCGTGGGATTTACAATGCCCGAGCGGCCTTACAACTCACTTCGCGATTTCCGAATTAGCATAGGTGTCGGTGTCTTCTCTAAAAAGTCGATCTTCCTTGACGGTGAGATTCAAGAGGAAGCAGCCAGTAAGTACCTAGATGATGCCGTTAATCAGTTCGCCAGTTCCGAAGAAGGCAGACAAATCGAAAGCGGCTACCTACACAGCTTTTTGGATATAGGTCTTACTTATCTTGGTGTCACGGTCGATGCAATGACGGTGGGAGATGTACGCGAGATTTTGCTGGACATTTTCCCACGTAAAGTCTCAATGGAAGCGAAAGAATGCGCTGCGGTGATTCATGAGTTGAGCGCATTTTGGCAGTTCCTCGATCGAGTGCACCGTTTGGAGTTGGCGAAAGAAATAGAGGCGGAGATTCGCGGAATGCTGGCCGAATTCCGAAGTGAGATGTCAAACCCAGCAAATTTCGGAATGGCAAAGTCACTTTTTATGGCAGGTCAGGCCGAGGGTTATGAAATGACGAATGAAGATGACATGCACAGATTTTTTGCAGAATACAACTCCCGCTTAGCAACATTGGATCGGTCACGGATGGGCAATCAGGGTGCGAATACGCGTATTGATTTGCCCAACGAGAGTTCTATTTCAGGTATGTCACTGAAAATGAGGAAGAAGCTACTGGAAAAGAAGAAACGCAAATAGAGGCAAATAGAGAATCTCCGTCAGATCAAATACTGGCTACTACACATTATAGCTCTTCACGAGATGGCATCTCTTCAACCCGATAATCTCAAACACTGTCCGCTAAACTTCAGATCAACTTCCTGTACCTAGGATTGCATCCCCGTTCGCTTGCTTACCCAGGCGGGCTTGCAATTTAGGTAGCTTGGATTCAAACTTGGTCATCCGAATCCTTTCTTGCTCGTTCAAAAACTACCCAAAGATCCCTCTATGCTCCGCTATGCTCTGACTGTATTCGTCAGTGCGTTTTTGCTGTTCCAAGTGCAGCCGCTTATCGGTCGTTTTATTCTACCTTGGTTTGGTGGAGGGCCGTCCATCTGGACAGGCTGCATGCTGTTCTTTCAGGCTGCCCTTCTCGCGGGCTATCTCTACGCTCACCTACTCTGTGCTCGAATATCGCTTCGTGCACAAGCATGGACGCATTTGTTCATTGTCAGCTGTTCTGTTTTGCTGCTGCCTATTGCACCCGATGAAGCGTGGAAGCCTACAGAAGAGCAAGCCCCATTGTCGCGAATACTGATGCTACTGCTAGCAACTGTCGGTGGTCCCTACTTTGTTCTCGCTTCGACTGGTCCGCTGATGCAAAAGTGGTTTAGCCAAACATCACCGGATCGATCTCCCTATCGTCTGTATGCTTTGTCGAACATCGGATCGCTGTTAGCTCTGTTGAGCTATCCGTTCGTCTTCGAACCGTGGCTTGCATTACATACGCAGGTTCTACTATGGACCGCGGTCTATCTAGCGTTCGCCGGTTTCGCTGGCTGGTGCGCTGTGGCTGTCCTGAAACACTCGAAAAATGCCGTTGTACCCGCGCAGCAGGCCGAGTTTGGGAAGCTGGTTGTGCATGCAGCCAAGCCGAGCATTGTGCAAGTATTATTATGGCTTTGCTTGTCGGCCTGTGGTTCCGCAATGCTCCTAGCAACAACGAACCAACTTTGTATCGATGTGGCTACGGTTCCCTTTCTTTGGATCTTGCCTTTAAGTATCTATCTTATTTCATTCATCATCTGCTTCGATCAGCCGAGGTGGTACGATCGCAGAGCGTTTGGATTGTTGCTGTTGGTTTGTGTTCCGCTTGCGGTCAGAGCCTTATCGTCTGGCGCCGATCTAGACCTTATCAAGCAAGTGACCATTTTTTCCGCCGCGTTATTTGCGTGTTGTATGTCGTGTCATGGTGAGTTGGTCCAATCTCGTCCGGATCCAAAGTATTTGACATTGTTCTACCTTGCGATCTCGGCAGGTGGTGTCTTGGGCGGCCTCTTTGTCGCAATTGTTGCTACCAATTTGTTTACGGGTTATTGGGAGTACCCGATCAGCCTAGTTGCTTGCTGCTTATGCACGCTGATTGCCACGTGTTATCAACGTGCCTGGGCACCCAAACCGTCGATTGCGTTTTGGACTTGGGCTGGAGGTGCTTTCGCAACGTTGATTACCGCCATCGCTCTGATCTGGGTTCCCCACCGAAAATCGCTAACAGAGATCGATGAAGTAGGGATGTTCGGAGGGCTTGGAATTCTGATATTGGGTGGGCTTGTGCTCATTGGCATGACGACAGAAAAACGATCCCCCCTTTGGACATGGTATGGCCTGGCAACATTGCCGATTGCTTGGACAATCGGATGGGGGATGGGACGAATCCCTCAATTTATGACGCCTCGCATCGCCAGTTTCATGGCAGGTGTTTCGCTTCTTGCATTCAGTGTTGCTGTGGCTGCCTTTTGGGTGCTACGACGTCGCAGTGAAGTGCTTCAATGTCAATTGATACGATTGTTCATCCTTTGTTACGCAGGAATTCTGCTTGGGCTAGCTTCGTATCAAAAGATCATCACCATACAGCAATGCATGATTCTTTTGTCGATAGGATTAGTGGCGATCGTTGCAGAGTGGACAGCCTCTCGTTTGCGTTGGACTCGAGGCTGGGCACTCGGTCTATGGTACTGGCTGCCATTGGGAGCATTGATTGGTCTGCTCGGCTATAACCTCAAGAAAGTGACCGATGCCGGCATGGTAGAGGTTGTGCACCAGTCCCGCAATTTCTACGGCGTTTTAAATATTGAGTACGATCAGGATACGATGCCGGCCCGATACGAACTGACGCATGGCCAGATTCAACACGGATGTCAATTTGATGATGAATATTGGAAGACTCAACCGACCACTTATTACGGGGAAGTCAGCGGATTAGGCTTGGCGATCCAGACAACCCGCGAACGTAAAGGGGAGTCAGGTTCTATTCGAGTCGGAATCGTCGGATTAGGAACGGGCACAATCGCAGCGTATGGAGAGGCCAAAGACAGTTTCATATTTTATGAAATCAACCCGGCCGTGCGCGATCTGTCTGGACTTTACTTTACTTACCTTCAAGATTCGGAGGCTACAACGCAGGTCAAAATTGGTGATGCAAGGATCGTGATGGAGCGTGAATTGAAAAACGGTCAACGACAGCAATTCGATGTTTTAGCGATCGATGCTTTCAGTAGCGACGCGATCCCTGTTCACTTGCTAACTGCAGAATGTGGCGAACTCTATCGACAGCATGTTGCGGAAGGAGGCATTTTAGCAATCCACATTTCGAATCGCTTTCTCGATTTAGGGCCAGTGGTGCGGGGACTTGCCGACAAACTCGATTGGCATTCCGTTCGAATCGAGAACGACGACGACATTGAGACCGGTGTCTTTAGTTCGACTTGGGTTTTGCTGACGTCCAATGCAGAGTTGGCAAATCAACTCGAAATGAGCGTTCAATTCAGCCCTTGGTCCGAGAACGCCCCAACTCTCCTTTGGACCGATGACTATTCTGGCTTATGGAGGATCCTTTCGTTCTAATTGAGGCAGTTCTGGCGCCTCGTGATTCAAGTTACAGGAAGGGAACACATTGAACAAATCGATTGAGAATATGGTACGTGAATGGATTGCACGCCAATTAGACTCACCATCGCATGAAGTACCGTTTTTTGAACATCGAAGTGACCGCCATTGATTGCTGAGTAGTCCCCTTTCTCATTCGTGCATCCGCGTATGAAAGGCAATCCATCGCTTGTACGGCGCAGAATGTGGATGTCCGATTCATACTTCACGAGCATGATTCAAGCGCTTTCGCGAGCTGACCCGGAATCGTATCGCGTCTCACAAGAAAAACTGCAAGCCTACATGATTCGTGAGTTTCGACGCTGAAGTCTGGTTCGCATAGATTCTATCTGGATAGTCGTATAAACTAACGAGCGTAGCATTGTCTCTCCCAGGCTTTGAATCACAACCTGACCTTCACTCAAGGATAGAATCATGCGATTGAGAATCGTGCCCTTGTTCATTACGGCCTGTATTCCGATGGCCGCTCTTCCGCTTCGTGCGCAAAGCTCACTGACCACCAACCCATCCATTTTTGTTTCTATGACTGAGTCGAATCCGCTGCTAGCACCAAGTTCTCTGCCTCTGCTCGCACCTGAATTCGGGAAAGTCAAGGACGAGCACTTTGCCCCCGCATTTGAAAAGGGAATCAAGGAACAGCTAGAACAAGTGCAGGTTATCGCGGATAACAAGGAACCGCCATCCTTCGAGAATACGCTGGTCGCCCTGGAAAAGACCGGCGAAACACTGCGTCGAGTACAAGCGATCTTCTTCAACCTCTCTTCATCGCATACGAATGACAAGATTCAAGAAATTGAACAAGATATTGCGCCGAAGTTAGCAGCGCACTCCGATAACATTTTGCTTAACAAAAAACTTTTCGCGCGAGTGGAATCACTGTGGGTGAAGCGTGCAGAGTTTATCGATTGGAATGAAGAGCAGCAAAGGCTACTCAAAGAGTATTACGAGTCCTTTGTCCGTGCAGGCGCGAAGTTGAACGATGCCGAGCAAGCGAAGATTCGCGAGATCAATGAGAGGCTTTCGACACTAACGACCCAGTTTCAGAACAACCTTTTGGCGCTGACCAAGGAGCGATCCGTCCTCATCGACGATATTAAGCGATTGGACGGAATGAGTGCTGCGGAAATTGCTGCGGCCGCAGAGGGTGCGACAGCCAAAGGAAGCAGAGGGAAGTATCTTTTGACGATCACCAATACGACACGTCAGCCGGTACTCACTTCGCTAAAAAATAGAGAAACACGCAAACAAGTTTGGGAAGCGTCCGCGAATCGAGGATTGGGCGAGAAAGCCGGCCTCGACAATCGGCCGCTAGTTTTGGAGCTTGCAAAGCTCCGAGCTCAACGGGCTCAGATCCTCGGCTATGCAAGCCATGCGGCCTATACGCTTGAGAACCAGATGGCGGCCAATCCAACAGCCGCGTTCAAGATGCTACAAGATCTTGTTCCCGGAGTATTGGCGAAGGCGAAAGTGGAGGCGGGTGAGATCCAATCCGCTATGCAAAAGGATGGCATTAACGATGCTGTTCAGCCATGGGATTGGGAGTACTATGCCGAAAAAGTTCGCGCCGAGAAGTACCAAGTCGACGAGAACCTCATCAAGCCCTACTTTGAGCTCAACAATGTCCTTACCAACGGTGTGTTTTACACATTTGAAAAGTTGTATGGTGTGAGCTTTCGCGAACGCAAAGATCTGCCCGTCTATCATCCCACGGTTCGCGTCTTCGACGTGGTCGGAAACGACGGTAAGCAAATCGGTCTATTCTATGCGGACTACTACCAGCGAGACTCCAAGCGTGGCGGAGCTTGGATGGATGCCTTTGTAAATCAATCTCGATTGCTCAATCAGATGCCAGTTGTGGTCAATGTGATGAACATTCCTCAGCCAGCCGAGGGAGAGCCTACGCTTCTGAGTTTGGATCACGTCATGACGATGTTTCATGAGCTCGGGCATGGAGTGCATGGTCTATTCTCATCGGTCGAATATCCGACGCTGTCAGGAACCTCCGTACCGAGAGATTATGTAGAATTTCCGTCGACTTTTCATGAGGATTGGGCGATACATCCAGAAGTGTTGGCCAACTATGCGAAGCATTACAAAACCAACGAGTCGTTGCCCCGCGAGTTGCTGCAAAAGAGCATCGTGGCTAGCAAGTTCAACAAAGGCTATGAAACGCTTGAGTATTTGTCTGCAGCACTGCTTGATTTGGGTTGGCACTCGATAGGAGCCGACGCCAAGATTGAGAGTGTAGAGGAATTCGAGAAAAAACTGCTGAAGCAATACGGAGTCGACTATGCTCCCGTTCCGCCTCGGTACAAGAGCGCATACTTTGCTCACGTCTGGGCGGGTGGCTACTCGGCGGGCTATTATGCGTATCTGTGGAGCGAAGTGCTCGCGGCTGATGCATTTTCGTACATGCGGGATCGAGGGGGATTAACGCCGGAGAATGGCAAATTGTTCCGCGATACGATTCTTTCTCGTGGCGGAACGCGAGAAGTGATGAAACAATATGTAGATTACCCAGGGAAAGAGCCGGGGGTAGATTCGTTGTTGGAACGACGCGGCTTGAAATAGTTGGGTTCTAACGAAAATCGCGGTTTTGGCGCATGATTTGCTGAAACGGTTGGTTTCGGGCTTGTTGCCTTCATGGATTTGCCACGAGGCAAAGGATTTATCACAACCCGAAGCGTGAGCGAGGGACGTACAATCCGAAAGAGTCCCTCGCTTACGCGTCGGGTTGGGATTAAATCAACAAGCCGTCACGCCTCCGGTTGGGATGAATGCTTCGAGCCATATTGCGAGGGGTTCATCGATCCGTCGTTTGTTTTTTGATCGGCACAGCCCACGATGGTTGTCGTTCGTTTATGAGTTGGATGTAGTTATGTTAGCATCTGTCCGTACCTGCTATACAACCGTGATTGCAATCCTCGGATGCTTCGTGCTTTCCGAGAATGGGTTGTCGCAGGCCGTCGACATGTATCTCAAGAATGGAATGATGATTGGGCCTGTTCAATGGGCCGAAATCAAAACCATCAAGAAGGAAGGGACAGTGAACAGCGCCGCGACCGGTGGTGCTCCTGTCATTATCGAGGCGAACGATGGGATGCGAACGATCTATTTTCATCGGATTCAAATCAATGACGGTGACCGCGAAACTTGGGCAATATCAAGAAAAGAAGTAAGGATCGAGTTACCGAACAAATCCTTGGTTAGCACAAGTTCTGCGGTGGTGACCGCATTCAAGGAGGCTTCCAGATCTCTACCCTTTAGCAATCTTGGACGTCGGATTTATCTGTTTGACAATGACAAGGTCGCAGTCCAAGGGATCACGGAGATCACACCACGCTACGTCAAGGTGGAAGGGCTTCGGGGGGTCGAAGGTGAGCTAAGGTGGGAAATGTACATGTCATTGGATGCGCTCGATCCAGAGACGCTGCGTACTATTCTGGAGACGAATGCGAACCCGAACAAGAGCCGGGACTATCTCGATATCGTCGAACTATACGAAACAGCCAAGAGATATCGCGAGGCCAAAAGCGTTCTTGCGAAAGCAATTCAGCGATTCCCGGAGTTGGACAGCAATAAACCTAGCTTGATGCGATACGATCAGTTGGCGGCAGATCAATTGTTTGCTGCCGCTTCGAAAGCCAAGAAGCAAGCGGGTCAGTACGAGCTCGCAAAGAAGATCCTAAATTCCCTTGAATATAAACTTCTTTCGCTTGAGACACGCTTGAAGGCGGATGCCGAGAAAGAAAAACTTGCAGCCGACAAGCGAGATCAAGAAGAGCTACTCGGCTGGATTGCCGACGATTTATCGAAGGTAACCGATCCGCAGATACAGCAATCGTTTGCCAAGGTCTTGGAAGAGATTCGAACCTATCTATCGCCGGATACCGAAGGCCGATTCGCTGATTATCGACGCCTTCGTGAGAGTTCGAAGCCCGATCAACGAGCTGCATTGGCTATTGGCGGATGGATCTATGGTGCTGGTTTAGCGGACGACAACATTTCGATGGTCTCTTCTGGAGTCAAGGCCAAGCAGATCGTTATTGACTACCTTTCAGCACCAACTCGAAACGATCAGCTTCTCGAAGAGATCGCGAGATTGGAGTCGGGTACTAGTCGGTATGTGTCGCGAATCGTTGCCAACATGGCACCTCCGTTTCCAACTCCAGACTCGAGCCTTTACCCTATTCGCTCGGTGGAAGATCCAGAGTTGCCAGACAAGATCACTGAGACGACGGTGCCTGGACGCTACCTGCTAGAAACGCCGCTGAAAGGGGAATTGCAGGGACAGTCTTCTTACTGTTTGGTACAGTTGCCACCTGAGTATAACCCATATCGACGTTATCCGTGTGTGGTGACGATGCACAGCGAGAACTCCACGCCGGAAGATCAGATAGGCTGGTGGTGTGGCCAGTTTGATCGATCCAATAACCGGTGTTGGGGGGAAGCCTCGAACAATGGTTATATTGTGATCGCCCCTTACTGGGCCAGACCAAAACAACCCTCCTACAACTATACAGAGAACGAACATGCGGTGGTTCTCTCTTCGTTGTTTGATGCTCGTCGACGTTTCAGTATTGATACCGATCGAACATTTTTATCGGGCCATTCGATGGGCGGATCTGGGGCTTGGGACATCGCGTTTGCTCATCCCGATCTTTGGGCTGGTTGTGTCGTCATCGGTGGGCTTGGTGAAAAGTATGTAGAGCAGTACTGGCCAAACGCGAGCATGAGTCAATCGTGCAATGTTCCGTTTTACTTTGTCGATGGACAATTGACCGGTGTGACGAGTTCCAAGGGAGTCGAAGGGCAGGTCTTTGCTAACGAACGAGTATGGGACAGTATGTTAAAGGATCGTAACATGGATGTCATGATCACGATCTATACCGGGCGAGGCTTGGATCACTATCGCGAAGAGCTCCCTCGAATTATGGAATGGATGAATCTTCCGAATCACGTTCGGAATTTTGCACCTGACAAATTCGAAGTGCGGACGGCGAGGAATGGAGACAAATTCTTTTGGTGGTTCGAAGCAGATCGTTTGTTTTCCGATAAGATGATCCATCCGCTTTTGTACAAAGCAGGTTCAGAGTATAAGATTTCTGGATCACTCAATCGCGATGCAAACGCCGTAACGATGGATACAGTGCCAGCGGAAAAATATTCGATATGGTTGACCGAGAAGATGCTGGACCTGAATCGAACGTTGACCGTTCGCAGCAAAGGGAGTCAGTCCAAAAAAATTGAGCCAAAGTCGGATTCCCGAACTCTTCTCAGAGACGTTAGACAAAGGGCCGATCGACAGCATCCGTTTTGGGTGCAGATCCCAATCCCCAACTAACTCTCGTATGGAAAACCGGCTCGAGAATGACCAAAGCGTATCAGCGCAAACTGCGACTTGCAGAAACGCATTTGCAAACCGTGTGTCCAACGCTAGCAGCATGGATAGCGACACATGGCAAATGTGAACTGAAACCGGACTGGGAGCGAGAGACGTACGAAGCACTCGTTCGCGCCGTCGCCCACCAACAGCTTCACGGTAAAGCGGCAGAGTCTATTCTCGCTCGACTGATAGGACGATTTCCAGAGCAACCGTTCCCAACTTCGAAGCAGTTGAGTCGACTGCGGATGGAGAGTTATCGCACTTGCGGATTCTCGGAAGCGAAGGCATTGGCAATTATCGGGATTGCCAAAGCTCAGGAGCGTGGCAAGATTCCGAGCCGTGCCGATTCGGCAACAATGACCGATGAAGTGCTGATTTCGTCCTTGATGCAATTGCGTGGAATCGGTCGATGGACGGTGGAGATGTTTCTCATCCTCACGCTGGGGCGACTCGATGTGATGCCGGTGGACGATTTCGGTGTGCGATCGGCATTGATGCAGCTCTATGATCTACCGGACATGCCGAAGAAGTCAGAGTTCGCGACCTACACGAACGCTTGGAGTCCTTATCGAAGTGTTGGTGCATGGTACTTGTGGCGTTACGCCGATTCGAAAAAATAGAATTCCACTAGCTACGCTGAATCATTTGTCCGACCAGCCCATCGAGAAGCACAACTCCCATCAGTTGCTCGTTGCTACCAAGCACTCGGGCGAGCTTAGGGAACATGTTAGGGCATGCTAGGGACACACCTTTTTTGTGTTTTGCAACTTGACGAAGGGCGTGTAAGGACTTCTAATTTTGAAATCGGAATTGGTTGCAAAGTACATCCTTTGGAGTTGGAATCATGGCTAGATTGGCACGAGCAGAAGTTTTCCAGCCTACTGAGGTGGCAACGGTACATTTGTGCGCTCGTGTAGTCAGAAGATGTTTCCTTTTTGGCGACGACCCCGTCACGAAGAAAAACTTCGATCACCGGAAAATATGGATCGAAGAGCAAATTAAATTACAAGCGGCCCAAAAGGGGTAAATATTATCGAGGGCATGCTAGGGACACACCTTTTTTGTGTTTTGCAACTTGACGAAGGGCGTGTAAGGACTTCTAATTTTG
>JAJTID010000178.1 GCA_021300155.1 Pirellula sp.
CTGCGGCTGATCGCAACCAACCATTTGGACCAGCCAGGGCTGCCATTGTGGAAGCGGTCGAGATGTTGGAAACAAACCTACGTCGATTCGGATGGCCCATGATGATTCCTCGGAGAGTTAGGAGCGGTTCAACGCTTCATGGTACCACAGTCTAGAGGCACACCACAATCTAAGGGTTGGAAGGTGCGGTGGTTCCGACTGGAATATTCTTCTCGGAGCCAACCAGCCATTCGAACAGCGGGGAGGCCATTAGCGTGGTGACAACTGCCATAATCACCAAGATTGCGAACAGTTCTTCGGTGATCAGTCCTCGTTGCAAGCCGATATTGATGATGATCAATTCCATCAATCCTCTAGCGTTCATTAGGGTCCCGATGCCCATGGCTTCACGATTCGGCAGCCCTGTAGCCAGCGCTGCTAGCCAACACGCCACCCCTTTGCCTAGTACAGCAGCGAGCATGGCCAAAACGCAGTATTGCCAAAGTTCAACGCTGTTGAGCAAACCGATTTTGGTATTCAGACCAGAATAGGTGAAAAAGAGAGGCAGCAATAAAGCAACGGCCAAGGGTTGAATGCGCTCGATCAATTGTCGTGCCATGAATGGACGTGGGATAGCAGCACCCATCACGAATGCCCCGAACACCGCATGCAGACCGATCAAGTCCGTGAACCAAGCACCCAGGGACATCAAAGCAATACCAACAACAAGCCCCGCTTCCGTCAGCTTCTCGTCCTTCAAAAACAAATGCTCAAGGCGTGACAAGACTGGGCGAAGTAATCCCAAGGCGACGGCGACATAAATCGCACCGCCACCAATATTGGTGGCGGCGATCGCCATGTTTTGATCGAAGCTAGCCAGCACGAGAGCGAGAAGACACCAAGCGGCTGCATCGTCGATAGCCCCTGCACCGATGGCTACCGTTCCCATCGTTGTTCCGGCGAGTCCCTTGAAGTGGATGATCCTAGCCAGCATTGGGAAAGCGGTAATGCATAACGATGCGCCAAGAAAGAGCATCGCCTCGGTTATTGATGTTCGTTCTGGGAATAGATTGCTGTTAGTCTTGAGATACCAAGCGAGTCCAGCACCTAGAACGAAAGGCGTCACCATTCCTGCCAAGGAAACTGCAATGGAGCATTTCAGTTGTTTGCGAATAATGTCCATCCGGAATTCCATTCCGACGATGAACATGTAGAGAGCCAATCCGAGTTGAGATGCAGGGAAGAGGTAGCTTTGAGTGTCCCGTGTCTTTTGCGAAGGGTCCCAAGGAAAAATCAATTGTTGCCACTCAGGCCAAAACAAGCCGAAAAAGGAGGGACCGAGCAAAACGCCGGTCAGCATTTCGGCCACAACCTGCGGTTGGCCAAAGCGATTGGCAATTACCCCCACGATGCGACATGCTAAGAGAATAACGGCGATCTGAGCAAAGAAATGGACAGCCAATTCAACATTCTTCATCGCTTGGAAACTGTCCTCCGAGAATTCGGAGGCCCTTCTTCGGTTCAAAACAACAATTCAAAACAACAAAAATCGCAATATAGTCGTCTGAACAATTATCGTCCAGACGACATAAAACACAACCCCAGTGATAACGCAGACAATGCACCCAACCTCCATGTTCCGTCAATCTAGAAACCGAGCAAATACTCTGGAGTGGACAGGACGACGGAGCCTCATCGATTCTGCTCTAAAGCTCGCGAGAGCTTTTTTGAAATTCTCTTCGGATTTCTCGTCGCATGCGTAATGAAAAGTAGATTCACCGTTTTCGGCCAAATTACGCACTCATGCAATGGTCTGAAAAATTCATATAAATTGTTAGACACCCCCTATTGCAATCTGATTTCCTAACCCGTGTAATCGATTGCAACGTACCGTCTTAATCCGTCTCTCCTCGCTTTAAGGTCCTTCTCATGCCACTTCTCGCACGGCGCACCAAGCAACAAGCAACAAGCAACAAGCAAACACGCGGAAGTTCCGCCGGTTGTTTCTTGAGTCTCTAGAGACTCGAAAATTGATGGCAGCCGATCTGGATGCCTCAGCCACTCAGGATCTCTTGCTACGATCGCTGAATCCTGTTCAAGGAGCTTCGCAACCCACCGCGAATTTTTCTTCCTTTAACTCAGATCGAATCATCGCATTAGACGCAGATAGCTTGAATCCAAGGCAAGCATCGTTGATCGACAACGCTAGTCGTCTGTCAAAAGTCGACTATGCACCGAGTTCTTATCTGAACCAATTTCGAAACCAAGTTCCATCACAAGGTCAATTGCAAGGGTCGTTGATCGGTAGCTCCACGAACCCACGATTGGAACTGAACACTACTAGCGACAGTTCCGCCACAACATCTTCAACCACACTCGATGCCAACACTGCTGAAGCCGGCTCCATCGCCAACGGTTCCTTCTTCTCGGGGTTGTTTACACAAGGGGGCCGAACTGCGAACACGCGGGTTCTCACCGCAGCCCAACCTTTGCAAGTTCAATGGGTCGGTGCATTCTGTGATGTCGATGGAACGGAAGTGTTTCCCTTAAGTCAATCTTCAAATGTAGTCATGTCGCGGCTTCCTGAAGGAGAGGGAGACGACGATGATGATGAATCTATTGTTCCCGAAGTCGATTTTCCAACGCTGGAATCATCGAGTCACATTGGAGAGTTCGATCTTTTTCTTCCACCGTCTCCATCCTCTTCCAGTAGTCTTACGACATTTGGAGCTTTCACCGCCGCTTCGCTTACGAATCCAGATTTGACATTGCCGGGGTTGAATTGGGTGCACTTGGTCGATGTCTATTGGGTAAGTCCGACACAATGGAGCTTTACCGAATCGCTCGTGCTATCGTTTGATCTCGGAAACTCCGTCGAGGACGAAGGCCAAGAGTCAATCGTCAACGGCCAGGGTAGCAATGAAGATGGCCCCGATGGCGATGATAGCTCGGGAGATCCAGACGATGATGAAGACACTGGACTCGATGTGGAATCCGAGTGGGAGTCTTCAATTGGAGCTAGTCGCAGTGGATATTTCAAATTTACCTTCAGTGCCTCGCGAGGGATCACCACCGCGAGTGCTGCGGGAGTTCGATGGTCGTTGTTGGTAGACTATCTGGATTC
>JAJTID010000022.1 GCA_021300155.1 Pirellula sp.
CCAATCGTTTGGGAGAGTCCTGAAGTATTGAATTTCGAGTACTTCGCCGGCAAACCAGACTTCATGTTGACCTCAGGACCCGCCGAGGATTCCATAATGCTCTTTGTAATCTCGACTTTGTAAGCACCAGGTACAGCACCGGATTTCTCATCAAAGGCCTTCATTTGGAATTTACCTTCTTTGTTAGTAACTCCGTGCGCATTGTACGTTCCCTGTTCGGCAATGAAGATGACCGTAGCATCGGACACCGGCGTACCTTCAAGCAACACGACTCCTTCAGCCGGAACAGTTTTCGGGAGATTGTCACCCTGGCAACCTGCCAAACAGAAACAGGTACATAATGCAAAAGATAGTTGGGCAATATGTGAATTCAAATTATCACTCCATACGAAAAGTTTTTGTCATAATAGAAGTTAGGGCTGAAGCGAAAAGCTTCAGCCCAATAAACCTCGGGAAGAGTCAATTATTCCGGAACAGAGACGGTTTCACCACCAGCCTTGCTACCGAGTGCTCCCCAGACACCGAATGGGCTTGGAACGCCGCTGGTTGCGGAAGGTGCTGGAACAGCGAGATTGCCGGTATCTATATTGTTCGAAACAAATCGGACAGAACCGTCAGCCATACCAACCTGAACACCTCCGGTGTGAAAACTTCCAGCACTGAAAATGCCACCTTCCCAGTGCGGTTCGCCCGTTCCCACGAAGAGGAAGCAAGAAGCTTGATTCGGAGGCAGGATAGTTGTCACGCCAGCGAAGAATACTTTTCCTTCCCAGGCTCGGAATCCGCGAGCGGTGTCACCCGTGTAGATCAGAGAAGGCGTCAACCAGTTTCTGCCATTCCATTGTGCACGACAGCTTAGGGGCGCATATGTTGCGGGATCTGCCGCGATACCTAAAACCATTCCGGCCCCTTGGTTGCTGAACGGTCTAATGAATTCGGAAAGAGCAATGGTGTTGCTGGTACCATCCGAGGCATCGGAAATTCTTGCATAGGATCGCCCGAAAAGACCACGATTGACGATAGGCAATTTTTGACCGGAAAGTGCTACAGACCCTCGTTCTTTCGTTGCTCCCTGAATCACCATTGATGCAGCGTAGTTGTCACCCGCACAATAGCCATAGTTATTCAATCCTCGAGTTCTGTCTGCATTTGTAGGTTCTTGGGTTCCAGGATTGCTTGGGCATTCTAAAAATGAAGCACGTGCGCGGAAAGGAGCAGCACCATTCCAGGGTTCACGACCGTCGTTGGTAATTGATTGAAAAAGTGCATTCTGCTCGATGAAAGGCAAAATCGCGTAGTGCCCGGACATTGCAAACCTCTGCGCACTACCCTGAATGGAACCGGGGTGAACACCTCCGGTCCCGCATTGCATGGCAGGGAACCGTTTGTGGGCTGATTCG
Source organism: Pirellula sp. (assembly GCA_021300155.1). Taxonomy (GTDB): domain Bacteria; phylum Planctomycetota; class Planctomycetia; order Pirellulales; family Pirellulaceae; genus JBKCUI01. Next base: position 1,401 of record JAJTID010000022.1, read on the forward strand.
TAATTGTGACAGGAAAGTGTGATTTGCTTGACATTGTTGCTGCATTGCATACGACGTGCTGCTTCTCTCGCAGCCTGAACGGCGGGCAAAAGCAAACCCACCAAAATACCGATGATGGCAATAACCACCAAAAGTTCTACGAGCGTAAACCCTGGCCTTCGGCCAAAACTCTGTCACTGGTAGAAATTAAATGATTCTTCATATTGCGCATGATCTCGCCATTCAATGGTTGGGGCGATGTCATTGTGGCTTCAAGACTGATCGAGCTGCCGAGATGAAAAAAACGGCATAAACACAAAAAATGCGTGGTGGGCTTAATCTCTCAACTCGATGCATGCCGGCATTCTGGGATTCAAAGTGGACGGCATCTAGATTGTGCCTACTACTTTGGTTTTTGACAGGCGACTGAGGAATGCCCATCGTGCGTTTGCTGAACAACCGATATCGAAAAACAACAGGACCGTCAGCTAGAAATTCTGCGTCTCTCGCATTCTGTTTTGATGGTTCCTCTGCCAATCGATAGATCCGACAAAGAAATTAGACTTACTCTCGATGTCTTTCTTTCGACCTATGCAGTCGAAGCAAAAACGCCGCAGGTGGTCTCAGTTTGGGTTAGCGAGGGTCTTTCGTTTTTCGGCGATGGTCTGCAAAAGTTGTTTTTGGGGAGCGACGAACTTGGCGACTCCTTGTTCCATCAGCGTCGCTTCCAAATGAGCGACATCGATTGCTGCATCTAACTCTTTTTGGGCTTCGGCCGATATCATCTGATCGACCTGACGCACAAAGGACTGTTGACTCGATGCGACGGCTTGATTCGTTTCTGGCGGATTCGTTTGGATGTCCGAACCTGCAAGTGCGCTTACGTACTTCCATGCCGGATCCGCAGGATTTTTAGTTCCGGTGCTCGCGAAGATAATCTCTTGTTCCAGTGGTGTTTTGTTCTTCGCCCAGAATGCTTGATTCGCTTGCCAAATACGTTTTGCATTCAAAATGCCGTATTGTCCTTGTGCAGCTGAAGAGAGTCCTTTGTGTTGCTCCAGTGTGTACTGGTCAATACGAGATACAAAGATGCTGTAAACGCTCTTGAATTGATCCAGCGATTTACGGCGCTTCGCACCTCGCCAAACAGCATCGCGGGCCAGTTCATACTGTCGCATCGTAAAGATCAGCGTGACGTTGAGGGTGACTCCTGCCGCTGCAAGCTCTTCGAGCGAATCTAGCCCAGCAGGTGTGGCAGGAACCTTGATCATACGATTGTCGTGACCTGCTGCCCACTGTTTACCAAGTGCAATGTACCTTTGAACCCTATCTGCGTGCGGCAAATTGACCGCTGGATCTTCCAACAAGGGATCCAATTCGAAACTGACCCAACCTGTGTTGCCACCACTGCTTTTCCAGATGGAATGAAAAGAGGATTGTGCATCTCGCACGAGTTGGTCGGTCACATTCCAACAAATGGTCTCATCATCTTGCCCCTTTGCTATAAAGGAGGCGATAGAATCGTCAAAACGACCCGTGCGAACCAAACCGGAGACAATAATCGGATTGCTCGTGGCACCTACTGCTCCCCAAGCCAAATTCAATTCGACAAGTTTTGGATCGATCGAATCCAAGTACAGTTTAGTGCCGGTTTGAACAAGCGAAGTAATTGATGCATTGGACATTGTGTTTCTCGATCCACCTACGGAGTATTGCAAATTGAATTTTTTAGCACAACGCTCTAGCGATGAAACGTTTTGTGCACATTCTCATCATTGGAGTATAGCGTGAATTCGGAATCATCGAAGGAGAGGGCTTGCCCCGTGGCCTGGATTACAGGAAGTGGGGCACCGCGAGTCGGCCGAGTTATCGCGGAGGAGTTCGCCCTCGCCGGCTACCGAATCGTACTTCACGCAAACCGATCGCTCGAAGAGGCAGAATCGTTTCAGCGAGAGTTAGTTAGGAAAGGTACCGAAGCGATGATTGTCCAGGGCGCAGTCCAGGACGGCTCGTTTGCACGGCGCTCGGTCGACTTGATTCTGAGTCAATTCGGCCAACTTGATGTCTGCGTCAACGCGGCCGCGGTGTGGGACTGGAAACGCCTTGAGGATGTTACGGTCGATGACCTGCAGCATCAATTCGAAGTCAACACGCTCGGTTCATTTCTTTGTAGTCAAGCCGCAGGATTGGCCATGGTCTCGAATTCCCATGGCGGTTCCATCATTTTGATCGGTGATTGGGCCGTGGCTCGCCCATACCCTAAGTTCTCGAGCTACTTTGTCGGAAAAGGGGCTATTGAATCGATGACTCGCTCGCTTGCTGTAGAGCTGGCATTTCGAAATCCGTCGATTCGCGTGAACGCGATTTTGCCGGGTCCCGTGATGCTCGATCCTTCTATCTCAACCGAGGCGGCGGAGCGAATTCGCGACCAGTCCCTTTTAAAGCGTCATGGGACACCGCAAGATGTTGCACGAGCCGCTCTGTTCTTGGCCGAACAGCCCTTTATCACTGGGGTATGCTTGCCTGTTGATGGCGGACGGACTATCTACTCGGGGGAAGGATTGGATGCCGTTGCCCACCCCACATTCTTGAAGGGACTACATTCTTGAAGGGACTACCTGAAAAGTAGCTTTGACTAGACAGATTGCTAAAATGTAGACCGACGCGCCAGAACAACCTTCTCAGTATATTTGTGGATGCGGAACCAGCCATGAATCAATGCAGATCCCTCGTTTGTTTGTTTACTCTCCTGCTGCAATTCCTGACCGGCTCCGTGCTTGCTGCACAGGAATCTTCACCAACGTCGAATGAAAAGAAAACATCATCGACGACGGAAACGATTACCCTCGGTGGTGGTTGCTTTTGGTGCGTAGAGGCGGTGTTCCAACGACTCAAGGGAGTTTCAAAAGTCGTCTCCGGCTACACAGGCGGACATGTTGAAAACCCAACCTACGAACAAGTCAGCGGCAAAAAAACAGGACACGCTGAAGTTGTTCAGGTGACATTCGATCCCGAGGTGCTCCCGCTCGAGTTATTACTCGAAGTATTCTGGTACACGCACGATCCGACAACACTGAATCGACAAGGAAACGACTATGGACCGCAATACCGATCGTCTGTCTTCTATGGGACGGATAAACAACGCGATGTTGCAGAAGCGGTCATGAAAAAACTTGGTCAGTCGAAGGAATTCAAGAAAGCGTACAAGAATCCGATCGTAACCGAGATCACCCCGCTCTCTGTCTTTTATCCAGCAGAAGAATACCACCAGAACTTCTACAACTTGAACAGGCGAAATCCCTATTGCCAAAGTGTCGTTGCTGGAAAAGTTCGAAAATTCGAGAAGCTATTCAAGGAACACGCTACTACTAAGAAGTAACTCAACATTCTTAAGCATCAGGCGAAAATCGGTTTGGAACATCACAACCCGCAGCGTGAGTTTTGAAGTTGCGCGTTATTATGGTTTTCGGGCCAAAGGCCCAACCTTTTGCATAGCCCAGGCTGAAGGCCTGGGAGACGAAACAAAACAAATCCCTTAGGGCCAACGGCCCGACCGTTTGATGAAAAGGCGCTTTGACATGCCACAGTCCCTCGCCCAAGTTTGGCTCCACCTCGTCTTTTCTACCAAGGAACGTCGCCCGTTTTTGAATAACGAGGAGTTTCAAATTGAAATGTTTCGGATGTTATCGCATCATGTCAAAGAAGCCGGTTGTGTGAGCGCCTCTGTTGGTGGACACATTGATCATGTCCATTTGCTGGTCGGCTTATCACGAACAATCACGATCGCAAAGTTAGTCGAGAAAATCAAAACAGAGACATCGACGTGGGCGAAAACCAAAGAGGCTTGCTCGTCCACATTCAGTTGGCAATCGGGCTATGGCGTATTCTCGGTTGGCCACGCTAACCGAAATGCCGTGGACGAATACATTAGGAATCAACGAGAGCACCATCACAAATCATCATTCCAAGATGAGTTCCGTGAATTATGCAAACAACATGATATCGAAATTGACGAACGTTACGCTTGGGATTGAATCCGATGCAAATGGGCGGGCCGTTGGCCCTATTGGACAATCTAAGGAACGATTACCCAGGCCTTCCGCCTGGGCTAGGTAAACATAGGGCCTTTGGCCCGGAAAAACAAATCCGGCCCGAAGGCCCTTCAGTGTCCTACGCAAGGATTTTAGAAATCACTTGCGGGCTTTCGACTCCAGTGAGTTTCGCGTCTAGCCCTTGATGCTTGTAAATCAATCGATTGTGATCGATTCCCAATTGATGAAGCATCGTCGCATGCAGATCGAAAATGCTGACCGGGTCGCTGGTAATGTTGTAACTGTACTCATCCGTCTCACCGAGAGACATTCCAGGCTTGATCCCTCCCCCCGCTAAGAAAATCGTAAAGCATCGAGGATGGTGATCGCGACCATAATTGTCGGCCGTCAAGGCTCCTTGGGAATAGATTGTCCGTCCGAATTCGCCTCCCCAAACAACGAGTGTGTCGTCCAATAGGCCTCGTTGCTTTAGATCTTGAATCAGGGCCGTTGTCGGTTGGTCTGTGTCTTTGCACTGTCCTTTGATCGCCGCGGGCAATCCGAAGTGATGATCCCAACCCATATGAAACAACTGGATGAACCGAACATCCCGCTCCGCTAATCGGCGAGCCAACAGGCAGTTCGACGCATACGTTCCCGGCGTCTTGACCTCCGGTCCATACGACTCCAAGACACTCGCGGACTCACCGGAAATATCGGTCAAATCGGGGACACTTGCCTGCATGCGAAACGCCATTTCGTATTGGGCGATTCTCGCTTGAATCTCTGGGTCACCCACAACATCCAATCTGTGTGCATTGAGTTGCTGCAATTCATCGAGCGTTCCGCGTCGCGCATCGCGAGCCACTCCGGGCGGATTGGAAAGATACAGAACAGGATCGCCGGAATTTCGAAATTTGACTCCTGCATGCTGCGTTGGCAAGAACCCACTGCTCCACAACCGATCATACAGCGGCTGATCATCCTTTCGCCCCGTTCCAAACGAAGTCAACACAACGTACGCCGGTAAATCTTCACATTCACTGCCGAGCCCATAGCTCAACCAAGAGCCCATACTTGGAAATCCACCCAGTTGCCGTCCTGTTTGAAAAAAGGTGATCGCCGGGTCATGATTGATCGCTTCGGTGTGCATCGATTTGATAAAACACAACTCGTCCGCAACCTTGGGCAGATGCGGCATCAAATCGCTGATCCACGCACCTGACTGACCATGTTGAGCAAATTTGAAAATGCTGGGAGCGACAGGAAAATTCTTTTGGCCCGATGTCATAGTGGTCAAACGTTGACCTTGGCGAATCGAGTCAGGCAAATTCTCACCGTGCTTGCTCGTCATGGCTGGTTTAGGATCAAACAAATCCATCTGCGATGGAGCACCCGATTGAAACAGATAGATCACGCGTTTCGCTTTGACCGGCAGATGTGGCCAATTCGACAGCATGCCTTTCGACTTGGATTCCGATGGCTGGGCACCAATTGCACTTCCAATGTGCATCGATTGTTGAAGCAGCGATGTTAATGCGGCAAAACCTATGCCAGTGCCTGACCGAGTAAGAAATGTTCGGCGCGTGATCGCTTGCCGAATCGACACGGGCAAATGGTAAAATTGATTGTCATTGCAATTCATGATGCATTACTCCTTGGTCACGACTTCATCGAGATTAAGCAGGACGTTTGCCGTCAAGGTGAGAGCAGCCAACTCTGCGGATTGCATATCGGTTGTTTTTGATTCTCCCCATGCGACAAGCTTCTTTGCAGCCTCAAGATCGGAACTGTAGGCCTGAACGCGTCGTTCGTAACCACGTACCAACACATCTAACTCTTGTTGCTCTGGATAACGGCCGGTAACTTGCCGAAAACCCCAGCGAATTTTGCTTTGCAGATCGTTGCCTGGCTGATCATTCATACGTTGCGCTAAGACACGAGCCGCTTCTACGAATGTCACTTCGTTCAATAATGCTAACGCTTGCAATGGCGTATTGGTTCTCGATCGTTTGACGGTGCAAAACTCGCGCGATGGCGAATCAAACATCAACATCGTTGGCGGTGCTGCTGTTCGTTTCCAAATCGTATACAACGAACGACGATACAGGCCATCATTCTTATCGTGTTTGTAGCCTCGCAAATCTCCATACTTGCTCGTCTCATCCCAAACGCCATCCGGCATATAAGGGCGTACGCTGGGGCCACCCACTTTCTCTACCAACAAACCACTTATGGCCAACGCTTGGTCGCGGACCATTTCTCCTGGAAGCCGGAAACGAGGGCCTCGTGCAAGCAATTTGTTATCCGCGTCATTCTTGTAGTCGAGCGGATCAGCTTTCGATGTTTGTCGATAGGTTGCACTCATGACGATCTGTTTTTGTATCCCCTTCATATCCCAGCCGATTCGCACGAACTCGGTCGCCAGCCAATCGAGTAGTTCCGGGTGGCTCGGTACTTCCGCTTGCGTGCCGAAGTTATCGACCGACTTGACGAGCCCGATACCAAAGAATCTCTCCCACTGTCGATTCACCCAAACGCGAGCTGTCAGTGGATTCGATGGAGACACTATCCATTTCGCAAGCCCCAGTCGATTGACGGGAACATTTTCAGGTAATGGCGGCAGAACGGACGGAATTCCCCTGCTTACTTTCTCTCCCGGCTTGTCGTATTCTCCTCGTCGCAATACGAAAGCATCGCGGGGCGTTGGCAACTCTTTCATAATCATCGAAGTTGGCAACGAGTTCTCGAAGTCGGCTAGCTTCTTTTTGGCCGCTTCCAAGTCGCTCTGTTTGCGAGAAAACGGATTGTCTACGTGGACGCGAAAGTAGTTCGCAATCTCCTTGGTCTGTGCTGCTGTTCTATCTGCAACAGGTGTAGCCAAAGCCGACCGGAGGGTCTCAGGCAATCCAATCTTGTCAATCTTTGCCACCGACGCCGCAACGCTGGTCGCATAAAGTCGAAACCGACCAATGTTGTGACCCGCGATCGCTTTATGGAGAAGACGAACAGTTAACGTTGCGTCTTCCGGGATCTTCGTCGTTTGATCGACGAGAAACATAACGTTGCGAGTCAGTCGCTTCTCAGGATCGTTTCCATCGATCGCCCAACCCTTCCCCTTGGAAAAAATAGATAATGCTTCATAGCCCTTTTGGTTGTAATCTGCCTCCGCTTTTCCAAAGCTCACCTTCAGCGGTTCGGCAATCGATTTCGAATGAACTTCTGCTTCAATTCCCGAAAGAACAAAGTTCCCGTTAAAGGCTCTACCCAAGCTTTGGTTCGGCAGCGATGGATCGGGAATGACTTCCAATCGTATCCCGGTCAGTTCGCCAGCAGCGATCGGCGTGGATACGATATACGTATCGAGATCTGGGTTCTTGCCCGATGCCAGCCACGAGTCATCGTTCAGTTTTTTGAACTTCGCTTTCCCTTCGCTTTTGACAGAAGCGATCTTCAATGGAGTCCAAATGTTGGGTGTATCGGAATTCTCTTTCGAGATGCGGGACTCCCATTCGGTTTGCAAAGCGGGTAGTTCCTTCTCGGCTTCCGCAGCTACCTCTTGTGCGTGGTGAACTGCATCTTGAAACTCCACCAGTTTTTTGGACTGCTCCTCGGTGGGCAATGTGATGAGCGGTTTGGAGTTGCCTGATTTTCCACCGCTACCTTCGCTATCAAGTACGCCGCTTTCGTCGATAGAGTTGAAGAATGCAAAGAGTTGGTAAAACTCCTTTTGCGAAATGGGATCGTATTTGTGGTCATGGCAACGACAACATCCCACGGTCAATGCGAGCCACGTCTGACCGGTCGTTTCCACTCGATCGATCACTGTTTCAGCGAACCACTCTTCAACAATTCGTCCTCCTTCACCATTGATGCGATTATTGCGATGAAACCCAGTTGCAACAAACTGCTGTTTCGTCGGTGAAGGAAGTAAATCCCCCGCAAGCTGTTCAATGGTAAACTGATCGAAAGGCATATTGGTGTTGAACGCCCGGATCACCCAATCGCGCCATTGCCACATTTGTCGCGACGAATCAGTTTGAAATCCATTGCTGTCGGCGTAGCGAGCATAGTCCAACCACTGCAACGCCATACGCTCCCCGTAACGTGGCGAGCCCAACAGACGGTCGACCACTTTTTCGTACGCACGCGGAGATGTGTCATTCAAGAACGCATCGATTTCTTCCTGCGTTGGAGGGATGCCTGTCAAATCGAGGGATACACGCCGAATCAGCGTCGTTCGATCTGCTTCGGGAGATGGCTTCAATCCGTGTACCGCTAGCTTCTCTTGGACGAACAAGTCGATTGGGTGCGCAGTTGAACCTGCCTCTCGTTTGGGCAACTCAGGTACCACCGGTGGAATGAAAGCCCAATGGCCTTCGTAAACAGCCCCTTCTTCAATCCAGCGCTTAAGCGTTTCCTTTTCTTTGGCAGACAGCGTCTTGTTCGATTTTGGTGGTGGCATCAGTTCGGACTCATCCGAGGTGAGGACCCGCTCCATCAAATGACTCTTGGCCGCATCACCTGGGATGATGGCCAACGTGCGAACCGCATCATCGCGCACATCGAGTCGCAACTCTGCTTCGCGATGCGATCCATCTGGTCCATGACAATGGAAACAATTTTCGGAAAGGATCGGACGAATGTCTCGATTGAACTGGATCCGCTCCTCAGACCATGCCGTCGTCGAACAAGCGATCAGTAGCAATACTAGGAAAGAAATTTGGCGTCTCATTATTGTTTGCTCAAGTCTAGCAATTCCACTTTACGAAATTCGATCGGATGGCTCTCGGATTGAAGCGAGATCGTTCCGCCGCTCAACATCTTTGTACCTGATTTTGCGGCGAGCTCTTTTGCATGGGCATCGCGTTCATCGAGTTGCGGCTTGTTGTACTCAAGTACGACTGCACCTTCGAGAATATGGCGAATAACTTCGTTGCCTCGCACTTCGACTTCGGCGGTGACCCAGCCGTCACCGTGATATGTTTTCGATTTAGAGTTCGTGCAATGATTTAGAATCAATTTGCCATTCATCTCGACATTGGTGCCAGGCGTGCATAGGTTGGAAGTCGTTCGATTGTCTTTGCCATTTCCACCGAGAAACTGCACCTCGATCGATGCAGGGAAGTCCTGATCCTTGCTCATCGTTTCTGGTTTCTCACCGTGAAGCATGACACCGCTATTGCGAGTCGCCCAACCAGGTCCTCCCTTCGCTTGATTGCCAACAAACCGATACTCGATGCGAAGCCGATAATGGGAGAAAGTGTCTTTGTAGAAGAGGTGCCCAAAGGTCTCTTTGAACTCTGGATAGCCTTCATAACCTACTTTAAGTATTCCATCTTCCACACGGTAGGTATTGGCATGATTGACACCCAGATCGTGATACCGAATCTTAGGAGTCCATCCGGTCAGGTCTTTTCCGTTGAAGAGCTGAATCCACTTTTCAGTCACCGGCTTGGCATCTTGGCCGATCGCCACGGGAGACAAAATACAACCGAAAGCAAGAGACAAACCTACAAAAACGCGATGACCTGGGAATTTCATGGAAATGGTAAATCGAATCATGCGAGAGAAACGGGAGGGGTAATCCAGCGGAACTACCATTATAAGCCGTAACGTCGTTGTTGTGGATTCGGTAAATCTAAAGTTCTGACGTAGTTTTCCTGTGGCTGCTTGAGTAACCTGTGACCTTCGGCGGATAACGAACATTCCGATTCAAGGTAGCACGAAAATCAGGGTTTCACCACAAAGTTCAAAGTGCGACCCGCAAGCGTTGAGGTGTGAAAGTACGTGGCGACGATCATCGACTGGGTCCTCCATTTGGACAAACATCTCAATGAACTCATCACGAGTATCGGCCCCAATTGGCTTTATTTGGTTGTCTTTGGCATCGTTTTTTGCGAAACCGGTTTGGTTGTTCTGCCTTTCCTGCCGGGGGATTCCTTGTTGTTCGCGCTCGGAGCTTTGTGTGCTTCATCGACCAATGAATCACTGAGCCTATGGGTGCTCATTCCCATGTTGACGTTTGCCGCGATTGCTGGAGATGCTCTCAACTATTGGCTCGGTGCCAAGATTGGACCACGCATCTTTCAAAGTGAAAGTTCCTGGTGGCTGAACAAGAAGCATTTGGATCGAGCGCAGGCTTTCTATGAGAAATATGGTGCCAAGACGATTGTCATTGCTCGCTTTGTACCTATCGTGCGGACGTTTGCACCATTCGTGGCTGGTGTTGGCAAGATGAACTTCACCAAGTTCTGGATGTATAACGTGGTCGGCGGTACGGTCTGGGTCGTCTCGTTCCTCCTGGCTGGCTACTGGTTCGGAAACTTGGAGATCGTCAAAAAGAATTTTTCTCTCGTGACCATCGGCATTATCTTGCTAAGCGTGTTGCCTATCGTCTTCGAGTGGATCGCACATCGCAGAGTCCAGTCGCAATCGACACACCAGTCGACTAGCGAATAACGCATGGCTTCTGAACAAGAAGCACTACGCACCTCAGCTATCGTCACTGCTCTCTTCGGTCTCTTCTTCGCCGTGGATGAGTTCGTCTGCACCAAGCTCGCAAAGGTCGCGAGCCGCTTCGGTCCCGAGCAGTGCCGCTTGTTCGATGTTCGATGCACGAGTTGCGGGCCAACTCCAATACTGTTCGATCATCTCGGAGTAGTCCATTGAGAAAACGCGGGCCGTGAGTCGCACCGTTTCACCATCGAATACTGAGTGCGCTGCGAGCGGCGCCAGGCAACCAGCACGCATAACTCGAAGCAAAGTTCGTTCGATAACCACTGCAAGATGCGTCGACAAATGGTCGAGTTTCATCAACGCGTTGCGAAGCTCCTCGTCTTCTTCGCGCGTCTCCAACCCCAATGCAGCTTGCCCGACTGCAGGTAACATCTCGTCAAACGAAAAACGATGTGTGACTCGATTCGATAGTTGCAACCGATGAAGCCCCGCACACGCGAGAATGATCGCGTCATACTCGGTGGTATCGAGTTTCCGAATGCGCGTATCGACATTGCCTCGAATGTCCATCACTTCTAGATCCGGTCTCAAGCGTAGTAACTGGGCTTTTCGGCGAGGCGAACCAGTACCGATTTTCGCCCCTTCGGGCAGATCGAGCAACGAAGAATAATTGACCGATAGAAAAGCATCAGCAGCATCTTCACGATCAGGTACAGATGCTAGCACCAAACCCGGCACCAGTTCCGTAGGCAGATCCTTGAGGCTATGAACCGCCAGATCGCAGGTCTTATCTAAAAGCGCCCGTTGAATCTCTTTGGTAAAGACGCCAATCCCTCCGGACGCTCCCAGTGGAGTGGTAGAGACATCTCCCGACGTCGTAATTTTTACCAATTCGACAGAATGTCCTTCTTGCTCGAGGAGCGATGACACGTGATTGGCTTGCCAAAGGGCGAGTTGGCTTTGTCGTGTTCCAAGTCGAATGTGCATGGAGTTGTCGTCGTAAGTGCTTATCGGACAGAGTATTGCATCGAAAAATAGGTGCCGAACTCGCAGGAGGGAAAGAAGAGTGCGTGACTCAAGGTTCTTTGTCCTGAACGGTCTGAGACAGATGCTAAACCCTTTCCCTCATTTCGCCCAGACCGATACCATCGGTTCGGGTACAGGAAAGGGCTTCATCCAAAAGGAGGCTCAGAAGGTGGATACAATAACGAATGCATGCGACCTTTAATGTCCGTCAAAAGAATATTGAATTTTGTCAGCACGGTAGTCCTTGTCGTTCAGGCCCTTTTGCAATCCGTCGCCCCTTCGTTTCCGATAGGAAAGTGCAATATTGGTTTATTGATGACGGTACCGGAACACGTAAGGTTGACCATCTTGCGATCACGCTGACAGACGGTATCAAGCACCAAGGAACAGTCCTAAGCCAAGAGCGGTTTGACGACGTTGCCATGCACGTCGGTCAACCGATAATCTCGTCCCTGAAATCTATAGGTCAGTTTGGTATGGTCAAAGCCGAGCAAATGCATCCAAGTCGCTTGCAAGTCGTGTATGTGGACCGGATTCTCCGCAATCGAGAAACCTAACTCGTCCGTACTTCCGTAATTGAAACCACCTTTGGTGCCGCCACCAGCCATGAACATCGTGAAGCAATCTGGGTAGTGATCTCGCCCCAAGACAGATCCTCTTGCGGTTCGTCCCTCACGGAATGGAGTACGGCCGAATTCTCCGCCCCAAATGATCAATGTCTCGTCCAGTAATCCGCGTTGCTTCAGATCTTTGATCAATGCAGCAACAGGACGATCCATCGTTTCGCACTTTTTGGTCAATCCATCGCGAATATCTTCCGCCGGCCCCGTTCCGTGAAAATCCCAACCCCAGTCAAAGAGCTGCACGTATCTGACTCCTGATTCGACCAGCCGTCTCGCCAGCAAACAATTGTTCGCTAAACTCGCTGCTCCCGCCTTGGCTCCATAGGCATCCAAAGTCTCTTGGCTCTCTTTTGAAATATCCATGACTTCTGGCACGCTGGTTTGCATTCGAAACGCCAACTCATACTGTGCGATTCTCGTCTGGGTCTCGGGATGCCCCAATTCGTCTACTTGATAACTATTCAAATCTTGCAACGTATCCAGAGTCCGCCTCCTTAGATCGCGACTCATCCCCGATGGATCGGAGGCATACAGAACCGGATCTCCTTGCGAACGACACTGCACACCCTGATAAACGCTTGGCAAGAAACCACTTCCGAACGAACTCTTCCCTCCGTTCGGTTGAACTCCACTGCTAATGAGTACCACGAACGCAGGCAAGTTTTCATTCTCGCTTCCGATTCCATACGTTAGCCACGATCCGAACGACGGACGCCCACCGCGAGGTGAGCCCGTGTAGATCATCAACTCCGCAGGCGCATGATTGAATTGATCTGTATGCATACTATGAACCATGCACAATTCATCAGCGACGGTTTGCAAATGGGGAATACAATCCGAAAGCATCATTCCTGATTGCCCGCACTTCACGAACTCATGTCGTGTCCCAAGCAACTTGGGCACACCTGTAGTAAATGCGAACTCCTTTCCCGCCAATACCGACGCGGGGGCGTCCTGACCATCCATCTCTACCAATTTTGGCTTGTAATCGAACAAATCCAAATTGGGAGGCGAGCCTGTCATGTGCAAGTAAATCACTCTCTTCGCTTTGGCCGCAAAGTGAGGCAATCGCGGACGTAGCGGATTACTAATATCCGCCATCGCAGTTGGACCTGACAAGTTCTGTAATGCGATTGCCCCCAACCCTCCAGACATCGAGCCAAGGAAGTATCTACGTGTTTGTTGTGCAAGCAGATTTTGGTATGGGTTCATGGTTTCATTAGGAATTCGTCGAGGTTCAAAACAACATTACAAACCGTCGTCCAAGCTGCCATCTCTACTGTCGACGCACCATCAGGCAACAGCCCAATCGGATCCGTCGCTAATTTCGACGCGCGATCCGCAGCCGATTCCAAATCAACGCGAGCCACATCCAACAACTGGAGAACGGACTTCGTTTCTCGCTCTGCAGGAAGCCGAGCAAGTGCGTGCTCAAATATTCTCGCGATGCGTTCCTCGTTCGATGCCTTCGGCAACTCCACCAGCACGACTCGCCGAGCAAGCCCCTGAGCTGCCTCGATGAAGACGGGATCGTTCAATGTCACCAACGCTTGTAACGGTGTGTTTGTCCGATCGCGTTTCAAGACACACACTTCTCGATTCGGTGCATCAAATGTAGCCATCGATGGATATGGACTTGAGCGACGCCATTGCGTGTAGATCGCTCTTCGGAGACGATCTCCACCCGTACTGGTTTCCCAATCGGTGTTGCTACCAAACGCGGCTTTCAAACCCAAATTCGGTTGTGGGGGACGGGTTGGAGGCCCAAACATCTTCATCGAAAGCAACCCGCCAGCGGCAAGTGCATTGTCCCGAATCTGTTCTGCTGTCGCCCGAAAACGCGGGCCTCGCGATACGAAAATGTTCTCGGGATCTTCTTCAAAGCGAGCGGCCGTGACTGACGAAGTTTGTTGATACGCCGCAGTCATCACCAACATTCGAAGAAATTTTTTGGTATCCCACCTTAACTCCATAAGCTCATTGGCTAAATAATCCAATAACTCTGGATTGCTCGGCAAATCCCCTTGGGAACCGAACTCTTCACTGGTCCGAACAATCCCCACACCAAACAGAGTCTCCCAGTACCTGTTCGCAATCACTCGAGGCGTAAGCGGGTTGTCCTTTTGCATCAACCATCGTGCCAAATCAAGGCGATTGAGTTTTTCTGTTTTCGATGAATCATTTTTGTAGGGATGAAAGGCTGTCGGAAGACCTGGATCCACGCGATCTCCATGCACGCGATAGTTGCCACGCAACTGAACAAAGGTCTCTCGTGCCTTTGCCGATGGTAATTCTGCCATCACGGGGACCGTTGTCGCTGGCTTCAGATCTGCCAACAACTTTGCCAACGCATCGCGACGCTCCCGCAAGGGCTTTCGCTCCGGCGAAACTTCGGCAGCATAGTAGTTATGTAGTTTCCCAAACTCCTCACTGGAACGTTCGCTTGCTTGCTTTCGAACCCATTGCTGCACCTGAGTCGGAAGCGACATCAAGGCCGTTGCTCTCGCATCGTTGGTCGTTGCAATTCTAAAACTAGCCAGTACATGTCGGCGATGGTCCGATTGAAACTCTAAACTCAAACGAATCACACCGGGCTTGTCCCAGGTTTTCAGTCGTTCCATCCATTTCGAAGAATCAACCGCTAGGACCAACTCATGCGGTTTGTTGATGGCATCGCCAACCGCCCATCCTGACTTTTTATCCGTATCGATCGCTAACTTGGCATCAAATTTCTCTTGGGCGAAGTCCGCGTTTGCCACGCTCCAAGGAATTTCGATCGAAGGGAGCAAATCGATCGTTTGCGATACTTTCGGCTTTTCGATCACGTACGAATACACTTCTTCCCGTGCTGCGTTGAGTACTCGCACTTTTGCGCCCGCTAATCTAGAGAGCAATTTATTGTCTGTGCGATTCCAAACAATGATTTTGTCGATAGGCTGATTCGAAAGCAAATCAAGCTCCCACCACGGGGAGTCACATGTTTCTGTATGAGTGACAGAGTTCTTCTCATAATCGCCTGCTGTATTTCCATCCACGGCCCTCGATGCAACTCCGCCGTGGGATTCGTTGATTTGGGAAGCAGTTCCTTTGCGAGCCATGTTCTCATCGTTTGAGAACACTTGCACTTCGGCTAAAGATAAAATCTTATTGGCACCTGGCAACTCAATACGAACATATTGACCTGCAATACTTGTTAATTCCGCCGGGACCAACTTCGCACGAACATCGGTCAAAACAAAGTTTCCGTTTCCGATGGCGGCACCACCACCAGGAAGCGTCTTATCAGGAACGGTTCGAATTGCCAGCCCGCTCCATTCTTGAAGTCGCTTCACATCAGCAATTGGCCATTCAATCGAATAGATATCTTTATCCGCATCATTCTGCACTCGAATCTTTCCCGAATCATCGATCGCAATCGAAGAGTTGGTCTTTGCGGTGACTTTGGATGGGAAGACACTTGTCCATTCCACTGGAGCGGTCAGTTCTTTCTCCCAGGCGATCTGCTTTGGCTTCATCGACTCGTCAGCCATCTCTAATTGCTGCAGAACCGATTCTTGCTCTTTGACGAGATCTTCGCGCATTCGCCTTTGCTCAGACGTGAACCAAGAAAGCAAGGGACTTTCATCGCGACGATCCGCGTCCTGGCTTTGATTCAGTATCGCAAACACTTGGAAGTACTCTTTATGCGAGATTGGATCGTATTTGTGGCTATGACATTGCGCACAAGCGATCGTGACTCCCATCCAGACGGCCATCGTTGTGTTGACACGGTCCACGACAGCTACATTTCGAAACTCTTCGTCGTTCGTCCCACCTTCGTTGTTGGTCAATGTGTTTCGATGGAATGCAGTTGCAACCAGTTGATCCTCCGTTGGGTTCGGCAATAGATCCGCTGCTAATTGTTCCAAAGTGAACTGATCAAATGGCATTCCCTCATTGAAAGCTCGAATCACCCAATCGCGATATCCCCAAATTGTTCGAGGAGGGTCGTCAGCATATCCTGCTGAATCTGCATAGCGAGCCATGTCTAGCCACTTGCGTGCCCAATGTTCACCGAAGGCAGGTGAGTTCAACAACCTATCGACAGTCCGTTCGTACGACAAGGGTGAGTCGTCTTGCAAAAAATCATGTTGCTCTTGCAACGAGGGTGGCAATCCCGTCAGATCGATGGAAAGCCGACGAAGCAAGACTCTCTTGTCCGCTTGTTTGGAAGGAAGCCAATCTTTCTTCGTGAGTTGACGCAACACCAACTGATCGATGGGAGAATTCCGCCAAGCCTGAAAAGCCTCGGGCGGATCAACGGGGACGACGGTGGGAACTTCTAGTGCATCGAAGGACCAATGCTTAGTGTACTTCGCTCCTTGATCGATCCATTTTTTTAGTTTTGCAACCTCATTCTCCGTCAGTTTCGAAGCGAAGTGCGGTGGAGGCATCCGTTCATCTTCGTCGGTGCTAACGATACGACGAATCATTTCGGATGCTTCCGACTTCCCCGGGACGACTGCTGCGGCACCAGAATCGGTGGGCGCGACAGCTTTCTCAAAATCGTCTAGACGAAGCCCCGATTCGATCTTCTCTTCGTCGGGACCGTGGCACGCAAAGCATCGATTCGACAAGATCGGTCGAATGTCTCGTTTGAAATCGACCTCTGTTTCCGCTCGCAGCGATGAACATGAGCAAGCGACCAGAGACAAGGTCGCAATGGCAAAACGATAAAGGTTACACATAGTCCCGCAGCGTCAGGGTGGAGGAAAACGACCACTCCATTGTAGCTAAACCCATCTTTCTGGCATCCTCGAATCCCGTAATCCTTTTGGATCGGGGCGGTGGAATTTCAGAGGTTTTGCGGTCACAACACCAGCAGAATGATCTTCCTGAACTACGACTCCATTCCATGGTCGCTAAATTCGCGTCGTGAAGAGGCTACAACCACTCGATCGCCGTTCAAAGAAAGTCGACAACGATCATGGCTTTACTCGGATAAGCGATGTCCCTCGTTCGGGCTTTCGTCTGAGTTTCGCGGATTCGTCGGATGAAAGTTCATACCATTCCAGCGTGCGCAGTTCGGGTTCGCGAATGAAAACATGGCTGTTGCCCAGTCCCATCGTTTTCAGAGAATCTCCTTCAATGATGAGCGCGGTACTCTCTTCGATCGCCAGTCCAATCATAGTTTCGCCAGCGTCGGTTCGACCCGCAAGTCGGTTCAGACGCTTCGTGTCACGAAGCAAACCTGCGAAGCGTTCGAGTCGACCACCTACGGTATCAAAATGCTGCTCGACGATGGCTCCCCGCATCAATCCGAATCCGTGAGCGGCCACGGCGGATGCAGGACGCCCATCGTCATCGTCTTCCTGCCAGAGGGTCATGATTTCCGGAAGTGCCGCCATGCCCGCGGAAGTGCCACCCACCACGCCGCCTCGTTCCAGAATGTCGATCAGCGCTTTTTGAAACAATGTCTGTTCTGGGAACGCTGCAATATACCGATAGTTGAGTCGTGTTTGGGCGCCACCGGAAAACCAGACACCGGTAGCATTCAAAAGCGGCCGAACGAAATCCTCATTGTCAGAATCGTCAGGTTCGTCGGTGTATAGGAATTGAAAGCTCTTGATTTGTCCACTGCGTTCGAGATAAGTCCATGCTCCATAGCGATCCGAGATGTCTTCTAAAAACGCTTCTTCGGAGTCATATTCTTGTTGACGATAGCCTGCGCTCGGTACGAACACGATCTTGGCATCTTTGCCCCCTGCCAATTCGATAAACTTCTCGAATACATCCTCGGTGATGACACCACCACCGTGCAGAACGATGGACGGAGGGTTCTTGGGGCTCTTGGCTTCGGGCAGCATCAATACATTGTCTGCAGCGACAACCTGATTTACGGAAGGTAAATGCAGAAAAGCGATAATCGCAACGGTGCGGAATACGACGTTCATAATGTCTCCTGAAGTGGGGCTGTTCAGAAGTATAGATTGCGTTTTCGCGCCGCTGGAACAGCAGTGGATTGTAAGGATTTTTCCATCGGTAACGGCTAGTGTGCGGAGCTCTTTGTACCAACTATTTCGTTTGCAACAACGGACACCTAGTACCGCTTGGGTTCGTTCGGTGACGTCGGATTTGCTCCTGGAGCGCCAGGATTCCCCGCAATCACGTTAGGACCGCCCGGGGCCCCAGATGATGCCTGTGCGATACGAACATTCAGGGCGCTGATCCGTTGGAAGAGATCTGGCTGGCTGTTGTTGATAGCTAGGCTCTGCTGATAATTCTGGACGGCCTGCATCAGTTCGCCCGAGTTTTCTCGGAGCTTCCCTTTTGCAGCCCAAGCTTTTGCATTTCGCGGATCCATCGCCAAGGCTTCGTCGAGGTACTGCTCCGACGCCTTGGTTTGGTTGAATTCTTGGTGTAGTCGAGCCAGTTCCACTCGGGAGTCGGACAGATTTGGGGTTCGTTGCGTCCAGTTCTTGAGCAGCGAGAAAGCCTTTTCCGATCTTCCGCTATCGACCAGCAAAACCGCTAGCCCTCGGTGGCAATCGACATGATTGGGGGACAGATCGAGGCATTGATTGTACAAAGCCTCCGATGTCTCGATCATTTTGGCATCTTTCGCATTTACACCCAGCCGGTGGTAGGTCGAAGCCAAATTGTAGTAAACGTCTGGATTCGAGGGATCAGCTTGCTTGGCTAATTCGAATTGCTGCAGTGCTTCGGCATATCGACCCTGCTGGAAAAGGGAGACACCAAATCCATTTTGCCCCATGTTGCTCCGGCAGCCACCAAAGAAGACCAGACCTGTCACGAGGCAAATTAGCGTTGGTATGGTCGTTGCGTTGGACTGCATTTGGTCATCTTTCCCTGGTTGTGTGGATCGGATGGAGGCCGAACCTTGTTTACGGTTGGGAATAGCAGATAGAATTCGGGAAGACAAGATAAATTGGGAAGGTAGGTCAGTTCGTTGGCGAGGATTATGCAACCTCGAGAAGGATTGCTTCATTTCTGGATTCGCCGCTGAGACTTGAGCCAAATAGAAGAAATACTGTCTAAAACCTGCGGAACGACAAAAGTAGATGCTGATAACCGAGGTACGAAAACCCGTTCGTACCGGCCCGCTCCAAACGGTCGATGGAACAGTACCAACGAATTTCACTTGCCGCTCCAAACTGTCTTGTGCGATTCCCATGTCAACGAAGCGTACGCGTTGACTAACTGTCTACGATAGCCGGAACCCAATCCCAATCTTTGTCTGTGGAGATCCAATTCATGCGATCCTTCGCTGTAGCGACGGCCATTGTCGCTTTGTGGGTATGCCCAACCCATGCTATTCAATCGTCGAACATGTTCGCTTCGACTTCCCATGATTTTGGTACGGTGGCACGTGCTGCAAAGACCGAACATCGTTTCTATTTTGACAACCCTTACGATAAGCCGCTCCATGTTCGTAGCGCCCGCACATCTTGCGGTTGCACGACACCTATCGTCGAAACGCACGAAGTTCCGCCTCGCGGGCGCGGCAGCATTTTGGCTCGGTTCAATACGGACACGCACACGGGGCAACGCGCCGCAACGCTGACCGTGACCTTCGATCGCCCTTCATTCAGCGAAGTACAACTCCATGTAAAAGGTTACGTTCGCACCGACGTGGTCTTCAATCCAGGCGAGGCCTCGTTTGGCAATATTCAACACGGGAAAGAGAAAACGGTCTCTGTCGCGCTCGACTATGCCGGCCGCTCCGATTGGCAAATCAAAGGCCTGACGACGAGTGAAGCCTTCTTCTCAGCGACAGCGGAAGAAGAGTCCAGGAACGCTGGCCGAGTGCGTTACAACATCGCGTTGAAGATGAACGATCAAGCACCAGAGGGGCCGTTTCAAAGTGAGCTTATCGTGGTTACCAACGACCGCAACTTGACCAAGATTCCCCTTCGAGTCATGGCCAATATTGTTGCCGGCATCACCGCTTCACCCACGACCGTTTCTCTCGGTGATATCCTCGCCCAAGAGCCAGTAAAACAGCTCATCGTTTTGAAGAGTCAATCGCCATTTTTGATCAAGAGCGTAAACAGCGATGTCTTCGATGTCGACGTGAAGTTGAGCGAAGAAGCCAAGGCGATTCAACCCCTCCAGCTGATGTTGAAGGCCAAAGAGGGTGAGTACGGAAAAGAAACGCGAGGCTTTATTCGATTCGAAACCGATCTAGCCGATCGCCCCGAAATCGAAGTAGGCACCGTATTTCGATTAAAGGCTCCTGCACCTGCACCCATCGTGAATCCAGCCGGTGACGGATCCGAAGAGCTTTGACATGCACAGCACCTAAGGATTGCATCCTTAGGATTGCGGTTTCGTATCCCCGATGAAACGTATTCCCAACTCGCGAAGTTGCTTTGGACTCACTTCGGACGGTGCACCCATCATCAAATCTTCGGCCTTCTGATTCATTGGGAACAGAATCACTTCCCGAATGTTTGGCTCGTCCGCTAGAAGCATCACGATACGATCAACTCCAGGTGCTGACCCTCCGTGAGGAGGAGCCCCGTATTTGAACGCATTGATCATGCCACGGAATTGCTCATCTACGACGCTTCGATCATAGCCCGCTATCTCGAACGCTTTGTACATGATCTCAGGCTTATGATTTCGAATCGCACCCGACGACAGCTCGATGCCATTGCAGACAATGTCATACTGAAATGCCAGAATGTCCAACGGGTTCTGTGTCTCCAAGGCATTCATCTCTCCCTGAGGCATGGAGAACGGATTGTGGCTAAAGATCACTTTCTGCTCCAACTCATCCCACTCGAACATGGGGAAGTCAACGATCCAGCAGAACTTGAAGGTGTTCTTCTCGATCAAATCGAGCTCTTGCCCAACGCGTGTCCGAGCAAGTCCCGCTAGCTTGGCTGCAACGTTCGGCTTTGCACACGCAAAGAAGACGCCGTCATCTGGCCCCAGTTGCATTTGCGATACTAGTTGAGCCACTCGCTCTGGGCCCAAGTTCTTTGCGACACCTCCACCACCTTCACCACCCTTGAAATTGATATAGCCAAGTCCTGCGTACCCTTCGTCTTTGGCCCATTGGTTGGTACCATCGAAGAAGCTGCGAGCGCGAACGCCTGCGCCCGGTGCAGGAATCGCCCGCACCACGGAGCCTTCTTCGATCGCTTTTGCAAATACGCCGAAGCCGCCGCCTCGGAAGACCTCGGTGACATCCGAAATGACAATCGGATTGCGAAGGTCAGGCTTATCGCTACCGTACTTCAACATCGAGTCCTTGAACGCGATTCGAGGAAACGGAGGCGGCGTCACGTGTTTGCCACCTCGGAACTCCTCGAAGACGCCATGCAATACAGGTTCGATCGCATTGAAGACATCTTCTTGCGTTACAAAGCTCATTTCAAAGTCGAGCTGATAGAACTCGCCCGGAGATCGGTCTGCTCGCGCATCTTCATCTCGGAAGCAAGGAGCAATTTGAAAGTATCGATCAAAGCCCGCGACCATCAGCAGTTGTTTGAACATCTGAGGTGCTTGTGGCAACGCGTAGAACTTGCCATGGTGCAAACGAGATGGGACTAAAAAGTCTCGCGCCCCCTCGGGACTGGATGCGGTCAAGATCGGAGTTTGAAACTCGGTAAACCCTTGATCGATCATCCGTCGACGCAAACTAGCAATCACCTGACTGCGCAATACGATGTTGGCATGAAGCTTCTCACGTCGCAAATCCAAGAAACGATTCCGGAGTCGGATCTCTTCCGGATACTCCGCATTGCCAGCCACCGGCAACGGCAATTCCGCAGCCTCGGACATGAGTTCGATCTCTTCAGCCCGGACTTCGATCTCACCTGACGGTAGATTCGAGTTGATTTGATCCGCTTTCCTGGCAAGCACTTTGCCATCGACTCGAATCACTGACTCCAGTTTGACCCCTTGGATCAACGCAAAGGCAGAACTGTCTTTGTCAATCACAACCTGCGTCAGACCGTAATGATCTCGCAAGTCAACAAATAAAAGATTCCCGTGATCGCGAACACGAAAAACCCAACCGGAGAGACGAACGGCGTGGCCAACGTCGGATAGTCGAAGTTGGTTGCAGTTGTGGGTTCGATACTTGTGCATAAATGAGGGTCAATCCGCGTAAAACATCCATAATTCTAGACTCGGCAGCAAGTTATCGGCTGTAACCTCGCTTCTCAAGGCCTATTTCTTCCAGATCCAATGGGTTGCAGAATCATTCTAGACGGACTATATTCCTTTTGGGTGGCGGTAAGCCGCCCTTAGCTAACCTTTCGGGCATTTAAACTTCCTTGAATGGTAGCGAACCTGCCGGTGCTCCATGTTGGCCTGACAATCAACCCCTCTTCGACTCCTGAAGCGATCGTCCTCCACGGTCGCCAGGTCATCGTGGAGCACCAGCCCCTCCTCTCCATGGCTTATTTTTTATTTTTGTCGACCAAAACTTTTTAACCACATCCAAAGTCCTAGAGCACAACCCACGAACTTACATTCATTATGAGCCAGCAACCTATCAACCAAAAAGAAACCAGACGTGCGTTCCTCCAAACGGGTGGTGCGATTGCGGCAGGCATGACTGCTGTAACTGCTCTCCCAATCAGTCGCGCTGCACACATGTTCGATAGCGGCGAAATCAAGATTGGTCTCGTAGGTTGCGGTGGTCGCGGAACCGGCGCCGCTACCCAAGCTCTCGATACCCACAGCGAGTCAAACCGCCTCAAATTGACTGCAGTTGCGGACCCCTTCGAGTATCGAATGACGGAATCGCTCAAGTCAATTTCGAAGAAACATGAGAAACTCGTTGCCCTCGAAGACCGAAAATTCGTCGGAGTTGATGCATACAAACGATTGCTTGAAAGCGATGTAGACCTTGTTATCCTGGCAACACCTCCTGGATTTCGTCCATTGCACTTTGAAGCGGCCGTGAAAGCTGGCAAGCACGTATTCATGGAAAAGCCTGTAGCTACCGACGCTCCAGGAGTGCGACGTGTTCTCGAGGCCAATAAAATTGCAAAAGAAAAGAAACTGGCGGTGGCCGTAGGACTTCAACGTCGGCATGAATCCGGGTACCGTGCGACAATCGAGAAACTGCGGGACGGTGCAATCGGAGATATCGTTCTGGCGCGAGCCTATTGGAATCAAGGAAGTCTGTGGCAAAAGAATCGATTGCCAGAACAAACCGAGCTAGAGTATCAAATCCACAATTGGTACCACTTCAACTGGTTGTGCGGTGACCATATCTGCGAACAACACATCCACAACCTGGACGTGATCAATTGGCTGATGGACGGTCACCCCGTCGAAGCACAAGGATCAGGTGGTCGACAGTTCCGAACCGACGTTGGTCAAATCTACGATAACCACTTTGTAGAATACACCTACGCTAATGGCACCAAGATGATCAGCCATTGCCGTCAAATTCCTGGTTGCTGGAATGCGGTCAAAGAGTTTGCCCACGGAACCAATGGTTGGTGCGAAATCAACGCAGGAAAGATCTACGACAAGAACAACAAAGAAATCTGGAAAGCACCTGCGAACGAACAAGGGCACGCAAAAGAGCATGTCGATTTGTTCGCAACGATTCGCAATGGCGTGATCCCCAACGAAGGTGATTACGGTGCGTACAGCACGATGACCGCAATCATGGGCCGAATGGCCACTTACACCGGCAAGATGCTCAAGTGGGATGATTGCATCAACAGCAAAGTGGCTCTTGCGAACACCGATGCTATGGACACCTTTAAACGTGAAGCTCCATTGCAACCTGACAAGGATGGCAAGTACTGGGTTCCATCCCCAGGACGCGACGAAGCCGATTTGGTCATCTAGCCCGAATCAGAGATTCACCGTCGGAGTGCAATCAGCGATTGAACCATTACGGTCCGTTTGGCAGCCTCTCTATCGCCCTCGATGGCGAACTGCCAAACGGACCGTTGGTTTTTTTGATCAGAATCTTTCGATCTAAATCGTAACTATTGGCGTTTTGCTGCCGGCCCGAAAGGCCGCATAATTAACTTCACAACTAACGCGTTTGGTTGGCATAACATCTTTGCTCGAGGCAAATCAATCAACGAACCGTCAAGTTATAAGTAGCGATGAAATCAATCGCTGACCATCGAGACGGATTCTACATTCGTGTCTCGAGAGATTTCGTTGTAACTCAAGATCCGAACATGAGGCAGATTCTCTTGGGTCATTTGCCGCAATGGCACGCGAATCTTTGGACTAACAAGTACACAAAGTGGTCGACTCTGTTGTTCTAATTTCTTCAGATGCTCAGCGATGCGTTGACACGTCTTGTTGATCGTCTCCGGGGACATTCGCAAAAAGATCCCTCGTTCCGTCTGCTCCGAACCCGCCGTAATTCGATCCTCCATTGCAGGATCGAGCGTAACCACTTTCAGAACACCCGCACTGTCGCGGTAACGGTGTGAAATCGTTCTGGCCAATCGATGTCGAACGTATTCTGTGAGCCAGATCGGGTCTTTCACTCGATGCGCGAAATCACCCAACGTTTCTAAGATGACTCCGAGTTGTCGGATAGGAACATCTTCTCGCAGTAGATTCTGAAGCACTTGCTGTACCTCGGATAGTTTCATCAATCCTGGAATGAGCTCTTCCACGATCGTTGGTGAACCCTTCTTGAGCTGCTCAATCAACTGCTTCGTAACTTCGCGTGTCAACAATTCTTCCGCATGTTGGCGAGCCGTTTCTTGCACGTGGGTTGCAAGTACCGCTGCGCATTCGGCCACTTGGTAACCATAAATCTCAGCTTGCTGCCGTTGACGTGGGTCAATCCAAAATGCTTTCTTTCCAAATGCCGGTTCTGTCGTCTCGTCGCCCGCGATCGGTCCTAATGTCAAGCCACTATCGATCGCGAGCAATCGATCGGTTCTTAGCGATCCTTGGGCAATTTTGTTTCCGTTCATGGAAAGTTCATACGAGTACTCTGGTAGGCTCATACGATCTTTGATTCGGAGCATTGGCAGAAGTATCCCCATCTCGCTCGCCAACGTCGCTCGGACAGTGGAGATCCGCTTCATCAAATCTCCACCGCGATTTGGATCCGCAAGTGCAATCAACTTTGCCCCCAACTCCAATCGCATCGCATCGACTTCAAGGAAGTCTTCCGCTTTCTTTTCGGGCGGCGCTTCTTTCGTGGCACTGGTCGCAGCTTTCTCTTTGGCGGTGGTTTCGGTCGCAAGCTGTTTCGCTTGTCGCTTCATCACTACCGCTAAAGCAATACAGCCAACTCCCATCGTCAACATCGGAAGTGTCGGTAAAGCAGTGAAGATCAGCAATAGTAAGAAAACACCGGAGATGATCAACGCTTCCGGGCGAGAAAAAATCTGACCTAGAAACTGGCCTGAGAAGTTTGACTTCTGCGTGCTTCGTGTAGTGAGCAATGCTGCTGCCAACGAGATCAAGAACGCGGGCACTTGGCTTACCAATCCGTCACCGATCGTCAATTTTGAATATACTTGTGCAGCTTCGGAGAGTGTCATGTCGGCGTACATGTACCCCATGTACAAACCGCCGAACAAATTGATAAATGTAATCGCGATCCCTGCGATTGCGTCACCGCGAACAAACTTCGACGCACCGTCCATCGCTCCATAAAAGTCCGCTTGCTGGGTGATTTCCTCGCGTCGACGTTGCGCCTCTTTTTCGTCAATCGCTCCCGCGCTCAAATCCGCATCGACAGCCATCTGACGCCCAGGCATCCCATCCAATGCGAATCTCGCGGCGACTTCACCAATACGTGATGCACCTTTTGTAATGACGATAAAGTTGATCAAGAAGATAATCACAAAGAGGATGATCCCGACTTCGATTGAGTCGCCAGACACAAACTCTCCGAACGCGCGAATCACATCTCCCGCTGCATCGAGCCCTTCGTCTCCCGTTCTCGTCAAGACTAGGCGTGTCGTGGCTAAATTGAGCACCAGTCGTGACAATGTAGTCGCGACCAACATGGCTGGGAAAATGTTGAACTCCAACGGCGATTGAATAAAAATCGTCGTCAAGAGAACGATGACGCCGATCGCAATATTAGCGGACAACAAGATATCGAGCAGTGCGGGAGGCAACGGCACCAAGATGACGACGAGGCAACCGATAATCCCGATGGGTACTACTGCATCTTTGTATTTGGAAATGGCTCGCATCCATGCGCCCATAAAGTTTTTGCCGCCGTTCTTGAGAAATTCCGATCAGAATTTGGAAGTTAGCCAGAAATCTCTCTAGATGTCTATATCGGTTTACGGGAGCGGTTAGTAATGTAGCATGCGAGGAAGAGTCCTCGGATGAACTCTTTTTGACGATCGCTAGCAAACTTCGTACTCGGGATGTCTTCGGGCCAGAACAATACCAACTCCTATCCAACCTGGGCTCCACGATTTTGGCATGGTATGCCTTCCAAAGTCTGGATTCCTCACTTGGTGAGAAATCGATTTCAAGTCCGTCTCACGCGATTGCACATCGCAGCCGGTGTTTCGGCATTCATGCCGTTCACCGATTTGATGGCCGCCTCACAACATGTCTTGTTCGGTCGGGCGATTGCGAATACGCAACTCCCCCAAGCACCGATCTTTGTACTCGGCCATTGGCGAAGCGGCACAACCCTTTTGCATGAACTGCTGGGCTTTGACAATCGTTTTGCATCCCCAACAACTTTTCAATGCTTTGCCCCTTGGCATTTTCTCCTCACCGAGGCGATGGTCACCCGTTTTTTTGGGTGGGTGCTACCTGACAAACGACCCATGGACAACATGAAGGCCGGATGGTCGCTTCCACAAGAAGACGAATTTGCATTGATGAACCTCGGTGCACCAACGCCCTACACGTATATGATGTTTCCTCAGCATGGCTTCGTGGATGAAAACACGCTGGCATATGACACCTTCGAACCAGAACAGCTTGCGCGTTGGAAGTATCTTTTTGATTGGTTCCTCAAAGCACTCACCTACAAGACCCAAAAGCCGCTCATCTTGAAGAGCCCACCTCACACGGGACGCATTGGAATATTGCGTGAGATGTATCCCGACGCCAAATTCATACACATCGTACGCGACCCGCGAAAACTCTATCCGTCGACCTTCAAGCTATGGAAGTCGCTCGAATCCATTCAAGGCCTGCAACGCCCGCATACCGATGAAGAGCTGCAGCCGTTTGTTTTCCGGTGCTTGAATCGGATGTACGATGCCTTTGAAGTCGGCAGGCAAGGGTTAACGCAATCGCAAATCATCGACGTGCGATACGAAGAGTTGGTAGCGAACCCCGCTGGTGTCGTTGAATCCATCTATCAACAACTCGATTTAGGTGGATTCGAGTCCATTCGAGATTCGCTGACGAAACGAACCCAAGATGAGAAGGAGTACAAAACCAATCGCTTCGGTCTCGACGAGGCAACAGAAACTCTTGTTTTGCAAAACTGGAAATCCTACGCAGAACGGTACGGGTACGCTTAGAGAATCTCCGAGGTTTCCAACGGCTCAACGCGAGCCATACAGACAAGGGAAAGACAATGCGTTCTCAATCTACCAGCTTCCGCTCGATAAAGCACATGAGCTGTTATTGGCATGATTAGACACCATTCGAGCGACGGAATCACATGGATTGTGCCGTCGTTCTTCGTCACGCGTACTGGCTCACGTTTGATCTAATCGATCATTTCTTGTCGATCTATACAAAGCTCCCAAGTGGTTTGGTTCGGTGGATTCGAAGCCTGACTTCAACTAACGGCGTTTCACCATGAACAGATCTATCGCAATACCAACTTGCGTTTTCCTAACTAAAGCACCGATTGGACCCGCTTCTTGTATAAGGACTGTGTTTGCTTTTTCCCAAAATTCATCGCTCGACAGTTGGCTGGTCCGTTTCTCTCGTTTTGACGCGTTTTCAATCCACGATGGCATATCAAAATAATGAATCATCACAATTCTATCCGTCGCGTTTGCCAGAGATTTGCACTCATCCAAAACGAACTGAAAGCCAGCAGCGTCTAGGAGTGAATCGTCAGCCTCCACTTTGTCGTTCAAAAACTTATCAACAGAAGACGTGTAAAGTATATTGGAATCAACACGACCTACTGCTCCGTAGAAGCCGCCTGGATTTCCTTGCAGATTAAAAAATGTTCCTCGTGAATTCGACAACTCGTCTGCTGGCTTCGGTATAGCGATATTTCTACTCTGATGGAATGCGGTAGTACTCTCCTTAAACTTAGCACTCAACAGCGGGGAATTCAGCACAGTGGACTGAACCTTCTTTTTCAACCATTGATCAGCCTCATCCCTATTGGTTACGGGTATCTGTGCGCTTGTACTTCCATCTGCATTCTGAATCCATACAAACCGATTTTGGATTGGCAATGGGTTGCTTTTTTGAATGTTCTTCATCGTTAAAGTGGTACCAAAGCCTTTTGGCGCAAGAGTAACCTCCGCCAACAACTGGCCGAAAGACTCTGCGGAATCAAAAACAAAGCTAGCGCTGATTGCATCCTCTGGTGCAACAACCATTAAGTCCTTTAGTTCGAGTTGATGCTTGAATATTCCAGTGATGGATTCTCGAAGTTGAGTTTCTTCGTGAATCTTGGTTCGAATGCCAACTTCAAATTCTCTCTTCGACTTGCTGCTGTCCGGTTGAGTGAGTCGAATCGCAATAGACTCACAACAGTGCTGAAGAAAGTTTCGTGCAGTAAAGAACTCTCCGAATGCGTTGCGTTGTTGACTCCCAAAATATTTGTAAAGCGCAGACGGGCGAGCAAACAGCGACAATAGGCAGGGAGAAGACTCGAGCGCCGCGCTTTTACGCAAATCAACCCAGTCGGAATGTCGGGACAGACAAGTGTCTAACTTGGTACTCCTTTCAACGCACGAAGCTAACTGGCACAGCCGATCCAAATGCGAACCAATAAGTATCTTCCCGTTGACCGCAACAATGCCGACCTTCAGATCTCCAGGACCAATAACACACGTTTGCAACAGTCTATTTTGATAAGACTCTTCCTTCCACTGCAAGCTCTGAAGGCCTAATGTTCGCTTCAAAGAAAAGTCAACGACACGCTCAAAAACAATATCGTTCCCCTCGGAATCTGCAATGATCGAAAAAGATAAACCATCCAAGTCCGGATAGACTGCAAAAACCACTTGACCAGTGAACGCGTCAGACACCTCTTCCCTCGAAAAGCCCGACTTTTCTATTGCCTGATTCCGATGCAAACCGACGTATACTTTGGCCGAAAGCCAGTTAAGCAAAATCGAAAACGGATCCGTGGACTTTGTCTGTTCTGTTAGCTGCGAAAACAGTTCATGCGATTGAATGGATTTCGTTAGGGCGGATAAATCGTCAATCGTCAATACAACTAACGCATCTTCGAAAACAAAGTTAGCTAAGTCTTCACTTTTCCGGTCGCTAGATTGCCCGCGAGCAATATTGCAAAGCAAAAACGGAACCGCAATCAACAGGAAACGCACCACAGCAAAACTCCCTTAAGGTGAACTATTTCTCAGCTAGGCAGGAAGCTTGTTCCTGCTGAAAATTCTTTCAGAAGCAGAGATATGAGCCAAGTCTATGGTATTGGATCTGGGATGGGCTCAGGTGCCAGGACGGGATTGACATTGCATCCAGCGCGGCATCTATCAAGCTCTTCCGCAGCCAAACGTATTGCCTCACCCCTCGCCCGTTCAATTTCCAATAGTTCACGAGCCTCGTCAACTCGCAGTTGAGCAAGGGTTGCTTGTGCATCACGAATCAGCCGTTCCCTATCTGCAGCGGACAGGTTTGGATCGTTCTGGTAGCCTTCTATCTCCTGCTCTAGTCGCCATTTTTCATTTGAATATCTACATTCAATATCTTCGCGTAACCTGTCATATTCGAAATCGATGTCAGCGAGCGTCTCTAAATATTTCCTCCAACATTCTTCTTTGCAGTCTTCTATCGTAACTACAGGAGGTTCCGGCTCCTCGACCTGAAATGCACACAAAGACGACGGACTAGCGAATCCTAAACCTAAAGATAATCCGCCGACAAAAACAAAACTTCTAACGTATTGGCATACATTGGCATACATTGGCATACATTGGCATAGATCTCCACAAAGAGGCCAGAAACGGGAATGACTGAGGGTGCAGTCCAAATTGCGATTTGGAATCACGCACACCTGTTTACGAATTGTACAGAAGCTACAACTGCATACAAGCACATAGGCCCAAAAATATGGAGCAACCGTACGAAGACATTTTGAATTATCTGTTTTGCGGGGTTGATCCGTGGTTCATTGTCACGCGTCTAGCTTAGGGCCGCGTTTGATCGAATCGATATACTGACTATGCCTCCAATGACTATGCCTCCAACCCTCGCATCGTTCCAGTAGAGGTTGCGAACCGTTCGGCTGGTAGCCCCATTCGCTGAAGCATCGATACGAAAAGATTGGGCAACGGGTAATTGTTCTGCGTATCAAATGCCAAGTGTTGACCGTGTCGGAAGCCACCGCCGGCAAGTAAGACGGGCAAATTCGTTGTGACGTGCGTATTGGCGTTCCCCAGGTTGCTACCGTATAGCACCATCGTTCGATCGAACAACGTCTCTCCATTTTCGGAGATGCCCTTCAAGTCGGAGAACAACTGATCCAACAAGCGCATATGCCACTGATCGATGGCTTCGAGTTGCTTTAACTTGCTGCTGCTCTTTCCATGGTGCGATAGATTGTGATAACCGTCAGTGATGTCGGTTCCGTGCAAATCGATCGCAGGTGAGTTCACGCTATCCAACATCAGCGTGACAGCCCGCGTCGAATCGGTTTCAAATGTCAATCGCGCCATGTCATACATGAGGCGAACTTTGTCCATATACTCCTTGGGATCCGATGGATCTTTTGGCTGTTCCCCTTTGGGCTGTGGTTTCGGAATCGCCTCCCAAGCCTTGGATGCTTCCAATCGTTGCTCTAGGTCTCGTACTCCCGTCAAATATTGATCCACACGTTCGCGATCTTTCGGGCCAAGTGTTTTCATCAACGATTTTGTCTGGTCCGCGACGGAGTCCATGATACTCTGTCCCAACTCTAGCTTTCGAACTTGCTGCGCGACCTGCGACTCCGACCCTTGAAGAAACAATTGTCGATACACGGCGGAGGGTTTCTCTTCGCATGGGATCAGGACCCCTGCACCCGTCCACGACAAACTCCGCAGTCCTTGTTTCACGTTCACGCCGAGCGTCATCGAAGGAAAACGTGTGAGATGGCCAATCTGTTCTGCGATCAATTGATCTAGCGAAATGGTGTTCCGGAATCCACCGCTACCTGGGTGAGGTGCGGCTGTCAAAAAGCAGATGTCGGCCGGGTGCCCTCCATCCACATCCGGATGCCACACGCCGCTAAAGACAGTGAAGTCGTCGCGATGCTTCTTTAAAGTCTCGAGATAAGGCGAAAGAGTGTAATCGCGTCCGGCGCTTGTTGGAAAAAAGTGTTCAGGTAACAAACCGAGGTTGTTGCAGATGCCCAACATGCGACGAGGAGCGACCGCGGAACCAGTCTCTCGATCGCGGTTTGTTTCTCGGCCCACAGCAGGACGCATTGCATCGAGAAACGGAAGGGCCAGCCCAACTCCCATCCCTCGCAAAATAAACCGACGGCTCAACGACATATTTTTCAAGAGGACGGCCATAACAAACCTACTTGTTCAAAAACATAGGACTGCAAACAATCTCTTCGATCATCGAGCGAACAGGAAACCCATCTGGTTCCAGTCGGTCTAGCATCCGCTCTACCTCGACACGATCGCTGAATCGAGGAGACGAACCTGTCGAATATACTAACAATTGGTTCAAGAGATTTCGAGCAAGTCCCCGTTGATTCTTCAACAGAAGCGTCTTAAGTTCGAAAATGTCCTTGAATTCTTCTCCCGAAGGCAAGATTCCAGACGCATCCACGGCGGGCCCTTTTCGAAATGTGAATGGCTGGCCATTCTTGCCAAAGCCAAGTATCTTCTCTCCGTCCTCATTCAAGCTTCGATAGTGAGTTCGCCAACCACCAGAGACATCAAAGCTCTCTAACGCGAATCCAACCGGGTCGATTTTGGAATGGCAACCGGCGCAGCTTGCGTCTGCTCGATGCAATTCAAGCTGCCGTCGAATGGTCGTCGCACCTCGCGTATCTGGCTCAATCGCTGGAACGCTCTTGGGTGGCGGTGGAATTTTCGTACCTAGAATTCGCTCGTTGACCCAAACACCTCGCAACACAGGTGAGGTTGTTGTGCCATTCGCTGTGACCTTCAACACACTGGCTTGCGTGAGCAGGCCTCCGCGCGGGCTATCCGGCGGTATTGACACTTTGCGCAAATGGGTTCCTTCAAACAGCGGGAACTCGTAGTGTTTCGACAATCGCTCATTCACAAAGGTAAAGTCCGAATCAATGAACGTACCGACAGAGAGATTCTTCTGAATCACTTCGTTTAAAAAAAGCTGCGTCTCTTCGAGCGATGCGTCGACGAGGGAATCGTCAAGATAATAATCAGGGTAAAGGATCTCGTCAGGGGATGTGTCGTTTGCTTTCCGAAGATCTAACCAATACGCGAGGAACGCATCTACAAATCGTCGCGAGTTCGGATGATCGAGCATGCTGCGAACTTGATCTCGTAGGCTCGTCGGATCACCAATAGCATTACGCTCAACAAGCTCGATCAGCGATTCATCAGGTTGGCTATTCCAAAGAAACAAACTCAACCGCGAAGCAACCGATAAAGCGTCCAGCTTCCCAACCGGTTCTGTTACACAAATAAAGTCAGGTGAACATAACGCCGCAACGTAAGCTGCAATCATGGATTCTTGAAAGGAATGCCCCTTCGATAAAGCATTTTTGGCGACGGCAGTGAATCGTTTTGCATCTTCCTCGGATACCGTTCGTCGATAAGCCTTCGTTAGGAATCGGCGAATGAGACGATCGACGTCGACCGTTGTATCGTTGGACACCACCTGATAAGTCCCTTGAACCCTAGCACTTGGCAGCGTGTCGAATAGCAATTGATGGCCTGCAGTCGGCCATGACTCTAGAATTGGACCTTCCACTTCTAGATAGCTAAACGCCACGCCAGGCATCCCGTCCTCTTCCGCCAACGGATTGTGCCAATTGGATGGACGCGAGCGAAAAAGCCTGACGGCATCGGGTTGAATCGTTTCCCCTTCCAGCAAGTACACGTCAAGCTCTTGTACGGAAGGTTGAATTTGAAAATCGAACTCACCGATGCGTCGCAATTGACGTGGAGGCAACTCGGAATAGATGACAACAGGTTCCGATCTTCGGCCAATCGAAGTTTTCTCGCGATCCGGTCGCCACCATTTTTTCTCTTCCCCTTCTGCCCAAAAGGTATAACCCTTGAAGCGAAGCTTGTACCGTCCTGATCGCGGTGCTTTGAAGTCCGAGAATCTGGGTTCAATCGGCTCATAGCTACTAGCGACGACACCAAATGCTTCTCGCTCCCGTTGTTCCGGATTCGCTTCGCCCACCGTGAAAGGATGCTTATCATCGCGAAGAACGGCCAGATCCGGAGCGTAATCGATCAATGGAAAGACGGCGCGTTCGGGGCTTCGATTGAATACGGTGTAGTGTGTCTTTCGATTGAAGGAAGCTTGCTCGCGAGCATAGTAGCGAGTGATCTTCGATGTTGGAGCATCGAGACGATCGGAAATCACTTGTCGCAATGCATAATCTGCAGCTTGCATGTATCGAGCCATGTTGACATGCGACACATCGAGAGCTTCGCTTACCTTGTTGAATCGAAAGAGCTCGCCGTCCTCGGGCAACATCGTCTTCAGTTGCAACCACGGGGCATCGAGCAATTCTCTCAAAGTGTTTTCATATTCGTAGCGGTTCAATCGCCGAAGGGTCGTTCTTCCCCGCGCCGCGATCAACTGTTTGTCAAAGTCCACAAGGATTGGGAACAAGGTACGAGTGAATTCACTCCTTTGCTCTTCGGTCACGGAGTTGTCTGGCGGCATCTCGCCGGCTTGTACTCGATCGTAAATCAAGGCCCATGCGTTCAGATTCTCCTGGGTAAGCCCGCGGTCTAGCATTTGGCTCAAATCGAAGCCAGCTTCAGCAGATTTCCCAGTATGGCAATCGAGGCATTTCGAGCCCATGAACTTTGCTAATCTGCTGTCGAATTCCCCCCCAAAGGCCTTCGAGCATTCGGATACAACCAAACCGATGCTTGCTGCGGTGACGAAAACATAGAAACAGTGCTTCACAGACATTTCGGTCAACTCCAGTCGTTGGGGACGAGACCGTAAGTCTCGATTCCCTTCCCATTGTACCTCAAATGTCTTGAACTCGTGAATCAGAGAATGAACACGAAATCGCTACGATGCCGCTTGGCAAATCAACCGTTTCATCTCGGCGACTGCGTTTTGAAATCCGACGAAAACAGCCCGACTCACGATACTATGTCCGATATTAAGCTCGAACATATTTGGAATCGATGCGATCGGCAAAACGTTTTGATAGGTGAGGCCATGCCCTGCATGCAGTCGTAATCCTAAGTCGCTAGCGATCACTCCGGCTTTGATCAATCGATCGAGTTCGGCTCGTTGCTCAGCACCCTTGGACAGTGCATACTGCCCGGTGTGAAGTTCGATCGCTTTCGCACCGAGTGCCTTTGCGGTCTCAATTTGTTGTGGATCCGGATCGATGAAGAGACTGACTTCGATCCCGCATGCATGGAGTCGTGCGATGGCTTCTTTGACTGCGGGCGGATCCCCAAGCAGATTGAGCCCACCTTCGGTTGTTACCTCTTCACGTTTTTCTGGAACCAACGTAGCTTGATGGGGATGCGTATCGCAGCAAATGCCGACGATCTCCGGAGCACAGGAGAGTTCGAAATTCAATTTGATATGGACTGTCTCTTTAAGAACGCGTACGTCGCGATCTTGGATGTGCCGTCGATCCTCCCGAAGATGTACTGTGATCGTATCGGCTCCACCCAACTCGGCCAACGCTGCCGCAACGACAGGATCGGGTTCGTACGTTCTTCGAGCTTGTCTAATGGTCGCGACATGGTCAATGTTAACGCCTAACTCAATCATATACTCGATTTCCAACGCCGTTGGTGTTTCATGAAACGCACTCTCCCCGTTCCGTTATACGAACTCGGTTCCGTTTGTGAAGGTCGAAACAGCCACCGCATTGGGAACTAGCAAGGGATTTTTAAGATACCCGTAAGCGTTTCTTTTTCTCCAGCTATTTCGGATCGATCCATCGACCAACTCGCCCTCCAGCTCCAGCCGCCCACACAAAACCGTCCGATGCCACATGCAAGGCATGAAATCCTGTATCTGAAAGTGGCTGCCAACGATCAAGTTCCGTTGCGGCATCCGAACCTGTTGGTCCAACGGCTATCCAATGTTGGTCAGTTGCTGAAAAGATGACGCACGAGCGAAAACCTCGAGTGGATTGCAGGACGGGCACTCGCCACGATTTACCGGCCAAATCTGAAACCGCAATCGTTCCATTTTTGTTGTCCATCTCCTTATAGTCACCACCCACAGCGACAACGGACTGTCCAGCAGAGGCTAAAGAAAAAATCCCTCGAGAAGGGCTGCTGGCTAACAAGGGAATCTCCATGCTACTCCAGTGCAGTGGTTTGTTATGCGGTGCGTTCTTGCGAAAATCGGTACAACGAAGAATTCGAGCGACACCGTCGCGACCACCTAAACCGATCCACACATCATCTCGCAACAAAAGCATACTGCTGTTGCTGGCTGCGAAGCCCGCTTCGCCATCGAATACTGGCGGGGAGTTCTCGACGTTTAGTCGTTTCCATGAATCCCCTGAATTCGACGTGACCAACAACTCGAGGCAACCGGAAATAGGATCACCAAATACAACACCTTCCGACGGATTGAAGAATTTCATTCCATTAAAGAAGGATGCCGCACGATCGCTAGAGAAAACAGTTTTCCAAGTTTGACCACCATCGGTCGTCTTGAAGATGTTTGCAGGTTGGCCAGCCGTTGCAACGATACAGGTATTTGCATCCCAGGCATGGATCGAGCGAAACTCTGATTTTTCGAAGCCTGGAATCGCGAAGACATCGAAAGCGATACTTGGTAGCGTTGCGTTGCGGCAACGAATAATGGTCCCTTCACTGCCGCACGCCCACGCCGTATTTAGATCGATTGCGAACAATCCCCGCAGGCTCGACTTCTCTTTTGCAACATGTTCGGCCCATGCTTTAGTGGATATTGTCCCATTCGAATTGGGAACTTGAGCCATGCAATCTTGGTTCGCTGAGTACACCAACACAAGCAACAGGTAGCAAAACACAAGAAGCAGGTAGCAAACGAATTGCGGCAACCGAACCATAGGTGACACTCCTCCAAATTCACCAGCGTAGCGTTTGGTTTTGGCATTGGAAGCCGGGCTCAAGGTGTTGCTGATTTAATCCTAACCCGAAGCGTAAGCGACAAAGGAAAATCCCATAAAATACCTCGCGCACCCTTCGGGTTAGGATATTTTCTTTGCCAGTGGTAAATCCATAAAATCAACAAGCCGTCACGCTGCGGGTTGGGGCTGAATGATCATTCCTAGAGCCGAGAGAAAGAGGCTAGAGACAGTTATCCCTTAAAGATCGTCTGCATCCATAGAGACAGGTTCCATGACTTTCGTGTTTCGCTCCACTGCAATTACTACCGTTTGCTCATCGACACCGTCGCGGCTCTTGGCAGTCGCTGGCAGAACTTGACGTCTATCTGGGAGTGGCAATCGAATCGAGAAACTGCCATCGCTTCGCACCTTGACCGGTTCTTCGCCGACATGCAAATGTGCATCTGGATGGGTCGAACCGAAAACGATAAGTTCCGCATTCACTTCGAAGTGAAATTGTTTATGTCGTTTGAGGCTTCCCTCGGCGCCACTTCCGAATTGCGAAAGAACGTCTGGGTCCATGCTTCGTTTGAGTCGTTCTTCGAATACTTCTTCAAGATCGCCGGACTGTGTGTCTTCGTTGTATCCCCCACTCATCGCATAGATCTTCTCCGCGTCCTTGGCGATGTCAGCCCAATGGTCATCCGCGGCATCTTTTCCTCCTGGCGGCGGCATCGTTACTGCATTGCTTCGGGCAAGTTCAAAGAACCGCCCGTTCGATGTCAAATAACCCATCAGCAGCTTGAACGAACTACCTGGCGTTTCGAGTTCGATGTACCAGTTCCGGACACCACCATGAATCTCGATGTCGCGAAACACGGTTTCAGCACTGTTTGTCGTGCCAGTATCTTCGATTTTGAGAATGCGCAGAATTGGTTTTGCAGTGTGCCAATTCTCAGCAATCGACACGCGAGCGCGTTCGACAGATTGCCGAGTGATGTCCCAGT
The DNA here is from genome assembly GCA_021300155.1 of Pirellula sp. Classification (GTDB taxonomy): domain Bacteria; phylum Planctomycetota; class Planctomycetia; order Pirellulales; family Pirellulaceae; genus JBKCUI01. The sequence continues at coordinate 38,875 of JAJTID010000022.1, forward strand.
GGGCGTGAAGCCAATAGGCATCTCGGACCATCAAGATCAGTCGATCCTTCCCTTTTTCAAGCTTTGGCGTTGGCGTCGTCTGGACGAGGGATGGTTTAGGGGTTGGCTGGGCTAAATCCTTGCGGAGCTCTTTCATCGCCTGAGCATTTCTGATCTTGGCGACAATGTCCGGCTTTGTGTTTGTTGGTGGAGGAACCGGATCGGCTTTTTTTGAGGGTGCCTTCATAACCTTGGCCTTCGCAGCGGGTTTGACCGCTGCGATCTTGGCTTCGGGGGCGATCGGCTTCTTCTGGGGAGTGGCAGGTTTGGGAACCGGTTTTCCACTCGAAGCACTCGTTTTTAGAGGCTTCTGAGCAATCAACTTGGCTGGCTTCTGTTCTACTTTCCCTTTAAGGGGTGTTTTCTTTACTGGCGATTTTGTTGCGACTGTTTTCGCACCAATCGCCTTGGAAGTTTCCTTCATCTTTGGCTTTGTCTTATTCGAAACAATAGCTTTTTTTGTCTCGACTACTTTTTTTGTCTCGACTGGAGTCGACCCCCGGGCGGGTTTCGATTTACTCGAACTGGTCGTTGTTTTCGCAATAGCTTTCGTCTGAGACTTTGCTTTGGTTGCTGTCGCCTTCTTGCCCGGCTTTGCAGTCGACAACTTTACCGCTGCTTTTGGGCTGGCGGTCTTCTTGCGTTCTGTTGGCAAAGTAAAGCTCCTAGCGAATCTGGCGTCGAAAGCAACCTAAAGTGGGGAAATTCCCGCGATCATTCATTTTTCTCAGTATGCTTGCCCACGTTAAGATTTCTAGGGTTTCCTGGAAAACTTGGATAGGTCAGGGTTGACTTTGTGCGGATTATCCGTGGAAATCTCCTCTTCCGCCCCCGGTTTTCTTCGGAATTATCGAATTATGTCCAGCGACCTTGACCCCGAAGATCACAAGAAACGCTCCAGAGAGAGCGTCTATGTGAGCGTGAACGCGTTCTCGCGAGTGATGGCAGTCATCATTCTGATGTTGGTGCCGGGCGCTCTCGGGTACTTCCTGGACGGTTTGCTCAAGACAAGCATATGCGTGGTGATCGGATTCCTAGCCGGCATGGTGATCGCTGGTGTTGGCCTGATGTTTGTCGTGAGGCAAGCCAACGAAGACTTAAAGCAGAAAACCAAGCGATGAAAACTGGCATCTTGCTGTTCTTGTCAGTGGCATTGACTTGCCAATTAGTTGGCACGTTGGTGATCCAACTCTTTTATTTTTCGAAAGGAACTTGGCCCCTTTTCCTGGCGAATGTTGCCTGCCTCGCTTCTTCGTTGCCACCTTACTTATTGCGGTTTACTCGGTTCGGAAAACAAAATTCGTCCGCGATTCCGTTGGTATCTGTAGGCTGGCGGACGGGTGTACTTGTGTGCGCAATCCTGCTTAGTGCTGCGACAAAATGGCCACTACACTTTTTTTATTGCTTCTGTCTGTTGGGCTGTTATTTTCCTTTTCTGCTATTAGAATCCGCACTCGCCATTGTTAAAGTTCAGCAAGATTCTCGTCCCTAGGGCATTGCATGTCCAATATCATCCTCCACATCAAAGATAGCTATTACTTCGAGGTTCCGAAGGCGCTGTGGAGAAGCAAATGCGATAGCATCGAGAAGCTTCCTTCCTGGCTGGTCCGTCTCGATAGTGACTATCAAAATTTTGAAGCTGCGAAAATCGTATCTTCTTTAGAGTCGGCGGGCGTTCCGGGGGATTCTCTTGGCGGCCTCGTGAGTGAATGGCAGGCATGGAAAGGTTCAAAACCTGCCAACTCGGGTTGGCCTTTAGATGCCTTTCTGGAAAGCCAAGTTGAGGAATTGCATTCCAGGGCTGCAAAGTGGGCAAAGGTTAACGCTGCTGACGCGGCAGTACCGTTTCAGGCTTATTTGTCTGAGAACGCAAATTCCGAGCCATATGCTTGGTTTGCAAGTCTTGCGGCCGACGATGGGTTCAAATCTAAGTGGAAAGAAATCAAAGCCTCCGTAGATACGGCGGAGTTTTTGAATTCCTACAAAAAAGAAACACCGAAATGGAGCGAGGAAAAGCTCGCCTTTTATAACAAGTCTCTAGATGGCAAGGTGTTGATTCCTCAGCCATTTGGCGTTCTCAAGAATGCTTACGAACCGAGCTCTGGACTCTGCATTTCGAAGTTCATGATTCTGCAGGTTTTCGTTGCGATTTTGCTGGTCGTTGTGTTGCGATGGTTGGCGAAAAAGATTGCGAATGGCGATGCCCCGAAGGGCAAGCTTTGGAATTGCATGGAATCGGTATTGCTATTCGTTCGCAATAGCGTCGTGGTTCCGGCGATGGGAGAAGAGGATTCGAAGAAGTTTATGCCACTCCTTTGGACCTTTTTTGTCTTTATTTTTGGTCTTAATTTGATCGGTATGGTTCCTTGGCTGGGGTCGCCTACAGCAGCCCTTGCTACAACTGGAACTTTTGCATTTGTTGTATTCGCGGTCGGCGTTGGCATGGGTGTGAAGACCTTTGGTGTGGCTGGATTCTTGAAGAACATCTGTCCAGAACTCGGGCTGCCTTGGTATTTGGCTTTTTGGGTGGTGCCGTTGCTTTGGGTGATTGAGTTTGCTTCGCTGTTTATCAAGCATGCGATTTTGTCGATTCGGTTGCTTGCAAATATGGTGGCTGGTCACGCGGTTCTTTTGGGGATCATGGGTTTAGCGGTAGGCGTTCATGCCTATGCAATGAGCTCTGGTGCTTGGGGGGCTCTTGCTGGTGCTTCGGTTTTGGGAATGACAGCCTTGAGTGTGCTGGAAGTATTTGTGGCGTTCCTGCAAGCCGCCGTGTTTACGTTCTTGGCGGCATTGTTCATTGGGAGTTCAATGCACCATCACTAGGTCTATTCGGTCATCGTTTGTTTCGGTTCGCGTTGGGGCGAAATGAACGGCCGCGATTTCGTTACTCGTTTTCTGCCGGGTTTCCGGCATGGGAGATTTAGAAGTGTTTTCATTCGTTCGTTCGGCCATCTATGGTGTTGCGTTGATGGGTGTTATGGCTGGTACAGCTTCTGCTGCTGACGGCGGCGGAAATATCCCTGGTGCTATCGGTGCTGGTCTCGCCGTAATTGGTGCAGCCATCGGTATCGGTATGGTGGCAAAGGGCGCCGTCGAGTCGATCGCTCGCCAACCAGAAGCGGCTGGAACTATCCAGATCAATATGATCTTGGCAGCCGCTCTTATCGAAGGTGCAGCATTGTTCGCGATCATCGTTGGTCTTGTGCAGAACCCATTTGCTTAATCGCTTCGCTTTCGCTGAAAGCGACACGCGTTATCCGATTGGTTCCTGTTTCTGTGAAGGCCCTTTGATAATCATGTGCTTAGTTCATCGGTTCAAAGTAATCGCTATTGCGTTTCTCTCGATGTTTTTGCTGACAGCAAAACTTACGGTGGCTCAGGAGAGTGCTCCAGCTGCAGCGAGCGATACGAAGGTAGCAGAATCCGGTCATGCCGATCATGAACCTCATGATCCTACGCATGACTTCGCGGGTGCGATGCAATCCAATCCAATGGAATGGCGTGCGGACGGAGCGATTTTTTCGCTCATCGTCTTCTTGTTGTTGTTGGTTGTGTTGCGATTTTTTGCTTGGAAGCCTATTTCGGAAGGGTTGGAAAAGCGAGAAAGATCGATCGCCACTCAAATAGCAGAAGCGAAGCAAGCGTCAGAAACCGCGGCTGCAAAGCTGAAAGAGTATGAGGCAAAGCTCGCAGATGCAGCGGTTAAATCGCAAGAGTTAGTTGCCCAAGCGAGAAAAGATGCTGAATTGGTTGCCGACAGAATCAAAGCGGAAGCACAGGCGGAAGCGACTCGGTCCAAAGATCGTGCTCTCGCTGAAATAGAAACCGCCAAGAATGCCGCTTTATCGGAACTAACGAGCAAGAGCACGGATATGGCTTTTGTGTTAGCAAGGAAAGTGGTTGGTCGTGAGCTCAAGGCAGAGGATCATCAACGATTGATCACCGATGCCATTGGTGGCTTCTCGAGCACAAACTAGTTATTTATTTTACGTTGTCGTTTATCTTCCTACTTAGAGCGTTGTCCCCGGTTAGCAAATGTCAGAAAAAGTGAGCAAAATAGCCACCGTCTTCGACAGCGAAGAGCAACATGTGGGGCAGTTGTACGCGAAGGCGTTACTTCAGGCTGCATCCTCGGACGGTCAGGTTGACAATGTTGTCGATGAGCTTGAATCCTTTGTAGGCGAGGTATTTGAGAAGTCCCCCTCGCTTGAGACAATTTTGTCGAATCCAAAGATGTCGGCGGATGAAAAGATAGGCATTTTGGACAGAGTTTTCTCTAGTTCGATGAACAGTACGTTGTTGAAATTTCTCAAGGTGCTGTGTCGACGACAACGTATGCAATTCGTGCGAGCGATTGCTCGCTCTGCAGCGGATCAAAGAGACGAGCTTGCTGGTCGAATGCAGGTAGATGTGATAACGAGTACTGGACTTTCGGATGCATCTTCGGCGGCATTGGCTGCAAAGCTAAGTGGAATCTTCAAGAAGGAAGTGCGATTGAACCCAAGCGTTGATCCGAGCATCCTCGGCGGGTTGGTCGTACGGGTTGGAGACACCGTGTACGACGGCAGTTTGGACGGCCAATTGAAGCTGTTGCGCAAAGAGACGAAGGTGAAAGCGGAAGCTACCGTTCGTTCGAAAGCGTCTCAGTTGGCCAATTAGTTGAAACAATAATCAAAGGAACTTCGGTTTTCTTTGCGAAAGATTGCTTTGATCTAGTCGATCATGGCAATTAAACATGCGAGCATGCTCGCAACTCCATCAGATATATTTTTTCACATAAGTATTGCGTAGATAGTCGCTTGAGAGGTTTGACTCATGAAGTTTAACTCGGATGAAATCGCAGCCGTCATTCAAAAAGAGATTGAGACGTTCGGTAGCCAAGTCGATGTCCGAGAGGTAGGTACGGTTCTCGAAGTCGGGGACGGTATTGCTCGGGTTTATGGACTTTCGAACGTTATGTCGGGGGAAATGGTCGAGTTTCCTAGCGGCGTAATCGGCCTCGCGTTCAATCTGGAAGAAAAAAGCGTCGGGGTGATCATCCTCGGTGACTACCTAAAGATCAGCGAAGGGGATGAAGTCAAGGCATTAGGTACTTTGCTTTCTGTCCCTGCAGGTGATGCGGTTATCGGTCGTGTGCTAGATCCCTTGGGCAATCCATTGGATGGCAAAGGACCAGTCAATACGACCATCACTCGTCCTGTGGAACTCATTGCGACCGGTGTGGCTGAGCGGCAACCTGTGCATGAGCCAATGCAAACCGGTATCAAGGCAATTGACGCGATGACGCCGATTGGTCGAGGTCAGCGTGAATTGATTATCGGTGATAGAAAGACAGGCAAGACCGCAGTTGCGATCGATGCGATTATCAACCAAAAAGGCAAGGGAGTAAAATGCTTCTATGTTGCCGTCGGACAAAAAGACTCGTCGGTTGCGTTGGTGATCGATGCGTTGACGAAAGCTGGAGCAATGGACTACACGACAGTTATCGTGTCCGGAGCATCGGCACCTGCACCGTTACAATATGTTGCACCATACGCAGGTACTGCAATGGCGGAGCATTTCATGTTCAACGGTGAACATGCATTGATCGTTTACGATGATTTGAGCAAGCAAGCGGTTGCGTACCGGCAATTGAGTTTGCTCATGCGTCGCCCACCAGGTCGTGAGGCGTTCCCCGGGGACGTTTTCTATTGCCACAGCCGATTGCTCGAACGATCCGCCAAACTTTCGAAGGAATTGGGGGGTGGTTCTTTGACAAGCCTCCCGATTATTGAAACACTCGAAGGGGAAGTTTCGGCTTATATTCCGACCAATGTTATTTCGATTACCGATGGTCAGATCTATTTGCAACCAGACTTGTTCTTTGCAGGTATTCGTCCCGCGATGAATGTGGGTATCTCGGTTTCTCGCGTGGGTGGTAATGCTCAGATCAAAGCCATGAAGAAAGTGGCCGGTGGTTTGCGGCTCGACTTGGCTGCTTTCCGTGAGCTAGAAGCCTTTGCACAGTTGGGAACCGAACTAGATCCGGCGACGCAATCGAAATTGGATCGAGGTTATCGAATGGTAGAACTGCTAAAGCAATCGCAGTACCAACCGATGGAAGTGGCCGATCAAATCATCAGTATCTATGCGGGCACTCGAGGATATCTAGATGAAGTTCCATTGGCTAAGGTTCGAGACTTCGAGGTTGGATTGCTGAACTTCGTTCGCGATCGCAAACCGGAATTGCTCGACAAGATCCGAAACGAAAAAGATTTGACTTCAGAGATCGAAGAAATGATCAAGTCGGCAATTTCCACATTCAAAGCTTCATTCAAGTAATTAGTTACCGAAAGGTTGTTTAGGTCATGGCGAATATTCGTCAGCTCGATAAACGGCGCAAGTCGGTAAAAAACATTCGCAAGATTACTCGAACGATGGAGTTGATCGCGACGGCTCGTTTCAAGAAAGCGATGGATCGAGCTGCAGCGGCGACCGACTACACCAAGCGAATTACGCAGATCGTTCAGGATTTGGCGAAGAGTGGAACCGACGTCAGTCACCCCTTGCTGGTTGCCCGAAGCGAAATCAAGTCAATCGACATGTTGGTGTTGACCGCGAATCGTGGTCTTTGCGGCGGATACAATGGTAACCTCGTCAAAGCAGCGACGGTGAGACGCAACGAAATCAAGCAGCAAGCGGCAAATGGCCAGCTCAGTGTGAGTGGTAAGAAAGGTATTTCGGCACTAAGGTTCGCTGGCATGCCGATCGAACACACCTTTACCGAGTTTGACGACCAGCCTGCGTATGACGCGGTCGCGAGAATCGCAGACAGCCTGATCGAACGCTACATCACAGGCAAAGTCGATCGCGTCGATGTCGTGTACACCAAATTTTTGAGCAGTTCGAAACAAATTGCGACCGTCGAAACACTTCTTCCGTTTTCTTCGCTTGAGATGCCTTCCGCAGATTCGAGTAAAGCAGTTTCCGGCTCGCAAGGGATTCGTGACGATTACGAGTTCCTTCCTTCCGCTGGGGCTATTTTGGAAGAAGTTGTTCCTGCTAGTTTCCGAGCGAGACTTTTCAAGTGCTTCTTGGATGCTGCGGTCAGTGAACAAATAGCGCGGATGGTTGCGATGAAGGGTGCAACCGAGAACGCGGGCGACTTGATCAAGTCCCTATCCCGAACTTACAACCGAGCTCGTCAAAGCAAGATTACTGGTGAAATCATGGAAATCATCGGGGGCGTCGAGGCGCTCGGTTAACACGAACGATACACGTTTCACGGCGATTGCCTTGGAACACGACAGATGCGAGGCTTTGCTTCGCTTAATCAAATTTTAAATTCAGTCCATTTGCATCGCATACTAGGCGAAACAATTCAATGAGCGTTGCCACCGGAAAAAAAGCGGGTCGAGTAAGTCAAGTTATCGGATCAACCTTTGACGCCGAGTTCCCAGAAGACTCCCTTCCACCGATTTACCACGCGGTAAAGATCGAAGGAGATAAGAAGGGAGTGAAGATCAATCTCACGGGTGAAGTCCAACAGCACCTCGGCGGGGGTCGAGTTCGTTGCGTAGCTCTAGGGAGTACGGACGGTTTGATGCGTGGTCAAGAATGCGTGGACCTTGGACGACCGGTGTCGGTTCCTGTTGGAAACGCAACCTTGGGCCGAGTCTTCAATGTTCTCGGAGAGACCATCGATCAACGAGGACCTGTTGCTGCCGATGAATATTGGCCAATTCACAGACAATCACCGCAAGTTTCCGAGTTGTCCACCAACACGGAAGTATTCGAGACGGGTATCAAGGTTATCGATTTGTTGACGCCGTTCGTTCGAGGTGGTAAAGCTGGTTTGTTCGGAGGAGCTGGTCTGGGCAAGACAGTTATTCTGCAAGAACTGATCGCTCGGGTGGCTAGTACCCACGGCGGTTATTCGGTGTTTGCAGGAGTGGGTGAACGAACCCGTGAAGGAACCGACCTTTGGCTAGAAATGCAAGAAGCCGAAATCGGAAATACCGGCCGGAAAGTTATCGAACAAACATGCATGGTGTTCGGTCAGATGAACGAGCCACCAGGGTCCCGACTCCGAGTCGCTCTCTCTGCATTGACGATGGCAGAATACTTCCGCGACACAACAGGGAAAGACACGCTGCTGTTCGTGGACAACATCTTCCGATTCTCGCAGGCAGGATCTGAAGTGTCGGCACTTTTGGGTCGGATGCCATCCGCTGTGGGGTATCAACCTACGTTGGCGACGGAAATGGGTGCCTTGCAAGAGCGAATTACATCGACGAAGCGAGGAGCTATTACTTCCGTTCAAGCGGTTTACGTTCCGGCTGACGATCCGACCGACCCTGCACCTGCAACTGCATTCGGTCAGTTGGACGCGTTTATCTACCTCGAGCGATCAATCTCGGAAAAAGGGATTTATCCAGCTATCGATCCGCTCGCATCCAACTCTCGGATTCTCGACCCTGCCATCGTGGGCGAACGACACTATGCTGTGGCTCGTCGCGTTCAAAAGTCTCTTCAACGGTACCGCGAGCTTCAAGACATCATCGCGATTCTCGGTGTTGATGAATTGAGTGAGGAAGACAAGACAGTGGTAAAGAGAGCTCGACGAATCGAGCGATTCCTTTCCCAACCGTTCTTGGTCGCCGAAGTTTTCACAGGCAAACCGGGTGAAATCACTACCTTGGCAGATACCATTCGAAGCTTTGAGGAGATCTGCGACGGAAAGTGGGATCATTTGCCTGAATCCGCATTCATGTACGTCGGCCCGATTGAGCAAGTGGAAGCACAAGCAAAGAAAATGGCTGAAGCCGGGAAGAAATAGCGATGGCAGATAAGCAAGTTCGATGTGTTGTTGTTACACCTGAGAAGACTGCATTGGAAGCGTCGTGTGATTCTCTGACGCTTCCGTTGTACGATGGTGAGTTTGGAATCCTGCCTGGACGCGCTCCGATGGTGGGTCGTCTCGGCTTTGGGTTATTGAAGATGCGAAACGGTACGTCGACAACCGATTGGTTTGTAGATGGAGGCTTCGTACAGGTGACTCGCGATGGAGTCTTTGTCTTGACGGATCGACTACTGAAGCCTGATCAGATCGACAAAAAGCAAGCCGAGGAAGATCTTGCCAAAGCGATGACGATCAAGACAAACTCGCAAGAAACGCATGCTTTGAAAGAGCGAACTCTGACGCAAGCCCGAGCCAAAATGCGGCTCGCGAAGTAGCATTGCTTGCGCCACGACGATCCCTACCGTTACGAAACTCCAAAATCGATCAGCATCAGACGATTGTCTCAGGTTGGAAACTCTGTGTTTGGCGTCCGACGTTCCCTGGTGCTGTCCCATAGCTCGGTTACCTATGAGTTGCCCCGCGGAACATTCAAAGTGGAGATTCCTGTCGGACATGTATCGATTTGCATTGAAAATCGAGAGTTCGAGCCAAAGCCTCCGACGATGCCAGCCACCCCGCCGGGGATGAATCTACCGCCGGAAGTCATCAAGAGTATGCAAGCTAGCAGCAAAGAATCGAGCAAGGTATCTGACCGCTGGGTCAAGCTGCCAGAGAAATACTACGATATGGGAACATCGGGCTTGAAGATTCTCGTCAAAGGGGGCAAGCAACAAGAAACCATCGAATTCAAAAAGTAGGTGGACTGTTTACTTTTTTCCCAGACGCCGTTTGTTTTCGAAGAATTCGGTCAACAGTTGGCCACATTCTTTCGCGAGGATGCCACCAAAAACTTCGCAGCGATGATTGAGCCGTGGGTCGGTGAGAAGATGGAAGAGTGATTCTACTGCGCCGGCTTTCGTATCGATGGCACCATAAAACACTGTTGGGATTCGGGATTGTAGGATTGCCCCCGCGCACATCGGGCAAGGTTCCAGCGTGACATAGAGGGAGCAGTCTTCGAGTCGCCAAGATTTCAACTGCGCCGCGGCTTGTGTGATTGCAATCATCTCTGCATGCGCGGTCGGATCCGCTAATTGTTCTCGTTGATTGTAAGCAGCTGCGATGATTTGATGCTTATGTACAATCAAAGCACCGACCGGCACCTCGTCTTCGATGGCCGCTTGCTGAGCGAGCTCGATCGCTCGCCGCATAAAGTGCTCGCTTGCGAACGGAAGAAGTTCATCGTCGCTATTTTTTATCAAGAGCTTCTTCCATGACTTTCATGAAGACTTGCGAGACGCTTTGATTGAATTCTTCTTTGGGGATCTCGAAGCGATCATTCATTGCCTTCATTCGTCGCATGAACTCTCGCAATTGTTCCGCCGTGATGCCATCTCTCGGTTTCAAGCGGCCCGACTTCTGCTCTTTGATGCAGACATTTTGTGTTCCGAATTCCATGTCTTGCATCGACAGTTTGCCCAAGGATGCGCAATGGAACCATCGATCGCATTCAAAGGAGAATTCGGCCTTTTCTTCAGGCGACATTTCCGACGCTTGGGCGATGAGATTTAGGTTCTCGACGGCTCCCCATTGAAGGATAGCACTTTCAGTCAATCGAATTCCTAAACGCGAAAGTTGCCGGGTCGTGAGTTCTTCACGTTCCATCGATTCGGAAATCTCATTGAGTTTCGCGATGATGATCTGGCGATCGTTCTGACCGAGCGAGGATTGTTCTACCCATGGAATGAGTTGTTCACGGACGGATCTAGCGGCGGTCTGTCCCTGTTTTCCCATGAGCATCATGGACATGTAGACGAAGAAAATGCTGATGCCTACAAGTCCGAAAATTCCAATCACGACGCAAGCGGGCCCGAGGGAAACATCTTTTTCTGGGTAACTCGGATTGGTCGCACGGTTATTGGTCATATTGTCCAACTAGTCTTCAAATTCGATAGAAAGAACTTCATATTTCAGTGTTCCGCGAGGAGCAGCAATTTCAACGGTCTCTCCAACTTTTTTCCCCATAATGGCTGCACCGAAAGGGCTGCTGGAGAGGATTTTTCCATTCTCATAGTCTTCGTCGCCTGCCCCGACCAACGTGTAGACTTCCTCATCCCCCCAGGAGTCCTTGAGCCTGACTTTGGCGCCAAAAACGACCTGATCGCGTGGTAGGGTCGAGGTGTCGACGATATGTGCTTTACTGAGTTTGGATTTGAGCGAGTTGATTTTCGCTTGCATCATGCCTTGGTTTTCTCGCTGGGCATGATATTCCGCGTTCTCTTTCAGATCCCCTTCGGCGCGTGCTTCAGCGATCTTCTCTGAAATGAGAGGCATCTCGACCGTTTCCAGGCGTTCGATTTCAGCCTTCATTCGGTTGTAACCCTCTCGGGTCATGGAAACGAAATCCGTCATGGTTCAAAATCTCCGCAAAAGCAAAAAAAGATGCGACTTGAATCCCCGGGCGGAGATAAAAGTCGCATCATGACTCACACATTGTAAGCATTTTATTCCAGCTTGAACCACAGCATCTTTCCCGCCGCAACGAAAAAGTCAACCCCAAGAGCTCGACGAAAGCCTAGTGACACGCTGGTCTACGGTGCCTCTTGAGAGCGCCCAACTGTCGGAAAATTCTCTCGGGATTATTCGAAAGGGCTCGGATATAATCGGTCACTCTTCCTTGGAGTATCCGAATACCAGATGGTTCTCCAAGCCAGAGTCCGTTCTCCAAGCCGGAAGTCTTTGTGCCATCCCAGTGGGAGGAAGATTGATTTGAATACGATTTTGACTTCAAAGTGGTACGCTCGAACGATGTTCCTTCGATTCCGATGCCTCGTGGCTCTGGCGGTTTGCGGCGCCGTATGTGATAGCTATCACAATTGTTGTGTTGATGCTGCCGTTGTCGGCGGGCAAGAGGGGGGGAATGCAAGCCGAGGGGAGGCCGCGTCGAAGGAAGCGGCGGAGTTGTTGCCGATCTTCCATTCGGTGGAAGATGGCTTGGTGGCCTCTGAAGAACTCGATCGGCCCGTTGTGGTGTTGTTCACTGCGAGTTGGTGTGGTCCATGCAAGGAATTGACGAGTGCCTTAAAGGAAAGATTTGAGGCAGAGCTTCTCAAGCCATTGGCGAACAGCCTTTTTCGAAGCTGGGTTATTGTCAAGGTGGACATCGATGAACGCAAAGATTTAGCGGACCGATTTGAGATTCGAGGTGTGCCCGCGATGCGTGTTCTAGACTTGAACGAAAAAGTACTGGCGAAAACAGAAGGTTATGATTCTTATGCATCGTTTGCCGAGTGGCTTGATAATTGCAAAAGAACCTCGACACCCCATGTTCAACGCTCGCTTCAAAACAGCACCGACCTATCGGAGGTTATGGCGGAGCTCGTTGTTCTCCTTGGAGATCGCAATGTGGAAATCCGTGAACAGGCGATGCATCGGTTATCGAGCGATAGAAAATTAACGCAACGGAACATCCTCGAGGTGATGCAAGGCGGAAGCCTAGCGCAGCGACTTTGCTCCTTGGAGATCTTGAGGAAGTGGGGAGTCGATGTTTCAGGTTTCGATCCATGGAAGCCAGAAACGTTTCAGGATGCGCGAATCGCCAAATTGCGAGATGCGGTCGTCCAAGATGGAAACGGTAAGGACTAAGAAACTGTATTGAACCCTTGAACTGAGACATAGAGCATGGCAATTACGATCCGAAAAGGCAAAGCGCTCGAAACGCTCAACTTGACCCCGTTGATCGACGTCGTCTTCTTATTGTTGATCTTCTTTCTTGTCGCGACTCGCTTTGCGCAGGAAGATCGCGAGTTGCCAGTTCAGCTTCCTTCCGCTTCCAAAGCGTTGCCGATGACGATGGAACCCAATGAGCTCGTAATCAACGTCGATACCCATGGAGTCTATGTGGTGCGAGGGACGCCAATGACGGTAGAGGCACTAGAGGAGGTGGTTAGCAAAGCAGTGGCTGACAACCCTATTCATCAAGTGGTCGTGATACGGTCCGATCGCTCTACGGCCGTTCAATCCGTCGTGACGATCATGGATCTGTGTACGAAGCTGAAAGTCCCGTCCTACAAAATCTCGACGGACGCGACACCTGCATCATGACGAATCAACGAACAAACGCTACAGGTTTATTGTTGCTCGACGTTGCATTCGCATTGTTCGGCGCATTGGTTCTTTACTTGATAGTACGATTGTTGAGTTTCGATGACCCGAATCCGCTTCAAAACGCGTGGACTTATGTTTTAGGAGTTCCGACCGTTGTCGTGGCTGTCTCCATGCTCACGCATGTGTTGTCCAATGAGGTTGTCGAACGATCCATTCAGGTTGGTTTCTTGGCGAGCGTGTCGGTCCATCTGTTATTGGCGATTTCTGCAATTCACTTCGTCATGTTTCAAGGTGTTTGGCCGACCGATACGCCGGTTGTTTCTGTCGTGCCGACCAAGGCGAGAACTAAAGTGCCGCAATACTACCATCCTAGTCCATCGACCAGTTTGGCACGCCCCGACTATTTGAAGCCGATCGAAACGGACAATCAGCAGGCTTCGGAGTTGCCCGCAGAGATCAAGAAACTTACTGAGTCCACCAAATTGCAATTGGAAGTCGCTCGTGAATCCATCAAGACTTCGCTGGCTGAGAGAAGCTTTGAACAAGATCGTAGAACGGAGAGCATTCCGACTCCAACGATTCGTTCGAGCGCGGCCAAGTTAGAGCGCCCCGATCTTGCTCCCAATCGACGGATAACGCAGGAAACGATTGAAGTGCCAATGCTGGAGCAAAGGTCAGAGCCTGCACCTGAAAACAATCCGAAACCAATCGACATTGAGCGGTTACCATCGACGGAGAGTTCCAGTATCGCGACGAAGATAGATTTCAATGTGCGCGATGTGCCTCGGCCGAATTTAAGTAGTCGAACGATCGAACCATCACCTTCGGTATCACCTAAAGAATCGATCGAAAAGCAACTACAGCAGTCGATGAGTGCGATGCAGTTGCCTTCCCCAAAATTGCCGAATCGAAATGAATTGGTCCGCGATGATAAACCGATGACGAGTGAGATTCTTGTACCACGATTGCTACAGACGGATTCGAGAGACCGTTCACCACTAGCCCCTATCGCTCAAGCTGCCGAAACCGATGTGACAAAGTCGATGGCCTCCCGAGTTTCGAGGTCGGACGCATGGTCAATCGCATCACCATTGGGCGAGTTCTCGCCGAGTTTTAGTGCATCGAATTTGAACGCAGAGAGAGCGAGTCAAGAGACATCCAGTTCGAGGGCTAATTACTCAATTGGTACTCGTCTGGAAAAGCAACCGCAGTCCCAATCGCCAGACTTCTGGAAGGATCCTCGTTTCCAAGAAGAGGGGCTGGCTGGCGGTGTGCGGTCCATTTTGGGTGGCGAGACGATGGGACGCGTTTCTTCGAATCCTACTGGCAATTCCATAGTCCCGATCGAATTCGAAGCTGGAATCAAGGAACCCAAGTCCAATGCGGCATCGTTAGCTTCGGAGCTTTCGCCAGGTGAGGTTTCGATTTCGAGATCAACAATGTCTTCGAGAAAGGCAGGAAATATTGGTGCACCGAGTATCTCATTGCCCGATGTCGGCAGAGAGTCATGGACAGGTCCGAAGAGCGACCTACCTCGCAAGGCTCTATCGGCGTTTGATTTGGAGAGCGTTGTTCCTGAGTTACGAGCAACGGATTTCGCGCCGGAGCGATTGACGCGACCTGAGCTTGCAGGCCCGAAGATTGCTGCATCGAGTGTACCTATCCCAACACCTGCGTTTTCACAACGATTGAAGCGGATCCAAGAGTGGGAGAGCCAAGCCGCTTCGGAACTCGGACCGCTCGGACCGCAAACGGAATTAGCGATTGAACGTGGATTGCAATTCTTGGCAAAGTATCAGCGAGCCGATGGTTCTTGGAATTTGGGTGATTTCGGACAGCCGGTTAGGATGCAAAGCAATACGGCGGCTACGGCATTGGCGTTGCTTTCGTTTCAAGGAGCAGGCTACACGCATCGTCAGTTCAAGTATGAGAGCGTATGCAAAGGTGCGTTGTCTTCGCTAATTGAAAATCAGAAAGCCAATGGCGATTTGTACCAGAAGGCGGATTCTGTTTCGAACGCGAACGCTCGGTTGTATAGTCACGCCATCGCAAGTCTCGCACTGTGTGAAGCTTATGGAATGACGCAGGATGAAACGATGCGAGGCAATGCTCAGAAAGCCATCGATTTTTTGGTCGCAAGCCAAGATCCGATTGGAGGAGGATGGCGATATGCACCGCGCGTGGGTTCTGACACGAGTGTCACAGGTTGGGTGATGATGGCATTCAAGAGCGCCGAACTATCAGGCTTGAATGTTCCCAAGAATGTATATGTTGGAATTCAAAAGTGGCTTGATAACTCGCAAGATAAAGAGGCTGCCTATTTGTATCGCTACAACTGGCAAGCGAATACCCCGACGACGCAGCATGGTCGTATTCCAACCCCCGTTATGACCAGTGTAGGATTATTGATGCGACTCTACACGGGGTGGCGACGCGATAACCCGAACATGCAGCAAGGAACACGATGGCTATTGGGTAGATTGCCTTCCGAAGGAACGGTTCGCGCCCCTGCGAGAGATACTTACTATTGGTACTACGCCACACAGGTTATGTTTCATGCGGGCGGAGATACGTGGAAGAAATGGTATGGAACGCTTTACCCAATGTTGATTCAATCACAACAGGAGGCAGGCGAGTATGTAGGTTCGTGGGAGCCAGGTGGTCCAATTCCAGACGCTTGGGGTGAGTTCGGTGGGCGATTGTATGTGACAACCCTGAATCTCTTGTCATTGGAGGTATACTACCGACATCTTCCGCTGTACGAAGCGACCGCAGACTAATGCACGACAGACGAATAGACCGCGATTTGATAGCCTGAGATTTGATTCGAGTATTGAAACCCGACTAGAACAATATGAAGCCACAGCCGACAACACTTCGACTTAGCCCTCGCCGATCATTGGAGATTGAGTGGAGTGATGGCCGAACCATGGACTACCCCTTCAAGACGCTTCGAGATGCTTGCCCGTGCGCGACTTGCCGGGAGAAAAAGCGAGCTTCAGAAGGGAAACCCAAGAATTTGCTGAATATTCTTGCGGCTGAAGAAACGGTGCCGCTGGCGGTTGCCGACATGCGACCGGTGGGGAATTACGCCTATAACATTGCTTTTTCTGATGGTCATAGCTCAGGGCTGTTTACAATAGAGTTATTGCGTGAAATCGGCCAACCGATGCAACAGCCTATAACTCCCACCTAACTTCAATGCTTGCACCATTTTCTGACACGAGTTTATCGCATCGCGATACGTCGGAGGATTTATTGCTCGTCGGTTGGCGAGAAACGATTGCTTTGCCAGAATTCGGGCTTGAGAAGATGTATGCCAAGCTCGATAGCGGGGCATGTCTTTCTGCGTTGCACGCTGAGAAAATCGAACTGTTTCAAAAACGTAGGCAAACGTGGGTGCGATTTGTTACCAGCAGCGATTTAGAGGACGATAATTCTCCATTCCGATGCGAAGCAAAGTGGCTTGGTGACCGGGCGATACGTTCCTCGAACGGGCAAACCGAATTGCGACCTGTTGTAGAAACCCAAATTTACTTGGGCGGATTTCAATGGACCATTGAGTTTTCGCTAAGTGATCGCACTTCCTTGGAATGCAAAGTATTGCTTGGGAGGAACGCGATCGCATCGCGTTGTCTTATCGATTGTTCGCGAAGTCATCTCATGAGTCGTCCTTAATTTTCGAGTTTGCCAGTCAAAACTCTTTTTGGCAAAGATACACCCCGTGATTGACCTGTTGGGGAATGCAGTTTAGCATCGTGGTTTGTCCTGGTTGCCATTGTCGCTGACCGCACCGCCGGTCACAAACAAATTGTCGTTGACCGCTCCGTCGGTCACAAACAAAAAACCGTAGACCGCACCGTCGGTCATCCGCCCACATCGTCGTTGACCGCTCCGCCGGTCATCGCCAAATACACAGTTGTCCGCACAGTCGGTCATCCCGCAATTTTCCTTCCTGTTCCCTGGAGCCACTCTCATGATTCGAGCCCGTCTAAGGCATTTTCTCATCGTCGCACCACTTCTCAGTAGCTGCATTGGCTGGGCCGGGATCGCCAATGCGGAGGCGCCTCTCAATCAGCTAACTAGAACAGAGCAATTGAGCGGTTGGAAATTGCTGTTTGATGGGAAGTCGACAGATGGCTGGCGAAATTACAAGAAAGAAAAAGTATCCGATGGATGGAAGATCGCTGACAACTCACTGATTCGCGAGTCCAAGGGTGCTGGCGATATCATCACGAAGGACAAGTACAAGTACTTTGAGTTGATGCTCGAGTACAAGATATCGGAGGGTGGAAACAGCGGGCTGATGTTCCACGTTACGGAAGATAATCCGAACCCATGGCAAAGCGGTCCTGAAATTCAGATTCAAGACAATGTTGCAGGGCACGATCCTCAGAAAGCGGGTTGGCTCTATCAATTGTACAAACCGACTGCACCGAAGTGGGCAAAGGAAGCAGGCGAGTTGGATATGACGCGGCCAGCCGGTGAATGGAATCAGCTCTTTGTACGCATCGCACCGAACCAATGCGAAGTATCGATGAATGGTGGTGTCTACTATCAATTCAAAATCGGTAGCAAAGACTGGAATGATAAAGTCGCAGCGAGCAAGTTTGCGAAGTTCGAAGGCTTTGGAAAAGCAGGTACCGGGCATGTTTGCCTCCAAGATCACGGCAATCTCGTTTCATTTCGAAATGTAAAGATTCGCGAGTTGCCTGAGACCGGTGCGCCGCCACAACCGATCGATGGCAAGATTGCAATGAAAGGAACGCCAGCGTTTCCAAAAATGAAATGGCAAGGCTGGGAGCCTGTGGATGAAGATGGCACTGTTAACAAGCCGTTGCGAATTCTCGAATTGACGTATGCCAAGGGCGTTCCGAATCGACTCTTTGCATTAGATCAACGCGGTTGGATTTTTACCTTTGAAAATAATCCCAATGTTGAGAATGCGACGCGATTCCTCGATATCGAATCCAAGGTCAATTTGTGGTATGGGCCGGGTGCAAACGAGCAAGGGCTGCTAGGATTGGCGTTCCATCCAAACTACAAATCGAATGGTGAGTTCTTTGTTTGCTATACGAAGAAAGAAAACAATCACTCCATTCTCTCTCGATTTAAAGTCTCGAAAGACGATCCACTCAAGGCCGATCCAAACTCAGAAGAGATTTTGCTCGATGTGGAGCAGCCTTATCAGAACCACAATGGTGGCTCGATAGAATTCGGTCCAGATGGATATTTGTATGTAGCCTTTGGCGATGGTGGATTGCGAAATGATCCGAAGGCAGCAGGGCAAAATCGCACTCAATTGCTTGGTTCAATCTTGCGATTGGACGTCAATAAGAAATCAGATGGTTTGCCATACGGTGTGCCAGCCGACAATCCTTATGTTGGAAAGACTGGATTGCGTCCCGAAATCTACGCACATGGATTTCGCAACCCATGGAGGATCGCTTTTGACAAGAGCGGAAAACTTTGGTGCGCCGATGTGGGCCAGGACCTTTACGAAGAAGTGAACGTCGTTGTAAAGGGTGGTAATTATGGATGGAGCAATCGAGAAGGAACTCGCCCCTTTGGCAATAGACCTGCGGTGGAAGGAGTATCGGCACCGATCGACCCGATCTGGGAATACGATCACGTCACGGGCAAATCCATTACGGGCGGTCGTGTATACCAGTCGGATCGTCAGCCTGCTCTCAAGGGCAAATACCTGTATGCAGATTATGTTAGTGGAAGTATCTGGGCTTTAACCTACGATTCGACCGTTGGCAAAGTCGTTCGCAACGAGCAAGTGATTGAGGGTGGCATTCCAGTTCTCGCCTTTGGTGAAGATGAGAACGGGGAAGTCTACTATCTCCGAGATACCAACAAAGCAGAAGCGATCTTCCGCTTTGAAAAGGGTGAGTAATCTCTCGAGTGAGCATCACAGACGATTTTTCTAGCTATTTCGAAATCGATCTCACAACAAGAGTGAACTGAACTAGCTATGGAAGAATCGTCTGAGAAACCGCGTCGACGTCCTCGTTACGCGGGGAGAAATCCTAGGAATTTTCAGGACAAGTATAAAGAGCACCAGCCGGAGAAATACCCAGACGACATTCGAAGAATCGTTGAGGGTGGCAAAACTCCGGCGGGAATGCATCGACCCATCATGGTCGATGAAGTGATGCATGTTTTGGCGCTCTCCCCTGGCGAAACGGTTGTCGATTGTACGCTGGGGTATGGCGGGCATGCTTCTGCGATGTTGAAGGCAATACAGCCGGGTGGATACTTTCTAGGTGTCGACGCAGATCCCATTGAGCTTCCGAAGACAGAAGCTCGACTTCGATCGCTTGTTGCTCCGGCTGTATCCATCCAACTGCGGCGGATGAACTTTGCAGGTGTTTCCAATTTTCTGGCCACAGAAGCGCCTGAGGGTGTCGATGCGGTTCTGGTAGACCTCGGGTGTTCCTCGATGCAGTTGGATGATCCGACTCGCGGCTTTAGTTTCAAATTCGAGGGTCCTCTCGACATGCGTATGAACCCGAATCGAGGTGTGGCAGCTTCTGAGTTACTCACCTCATTATCGCCCGAAGAACTCGAAGCGATGCTCGTAGAGAACTCCGACGAGCCCCATGCCAACCGAATAGCCACGGCCATTCTTCGCACGCACAGAAAAGTGAAGATTGAATCGACGCTGACCCTGGCCAATGTCGTTCGACAACAGATGCGAGGGCTTGGGGAAGAAGAGCTAGATCGTACTGTTCGAAGAGTTTTTCAATCGCTTCGGATCGTTGTCAATGAAGAATTTCAATCGCTAGACGCATTCCTTGCACAGATCCCTTATCTTCTGAAAAAGGGGGGGAGGATTGCGATGATCTCGTTTCATTCCGGCGAGGATCGCCGCGTGAAAGGTGCATTCAAAGCGGGATTTGAATCGGGGCACTTCAGTTCGATATCGAAGGAGATCATTCGCCCTACGTTGAAAGAGCAACAGTCGAACCCACGATCCAAGTCCGCAAAGTTGCGATTTGCGATTCGAAGCGCGACCGGCCTTTAGGCCAGAGCCGACAAGAGTCAAAGCAGTAGGCACATTCCATGTGCCGTCCACCTGGGAGTACCTTCAAAAATCCATGAGCGGATGGCACGACAGATCGTACCTGCCACTTTCGTCAACAGAATCATTAGGGTTTGGGATCGTGTGGATACTGTTTGGCCCATTTACGAAAGTATTCTTGCGTCGTTGCTGTTCCGTAGTTTTCTAGTTTTCCAGCGTTGATAATGGTGTTGGTGATTCGTCCGATCTCTTTTTGTGCAGCGATGTTTCCTTCGAGGAACTTTTCAAATTCGAGAGCAGCTTTCTCTACATCTTCTTTTTTAGCGTTGAGACGGATGATTGGCTGCAACCAAGACCGAAGATTGACGCTTTCTCCTTCTGTGGTGGCAGGTTGTCTCATCATCTCTTGCATGCCCTCGAGCGATTCCAACTTTGGAATCTCTCCACCCGCAACCTCCACGACACTCTTCAAGATCTTGGGCAAATCGACCTGCAAGCTTGGTTGAACAATGGCGTAGTTCGCTGTTACCTTTTGGTCTTTGCCGACCAAGATGGTAAGCATCACATTGCGGTTTAGCCCGTAGCTACCAGGTCCTTCGCGACCGTCTACTGAAATTCCAACCGATGCGTCCTTTGCTAACCCATGTCGAATGCGTTTCAAGGTAGCACTAGCGTTGGATTTATCGTCGTCCAACCAAACGACTCCCGTGTGCAAACCATCCTTCTTTCGACTGGCGGTGTATGTCGAGAGGACTCGGGTCATGCTAATTGATAATCGATTCAAATCGTGGACAAAGATCAAAACGATTGGCTTGTCTTTTGCCTCGCGCACAAAATCCATTTCTTTCCCCTCGGCTTCGTCGAACGCGCCGATCACTGAGAATGGCGCCAAGGGCTCTCCTACTTGCGGGCCCGAGAACACTGGCTCTTGCGCATGCGAAGCGGGGCTCAGGGCTAATCCCAAAAGGAGGATTCCAGCCAGGTAGAGCTGCGTGAATCTGTCGTATTCCCTTGAAATCATCTTTGTGAAAATGAATAGGTGGCTGTGCATGCGTTAGTTTCCTTTGTTCTTTGAGACTTCTGTTCTCAGAAATTCTAACAGACACGCCAGTTCCTTGGGTGAAAGTACTTCATCAAAGTTACTTGGCATTAGGGATACTTCCCCTCTTTTTTCTTGTTCGATGTCCATGAGCGGTATCACTCGTTTTGTTCCGTTCTGTTCTGCGATGGTTATCGATACATCGTTTCGTTCTTGCACAAGTCCCGTTACCGTCTCTCCACCATCCAAAAGCAAGAGCGTGACTCGGAAAGCTTCGTCGACATTCCTATCTGGCCACAAGATATCTTCGCATAATCGTTCGAGTCCCCGATTGCCTATTCCCTCAAGTTGTGGACCCAGGACATTGCCAACAGAGCCTAGTTTGTGACATTGGGCACACTTGTCGGCATATACTTTTTTCCCAATTTCCACGTCGACGGTTTCTCTCTTGATGGAAGCCAATTTTGATTCGATCCTATCGCTGCGATTCGAACTCTTCTCTGCGAGTGTTTTGATCGCGGCCAATCGGTCCGAATCGGACTTCGAGAGACCGCCCCACCAACTCGGGGGCAGTGTGCTTACAACATCCGGGGAAAGGATGTTTGATTCAATCCACTCGGCTAACCGTTCCGGCGCACCTCGATATTTGGAAATGCGAAGGATGATCTTTGCCTGTTGGGTTGCAGACCATCGACGAAATAGTTGTCGATACTGTTGTTTCCAAACTGAGAAGGCTTCTGAAAAGCGAAGCCCCTGAGCGTCTGGCGTCTCCCAGAAGAAGCGTCCTGTTAGATCCCACTGCTGCGTCTCCATGGCATAAGTGAGCATTTCTGTATCGATCGGTTGATCTTCCAGCCATGCTTTTTTCCAGACTCGCAGTTTGCAAGACTCGGAAAGAAGGGGTGAGGACACCCATTTCCATAGTGCGGTACTTTGTTTTGCAGCTTCGAGCCCGACTAGAGAAACGAAGGATTGAATCAAAGCATAGTCCGAACGGCGCGCGTCCATGGCTAATGCATCAACGCTAAAGCCTCCCACACCTAACCAAGCGTAACTGGACCCCGCATCACCATCGACTACTTCAAAAAGAATCGTTTGACCAGCGTATTCCTTTAGATCCCACTCCACTCGTTTGGCAACGTCGTTGCGAGGCGGGTACGCTCGAAACAACTCTTTGGTTTCGCCCGAACGAAGATCCAACAATATCAACCGTGCGAAGTTCTTTTGGTGGTCGGGCATATTTGGTAAACCGTTGTGACCGGCAATGTAGAAACTCCACTTCTCGGGTGCAACTATTGGCCCCGTTCCCCAGCTTCCTTGATAGCTTTCCCCAAGAGGAAAACTGCTATAGATGTCTAGCGGCGACGTTTCTTGTTCTCCGGGGATGCGACGTTTGCGAGGCTCAATCGGCCAATCTTTGCGGTCGTCACGTTTGCCCGGTGTTGTTGCCATCCAATCAAGAACAACAGAATTGCTCTTCTCGAATCGTTGAAGCCAATCGTTGGCCAAGAGCTCCATCGTCGTTCGAGCCGCCGACACGACGGGTGGAGACAGTTTGCCTCGCGACTGGAGCTGCCGTTGCAACAGGTTTAGCAATCGGTGCGCATAAACACTTTGCTTTTCAGCCGTCAATGAACCTTCCCGATGGAGCAGATCCAGAACACGTTCGACATTTTGATCGTCCGCAACACCGATCAACTTTTCCATCGCTTGTCCCCATTCGGTTCTTTCCTGAGCGGAAGCATTCTTCAGCAACGAGAGCTTTTGATCGAGAAGATCGAGAGCGACCGAATGACATCGCGTGTCTTTCGTCGCCAGAAGCACCTTGAGCATGATCGCATATCTAGGGGACGAGAGTGAAGATTCGGGAGCGATCGTCGTTCGAAGCAGGGAAGAGGTAGCGTTCGAGTCTTTTTCCATCGCACCCAAGATGCTCTTTCGAAGGGCGATCAAGAAACTCTGCACGAGAATTGGGTCTTTCGATCGCTCCACTTTCTCAACCAACGGAATCATAGATTTCAAGGAGCCAATGTCAGGGGTGTCTGCAAACGACTCGATCGTCTTCAACCAACGCATTGCGGTAGGAGTGTCTGTTAAGTCCAACTCCGCAAGGGGTTTGTTCAGGGATGAATCCGCGGATGCATCGACGGCTGATGAAACTCGCTCGATACGATTGGTTGGCGTTGTGGATCGGATTCGCCACAGTCGTCCGCTGGTGCGATCTCGATCGGGGTGATCGAGTGGGACTTCGTAGTGTCCGATAACTTTGTTATAGAAATCTGCAACGTACAGATTCCCATCGGGACCGAAGACCAAATCGACTGGCCGAAACCAAGAGTCTTCGCTCGTGAGGAGATCGGGTAGTTCTGTCGCTTTCGCCGTTGCGCCTGTGTATTGAAGTTGGTTCCGATTGATTCGACAGGTCATCACATTGCCACTAACGAGTTGCCCTCGCATGCTACTAGGAAAACTAGAGTCTTTAGTATGTGCCAAGCCTGCGATCGCAGTACTGCCATGCAAATGGTCCATGGTTGCAGGGACGAAGCCCAATCCATCATCTGGACGACCAAAGCTGGGATAGCATCCGCCCCGTATCAATTGAGTGATCGGTTTGCTATGGCAATCGGCAGAGAACCAATTTCCCCATTCGTCTTGCGTCATTCCGAATGGGTTGACTTGTCCCTTTGTATAAAGTTCGATGCGACTACCGTCGGGACGAAATCGAAAGACATTACCGGAGGTCATCGAAACGGAGTGTCCGTCCGTTCCGGAGACCGTGGATTGATTATTGAAGCCATGGCAAGCATAGATCCACCCGTCGTTGCCATCTCGTAACGAGTTCACCATCCCATGCGTATCTCGGCTGGTGTCGAATGGGCCATAGAGTATCGACCGCTCATCGCACTTGCCATCGCCATCGGAATCGCGGAGTTTCCAAATGTTAGGAATCGAAAAACAGATCGCTCCATCCTCGGTTGGTAGGATACCAATGGGAATGTTCAGATCTTCCGCAAACACCGAGTGCGTTTCAAACGAACCGTTGCCGTCACGATCTTCTAGCACGGCAATTGAATCCGTACGCTTGTCTCCTTCCTTTGCAGGAAATGGGTAATGGGTTGTTTGCGTTACCCACAGTCGGCCCTTGCGATCGAACGCGAGATTGAGAGGTTTCTTGATGGTCGGTTCCGAGGCAATCAGATCGATAGCAAAACCATCTGGCAAGTGAAAACCTGCTTGCTCGTCGGCGGGCGATCTGTGCGGAGTCGATCGGATGGTCAGTCCATACTCCGCGGCGGCCGTAACGGGCTCCTTGACGCGAAGATCGTCCGCGTTCGCATTCGTGCGGCAACAGTGGGTAAGAAGCAGAGTTAGGCAAAGTTGATGAAAGAGTTTCATGCGGCAGAGAGCTCGGGAAGGGTAGGTAACCTGGGGGAGGTTGAGAGAAAATAGGAAGCTTAGGTTGGCATGGAGTTTGATAATTGTAATCAATTTCAACACTTTCGTTAAAGTCGCCCCGGGTGTGACATTGCACTCGCGAACCTTCTTGCTGTATTCACGAGGAATATTCGTCCCGTATATTGCGTTTGACCCTTGCAGGAGAAGTAGGATGCCCATCGTCGCTAGCAGATACGCCGCGAGCACTTTGTTTGTCCTGACCCTATTCGGCGCGACCGGATTCGCACAAATGGGTGGCGGTGGAGACAATTCACCCGCATTCAGTGAACCCAAATTTATCGATAAGCTCTACGAGGCCGGTGGACCTCGTGCTCGGCAAGCAAAGGACGGATCGGTGATTCTCTCGGTCAAGATCGAGGGGAACCAATCAGTCTCCGAAAACGCTATCTTGACGGTCCTGCAATCGCGAGAGGATCGCGTCTTCGATCACTATACATTCAATCGAGATATCGCTGCTCTCTACCGCACGAACCTCTTCAAGAAGATCGATTCCTATTTCACCGAAGTGGAAAAAGGAGTGCATATTAAATTGGTCGTTGTGGAACGTCCCATCGTTCGCGAGGTGTTCTTTACGGGAAACAAGCGAGCTGAGGACCGGGCCTTGATAAAGCAGGCGGGACTCACGAAGGGGGATCCACTGGATCCTATTTCGATAAATTCCGCCAAGTCGCGATTGATCGAATTCTATCAAGACAAGGGGATGAACCAAGTTGATATTCAAGTGCGTTCAGGCCTCAAGCCCGGCGAGCGAGATGTTGAATTTGTTATCAGCGAAGGTCCTGTAGAACGCCTCAATGACGTCAAGGTCTTAGGCAATAAAGTTTATTCCAGCGATTTGCTTTATGCCAAGCTGAAGAACAAAGGGTCACGTTATGGATTGACAAAGTATTTGTTCAATATCGTCTCCGACAACAAGATCGAGGATGACCGACAATTGTTGATGGGATACTATCGTCAACTAGGTTACTTTGACGCTCGCGTCGACTTTCGCAAAGACTACAACGAAGCCGGGGATTTTGTCGACGTGACCTTTATCATCTTCGAAGGGGAGAGATACAAAGTTCGGTCGGTTTCCATCACAGGAACCAAACGATACCAGCCTTCGGAATTGCTACCGCACATGAAGTCCAAAGAGGGGGCTTATTTTTCGCTGATCGACAAGAGTAAAGATGAACGCTTTATCTACGAGTTGTATGGGGTTCAAGGGCATTACTTTTGTGATGTGGTCGGTGAGTTGGTTTATCAACCAGGCAATCAGGTAGACATTATTTACAACGTTGGCGAAGGTGATATTTATCGTATCAGCGATGTCAGGGTGCATCTGGAAGGTGACTACACGAAAGAGCGAGTCGTGCTTCAACCTCTAGCTGGCCTTAGACCAGGCAGCATTCTCAATAGCGTGAAAGTGGAGGAGGGGACACGACGTCTGAAGGCCAGCACGTTGTTCAACGTCGACCCTTCGCAGGGCATATTGCCATCGTTGAAGGTGGAACCTCCTGATGACTTAGATTCCATCGATAGATAGCCTTTAGACCCGCAAACATTCAAAACGTCCTTCTTTCAACAACATGAATCCTATGCAAGTGCGAAATCTACCACAACGCATCCAAACAACGTCGAGGATTGTGCGCCGCTCACTACTTGCAAGTCTTATCGGATTCACATGTTCTTGTAGCACTGTATTAGGACAGAACGTACCGCCAGGGGGCTTTGGCAATCCAAACATTGGTTCGGGTGCAGTTCCGAATGGATATGCACCGCTAGGAGCCAATAATGTGGGTTCGCCTTATACATCCATTCAAAATGGTGTTGTTCAGCCTGCACCGGGCGGTGGAATATATCAGCCTGCACCGGGTTCACAGCCGCCGCAGGGAAACGCGATTCCTTTTGGTGGGGGGCAGCCTCTGCCCTATGCTGGAGCCCCTCAGCCGTATGCTGGATCGCCTGCACAGCCCATTGACGGCGGTACACCGTCGTATACCGCACAGCCAATGTACACACCGCAGCCCTCCTACAGTGTGCAGCAACCAGCCTACGCGCCGCCACCGTCCAACAATCAATTGATGATTGGGCCTGGGCCAATGAACCAGCCGATGGCACCGTTGAATCAGCCTTGGCAATTGGAACCCAATCCTGGTTTTATGTTGTCAGAGCCCTTTGGATACAATCCGAGGATTCGTGATGTGCCGCTCGATGTCTATGCGCAGGAAGGGCAAACAGGCCGTTTCTCTCTGGGTGGCTCGGTGAATAGCGATTTAGGAGTGGCTGGCCAGGTCATTCTTGAGGAACGGAATTTTGATATTCTCGCTTGGCCGAATTCGCGGGCGGGACTTTTGAATGGCGCGTTTCGAGGTGGTGGACAGAACTTTCGAATGGAGTTGATGCCAGGGAATCGAGTTCAGCGATACACGTTGAACTGGACGGAGCCAAATCTTTTCGGTTATTCACCCTTTAGTCTCTCCGTAGGTGGCTTTTACTTTACGAGAATTTTCCGCGACTGGACGGAACAACGATTGGGTGGTCGAGTCGCGGTCGGTTATGAAATCACTCCAGATCTTTCTTTAACGACCGAGTTGAAAGGTGAAGATGTCAAAGTTTTCGATCCCGTTATCAACACGCTACCTGCACTTAATCGAGTGCTTGGCAGTAACGATCTTTACACTGGGCGAGTCCGCTTAGCGCACAATACGCGTGACAGCCCATTCTTGCCAACGGAAGGCCATTTATTGGAACTGATCTACGATCAAAACTTTGGCGAGTTTGATTTTCCGCGAGGTCAGGTGAATTGGAGTAAGTACTTTTTGGTACGCGAGCGCGCGGATCAGACTGGACGCCATACCTTTACGACTGCGATGCGTTTAGGTTTCTCGGGATCAGACACACCACTGTTTGAAAACTTCTTTGCAGGTGGTTTTTCGACATTGCGAGGTTTTAATTTTCGTGGTGCCGGTCCGGTGGAACAAGGAGTTCAAGTGGGTGGTCGATTTCAGTTCCTCGGATCTTTTGAGTATATGTTCCCCATCACGGCAGATGACATGCTGCGGATGGTTGCTTTCGTGGATTATGGAACAGTTGAAAAGGACATAGAGATTAATTGGGACAATTTTCGGGTAGCCCCTGGTTTAGGTTTCCGCGTTGCGATTCCTGCGCTAGGACCTGCACCGTTGGCGTTTGACTTCGCTGTTCCACTCGCCTATGCAGAAAATGATGATAGACAAGTCTTCTCATTCTCCATGGGTGTAACTCGATAAACATCGAGCACTAGGAGTTTTCAATCTATGTTCGGAGTCGATTTGCCAGCCTATCACGGTCCGATCGACCTATTGTTGTATTTGATTCGACGGGAAGAACTTCCGTTGGAAGAGATCTCGCTTGCGAAAATCACTTCCCAGTATCTGGAGTATGTCTCCATTATCGAAGAGTTAGATTTGGATGAGGTTGGCGAGTTCATTGATATCACGAGTCAGCTCATCGAAATGAAGGCCAAGCAAGTCTTGCCTCAAGACGATGTTGTGATCGAAGACGAGAAATCGATATCCCATGTTGATCCGATGAACCATCTTGTTGAACGGCTTGTTCAGTATAAACGATTTCGGGATGCAGCCAGCTTGCTGGATGAACAAAGCCGTCGGTGGCAGCTTCGATTTTCGAGAGTTGCGAACGATCTTCCACCGAGACGAGTGGACGCCACGCAGTCTCCCATTGCGAGAGTGGAGATTTGGGATTTGGTGAGTGCCTTTGGTAGGATCATGAAGGCCAAGCAAAAACAACCTGAGCACAAACTTCAATTCGATAATACTCCGATTCACGTCTACATGCAAAGAATACATGAGTTGGTCCGAACCGAGGGAGCTATCGAGTTGCAAAACTTGTTTGAACTCGGTATGCACAAGAGTGCGATGGTCGCCATGTTTCTTGCCACGCTCGAACTGACAAGGCATCATGGATTGTGTGCGGTGCAGAGTATCTCGGAGGCACCGCTGGTCTTAGTGCCGGGGCCAGATTTTCATCCCGTCCTCGACGTTGCGACCGTCGATAACTTTGATCCTAGTAGCGTTGCTCACACGAATTTACCGGTTGTAGCGAGATAAATTCTTCAATGAAACGGATTGTGTAGGTTGTACTGCTATGGCATCCGCTGCTCTGCGGGAATCCGTATAGAAAACCGATAAGAAAACATTTCGAGCTTGCCAAATCGTGATGCATGTTTGATCGCCATGCAGAGGCTCTACGAAAGTAGATTGACGACCCCGCGCCCCCCGGTGTCCAGCTTCATCGAACACCTAATATCGTTCAGGGGATCATGTCCGATAATTCTCTCCATTCTCTCCATACAACCGATTTGGAGATCGGCTCGTCTCTGCCCTTTGATCTTCGAGATCCAGAAGGAAACATCGTTCACAAATCTGGATTGCCGGTGACTCAACGGCTGTTGGATCGCTTAGCATCGCTCGGGATTACATCGGTTACCGTCAAGAGCGAAAGTCAGGAGTCGATCAATCCGATCGATACACTTGCCAGCACTTGTGATCCTGAGAGTTTCTCGACCGTTGCCAATCTACTGGAGCAGACAACGGAAAAACTGGGAGGCATCTTCCGAGACCTCCAAAATTCCGTTCTCGTTTCTTCAAGCGACATCAACGAAAACGTTGCAGGTTTTGTGAAGCAAATCGCAGGTGATGCTTCTGCAGTGTTAGGGGTACTCGCTGTCAAGGGAAAGCAAGTTGGACTGGAGCTTGCTCGGTACTTGGCAGAGCGATCCGTTCGGATGTCCTATTTCGCCGTTGCGAATGCAATAGGACTTGGTTATTCGGAACTCGCGGCAACACGAGTTGGAACGTTGGCTATGCTTGGAGATATCTCCTTGTTGAATCACCCAGAGTGGTTCGGTGATGAGCATCGAATCCTGAGTTCTGTTTTTTCCCTGGAGGAATACAAAAATCACTCTGTTGAAAGTGCGACTATCGTTATGGAGAATATGGACTTCGACGATAGTTTTATCGAATCCCTATCCCAGATACACGAATTGGCAGACGGATCGGGATACCCGCTTGGGTTGACAGAGGACAATGTGAGCGAAGAATCGAAAATCGTCAATCTTGTGGATACCTATCTGTCCATGACAGAAGAGGGAATCACCGGGAAGCATTACTTGGAATCCGATGTGTTGGCGTTCTTGATGCATCAAGCGTCTCTAGGAAAATTCGACAAACGCGTGGTGCGAGGATTTATAAAGACTTTTTCACTTTACCCGATTGGGGTGCTGGTGCAATTGGACGATAACTCGATTGCAGTAGTGACTCGGACGAATCCTAGCAACCCGTTTCAGCCAGTTGTTAAATGTTGTGATTCGACCGGAAGGGTCAAGGATCTTTCGGTTTCTACGAACTATATCGTGGGGCCGGCTACTGCGACATTTCCAATGCGCGAGCGAATCAACAAATCTCAAATGGGTGATTTGCTATGGCTACCGGACACCGTGTGTGCGTAGGGCCTGTAACCCGACGCTGAAACCGCTTGACCACCGTCACCGCTTCGAGTTCACTAAGGGGTCGTTGGATTGGTGGTTTTCGTTTGGTGTGATTCATTTCGAGCGACTTTCGTTTTTTGTCGATCGATCGAGTGTTGCAATTTCAGGTAATGACCCATGATTGCGCCCAGCAGAGCCGACTTTTGAGCCGATCCAACCGTGTATGTCATGCGGTTTGATCGGAGAAAACAGAGTGGAAGTTGCTCGAAAACGAGTCTGGAAGCGATTGTTAGCTTCTCTGTGGGTAATTTTGCCACTCGTAGTTGGGGTTGTTGCATCGGCTGCAATGGTCGTCACCGGTTCGGGCGCCGTTGTCGCAGCGGCTGCTTTTGCCATGTGTTCTGGGGCAATTGCTTACCGATTGGCGTTTGGTTTTGACAAAATTACGGAGCTTGCCGCGAACGATTCGACCGTAGCCCAACATGAACTTGAGGTAGCTCAACTCGATAAACTTCAGGATCAATTGCGAGCTGACCGTGACTTTCGAACAAAGGATATTCTTGCCGCTGCTAGGCAGTTGAGGAGTGAATTCCAAGAATTAGCCTCTTCTCCCGAAATGAAGCAGCGAGCCAACGAGATAGGAAAACAGCTCGATCATTTGTTTTGGACAGCTATCAAGCAACTGGAATATTCGCTAAAACTCTTTCATCAAGCCGATCGATTGGTAGATGGTCAGAGGAACCATGTTTTGCAGGAACGCGAGAGCGTCATCCTGGAATTGCAATCATCCGTAGATAGAATGAGGCAGGCAACTACGCACTTTCGGCAATGGTTGAACAGTGAGCAAGGGTTGGACCTGAAGCCACTACAAAATGAATTGGATGCGTCTATGCGAGTTGCCAAGCGTACAGAAGAACGTATGCGGGAACTGGAACTCGGACACAACCACAATGAATTTCTAAACCACAATGGATTTCTAAAAGATTAACCACCCTTCACTTTAACCATTTTCACTCTAGGAGTTATTACATGTTCAGCGCGATCGGTCGTTTCTTTCGAGCCATCAAGTACCTGATTACAGGTAAAGTAGACCAAGCGGCTGACTCGATCAGCGCCAATCCGACGGTAATCTCGGCTACCTTCGACAAGGTCATCACTGACAAAAAGAAGCGACTGAACGAATACAAAGATGCCATCAGCGCCATGATTGCTCAAGAAGAAAGCAAGAAGGAACGGCTGAACGCTATCACACAGGAAATAGAGAAGCTAGAGAAATTGAAGTCAGGTGCCGCTGCACGTGCCAAGTCGCTGGTCGACAAGTACAGCGGCGATGTGAATGCGGTGAAGAATGATCCTGAATACCAAAAGTGCCAGTCGGCCTTCAAGGACTTTACAAGTACTCTGGCGGAAAAGAGACAACGAGCCCAGGAACTTGACGATGATCTGAAGCAATTAATCAACAACGTAAGTGGTCACAAAACACAAATCCAGTCTCTGATGCGCGAACTGGAAAAGATCAAAGAAGAAAAGCACGATGCCGTCGCCGACGTTTTGTCAGCGAAAGAAGAAAAGCAAATCGCAGATATGGTCAATGGAATCTCGAATGACAAATCTTCTCAAGAACTCCAGCGCATGCGAGATCTGCGTCAGAAGGCTGTTGCAAACGCTCGAGTTTCGCGAGAGCTTGCAGGCTTGGATGCGAAGAAGGCCGAGAGCGAATTCCTCGAATACGCACAAGATCATGCCGCAGATGACGAGTTCGATGCCCTCATCGGTCTCTCTGCCAAGAAAGAAGCATCGGACTCCTCTACGCAAGAAACGAAGATTCCCGAGGCATGATTTGCAGCTTAGATGAATTCCTAGTGGCGGGTTTAGAATCAGTACCTTGTCGATACAGTTCTCGACGCCAAAGCGGAAGTCATCGTTATTGTGGTGATCGCACGGACGATTCAATCAATTGTGCGATCAGAGGCAAAAGCTGTTTCTTTCTACTAACCACATTGTCCAATTGATACAAATTGCGATCTAAACGTGGATAATTGATCTCGTCCCATTCCTCGGACTCGTGCGACAGCAATAGCAAAGACCCGTTGCTCACGACATCAGTAATGAGGAGTGCCGAGAAGTCCAGGCGACTCTTTTCGGCGAGCGTCTCAAGCGAAGCTCGCAGGTCATCTTTGCGATCCCAAAACAAATCGAAGCCGATCTCCTCGATTTGCGAGATTGAGAACCGAAAGCCGTGCTCTTCGAACTCTTTGCAATCTTCGCGAACCACTTCGTCCGGTGTGCATGAACGCAGTGCAGATCCGATCTCAAAGAACTCGGTTGCATATGTTTCGAGGTCCACTTCGCATAGCGTTTGAAGCCACTTCAAGATGTCTCGATCCGTATCCGTCGTCGTCGGTGAACGCAGAAACAACGTGTCAGAAATGATGCCTGAAGCCATGCACAATGCAATTCCAGGCTTCGGAGTGATGCCCGATGCGCGAAATTGACGAGCGACCAATGTGCATGTGGAGCCAACGGGTTCGTTGATAAATCGGATAGGCTGCGTCGACTTGAGTCCTCCTCCCAAGCGGTGATGGTCGAGGACTTCAAGAATCTCGGCCTCTTCGGCGCCGTTCACCGCTTGGCTAAGCTCGTTGTGATCTACCAAGATTAGCTTAGGCTTAGGAGGATTGACCAGGTCCGATTTGGAAAGGACTCCAATCAAAATGCCAGCATCATTCACTACCGGAAAGATTGGTTCATTTGATTTTTCTACGACTCCACGGGCGTCATCAATCGGTAGTTTGGCCGAAAGTGAGATGAAAGTCGTATCAATAGCGGAATCGATGAATTGCGAGGACTTGATACGCATAGTTGTCGTTGCCGTATCGTAGGGGCTTTTCAGTACCGCAACATTGCGAGTTCGTGCCAACTCGACGAGTCCCGAGGAGAGCGCATATCCGCCCGTCACTACGAGCGCACGAACTCCATGCTCAATGGCTGGAAGTTGAATGGTCGGACGGTCACCGCTGACGACCAGTAGCCTTGACGCAGGGAACTGCTGCATTCGCTCCGTGAACCCACCAGCACTCATCGC
>JAJTID010000245.1 GCA_021300155.1 Pirellula sp.
ATCTTTCCGATTGTTGGTTCCGTCGTCTTGGAGGAGCCACGCGGAACGTACGCATCTGGAAACCAGATGATACCAGCGAGTTACCTTCGTATCCACAAGCCGAAATCGAGCGGTAGTCATAGATTCATTTCCCGAACTGCAGAGGCGTCAATCGTCCCAAGGAGGCAAAACATACCACAAAACAAACGCTGCTCAACAAAAAATGCCTGTCCTTTATTTGATTTTGATGGCGTTGGTTTTGCCTTATGTTTCATCACCGCAAGAAGTATTTGCCGAAGTGTATCGGGTGACCAAACCCGGTGGCAAGTTAGTGTTGCTAGATATGGTGCCACACGATCGCGCAGAGTATCGGGAACAATTGGGGCATAGTTGGCAAGGCTTCTCTGAAAAGCAAATCACCGAGTGGTTAGATGCCTGCGGTTGGACAGAACTGCGTTTCCAACAGATCCCCCCAGACCCAGAAGCCAAAGGAACAGGATTGTTCCTCGCGACAGCGAAACGTTAATCGCCTCTATAAAAGTGACGAGAAATTTGGCTCGCGAGAATTTCGTTGACTTCCTGAATAACAAGCTTTATGATTTGGGATTGTTGTTTTGGCGATGAAAAATTCTCCCGCTCGAAAGTCCAAATCACCATGGCGCTATCAGGCTATCAGGCTATCAGGCTATCAGGCTCTGGATGATTCGCAAAGCGCCTTTAAGTGCAAGTACTTGGCTCCGATTGAGCGAAGCGAGCCATCATCGGAGATTAGAAACGACAATGTCTTGCACAAAGATTTCGACTCTTTGTTTTCTTGTCGAGATTTTTTTTGTTTTTTCGTTCTCTGTGAACTGTCACGCGCAAGAGACTGATGGTGGCTCAGCGATACCTGAAGAAGTATTGTTAACTGGTGCAAGCAAAACTGACATGTTCGTCGTTGATGTCGGTGACCTCAATGCCATGCAAAAGTTTACCAAAGTGATTAGGCTCCACAATAGCTCTGGTGGTATGGTTCAGATTCGCAATGTCCACAGATCGTGTAATTGTACGGACGTCAAAATTCTCACAGGTGAGGCTGCTGCTGGCCAGATGCTCGAATTGTCTGTATCAGTCAACCTTGAGAAACGGCACAGTCAGCTTGATCAAGCACTCCAAGTCACATTAACGACCGCTGGAACAAAAGATTTGATTGGGCTTAGGCTTACGGGGAAACTAAAGGGGTTTGCTGGTTTTCCAGACTCGAGTCGCGAACTACGTGTCCCTGAATTTCAGTTCAATCCCGAAGCAAACTTCCGCATGCTAATCTCCGGCGATGTTGATCAAGGGCAACTATCCATCACGGACTCGGAGGGAAAGCTCGCAAGTTCGAAAATAGTGATTCTTAATGGCTTTCCGGTAGCGCAATGTGTTTTCAAGCAAGCAACTCTTCCCTACTCCACAGAATTGATAATTACATCTAAAAACCCGGCTATCCGTTTGGCTTCCGAAGCCTCCCGTATTCGAGTGTCGCTTGATCATATCGATTCGGTGCGGTTTTTGCCGTCGGTCTTGGTGTTCAATCCAACTAAGGCGGTTTCAGATGCCGTTTTCGAAGCAAAGGCCGCCTTGGTACTCGAATTTTCGAACAAAGATTTGTCTCATGTTCGGAATGTGGTTGCAATGACATTCAAAAAGAAAACGAGATTGCCTTGCGATCTTGTTAAGGTCAGAGATGGCTTTTATCGAGTGTCCATTCAAGCCATCGAACTAGAAGACCTTGCTGATGAAGATAAGCTAGTGATGACCGTCGTTTCCGGTAACGGCGAAACCGTACGTGAACTAAAGTTTCTTGTTTCAAATTAACTCAATTTAGGATCGGCCAAATGAAGACCTTACGAATTCTCCTGTTGTCCGCTTGCTGCTTTGGCTGCTGGACAATGTCTGCAAGAGTTCCTGCGCTACATGGAATCACTGCAATCCCCGCCCCTCCAGGTGCAATTCCTGCTCCACCCGGAAAGTGCTGGAATTACAGCCCAACTTACTGTGATTTGTTGGAACAATCGGGATGTAGCGGCGAAGTAGTCCCCGAAGACTTGGCCAACTGCGTAACCGTCGGTAGCTCTTGCGGAAGTGGTAGACGAACAAATAACGATACAGAACCTGAATTGATCGCACGCGCTACAGCAGATGTATCACCTGGGTATTTGTACAAGATCTTAGGAGAATCGACAGAAGTAGTCTGCGGGGAAGTGATCAGTTGCCGATACGTTCTCGAATCTGAAAATATGGATGGGGTTCGAAGATTGAAGTGCAGTGATGACGGGTATGCTGGTGATTGGTTTTTTCAAATTCAGCCTTTGGAGGACAACTGCACTCCTGCCACGAACGTCATCAAGCTCCCAATTGAAACCCCTGAGTGGGAGGGGTGATGTCGTGTCGCATCGAGTAATTCGTTTAGCGGTACTTGCTTCTGTAACGATCTGCAGCAGCTTAATAAGTTCTCGAAGCTTTGCTCAGCCCGATGAATCGGCTGACTCCCGTCGTCAGCTTTCCGAGTTGTTCGATATTTTCCTTGAGAACGCAAAGTCTTATCGTAACTATCAGGTACGTGTAGAACGGAATTCGGTGCTGAAAGCGGAAAACCACCCCATCGTTAAGGATTGCAACAAGTACATGATTTGGATGGACTGGGAAGCACAGAGGTGTATCGTCATTCATGACAGAAAGAAAACAGATGAAGAGAACAACAAATTGATACGACGGGATTTTGTTGTTGAAAAGTTTTCCGAGGGAGTGAGGTCGACTCGCGGATTTCGGCTTCCTCACTTACCTCGTGTAGAAAATGTTGACTTCAATTCGTTCTTGTATCGCGCTGAAGTACCGAGAATAGAATTCATCGCTTTCACAGGATATCCGTCTTCATCGATCCCGTTTCCATTTGAAGACTATGTCAATGCTGCGAAAGTAAACGCAAAGGGTTATCTCCGTCGTCTTCCAGACGGAACCCTGGTAAGAGTCGTTGGCAATGCACAGCAGACACAAATGATCACTCACTTTTCTCCCGAGCACAATTTACCAACGTATAGAGGAACTACTCCTGTTGCAAGTAATAGTGGCTCTCAAGAAAGCGAGCCAACAAGTTTTTCCAAAAACACCTACGAGAAGCATAATGAAGTTTACAGGCTTAAGGAAGTTTTGTTTAAGGAAGCACAAAGTCTTGATTCTTATAGCATTAAGCCTTTAGAGAAACCGTCGAACAGATTCTTGGATGGCTCAGGAACGATGCAGTTTTTGTGGAAACAGTTCAACGAATCGTCGCTAGTATTTCCGACAGATGAAAAGCTAAGCAACGATATCAACGAGTGGGAAACACTCCTTGAATAAGCAAAGCTTGGCGCGAAAACGCTATGCACCTCGCGGGTCGTTTTGCTCGCTTGGTGCCCCGCACTCGCGGTCAGGTAGAACGCCAAAGCTGCGGACGGTAGGGTCAAGCCCTAACCGTCCTGCACCCCTGTCTGGATCGGGCTCGACCCGACCAGACACCACTTTGGCGATCTAGTGAATATGCGACCCTTGTGTGACTCAATGCTAATGGAAGAAGCTAAAACGCCAAATGGAGTACGTATGGGGCGAATCGACTGATTCCAATCCCAGCGGCCAAGACGGAAGCGATCAGTAGAAAGGAAGCAAAAGGACATGCACAGTTTTGAATTAGCTATTCTTGGTTTTCCGTGCGAATTCAATCTCTATTCGCACTTGCTCCATCGATTGCCGAACCATTAGGCCGCGATTCGAGCCAAGAGTGCATCTCGAGTGGTGCGATGCTATCGGCGATTAAAGAAAAATCGGAACGACTAGACATATCGCCCCAGATGTCGAACCGCTTCTTGCCATTCAACAAGCGTTCTTCGAGCTGTTATTCAGTCAACTCGGATCAGGCGATCGAACCGTCAGCCAATGTTCGCAAGACGCTGAACACCAAGCTTGCTCGCCAATGCCCGCAATCGATCGCGGCTGGCTGAAAGAAAGCGACCCATCCAGGGCTTCGCTTGCAATTTCTTCACGCGGCTCGACCAAATCTCGGCACTGCTACCTAGCCGCTCAAAGAT
>JAJTID010000005.1 GCA_021300155.1 Pirellula sp.
GCGGTGAGTGGCGATATCGAAGATTCGTTGTGGTTGGTTCCGATCGAAGATCGTCAACGTCAAGGTTCACTGCGGAAGGGGATCGTGGAGGGGTTTACGTTAGGCCAATATCTGTTGCTGGTCGACTATACGAGCCGCGTGGTTCGCAAGGGGAAGGCTGTCGTCTCCAGGGAGTTGGCAGGCATCTTTGAGCGACTTCAAAGTAGCGCTGAGATTTGGAGTTAGCGCATCAAGCGGTTGCGCGAGAAGACGTGGGTAGGTCGCTTCTTGTCAGCTAGTCGCGATCGACTTCGAGCGTTGGCCAGCAAGCTAGGTGTTCGGCATCTTGCGAACACTGGATGAATGGCATTTGGCAGTATTGTAAAACTGGGTGAACCGCAGCCCCTTCGAGGCCAAACGATCAAGATTTGGCGTGGAAATCTCCGATCCATAACATCCAAGATCGGAAAACCCTAAATCATCCGCAAGAATGACGAGGATATTCGGCTTACCTTCAACCGCGTGCAAAGTCCCCATCAGGACTTGAAGTACAAAAAGAGTAGTGAGTATCGCTTTGACCTTCATGATTTACCTTTGCTCTTCGTTGTCATAGCCGGGTTTTCTTTTCCCGTTTCC
This sequence comes from Pirellula sp., assembly GCA_021300155.1. Taxonomy (GTDB): domain Bacteria; phylum Planctomycetota; class Planctomycetia; order Pirellulales; family Pirellulaceae; genus JBKCUI01. Next base: position 616 of record JAJTID010000005.1, read on the forward strand.
ATGAACGCTACGCATTGAATCGCCAAGGTCCTGACGAATGGACTCCGCGATGGCTGTCAATTCAGCAACAATTTCAGGATGGCTTGCTGCAACATTCGTAAGTTCTCCAGGATCGCTGTCGAGATTAAAAAGTGACTGCTCAATTTGTTCAATCCGATATCCATGCCGCGTTGCGATGCCTTCAACGCCCGATTGCGTAATCGAAGTAGGTGCAAGCTTGCCCCAATTGGATGGCTTTCCTCCATGCCCTGGTTCACCGTCTGGCGTGATGTAAGGATGATCAAAGTGAAGTTTCCATGAACCCCGCATCACGGCCTGCAACGCGGTCCCCGAGTAGAAGGACAGAATAGAATGGGTAGCTGTAGTTCTTGGAGTTCCTAGGATGAGGTCTTTTGCGCTACGCCCGTCAATTGGAAGCGTTGGTGGTTTGCCTCCGACAAGATCGGTGATCGTCGGGAGCCAGTCCATTCCTATGAACGGAGTCGCATCGACACGGCCAGCAGGTACTTTCCCAACCCATCGAACTAAACATGGAACTCGTACGCCACCTTCAAAGCTCGTTAGCTTCCCTTCACGTAAAGGCTTTGCAGATCCGGCGTGTTCACCGTACGAAAGAAAGGGGCCGTTATCAGAAATGAAGATAAACAGTGTTTGCTCGTCGAGTTCCAATTTTTTGAGCGCCTTTACTAGCTCTCCAATAGACCAGTCAAGTTCCTGGATCACGTCCCCGTACAATCCAGCTTGACTGCTACCTCGAAACTTTTCCGATGCAAAGATCGGAACATGTGGCATGACGTGAGGCAGATAGAGAAAGAAGGGCTTTGAAGCATTCCTTTCGATAAACTTCACGGCGCGATCGGTAAAACGTTTGGTAAACTGCGATTGATCGGGGTCCGTTTCGACAATCTCTTTACCATCATGCAATGGCAGAGGCGGCATCTCGGATGCCAAGGACGGATGGAATTTGGAGTTGTCATTCGAGTATGGGATTCCATACCACTCATCAAAGCCATGTCTCATAGGGTGGAACTTCATTCGTGTCCCCAGATGCCATTTCCCAATCCCGGCTGTCGTATAACCGACATCTTTGAGCATTTCTGGCAACAACCATTCATCGTGGGCGATGCCGTCAAGGCTGGTATGATTGTAAGCTCCATGCATCCCCAATCGATTGGGGTAGCAACCAGTCATCAGCGCTGTCCGAGATGCAGTACATACGGCCTGAGGGACATAAAATCTCGTGAAACGAGTCCCTTCGCTTGCTAGTCGATCAAGGTGGGGCGTGGTGAATCCAACAGCGCCTTGTGTACCCATGTCAGCATATCCCATGTCATCGGCGACAACCAGAATGATGTTCGGTTTCTCCGCGAAACAATTTGGATGGACACCGAATATAAAGAGCACACATGTACAAAACGTATGGAGGATCTTTTGCATAGTTCGATTACTTACTCCTAGGAAGCTATTTTCGAGCATGTGAATCGTTTCATGTTTACCGGCTTGCCCAAGGTATTTTTGTTTTTGCAATCCATTGAACCATCCGTTGACGAAGGTCTAAGATCGTTTCAACATACTCTCTTTTCTCCGCCAAATTATTCAATTGGTTTGAGTCCGTTTGCATGTCATAAAGCTCCTCCGTCCCGTCGGCGTACCGCATATAGGACCAGCGGTCGGAACGAAGAGCCGCATGAGGTTCGTTGTAAGAATACACTTCTCGATGGACAATCAAATCGGGATCGTTGAGCACGCGTACAAGCGAGGTGCCTTGAACGCTCTCCGGTATCGGCGCATCGGTCAGTTCGCACAGCGTAGGAAAGATATCTACGAGTTGTACAAGAGATCTAGTTCGTCCTGGTTTGATTCCCGGCGCCGCGATCACAAGCGGGACGCGTGTGACCTGCTCATGCAGATCTGATTTTTGCCAGAAGGAATGGTCACCCAGGTGGTAGCCGTGGTCGCTGGTGAAGACGATCGCTGTGCTATCGGTCAGTTCCAATCGTTCTAGTTCATCGAGAATTCGGCCCAACTGCTGATCCATAAACGTTACGCTGGCATAGTAACCAGACCACATGCGCCGCTGGTTTTCTGGGTACTGCCAAAGACCGTTCTTCTTCGAGTTTGAGCCAGAGATACCCTTGGGCGGAATATCGTCGAGATCATCCTGTGGGACATACGGCACTTCAATTTTCGAGTGTGGGTACCGGTCAAAGAAGGTACGAGGAGCAACCATCGGATAATGAGGGCGAACAAATCCGGTCGCGAGTAGGAAAGGCCTTTCTTCGGACTTGAACCGGCGCAGTAAATCCACGGTCCTGGATGCAGTTTTTGCGTCAGGCTGGTCCGATCCATCGCCATCGTAACTGACAGTAACATAAGGTCGGTGCGGGTCGCCTGTGGATTGGCGGTTCTCCAAAGACGTGGTGAAGATGTTCAGATTTAGGCAAGCGTAATCGCCGGGTGTGTGTGCCTCCAAGCCGGGCGAGTTATATCGCTCGCTCCAACAAGCCGCCACATCGTCCCCATCGGTACCTGCGATAATATCGCCGGGTACGCGCATATGAAAGATCTTCCCCACACGAGCAGACGCACGGCCCTGACCAATGAAGTGCTCACCTAACGTAATACCGGTTTTCCCGAAATATTGCCCCCGCATCAAAGAGGCTCTAGAAGGTGCGCACCAAGTACCTTGGCAATACGCTCGTTCGAAGACAACGCCACGAGCGGCGAGGCGATCAATATTGGGCGTAGAGCAAATCGCGTCGCCGTAGCAACCGAGGACGCTTGCTCGAAGATCGTCGGAGATTATGAACAACACATTCTTAACTCGCCCATCAGCCAATGCCTGACTGCTAAGCAATAGCAACAAAGCATGAAAGACAAACCAGAACGTTGTAGTGGGCCTAGTGAAAGCCCCGAGCAATCGTGGATGCTTAGCAACATTCGCAAAGTAGATGAGGAAACCGCCATGCTCATTCAAACGGATCAAAGTAGAGACTCCCAAATTGTTATCGACAGATTCATAAATCGTTGCGCCAAATACGAACGTCATCAACCACGGCATTACGCGGAACCGCCAGCCTCAACATGCTTTTGGTTGGATGGCCGATTCCAGTAGACGAGAGACTTCCAACGCTCTTACCGTCAATCGATACCGAAAGTTGATTGCCATTGACCGTGACCTCGACTTCGTACCACTTGCCGATTTGGAGGCTATTTGGAACCTTCTTGCTCTTGCCTTCTAGGGCAGACGATTGCTCGGCGGTCAATGGCTTCTTGGCTTGCCGAGCTTCGCGAATATCAAGCCGCATGTTGCCTGTCTTTAGGTCCTGAAGCAGCACTTCTTTGACGCTGATCTGAGTCACAAAGAGATGCCCTGCGTGGACCTCTTTGCATTGTAGATCTGCGAAATTCAGCCCGAGCTTATCGCGTTCATCCTCGAGCATGAACCTCACCCGTACGGTACCATTCTTAAATTCGGCGGGATGCGTGACCGATGCTGCGTGATCAGCCTCATCGTGCGTGGAAATATACATTGCGCCATTTCGAAGATCGACTTGCTTGTGTCCCTTTGCACGACTTTTGCTGTTGGTGCCCCAACCGTTTCCCGGCTCGTCAGTAATCTCTTGCGATTCCGATCGCTCAAAAGAGTCCTCAAAAATGAGTTTACCTCTATCGTCTGCTGCAAGTTCGCCGATCGTGAATGAAACAAGGGCTATAAACAAAAAACTTAATTTCATTTGTTGGCTTTCGTTCTTGATATCAATTGTTTTTCTGTTTTTTCGGTTTCAACGGGAAATCGGGAGACTCGACATGGGCTTGTGCCATGAGTTGTCCCAATCTAGCAACGATCTCAGGATGCTCGTTGGACACGTCGTGTGTTTCACCAAGATCCAAGCGGAGATTATAAAGCTCCGTTGGTTCACCGGGTGCATCGCGATAAATCTTCCAATCGCCTTGCCGCAACGCCTGTGCTGGCGCGGCTTCCCTATAGTGATACTCGCGAGTTTTTTGACTTCTCGATTGTCCCAACAACGTCGGTAGAATGGAGCCCCCATCCAACCCTTCGGGTGATGGCGTTCCGACAATATCAGCAAACGTGGGAAGCATGTCTGCAAAATATGAAACATGATCTGTCGTACTTCCAGCCGCGATTTTGTTTGGCCAACGTCCGCGATACTCTGCCAGCGAGTCCTCGGGGACCGTAACTTCTGCATGAGGAATCGTGAACGCACCGTAGAAGAAAAACGTCTGATCCTTGTGCCGACGGATGAAATCGAGCGCGTACTCTACGAACAGATCATGCGAATAAGCCTCGCGTTTTCCATTTTGATTTCCGACAATATCGACCCGCTTGCCATCGCGCCAAAGATAGCTCGGGGAGTACGTGTGAGCGTGAGTTTGGTCGAGGTAACCAAAGAAATCCGGTATTCCCTTATTCCATGATTCTCCGGATTGCGGAACAAACAGCGCGGCAAATGCGATAAAGTAGATCACTCGATTCATGTTGTGTAACAAAGAGCCTAATCGATCAGGGAGCGAAGCAATGATCCAAATCAAATTTTATCGATATGGATTAGCTTCGTTTACAGATGTCGACAATACAGTAAGGTCCATTCTCGCAAATGCATCGCTTTTTTGTGCGAGGAATACGAATTGTTGAAACTCTGAAAAGCCAATGCCGTTGTAGGTAAACGTTTCATGGCTTTACTGGAAAAATAGGCTGACCGCGTTTGGTAGCGGCATGTGCTTCGGACGTATCTAGGGCGATTCCGGGATCATCTTGCGAAGTGAGCCAACGGTCGAGTTCGTCACGCAAGTGTTTTTGAATCTGCGCGCATGTAGGATCGGCAGCGAGGTTCTTCATTTCTGCTGGATCCGTCGCCGTGTGGTACAACTCGTAAGTCGGTCGCATCAGGTAGCGCTGCACGAGCTTCTGAGTGTTGGAGTTTTCAACCGCTGTCGCCATCCATGACGACCAATAGGCATTGTGGACTGAAGAACCGCCTAGAAGTCCCATCAAGTGTTTTTCAATATAGAGCGATTCAGGTGTTAAGTTGTGTATGTACCTATACTCTCCGTCAGTGATGGATCGGATCGGATACGGAGGCCCTTCAGGGAAGTTATTATGAGTCGCGTAGGCAAACTTGCGATGGGTCATTTTGCCCCCCCGAAGAACTTCATCGAAACTCGAACCGTCAAAACCATAGGATGAATCGGAAGGGTCGCCCCCGGCAATCGCGACAAGTGTTGGAGCGATATCAGCGTATTGCACGATAGCATCGGTTCGCTTGCCGGCGGCGATCACTCCAGGCCATCGCGCGATCAGAGTTGTGTGCAACCCAACGTCCCAACAAGTCCACTTGCTCCCCGGGAACTGAGCTCCTTGCTCGCTGCTGAACAGCACGACTGTGTTATCCGTTTGACCGGTCTCGTCAAGCGACTGTAAGATCTGGCCAACTTGGCCATCCATGTAAGTGATTTCGGCCAAATAAGCCGCGAAGTCTTGGCGTGTTTTCGGAGTATCTGCTAGATGCCTCGGAAGTTCGATTTTGTCGACTGGATACTGCGACCTGTCTCCCATTACCCATGGTACGTGCGGTTCCACCAAACCGATGACCAAACAGAAGGGGCGGGATTTATCACGGGTCATGAACTCACGAATACCGTCCAAATCGTGCGACTGCGTTGGCTCTCGAACGGCACTCGAGTCAAAGCCGCGAACGTTTTCGAATGGAAAACTATCATTCGGCTGAACGTGAACCTTACCAGCGATTCCGGCTCGATATCCAAGCGGAGTCAGATAATGCGGAAGACTGCGTGTTCCCGGTCGGCAAGCACTGTGATTCCATGCACATCCATTGCGCAGCGGAAACTGGCCGGTGAAAAGCTCCGCGCGACAAGGCTGGCACATTGCAGAGCTAACATAGGCTTTGCCAAACGTTAAGCCCTGTGATGCCAATCGCTCGATATTAGGCGTTTTCGCATTCACGCCACCATAGATCGACAAGTCGCTGAATGTGCAGTCGTCTGCGAGAATGACCAAGTAATTCGGCGGTGCGGCATGAACCGCATCGGTCACAAAAATTGCGACTCCAAACAGCACAACGGTGGTAAACAATAAGCTCATGGCATGAGCCATGGACTTTTGCCGAACCATGAACTTGATCGGTTTGGCATTAGGCTTTGTTTCAATCTGAATTTGTTGCATGTACATTTCTTAACGATCGACTTCAGGGAGAGGCGAACCGGTTGAAAACAGCTGTCCAGCATCGCGCGTTGTTCGTAGACGTGGTTCTGGGCCAAGTTGCGATGGCAAACGTGAAGATGGATTTGAATGTCACGAAGCATACTTTAGCAGATCTTCGGATTTCGTTTTTTAACGTAGTCTAGGTTGGATCAGCACGATAGCGGACAGTCGCGTTGAATTGTCGTTGTTTTTCGCGGGTGATTGGAACAGCCACGGATTTGGTCTCTTTCAATTTGCACCGTACGAATACTTTATTTTCACTGAAAACTCTTGCTGATCCATCGCAGGGCCCATGGTGAACACCACATTTGCGGGGGAATCTAGACCGTTTTTGAAGGCTATCATCATTCGTCGCCATGCTTCTAGCCTAGTGCAGGTCGACCACTGAAGTCTATTGCTGGCAAATTAATTCGGCTCTTATGCGTTACAATCCTAGGATTCACACCACGTGGAATTGTAATGGACCTGATCGGTAAGCGAAGCTTCACCATTCCATGCAAGACTCGTCATGGCTAATACGGAAAAAAAGAACAAAGGAAGATTTGTCGATGAAGCACTTGAAATGGTACAGTTCACCTCAATACTCACAGTCGCTTGCGCCGTCCACCATCGGTCTAATTCTCAGCTTTAGCTTCCTCCTCGCTGCCTTTTCCGCGCACGGCTCCGACAAGCCAAACATTGTGGTAATCATGGCCGATGATCTAGGCTGGAAGGATCTGCACTGTTACGGTAACGAATGGATCGACACTCCGCATCTGGACCGCTTAGCGAAGCATGGAATGCAATTCCTGAATGCGTACGCAGCTGCGCCGGTCTGTTCTCCAACGCGAGCGGCAATGATGACTGGGCTGTCTCCCGCGAGGTTGCGACTGACCAATCACGCACCAGGAAACCAGGACGGGTTCACACTGGAAGGGTCCGACTTGCAAGAAGCCGAATCGATTCGAAATCTGGACCTGCATCATGTTACCATCGCAGAGCGACTGAAGGCTGCAGGATACAGAACGGCACATGTAGGTAAATGGCATCTCTCGTATGTTCCTAGAAAGCTCGATGCTACTGGAGAACGAGAAAAGAGCCTTAGGCCGGAAGCACAGGGATTTGACATTAATGTGGGTGGTTGTTTCCTAGGTGGTCCGCCTAGTTATTTCGCACCGTACAGGATCCCAGCATTGCAGGAGCACACAAAGGGCGAGTACCTTCCAGAGCGATTGGCCGACGAAGCAATTTCGTTTGTCGATAAAGAACGAGATGCTCCATTCTTTCTCAATTGGTGGCCTTATTCTGTACATTATCCGATGGAGGCTCAAGAAACGCTGATTGCAAAGTATCGCGAGCGTAAGGATATCGAAGATCCAGTTTATGCTGCGATGATCGAGGCGATGGATCGTGCCATCGGACGTTTTTTGGAGCACTTGGAATCAACAGGAATAGCACAGAACACTCTCGTGATATTCAAGTCCGACAATGGCGGGTACAACGGTGACAACCGTCCGTTACGAGGGATGAAGGGAATGATCTATGAGGGGGGGATTCGAATTCCGTGGATTGTTCGCTGGCCAGGAGTTGTTAAACCGGGATCGGTGTGCGAAGTCCCCGTCATCAGTACGGATTGTTACCCCACATTACTTCAGGCGACTGGATTGCAACGCGATGCCAATACACCGTTGGACGGTGAGAGCATCATTCCATTGATACAGCAGTCGGGTGACATCAAACGAGAGTCCGTTTACTTCCACTATCCGAGTTATGCTTTTCACAAAAAAAATCGCTTGGCCAGCGCTATTAGGACTCGGAACTACAAATTGATCAAATACTACGACGACAACTCCCTGGAGCTCTACGACTTGATTACTGATATCGGGGAAACTCAAAATCTTGCTGCAGAACGACCTGAAGTCGTCAATCGCATGCTACACGATTTAGAGACATGGCTGAAAGAAGTCGGTGCTAAACTGCCTACACGAAAACCGCATAAAAATTGACATCAACTGGCAGTTCACCCTTGCCCACACTGATGTATGCTTCGATTTTTATCGAGTATAGAATCGATGGAATTACTCAAAGTAAGCCGCAACAGGTCGGTTTCGCAACTGGAGGTTTTGCTAATGAAGTCTGTGGGGTAGTTTTGAAACAGTAACTCTGGATATGAACCTAAATAAGTTAATCGCAGTCGACAACGTGGAATTCGTTGCGGCGTTGCTTGGTTCTAGGCAAAGAACGTTGGGATAAGTTCTTCAACTCTCGCTTTACAGATTTTCCAGGAAACTTTGGCCTTCTCGAGAGCTCAATGACGCATTACTAAAAAAGCCTTGAATTGACATCACTGCGTCCTGGAATTGCATGTAGTATGCCTGTCGATTCCCAATTGGAATGAATTGAGCGATTGAATTTATAAACTGGGGGGAATTGCCTTTATGAAGGATTTGAGACTTTGATGAGGACTTGGAATATTGGTATTGTGGGCGGGGGGCCGGGTGGGCTCATGACTGCCCACGCACTGCAAAAACTCGCTGACAAACCCATTCGAATCACGCTGTTCGAGGCCAGCAACCGGCTGGGCGGGAAAATCTTGACACCTCAGTTTCAAAAAGCATCTGTGAAGTTTGAGGCAGGTGCGGCTGAGTTCTACGACTACTCACAACACGATGAAGACCCTCTGAAGTTACTTATTTCCGAATTGGGATTGTCCATCAGTCCGATGGCAGGTTCGGCAGTAATCGCGAACAATCAAGTACTGTCCAATCTCGATGATATTCGAAACCATTTTGGAGCAAATGCCTATCAGTCGCTTGTCGAATTTGACCGCATAGCCCGGGATTGGATGACTCCACAAGAATTCCATGAATCAGACTACCCCGATGGTGCCAACCAAAAGCCGGGATTGTATCGATTCGATTCATTGTTGGCTGAAATAGAAGAACCCTCGGCACGCAAGTACATTGAAGATTTAATTCATAGCGATCTTGCGACCGAGCCCAGCCAAACCAGCATCGCGTATGGTTTGCAAAACTATGTGATGAACAACGGGAAGTACATGGATTTGTACAGCATCGAAGGGGGAAACGAACAATTGCCGCGAGCTCTCGCAGCTCGAATCAATGCAAATGTTCTGCTCAATCATCCTGTTTCGAGAATTGACAAATCGACTGAGGGATCATGGAACGTGCAAACGATTCATGCTGGAAAAACCCAGACTCACGAATTCGATTATGTCGTGATCGCATTACCCCACAATCATTTATCATCCCTCACGTTTGGCGGCGAGAGACTGAAAGCGGCTGTTGATAAGCACTACGGCTATTACCATTATCCGGCACATTACTTGCGAGTTACGATTCTGTTCGACCGGCCTTTCTGGCGCGGCAGACTAACCGATTCCTTTTGGATGCTGGACCACTTCGGCGGATGCTGTCTGTATGACGAGTCATCCCGTGAGCCGGAATCGAAATATGGCGTGCTTGGATGGTTGATGGCAGGATCAGCGGCAGAAGAGTTGAGTGCTTTGGATGATGAGCAGCTGATTGAGCTCGCTCTGGATTCCCTGCCTGATTTTCTACCAGACGGGCGTGTTCATTTTCTCGAAGGCCATGTCTATCGCTGGTTGAACGCAGTCAATGCGATGCCAAGTGGGCTGGTTCCTCGGCGCCATGACCAACGCCACCAACCCGAACCGGACGAGCATCCGGAGCTGTTTCTGGTTGGCGACTACTTGTTTGATTCGACCCTGAATGGAGTTCTGGATTCGGCCAATTATGTGGCTGCCTGGATCGCCACGAACATTTCTGACACCCTTTAGACATCAATTAATTTTCACTGCTATGCTAGAACCGAGTTCTCAAGAATCCCGCCCATTACCCAATGGAATACCAGCCGGCTCGGAGCTGCTGCCTGTCGTCTTCACGGAGGATCGAAACAAGGGACATCGCTTGCTGCATACGTTACCGAAAGAGTTCCACACGTTTGCCGTCGTAGGACACTCAGGTAGATCTGTTGAGGGCGATCGATCGGGCAATCCAACCCAGCAGATTGAGTTTTTAACGGTACCGTCAGCGAGTTATCAAGCGAGTGAACTACAAGACATCGTGGGCGTATGGGTAGATGCTTCGACAACTTCAAAAACGCCTAGGCAAATGATGACGTTGCAGGGGGCGGAAATTCATTGGAATGAGACACGCTTTGCGATTTTGGCCCCGCCAGAGCGACTTGAAGCATTGCGAACTGCGTTAATCGAAACCTGCTGGTTTGATGCCGAACTAGCTCGTCTCGAACGTGAGTTAGCAAGCGCCTGGCCGGAAATGCATCAGGATATGCCACTAGCTTTTAACTTCGACGAAAAATCGCTTCCGCGCCGAAAGGAACTTCAACGTCGATTCGAGCGAGTCACATCGATCCGATCACGGTTGCTCAGAATGTCACCATATGTTTATTGCCCTCACATTTATCCGCCGACCTTGGCCAGCCAATTAGCTGAGCGATACCGCGAACGAACCCGTTTACTTCATCGACACGAAATAATCGACAGCCAGCTCGAAGTCTTTGAGCGAGTCTACGACAATTGCGGCCAACGCATCAGCGATTTTGTCCAAAGCCGAACGGGACATATTTTGGAATGGATCATTATCATCCTCTTGGTTTTGCAGATGGTGATTTGGGGCTTCGAGATTCTAACTTCACTGGAACCGACGACAGTCGCTCAATAGTCCATGCGATACGCTTCCATCGATTGCTTGAAGACGGTCGCCATCGTGGTCATGGTGCTGGTTCACTTCGCGGAGAATCTCTCGGGAGTCCAATTGCCGATCACGGGTCTTGGGGCGCCGCTGTTCACATTTTTATCGGGCCTTAGTTATCGTTTGTGGGTTCATGGTCTCGAGGCAAAGGGAACTAACGACGAAGAAATTTCGAAACGCTCGATACGACGTGGCTTGTTTGTATTTGCTGTGGGTTTCGCTTTCAATATTCTTGTTTGGCTACCTGAAGATACATTCAATTGGGATGTGCTGACGATGATTGGCTTTGCTTTGCTAGTGCTCAATGGCCTGCGTCGATTGCCGGTAGTGATTTCTGTTTTCTTCGCTCTAGGAACGATCCTCATCAGTCCATTGCTGCGCGGAATGGCAGATTACCAATCCTATTGGGTGAAAGGCTACTTTGAGGTTGACCTGACATTGCCCGACGTCATGATCGGATTTCTAGCCACTGGATTCATTCCCATATTCCCCTGGATCTCGTATTCCATCGCTGGATTGGTTACAGGGACAATACTGTTCCGCGACCAGTCGGCTGGTTTGTCCACGAGTTCTATCGTTTCAAGTGATAGCTCGAACTCATTTGTGTCAAAATTGATTTCCAATGGTTTACTGCCTGTTCTGACAGGCTGCGTATTGATAAGTTTTTCTGGAGTGTTGCTTGCACTGCGCCCCTATCTTCCCAAGGTTCTGTCGACACACTTTCTTGAGGGTTGGCACATGTTCCCGCCTACCATTGAATACGTTCTAGCAACGATTGGAATGGCATCCCTGCTGTTCGGATTGACGCACAGGTGGATCGATCGTAAACGTTCTCGTTTTTTTACGGCCGGCATGTTAGACATAACCAAAACGTTCAGTCAGTATTCGTTCACAATTTATGTCGTGCATCATATGGTGCATCTCTGGCCCTTGTGGGTTTACGGATTCATCATGGACCATGAGAACTATTATTGGCGAGAAGCAATGAGTTTGAGGTGGTCGTTTCCGTTGGCCGTATTGTTTCTGGTGGTCTGCTATTTTGTATTGCGAAAGATTGGTCCGGACCGGCGACTGGGAATCGAAGGCTGGATGAGGTGGCTGTGTGACTAGTAACGGGAGTTGACAAACTTTCGCAGTTCTTGCCTTCGCAGTTCTTGAGAAGGGATCCGAGTTTTTTGAAGAGTTCCGATACGGAGTCGTTTTTCAAGAAATGTCCTAAGTATTTCTTGACTTAGCTGGGGTGTGACCAGATCTGCGATGCGAGCGATTAAGCAGTCGTGGCAGATGTATACGTTATCCTCGAATTGACAATTGGTCTGTGAGGGAACCGGACTAGTTGCTAGGCGGAAGTTCTACCCGTGATCGTCTGCGGAAGCCAAAGAAAAGACTAGAATAGTGACGTCCTGACGAGAATTCCCTGGGAACAACATTCACATAGTATGAAATCCATTCCGACTCTCGTACTTTTTATGCTGTCCATGTTGGTCAGTACACATGCTGCTCCTCACTTTCCATGCATGGCCCCGGAAGCAACGATTGCCAAGTTTCGCGGAAAATACAAAAAGGGCTGGGACGAACTCAGTCTCGCACGCCATCAACGTCAAGTTGAATCAGGACTCATTCGTGCATCGTGGAAGCCTCAAGCTCGCCCGGAATCCGGTATTAAAGGGAGATGCAACGGCAATGATCCCGGCGGTCCTGATTCCAACGTGTTCATCGGGCAGTGTTGGGCGCATTTGAACAATACACCATTTCGACTCTACAAACACTACAATCACGAGGGTGGAATTGCATCGCCGTTGATCGCCCATTGGCCTGCAGCATTAGGTGATCGATCGGATAAGTCTCCGTGGATTGACACTCCAACCCATTTGATCGACTTGATGGCGACATGCATCGATGTGGGAGCAGCACAATACCCGAGCGAATTCAAAGGCAACAAAATCACTCCGCTGCACGGTCAAAGCCTAACGCCGTTGCTAAATGGAAAAGGCGCATTCCCGTTACGAAGCCTATATTGGGAACATGAGGGCAATGCTGCTGTTCGCGCGGGCGATCAAAAGCTCGTTCGAAAGGGACTACAGGAAGATTGGGAACTGTACGATTTAAAGAGTGATAGAACCGAGCAATTCAACCTTGCCAAAGAGAACCCAACGCGAGTTGCTCAATTGCAATCGCAATGGAACTCTTGGGCCAAAGCTGCCAATGTTCATCCAAAGCCCGGTGAGGAAACGCGAAAAGGCAATCGTGCTCAGAATGACAAGTAAACTACAAATTTGTCACAAGAATCAAACCATGAGAGATAGGACTACCTTTATGAAAATGCTTGTTCCCAATTCCCTACTTTTTGCGATGGCGATCATAACAGCATCAGGTTTGACAATGGCAGCGGTACTGGGCAAAGAAGAATCTGCCCGCCCAAACCTACTTATCATGATCGCCGACGATCTATGCTGGCGAGACTTGGGGTTTCAAGGACATCCGGATGTCAAAACGCCCAATCTTGATCGTTTGGCAACAGAAGGCATGCGATTGGAGCGCATGTTTAATCCCGCTGCAACCTGTTCTCCCACTCGCAATGCATTGTATAGTGGTTTGCACTGCGTTCGAAGTGGTGCCTTTCCAAATCACACTCGAGTCTACGACGGCACCAAGACAATCTTCACTCACTTGAAGGAGATGGGGTATCGTGTCGGATTGCAAAACAAGTCGCACGTCGGTCCAGCCAAGTCCTACCCATTTGAAGCCATCAGCGGTGCTGATGATCTAAGTGAAACAAAGAGATTTATTACACGCGAGAGCGAGCAGCCTTGGATGCTGTCTTACTGTTCAAATGATCCCCATGGCCCATGGAATCGCCGAGCCGGAGAGCCATTAGATCCCTCGAAGATTACCGTGCCTCCCTATATGCATGACAACATCACGACTCGGCAACAATTGGCACTGTACTTCGATGAGATTACGAAATTCGATGAACAAGTTGGAAACTTGCTGAAACTAATCGACGAATGTGACCAGCGAGACAATACTGTAGTTGTGTTTCTGTCGGAACAAGGGTGTTCGCTTCCGTATGGTGGAAAATGGTCGCTCTACGACACCGGTATTCGCGCATCGACAATTGTCCGTTGGCCAGGAAAGATTGCCCCGGGCTCGAAGTCAGAAAGACTGCTACAGTACACCGATATCGCTCCCACATTTATCGAGATTGCCGGTGGCGATCCAAACAGGATCGACACGGGCTGTCCAGATGCTAATGGAAAACGTTCTTTTGATGGAACGAGTTTCCTGTCAATCCTCAAAGGTGAAGACAGAGCGATTCACGAACATGTGTTTGCTCAACATACAACGGTCGGGGTGAACGGTTACGAACAGCCATATCCAAGTCGCATGGTGCGTGACACACGCTACAAACTAATTCGCAATCTTGCGCCCGATAATGTGTTCACGATAGGAGGAATTCACAAAGGTGAGCCGCTCGACTCTTGGAAAAAAGATGCAAAGTCGGATGCAAAACTTCAGAAGAGAGTGGATTGGCTTTTTCGACGCACAAGTGCCGAACTGTACGATTTACAAAACGATCCTTTTGAGATGAACAACCTCGCCTACGATCCACAATATGCAGCGGTTCGAACGGCACTGCAATCAAAGCTTGACGCATGGATGGCTCAGCAAGGAGATCAAGGACTCGAGACGGAAATGCTGGCAACAACCCGCCAAGGCAAACCTGACAAGGACGAAGCGTCATCGGAGACGCCTGCCAAAACAAAGAAGAAGAAAGCTGGAAACTAAATTCCATCATACGAACGCCTTCGATTTCTCACGAGGAATTTCAGCGATAATGTTCTGAGCCTTTGCATGAACTCCGGGGGGCTCTAATGGTTAAACTACGATTCGCTTCGACCTAACAAGAACTTTTGATTACATGAAGACTCGACTAGTTATGGCTAGCCTTTTGGCTCTAGCATTTCAACTTTCCTCTTTCGGTACAGATCGACCGAACATCATTGTCGTCTTAGCCGATGACCTTGGGTACTCCGACCTTGGTTGCTATGGTGGCGAGATCCCCACCCCTCATCTTGATTCTCTTGCGAAGGGCGGTGCACGGTTCTCGCAAATGTACAACTCGGCGCGTTGTTGCCCGACGCGTGCGTCGCTGATGACGGGACTTTATCCAACGCAGGCAGGGATCGGCGACTTCACGACGAACAAACCTGCTGAGAATAAAGGCCCAGGGTATCTCGGCCGATTGCGAGATGATTGTGCGACAATGGCAGAGATGCTCAAACCTGCATCGTATCGCAGTTATTACGTTGGCAAGTGGCACATGCACTCGACGACAGGCCCTATCGAACGAGGCTTCGATGAGTTCTATGGGTATACTCACGATCATTCCCATGATCAATACGACCGCGACTATTATGAAAGACTTCCCAAGAATCGCGTCCACGAAATGAAGTACGACAAAGACAAATATTACGCGACAGATGCGTTCAACGATTACGCGTTAGAGTTCATTCGCCAGGGACAAAAAAGTGGTTCACCATGGCTCGTCTTCTTAGGTCACTCGTCGCCACACTTCCCCGTTCAAGCTCCTGCCGATCGCATCGATAAGTTTGAGCAGATTTACTTGAAAGGCTGGGACAAATTGCGCGAAGAAAGATTTGCTCGCATGCAAAAGATTGGATTGGCCTCGGGACCGGCCTGGAAACTCAGCCCTCGTAGCATCGTGCCTGTTGACAAGTCAGAGATCGCCAACGGCTATCCAGGTGAAGCGAACCCTGCCTGGGATTCGCTTCCAGAAGATCGACGTCGTGATCTGGCGCGACGTATGGCCGTATTTGCCGCTATGGTCGAAGGTGTCGATCAAGGCGTCGGTCGCATCGTTCAGCACCTCGAGGAAACGAAAGATCTCGACAATACACTGATTCTTTTCACAAGCGATAATGGTGCATGTTACGAATGGGGGCCGTTTGGATTCGACGGTGTGTCACGAAAGGGCGAAACAACCCTGTACTCTGGAGAAAGAATACGCGAAATCGGCGGGCGGGGTACGTATCATTCCTATGGAAGTGGCTGGGCAAATCTCGGCAATACTCCACTCCGTATGTACAAGCACTTCACCCATGAGGGTGGAATCAACTCGCCGTTTATCGCCCATTGGCCCAAAGGATTTACACCTCGAGCAGACTGGATTCATGAACCGGTTCACGTGATGGATTTCGTTCCAACGATTCTCGCTGCTGCCCATGTTGAGCCGATCAAGCGGCTTGACGATGTGGCGATACAGCCGATCGAAGGCACGAACCTGCTTCCGATCATGCGTGGTGAAAAACTTGCTGAACGAGGAATCGGATTTGATCACCAGGGTGCCCATGCTTGGCGAAAAGGAGATTGGAAGATCGTTTGGTCCAAGCGGATGCCATCTGAGATCAATTGGGAGTTGTATAACATCTCCGAAGACCGCTGTGAAATGAACGACTTAGCGACGAAACATCCTGATCGCGTGGAATCGATGGCAGCCGAGTGGACGCAGTGGGCAAAGCGAGTGGGCGTTATTTGGGAGCCAAGTAAAAAATCGCTCCGCGATCAATTGTAGATCAAGGGTGCCGAGCGTATTGGCACGTGGATGGTCAGTGAGGAAAGTGGAACAATCGAGATCTGTGAAGGAGCTAAACAATGATGAGAACGATCGCTCTACTTTTGATCGTACTGTTTTCGGACAAAAACGTCTTTGCGGTTGATGTTCAGTATTCTTCTAAACCCAATGTGCTATTCATCGCGATGGACGATCTCAACGATTGGGTCGGCTGCATGGGAGGGCATCCGCAGTCGATCACACCAAATCTCGATCGACTGGCCGCAGGTGGTGTGCTGTTTACTAACGCGCATTGCCCAGCGCCGGCATGCAATCCGTCGCGTTCTGCTATTTTTACGGGAAGTGCTCCTCATCGATCTGGAGTGTATGACAATCGTCAATCGATGCGGCAGATCATGCCCACCGAGGATATCATCCCGCAGTACTTTCGAAACCATGGCTATTGCGCAGCTGGTTCGGGAAAACTGCTGCATTACTTCATCGATGCTAAGAGCTGGGACGAGTATTTTCCAAAGGCGGAATCGGAGAATCCGTTTCCTGATACTTACTATCCGAAGGAGCGTCCAGTAAATTTAGAACGAGGTGGTCCATGGCAATACGTCGAAACGGATTGGGCTGCATTAGATGTCACGGATGAAGAGTTCGGCGGCGACTGGTCGGTCAGTAAGTGGATCGGCGAACAGTTGAGCAAGCAACACGACAAGCCATTCTTTCTCGGTTGCGGTCTCTATCGACCTCACGAACCTTGGTTTGTTCCGAAGAAGTATTTCGAGCCTTTTCCACTCGAGTCGATTCAGTTACCACCAGGGTACAAAGAAGCTGACTTGGACGATGTTCCGGAAGCTGGGCGACGAGCGGCACGAAATAAGTACTTTGCCCACATTCAACAGCAAGGGCAGTGGAAAAAGGGGATTCAGGGCTATTTGGCGTCGATTCATTTTGCGGATGCAATGCTAGGTCGAGTGCTGGATGCTTTGGAATCGGGCCCGAATGCTAAGAACACGATCGTCATTTTATGGTCGGATCACGGTTGGCAATTAGGCGAGAAAGAACACTGGCAGAAGTTCACACTTTGGCGTGCGGTAACTCGCGTTCCGCTGATGGTGCGGGTACCAAGGAACGCGACAGAGGCTATTCCCGAAGGAACTCAAGCGGGGCAAGTCTGTGGAGCACCAGTGAATTTGCTCAGTTTGTATCCAACGTTACTTGACCTCTGCAAACTTCCAGTAAATACAACGAATGACGGTCCAAGTCTGTTGCCTTTGCTTCAAGATCCAGCCAGAGCCGATTGGAATCACGACTCGATTACCTACCTCGCCCAAAATGGAGCCTATGCCATCAGCCGAATATCGCAACGCTATATCCACTATGCTGATGGAACCGAGGAATTGTATGACATTGCGAAGGATCCGCACGAATGGACGAATCTAGCTACGGCACCCGAGTCGCAGGAGCTATTGGATTCATTTCGAAACACAGCGCCGAAAGAGTTCGCTCAGCACGTTGAACCAACGATGAATTCACTAGCGAAACTGACTTGGCATCCGGCAACCGCTGGAGCACTACCTTCATCGAAACCAGACGGCAATCCATTCTCTGTCCATTTCTGCAACAAACAACGTCAAGCGGTGGAACTGTTTTGGATCAGCCCTCAAGGACAATCAAAGTCGTATGGCTTGATTGATTCTGGAAAGACGGTGTCGCAGCAAACTCGCCCTGGGGCTGTCTGGGCTGTTGCTAAATCAAAAGAGGAACCGAAGCTCGGGTATTTCGTTATCGGAGACCGCGCGGCTCAAGCAGTCATCCCAGCTAACCAACCCAATGTGATTATCATTCTGACGGACGATCAAGGTTGGAGCGATCTCGGATGCCAAGGGGTTCAAAAGGACATCAAGACGCCGCACATCGATGCCCTGGCCGCGCGTGGTCTTCGTTGTTCGGCTGGCTATGTAACCGCGCCTCAATGTAGTCCTTCGCGAGCTGGGTTAATGACAGGCCGACATCAACAGCGATGGGGCATCGACACAAACCCTGACATGCCTCTGCCCACCGAGGCTGTGACAATTGCCGAACGTCTTCGTCCGTTGGGGTACCGCACCGGCTTTGTTGGCAAATGGCACCTAGAGCCCAATGTGACCTGTGTTGATTGGATGCGCCGCGAACTCCCCGAGATGGCGGGTAAGCCGCGTAATCAAGTTCGTATTCCTTGGAACAAGACCCAGCCTTTTTCGCCCCAGGCACAAGGATTCGACGAATACTTTTGGGGCGAGTTACGAAACTATCGAACGAATTATGAATTAGCGGGATCCACTAAGGAGATGACACAGATCCAGAACAACGACTTTCGTATCGATGTTCAAACGGAGGCCGCTCTTAGTTTTATCAATCGTAACCACGCGTCACCGTTCTATCTCCAGTTAAACTACTATGGCCCGCACACGCCTCTTGAAGCAACCCAGAAGTATCTTGATCGTTTCCCTCAGGAAATGCCGACTCGCCGCCGGTATGCGTTGGCAATGCTGGCAGCAATCGATGATGGGGTCGGCCGAGTAGTTGATGCATTGACCAAGCACAAACTTCTCGATAACACGCTTATCGTGATGACAAGCGACAATGGGGCACCGCTCAAGATGACCAAAACGGATTCGCCTATCGACAAAGACGCTGGAGGCTGGGATGGTTCGCTCAATGAGCCATGGGTCGGCGAAAAGGGGATGCTAAGCGAGGGTGGTATTCGTGTCCCGATGATATGGAGCCTTCCCAGCCAACTTCCCAGTGGCAAGACCTTCGACCGGCCAGTTAGCACATTGGATATTGCACCTAGTGTTCTACTACTGGCTGGCGGTAATTTTTCCGAAGCCAAAGACCAATTCGACGGAATCGACGTGATCGCTGCAATGAATGACATTCAGAATCCATCAACGCGCACGCTCTACTTCCGATTCTGGGATCAAGCTGCGCTTCGCCAAGGCAAGTGGAAATATATCTATGTCGGAGATGGCAGACGGTACTTGTTTGATCTCGAAGGCGATGAACATGAAAACAAGAATTTACACGATCGGCATCCTGAACTAGCGGCCAAGCTTCACGAAGATCTTGCAGCCTGGTGTACCAATTTGAAACCTGGCGGCTTGCCAACTGGAAACAAGATGCGAGAACGGAATTGGTACGAGTTTTATTTCGCAAAGTAGACTGGAATGACTGTTGAGTTCGCGTCATTCGGTCACAAGCCGTTGCTGCCAATGCGAACAAAAAGTACTTCATATGGAAGCGAAAATGGCCCCCCTAGACTTCTAGTCCCACTGAGGAATGCCCTACAGCAGGGATAAATCTATGGATACGAGTCGGCAACTATTGAAGTGGCATTTGGCATAGTAGCAAAGGGGCATAGTGTGTTTGAAGTTGAGCCAATCCAGTCATCTATAATTAACCCGTAGTAACGGCTCTCGAGTCAATTTTGGGGTGGACGCTTTCGCGTCTGGAGTTGGTTATCAGCCAACTTGTCGCGTCAGATGGGAGTCGAACCCGCGACCGTCAGTTTTCTAGACTGATGCTCTACCCACTGAGCCACTTCAATCGATGTCGATTCTAGAGCCCGTGCATGGAACACGATTAGCTAATTGTGTAAAAGCAGAGGCTACCGCGCCGTCGGAACCACATCGACCAAACGCTTGCTTCAAAGCAGGAACGGTGCGATTCGAACACTGTATCCGGTTCTTGGCGATAGGCTTTGGAAACCTAGTCCGCTCCCAGGCGAACATCCCTGTAGAGACAGCAAAAAAAGGCTGAGGAAAATCGTGAACGTATTTTCTAACCATTGCTCATTTGGCTATGGATTCTCGTACCACACCACTGATTCTCACGATTTCCACTCCAATAAATGTAAATGAATCGGGGACGACGTGAGCATTCTACATTAAGAAACAGCCATGAACTCAGCGTCTCTCGTCAATGACAAAAAGGATTCTGCGTCATCGATTTCCCAAGGGCGAATAATGAGTCTTTGGGTGGTGAGCATAAGTCTGACATTGAAGCGGTCATGAAATCCCAACGATTATTGTAGACTAATGTCAAAATCCACCGTGGTGAGCTAACCGAACAGCAATCCAAGGCGCAAATTGTGGAATTGCTTATTGAAGATGGTTTGTTGGTCGCCGGCTAGACTCACGCGTTCTTGGAGTCGAGGCTACCCACGACCACTTTCACAGCAAGTCTCGCATATCCTGTGACACTTCGAGCATTGAAGCTTCGCGCGGATGTCAATCAGCGATCCTCCGCACATAGGGCAAGCCGGTTGGCATTGTTTCTCTGATTGCTTCACTTTCACGCCCGGATACGTCACTGCGTCGTAGTATACTTGCTCGGTCAATCGACTCTACAACCTCTTCGCTTCGACAGGTTCATCCCCGTCGTAATTCTAGTCCCGTCAACGTCCCTGTGCTTGTGCCAAACTTGTCGACTTCGATTCCAAGTCGTTGGAGCATATTGACGTAAAGGTTGCACAACGGCGGCGGGTTGTTGGCATCGAAAGCTAAATGTTGACCATGCTGAAAGCCACCTCCGGCGACCAGGACCGGAAGGTTCTTGGTGGAGTGGCTGCTGCCATCGCCAAGGTTACTACCGAGGAAGACGGTGGTGCGATCGAGCAGGCTGTTACCGTCTTCCTGTGATTGATTGAGCTTGGCGAGCAGCTCTCGCACGGTCTTCATGGTTTCCATTTCGACGATTTTGAGCTGTTCGAGTTTGCTCGGGTCTTTGCCGTGGTGTGAAAGATCGTGATGGCCGAGCGACACGCCCTCAATTGGTGGCGCGAAACTGGAGCCGGCTAGCATAATCGTGATCAGACGCGTCGAGTCGGTTTGAATCGCGAGATGGCTGAGATCGAAAAGCAGACGCGTGCGGCCGATGAGGTCAGCAGCGTTGGGGATGTCTTTGGGAGGCTCGACATTCACTTTAGGCTTTGGCGACTTTGACCAACTTTCGTCGATGACCATACGCTGTTCAAGTGCGCGAACGCTTGAAAGATATTCATCGAGTTTATCGCGGTCTTCGCTACCGAGGCCAGAACGTAACGAGTTGGCTTGAGCACTTACGTCATCAAGAATGCTCCGCCCATCTTCGAGACGACGAATCTGTTCCTGCACGTCTTCGTTCTTGCCTTCCAGGAACAATCGGGCGAAGACTTTGGAGGGCGAATTGTCGGCGGCGATCAGTGCGCCGCTGCGAGTCCACGACAGGCCGCCCGAACCTTC
Source organism: Pirellula sp. (assembly GCA_021300155.1). Lineage (GTDB taxonomy): Bacteria > Planctomycetota > Planctomycetia > Pirellulales > Pirellulaceae > JBKCUI01. The sequence goes on from JAJTID010000005.1 coordinate 22,444, forward strand.
ACCGGATAATGCAAGGCTAGGGAATCGCGTCTGTGTGCCGATGGATTCTGCGGCAAATTGGTCGAGCGAGATCGTGTTCCGGAAACCTGGTCGCCCTGCTCCCGGGGCACCTGTGAGAAAACTGGCAGAAGCTTGATGCGCAAAGCTCGATCCCATACCTGCGTGCGATAAACCTGAGACGACAGTGAATTCGTCGCGGTAATCCTTCAGAATATCTAGGTAAGGAGAGGGTTCGTAATCCTTTCCAGATTGCGTCGGGAAAAAATTGTCAGGGTGCAATCCGAGCGGTGCGCAAATGCAAATCATTCGATGTGGCGGTTGACTATTACCGGAGGTATTGGAAGCCCGCGTGTTGTCACCAGCGAAGGCATTGAGCCACGGGAGTGCAAGCGAGACACCCGTGGCGCGAATGAAGGTACGGCGGCGAATAATCATAGTTGTGCTCAATTAAGCTAAAGGCTATTTGCTCTGAAACAGGGGGCTCTGCACGATCTCATGGATCAACGCTTTGAATCCATAATTCTTGTCGCGGAGCCGATCGACGATCGCTTCGATCTGCGGCTTGTCAACGTAACTTGGAACAGCGCCAGTGCCATACGCAAGTAGTTTTTCAGTGAGGTTGCGGGCGAGTTGATCTTTGTCTTCGAGGATGAGCTTCTTATATTCGTCGATGTCGCGAAAGCTGCGTCCATCGGGCAATGTATCGGCGGGGTCCACGGCGGGCCCATTCCAGAATCGGACTCTGCGACCGTTGACTTCTCTTGGCTCGCCGGTGGCGCGGTATTGTTCGCGCCATCCACCGATGACGTCAAAACTTTCAAGCGCGAAGCCTGGTGGATCGATCGTTCGATGGCAGCTTGCACAGCTTTCTACATTGCGATGTTTGGCGAGTTGTTCCCGGATCGTTGTGGCACCACGAATGTCGGGCTCAATGGCTTCCACATCCAAAGGGGGCTTAGGTGGCGGTATGCCGAGGATGCGTTCCAGCACCCATGAACCGCGAATGATGGGAGAGGTTGTAGTGCCGTTCGCGGTAACTTTCAATACGCTGCCCATGGTAAGCAGCCCACCGCGGTGACTGTCGCTTGGCAGTGTCACCTTGCGCATTTCCATCCCCTCGATACCGGGAATGCCATAATGTTTCGCTAGTCTCGCGTTGAGAAAGGAAAAATCCGAACTAACAAAGTGAGTCAGCGGTAGGTCGTTCTTGAGCACTTCATCAAAGAACATCAAAGTCTCTTTGAGCATCGATGTTTTGAGGATGTCGTCGTATTCGGGGTAGAGTGTACCGTCGGGCAACGTAGCGTCGATGGCGCGGAGACTAAGCCATTGGCCGGTGAAGTTGGTGTTGAAAGCTTTGGCCTTTGGGTCACTGAGCAGCCGTTCGACCTGCTCGCGAAGCAGGTCAGATTCATGAAGCCGGTTTGCCGCAGCGAGTTGGAAAAGTTCTTCGTCGGGCATCGAACTCCAGAGAAAATACGAAAGGCGGCTAGCCAGTGCGAAATCGTCGAGCTTGGGGCCTTGCTCGCGAAGGAAAAGGAAGTCGGGAGAAACCAGTATGCCTTTGAGGCCCACCCGCATCGCTTGCTCAAAACTATAGTTTTGGTCCAGCTTCGACTTCACACGCGCGAGGAAGGGTTGAATGTCGGCGTCGTTGATATTGCGGCGAAAAGCGCGACGCGCGAAGTCACGAAGGATGCGTTCGGCGTCAAGCATCGGTTGCGACGACACGACCTCAAAACGTTCCGGCGAGATGCGAGTCTGTTCTAGATCGCCAAAAATCGCTTTGTGACTCGGCGGCGGCCAGGACTCAAGGATGGGGCCTTCGACATCAACCCACTGGATCACAAGCCCGGGGCCGGTGTACTTGTCAGCACCAATTTTTTCGACCGCAGGTGGAAGGGCTGGCAAGCCTTCGGCGAGGATGCGGATTCGGTTCTCCGGTTCGAGTTGCTCGGTGAACTCGACGACGGTCGGTTTATCGGCGGGAACGGCGAAGTAATCGACGAGTCGCTCTTCGGTTACTTCTTTGAGTGTGCCGGCAGTAACGCGAAAAGCGATCGGTTTGCCCTCGCTTTGGAAACCGTAGCCAGAGATTCGAAAGCGATACTTGCCGCGAACGTGACTGCGAAAGTTCCACATGGTGACGCGAATATTCGCCGATTCCCAAGTTGCGAAGATGGCAACACCGTCGTCGGTGTGACGATAAACACTTCCTGTCGCTTTAACGGATTTCTCTTCACGGATGTCAAAGCGTTTCTTCTGAATCCACGGCTTTGGCTCGTTCGCAATGGCTTCGTCGAGCACGCGATCCGCAGCATCGAGATAGTTGCGCATCAGAAACGAAGAGGTGTGCAACAGTTCAGCGTTGTTGTCGAAACCGTTCGTCGAAGTGTCCGGCGGCAGCAGGTCGGACAAATCTACATCGACACCCAGCAGATCGCGCACGGTGTTAGCATACTCCGCCCGATTTAAACGCCGCATTACTACGCGGCCCTCGGTTTCCCTGCGAACGCGTTCTGCTTCTACCGCTTTTGTACTGATCCAGTTCATGACGTTTTGAACGTCTTTCACTGGCGGACGCGGCTCATCCTCGGGCGGCATGTTACCTTCCCTGAGTTGATCAAAAACCGTCAACCACTTTTCGCGGTTTTGATTGTCATGGAAATCATCCGTCAGACTTGCAACAGAAAAGCCACCCTCTGCATTCGCGTCCGAATGACACTTCATGCAGTGACTAGCGAACATCTGCTTGGCGGGAACATCGGTCTCAGAAGCCATGATGTTCGAAGTGACGCACATTAGGTTCGAAGTGACGCACATTAGGATTGTGCAGACAACGGGCTTCCACATCGATCGCGCAGCGACCCGTGTCCATAGCGCCGAGGAAAAGGCCCATGCTGGCATAGTGAGCGGATCCATGATGACTTCGGAGAGGAAGGTAATTCGCATAGTATACATCATGAATCGTTCCTTCGGTATGAAGCGTTCATTCCGTGTCGGCGATCGACGCTTTTGAAATGGTCTACTGTCCCCGCAGGTATTCGCCAGCGAGCCAGAGGCTGAAGAAGCAAATCACCGATGATTGTCAATCAAGCATGGTGAAACTTCTTGCGATTGGGTCCGTAAGTGGGGCAAATGATTCGGTGTCGGTAGGGATTCGAACACATGCACTCACTTCTGGGCGGTAGTGATGGAGGCCTATCATGCGATCGAAACCAACGTGGCAGCAAGTCCCAGCAAGAGGGTGTCTTTCATCGCCTAGCTTTACAATCGTTGTGTCCGCATTTGCCCCTAAAGAGCCGAATACAGACGGATTCATGGATTAGGTATTCAACGCAATCGATCTTCAAAACCAAACCAAGTGAAAAAGTGCCTTCGTAGCGGAAGACGCGGGGTAGAAATCGAAGCTTGCTTTTTTGTAATCTTTCTGGCCTGTAAGTAATAGTTTGGTTGTGTAATACTGGCAATGGACAAGCGCCCACACCTTGAGATAAAGACTAGAAACGCAGTCTGAGACGATGTCCTGAATGATTGACACTCCACTGAATGCAACTACGCCAGGAAATACTGCGAACCTTGATTTTTCGTCCATACGCCAGGCGATAGATCATGCAAAACATTACTTGCCGAGTCAGGGGCCTATCGCGGTTTTCATCCACCACAACACACTTCATGCGTTTGAGAGTCTACCATTTGAAGAGGCTGTAATCGAAGGTTTACGCATTTATGGATCTCAACCGTATTGGCAAGAGTCGCGTTATCGCGAAGAAATGTCACGCGATAGGATTCAGCTTCAAGACTTACAAACGGTATTGAAACGTGATCTCGGCGAGTCGTGCCTGCGGGAAATTGCACTTGGAACCACACGTTTTGATCTGCGCTACAATATGCTTCGTTACTCGCTTTCGACGGGTAGCGATTCAGAGATTCGCTGGCTTATGGCCCAGAGCGATGCATTGGAGCGGTTTCAGCTAGGCGTTGAACCGCAAGCGGGAATTGCACTTCTCGAAGCGACCAGGCACTGGATCATGCGTGATTTGCGATTGCATCTTGGCGATAGTTCGGCTGCCATCCCTTCATCCATTCGATCGGTATTTGATGAATTCCCGTTGCAATCGATTGAATCTTGGAGCGATTCCACTTGGCAACAACTAACTCTTCAACTCCTATGGCGCATCTGTCAGGATGGAGTTCGTGGAACTCGAAGAATCGGGCATACTTCTTGTTCGGTGTCTCGGCATCGTGACATTCTATTGAGCCTTTGCAGTTTTGATTGCGATGCACAAGTTCACGACTTGCTGATCCGCTTTACCTCCGCATTCTTGGATCAAGGGTTTGCTGGTTGGTCTATTCCTCAACGCGATGAGGGATTCTACAAGTGTTTTTTGTCTTTGTTTAGCGAGCGTTCTCCCTGGTCGGAGAACTGGCTACGCCCATTAAGGGCGTTGCTTGCCGAAGAATGCAAACTGGTTTATTCACCTATGGAGTCGATCGCGAACTCGTTGAACCACCTCGGCGTACCGGAAGAGAAACGAGATGAGTTTATCAAGAGAACGCTATTGGCATTGCCCGGCTGGACGGGAATGGTTCAGCAAATGGCATCGAACGCAAGCTGGACATTGCATCCTGCTCCGCAAGACTCGTTAGAGGAGTTCCTCGCAGTTCGATTGCTGCTCGATCGACTTTCCGCGACCCTTTGCATGCGAATGTATTTGCCTAAATTGAATAAGTTGGCCGACTTGTTCGCAGTTGAAGTTAACAAACAAATTGATCTTCGCGAACAATCAGAGCAACAGATTGCTTTTTATGTGTTTCAGTTGGCTCAGAGATTGAATTGGACTCCGAGTGTGCTTCATGCTTGGACTGCAAGCGAGTGGCAAACCGTCGTTGAGGAAATAGGGTTGTTTGACGATCTAGAACGGAGACGCGTTCTTCATTTAGCCTATGAGCATCGATATAGGACTCAGATTCTCGATGCAGTTTCAGAACACTCGAAACTACCCTTGAAGATCCCAGAGAAAGTTTCTTTCCAAGTCATAACGTGTATCGATGATCGAGAGGAATCCTTTCGTCGTCATTTAGAAGAATTAGACCCCAATGTAGAGACGTTTGGGGCAGCAGGATTCTTTTCGGTTCCGATGTATTTTCGCGGTGCTGCGGATGCGCATTTTATCCCGCTTTGCCCGGTGATCATGGTTCCAAAAAACTATGTGGAAGAGGTCGGACCTCTTTCTGCCAAGCAAGCTCAAGTTCGTCGAGCGCAGACGCGGCTTTTGATTGGAAAAGCATCCAAGTCGTTTCATCGAAGTAGTCGCAGTCTCTTTAGCGGCGTGTTGACCGCGATTTTTGGTTCGCTCAACGCATTCCCGTTGGTCGCACGAGTATTGTTTCCGAGACTCACCGCTCAAATTCGATCAACGCTAGGAACCTTGGTTCGTCCGACGATTGCGACGCAATTACGATTGGAGCGAGGGAGCGATTCTGTGGTAACAGAAAAAGGAGCGGAAGGATTTACACTTGTCGAGATGGCGAACATGATTGAGCGGTTGACGGGCGATCTCGGCATTCACCAGCGATTCGCTCCGCTGGTCATTGTTTTCGGGCACGGTTCTTCTAGCCTTAATAATCCTCACGAGTCAGCCTACAACTGCGGCGCTTGTGGTGGAGGGCAAGGAGGCCCAAATGCCAGGGCTGTTGCTCAAATGGCGAACGATCCGCGAGTCAGAGCAATCCTCAAAGATCGGGGAATTGTGATTCCAGATTCGACACTTTTCGTTGGGGGGTTCCACAATACATGCGATGATTCTACTTCTTATTTTGATATAGATCGAATCCCTCCGAATCACGCAGAAAAGTTTGTAGCAGCGAGTGAGATTGTTGACAAGGCACGAAAGAAGAATGCACACGAACGCTCTCGCCGTTTCTATTCGCTGGACATGAGATGTAGCGACGAAGAAGCTATCAGGCATGTGGAGCGACGTTCCGAAGATTTAGCTCAAGTTCGACCGGAGTACAATCACGCAACCAATGCAGCATGTTTCGTTGGACGTAGAGGTCGGACGCGTGGCCTGTTCATGGATCGGCGATGTTTCCTTACGTCATACGACCCGACAACCGACGACGATGTAACGTCCATCCTAAATCGCATCATGCAGGCAGTGATCCCGGTATGCGGAGGTATTTCCTTAGAGTATTACTTTTCGACGGTAGACAATATTGGCTACGGTTGCGGAACAAAGCTACCGCACAATATCACATCATTGATTGGCGTCATGGAGGGGGCCGCAAGCGATCTACGAACTGGTTTGAGCCAACAGATGGTGGAGATTCATGAACCAGTCAGAATCCTCTTTATCGTCGAAGCCAAGCCTGAGTCCATTGTGTCCATCATGGATCGAAATCCTTTGATCAGCACTTATATTCGAAATCATTGGGTACAAATTGCCACGTTGGATCCTCAATCCACTCGGATTCATTTGTTTCAAGGGGATCGGTTCGAAATCTATGAACCGGGCCCGCACGTCCTACCTACTGTTCAGGCTTCGCTCGATTGGTATCGCGGTTGGCGACAACCTCTGGGTTTTTCCACGGTGGAATCTCGGGCTTCTACATCACGGGCTAGCGCAGAGATGGAGGTTGTTTCGTGAATGTTGCATTATGGACTCAAATCTTTGGTATTGTTGCAGCTTTATGTCCAGCCATTTTGCTTTTACTTTTAGGTTTTCGACTGCTAATCAATAGACCGATGAGCGAGTTGATTGTCGGTCGATGTTTGAAAGCGGCGGTCGGAATGAGTTTGGTCAGTTCCTTGGTAGTTTTAGTGATTATGCTGGCGACTGGTTCGCGGCGCGAGTTCATCGACTTTGGTGATATGGTCGCAATCCATGATGTTCATTTCCACTTTCATATGAAGTTTGTTTTTGATCGGCTAAGTGTGCCGATGGTCCTTCTATCACTTGTTTTGTGTGGTACTGTCGGCACGTTTGGTTTGAGCTATCTTCACCGTGATGCCGGCTTTCAACGCTTCTTCGTCTGCTTTGCAATGTTCCTGACAGGCATGACCTTTGCTTCGCTTGCAGGAACAATCGAAACGTTGTTTCTTGGTTGGGAGCTCGTTGGTCTTTCATCTGCACTGTTGGTTGCATACTTCCATGAACGCTCTGCGCCGGTTACGAACGGGTTGCGAGTTTGGTCCGTATATCGACTAGCGGATGCCGCCTTCTTAGCTGCGGCGATTGCACTGCATCATCAGACTGGAGGGGGAGATTTCGGTATTTTGATGGGGGATGAACCCTGGCCTGCAGGTACCGCTTCGCTCAGCAGCGGAACAGCGTTTCTTGTTGGTACATTTCTTTTGATTGCGGCCGCAGGGAAATCTGGCCTCGTGCCCTTCTCTGGATGGCTTCCACGTGCAATGGAAGGACCTACACCATCTAGCGCTATTTTTTACGGCGCGTTATCCGTTCATCTTGGTGCTTTCTTGTTACTCCGAGCTAGCCCAATCCTTGATCAGTCGACATTGCTTTGTGCCATGATCGTTATTCTTGGATTTGTGTCCGCAGTGTTTGCGGCACTAGCAGGTCGTGTGCAAACGGATATCAAGAGTGCGCTCGCATTCGCTTCCCTTACCCAAGTGAGCATCATCGTCGTTGAAATTGGATTGGGCCTTCAGTATTTGGCTCTCGTCCACTTAATCGGTCACGCCTGCATGCGTTCTTTGCAATTACTTCGCGCTCCGACTCTGCTTCGAGATTACAAAACGATGGAGAATGCGATCGGTGAATCGCTTGATCATGAATTGCCTAGGGTCCTTGCTTGGCTGGGTGTTTCTACGCAAAGAAAACTTTACCGAGCGGCGATGGAGCGAGGATATATGGATTCCATCTTGGATGAAGTCGTAGTGGGGCCGTTCCTTCGTTTGTTCTCGATCTTCAATTGCTGGGAGCAATCTTGGACCCGCTGGTTGAATGGCTCGGAGAAGCCGTCTTTGTCTACGCCATTGCCGCAGGGATCAAAACTGAACGATGAATGAATTGCATTTTCCGTGGCTTGAGCTGTGCATACTCTTCCCTGCACTAGCCGCATTATGGATAGGACGCATTCGCGACGAATCTCAATCACATTCCGCGGGACTCGCGGCTGCAGGCACAACTCTGTTTCTTACGATAGCAGGATGGATTGATTTTGAGACCCTTTTCTCGTTTGAAGCTCACGACCATTGGGATGTGGTCAAGTATCTGATCGGACGAGATGAGTTTGTTATCGATAAACTCAACGCTCCACTTTTGCCGCTGACAGCGTTACTTTACTTTTTGACAATGCTCGCGACGCCGAGAGTCAAGCTCGGAAAGTTTTCGTTTGGACTAGCATTACTTTCGCTTTCATCGACGCTCGCGGTGCTGAGTTGCAAAGAAACCTGGCTGCTCATCGCGTTGATCGGCATCAATTCAATTCCAATGTACGTTGATTTGCGGAGCCGACAAAAACCGACCCGTGTCTTTATCTTTCACATTGGTTTATCGACGCTGTTGATGATCGCTGGTGCTGCGCTCTATCAATCTTCGGCGACGGATGCGGGAAGAGGTGCCGGCATCGTGTTGCTGGTCGTTGCTGTTTTGATTCGAAGTGGTTGCTCTCCATTGCATTGCTGGATCGCGGACCTATTCGAGAATGCAGCATTCGGGAATGCACTATTGTTCATAACCCCCCTAGTTGGCGCTTATGCAACGATGAGATTGGTATTGCCAATCGCGCCGGACTGGGCATTACGAAGTATTGCGATCCTATCATTGGCAACTGCTTTTTACGCGTCATGCATGACAGTAATTCAAGTCGATTCTCGACGTTTTTTCTGCTTTCTATTCCTTAGCCACTCAGCGTTAGTGCTTGTTGGGTTGGAGACAGCGACACCGATTGGACTCACGGGAGCTTTGTGCGTCTGGTTTTCGGTTTCTCTGTCATTAACGGGGCTCGGGCTTACTCTTCGGTGCGTAGAGGCGAGGACGGGGCCGATGGCGCTGAATCGATATCATGGAATGTACTCGCATATGCCTCATCTGGCTGGTTTTTTTCTTCTGACAGGTTTGTCGGCGATCGGATTTCCGTGCACGATCGGTTTCACGGGTACAGAGTTGCTCATCGAGGCTGCTCTGGAGTTCTCGCCATGGGTAGGAGGAGTTGTTGTTTTATCCACTGCGTTGAATAGCATTGCAATTCTACGCGTTTACTTCCGCATTTTCACAGGCACGACACATCACTCGACAATCCCGCTTGGGACGATCCCCTCGGAACGTATTGCCATCATGACATTCTCGATACTGTTGATCGGGGCAGGTTTGTGGCCGCAACCGGGAGTTCACTCGCGATATGATGCTGCTATCGAATTGCTGGACCATCGTGATGTCACGAAACAGCCAGCAGTAGAACCAGCTAACTGATTTGTAATGCGATCGCAATCGCGAAAAGACGATGATGATTCTATACTCGGATGCCGAATCCAATATCTAACCGTGTCTTTCTTTTCGAGTACGACTCATGTCAACCGAATCAATCGCTACCGAGGGAACCATCAGCCAATCGCCGCCCGTTGGTAATTTTGCTGGTTTCTTCAATTACTTTCGATACGATGCGCTTAGCGGTTTCCTCGTATTCCTTATTGCATTACCTCTTTGCCTCGGAATCTCGTCCGCTTCCGAGTTTCCCATAGTAGCTGGTGTTTTGACAGCCATTGTTGGCGCGGTCTTGGCGCCACTCATCTCCAATAGCGAACTGACTATCAAAGGGCCGGCGGCTGGATTGATTGTTATTTCGCTGGGAGCGATTCAAGAGATGCGAACCATCTATGGTAACGAAGGCGGGTACGCAGCCGTATTAGCTATCGGTGTCGTGGCGGGCGTGATTCAAATCGCCTTCGGGTTGTTGAGGAGCGGGATTATCGGCGAGTTCTTTCCCTCAGCTGTTGTTCATGGCATGTTGGCTGCGATCGGTGTCATCATCATTGGAAAGCAAACGCACACCTTGCTCGGTGTCCAGCCCGAAAGTCATGAGCCACTAGGATTGCTGGCCGAAATTCCTAAGTCGATTTGGAATATGGATCCTTACGTGGCGTTCATCGGTGGGCTCAGCCTGGCGCTTTTATTCGGTATGACATTCTTCAAAAACAAAACGATTAAGAAGATTCCAGTACCCATGTTGGTTATGTTGATGGCTATCCCTCTGGGGATGTATTTCGAACTAGGAGAACCACACAAGTATACATTTGGTGGTGTCGAGCACTTTATCTTGGAGAAGGCACTCGTAAACATCCCTTCTAATTTACTTGCAGCGATCACATTTCCGAATTTTGCATCCTTGCAAACGTTTGCCGCTTGGAAGTGGATTTTCATGTATGCGTTGATCGGCTCACTTGAGTCGATTCTAAGTGCCAAAGCGGTCGATATGCTCGATCCTTACCGACGAAAATCAAACCTAAATCGCGATTTACTGGCTGTCGGCATTGGCAACACGGTGAGCTCGGCAATCGGTGGTCTTCCGATGATCTCCGAAATTGTTCGTAGCAAGGCGAATATCGACAACGGTGCCAAGACTCGGTTTGCCAATTTCTGGCATGGGTTGTTCCTGCTCGTAAGCGTTTCGTTTCTCGCGAACTTCATCCATCTCATTCCCATGACTGCCCTAGCAGCCATGTTGATCTTTACCGGTTTTCGATTGGCATCTCCGAACGAGTTTCTCAAAGTATATAAAACGGGCCGCGAGCAACTATTCATTTTCGTTTTCACGATGCTAATGGTACTAGCGACCGACTTGCTGATTGGCATAATGCTCGGCATCATCTTAAAATTGGTGATTCATACGGCGAACGGAGTTCCCCTGTCCTCGCTATTCAAGCCTTTTCTGGATGTTCAGACGCTTGAAGATGGTAGTTGCATCGTCTTCGCAAGGCAGTCTGCAGTTTTTTCTAATTGGATCCCATTTCGTCGCCAAATAGAGCACTTAGGTTTTGTACAAAGGTCGAACGTTACCGTTGATTTGTCCGGAACCAAATTTGTGGATCACACCGTGATGGAGAAACTCCATGAACTGCAAGAGGATTTTACGCACGAAGGTTTGAAGTTGGATATCATTGGACTAGAGAGTCATCGGCAAATGAGTTCTTCCAGCCTAGCGGCTAGAAAGCAACTCGGTGTTCCATTGATGCATCGTTTAACATTTACGCTACCGGCCAATCAGGAATCCGCGATCACTTCGATTTTGAGTCAGGTAGAACTGGTAGATTCGATTAGGAGCAACTGGATATCCTCGCTTCCTAACTCACTACACGTCAACCTGTTTAGGATGGAAGTCTTGATTTCGCGAGACAAAAGCCAACGCTTAATCGAAGCTATACGTCGTGAAATGCCCCACTTGATTGGTATGACTATGCTAATTGAGACTGTCGGTGTATTGCATTGTGGAGCAGACTCGTGGCCTTCTAGTATGATGGACACGAGAACTGAGATTAGCAATGTTCGTGACGATTTTGTTAAAAGCAGTATCAAATAGGAACGAGGCAACGATTGAAAGTCTTGGTTATCGAAGACGACGTGGTTCTGGGAAAAGCACTTCTCACCGGGTTAACGGAATCTGGGCATGCGTGCACATGGTCACAGAACGGACTCGATGCAGTTCGGCTCGGTAGCGAACAGGTATTTGATGTTGCGGTTCTCGATCTCATGCTACCTGATTTGCCAGGATTGGATGTCCTCAAGGGGTTGCGAAATCATCTCCCCGGTATTCCGATCCTGATCCTGAGCGCGATGGGGACTGTCGAAGAGAGAGTGCATGGCTTGAACTCTGGTGCGGATGACTACTTAGTCAAGCCGTTTGCGTTTGCGGAATTGATTGCAAGGCTATCCGTACTTGAACGTCGCAAAGGACCGACGATCGAGACTTGCTTGCGTTCGGGCTCTCTGTTCATCGAGTTGACCACTCGTCGGGTCACCCGCAACGATGTCGAAATTGACCTAACACCGACCGAGTACAAGTTATTGGAGTTCTTAATGCGCAATTCGAATCAGGTTGTCACTCGACGAATGTTATGTGAACATCTTTGGGAATCAGACTGGGAAGGTGTGACTAACGTGATCGAAGTTCACATCAATCGATTAAGAAACAAAATAAAAAAGGGATTCGATACGGATCTGATCCATACAATTCGGGGCAGCGGATATGAGCTTCGCGCGGATTAGATCAACCTTTCGATCGTTGCGATTTCGATTAATGCTGCTCAACGCAATCGTTGTACTGCTCGCATCGATGGGTACCCTTATCGGGCTTCGAGCAGGTATTCGATTCGCATTGGTACATGAGTTGGATCAGATTCTCGAAGAGGATCTCGATGAGATCGAACTGGATTTGGCCGCTGCTGGCGATCCAGGTTCAGCTACATTGTTTTCTCAATTAGACAGAAAAGCCCGCGGCCACATTCAGCATCGGTGGTTCGTGCTCATCCTTGCAGTGGATCCCAATGGATCAAATCTGAGGGCTGACGCAATACAGCGTTCTGATTCAAAACAAAGAGCGTTATCCAATAATGACAATCGTATTTGGCAGAGTGTGAATGTCCCTGCGGAAATTCGTATACCAGAAGTTTTCGCCAACGAGCCAATCACCCTGGGAGGCTATCGCGTTCTCGACCGGGTCGGTCGGTCTTCCGATTCTTCATCCGTCGGAATTCGAGTTGGCGCATCCATGAGCCTTATCGAGCGAGACCTAACACTCATAGATAGGATCATTGGGATCGCATTTGGACTTGGGCTGGTCATCGCGCCCCTGGGAGGATACTGGCTCGCTGGTCGTGTGACTCGTCTGTTGAGTGCGATCATCAATACGGCGGATCGCCTCCGCCCAGAAAAACTGAACGAACGATTGTCGTTACGAGGAACCGGAGATGAGCTGGATCATCTTTCGCATACGCTCAATATGTTGTTGGATAGGATTGCTAACTTTCTGGAGAAGAGGAAGGACTTTCTTGCGAATGCGGCTCATGAACTTCGTACTCCCCTTGCTGCCCTACGTAGCACTGCAGAAGTAGCTTTACGATCGCCGAGGACGTCCCTTGAGTATCAAGAATTGATAGGGACTATCGTCGAAGAGTGTCAGTCGCTAGAAGTGTTGGTGAATCAATTACTTCTACTAGCTGAAACGGAATCGGAAACGGAAACAATATTGCTGTCTGGCGAATCGATCGATCTTGGCGAATTGATTAAAAAGTCTTACGAGATGTTTATCGGAGTAGCAGAAAGTCGGTCGATCGACCTACATTTACAAGTCGTTCAAGTCGTCAAGGTCAAAGGCAATCGACATCACTTACGACAAGTGGTAAACAATCTGATCGACAATGCATTGAAATTTACACCCGAGGGAGGCAGCGTTTCATTAACCATTGACAAAGCCACTGGCGATTCAAAGGCGATCTTTACAGTGAAAGATACCGGAGTCGGTATCGCCGAGGAGGAAAAACCTCGGTTGTTCGATCGATTCTATCGCGGTGAACGCTCCAGGCGCAGAGACTCACTAACGCGAGGCACAGGGTTGGGGCTGAGCATTTGCCGTGCTATCGTCGATGGACATGGCGGATCGATAACGGTCACCAGTCAAGTGGGCCAAGGGAGCAGTTTTCAAGTGTGCCTTCCACTTTACGACGAGCGAATTGGTGCATAGGTAGGTCATTTATCTATTCCGCCCCAATTCTCTCGTGCTAGCTAATTATTTTCCTATGAAACTGGTGCCCGAGTACCGATCAAAATGTTGGCTCATGGAAATGCAGGCTGTGGAATGGATTCAGGATCGAGCATCATGCGAATGCACAACTACCATATTACTGCCTGTTTGGTTTCGGCATTCTCCGCGATGGCAATGGCACAGGAGGGATATATTCAGGCCCCCGCGGGGTTAGGCATGAATGAATCAAAACCTCAACCCGCTTACACAATCGCGGCCCCATACGACGAACCGATTGACGTCCAAGAACTAACCCTTCGCCTGCAAACGTTAGAGGACAAAGAACGTCAAACGGCGGTGCAATGGAAGAAGCTCCAAGACGCAAAAAAGCCTAGCGCCGAGAAGCCGAAGCTCCCCAACGTCGCCATCAATGGAGTGTTTCAAGCGGATGCGGTGAGCTTTAATCAAGGTGAAACAAGCAAAGAAGCGTACGGACGAATCGATGGCGGAGCCGACTTTCGACGGGCTAGACTAAGTGCAAAAGGCGCGGTCTCTGATCGCATGGATTACTTCATGCAGATGGATTTTGGTTTTTTCGGACGTCCGACATTCACCGATGTGTGGGCTGACTTTAAGGACGTAGGAAGCCTCGGTACTGTTCGTGTAGGTCAATGGAAGCAACCGTTCGGCTTGGAGACTGTTAGCAGTTTTCGATATACCACATTCATGGAACGCTCATCGCTTTTTCAAGCATTCACACCATTCCGCCATATTGGAGTTGGCTTCTACAATCATGATGACAATCTCGATTGGACTTGGGCTGCATCTTACTTTCGAACCGGACAAGATCAGTTCGGCGGCTCGCTGAGCACCGACGGTGGCAACGGTGGGGCTGGGCGATTGACACATTTGCTTTGGCACAATGGCCCGAAGGGCGAAGACTACTTGCACGTCGGTGCTGGATACTTTCTGAACTCCCCACCCAACGATCGTATTCGATTCCGAAGTATTCCTGAAATTTTTGTCGGTGAGTTTGTGGTTCCGACAGGGGTCCCACTTGGGACGAGCGGACAACCTGTGCCCGATGTCGCCAATGGTACGCCCTTCTTTGTGGATACCGGGACGATTGCGGGAACAAACTTGACACAAACGATTGGCTTAGAGTCGCTATGGGTGCGGGGCCCTCTTTCTTGGCAGAGTGAAGCGATGGGGTGTTTTGTAGATACTAGCCAAAATGGAAACGCTTTTCTCAACGGCGCGTACTCACAAGTGGGATGGTTTTTAACCGGCGAGCATCGCCCCTACGATCGAAAGTCTGGAGCCATCGATCGTGTAATGCCGTTCCATAGCGTTTCCAAATGCGGAGGTGGTTGGGGGGCGTGGGAGATTGCTGGACGATGGTCCTATCTGGATGTTACCGACGGACAGATCATCGGCGGCTTGATGCAGAACATGACAGTTGGGCTCAATTGGTATGTGAACCCGAACTGCAAATGCGTTTTCAATTACATTCACTCATGGGCTGATTCGCGACCTATTCGCAATGGAGTTATCCAATCGAATGATTTCATCAGTTCGCAAACGGATGCATTTGGATTGCGCTGCCAGCTAGACTTTTAGCCCAGTGCGCATAAGTGCTCAGAGTAAAGCAGTTGTCCTCAACTGCTTGACGCCAGGGAATCGGTCCCAATCGAGGGCAGAGTTGACTGGCACTGCTGAAACAGTTGGGGACAACCGTTCTACGATGAGGTATTGGCTTTTGCCGATGTCGCAATTGATATTCAGGACAGCTTTCCTTGAACGCCTATCGTTCCGCGAAACCCTCGCGGTCGTAGCATACCCTCAGTCGGCCCTTTGGAGTTGGCAAGGAACATTCATAGAACGCGAAGTGGCTAGCCGCCCTGTCGTTGCCAAGGATATCCGGTTCGCCACCAGTTAGTTCCATTTCATTATCGACCACAACTTCGCGGGATCGCGTTGCAGCCGCGTTTCAACTTCTTCTCATACAACGCCTTCGTGGCGATTCATGTTCTCTGCAAACCGGGCTTTTAGCGTGGAAAGCAACGAAACGCTCTGTTGAGTGGTGAACCGAGTCTTCGATTTGGTGCTCATCCGGCCGTCTTGCTTTCACGAGAATTCCGCAGGAGATTGTTCGTGTCAATCTAGCGAGTTGCAATTTCCTTCAACCGCGAAGCAGCTTCGATCCAAACATCTGAATTCTTCGGTTCATAATTCTGAATATCGGGCATCGATCGCATCCAACTACGAACCTCGACGATGGAACTGAATCGCCCCATAGCGACACATTGAGCTGCAACATTCCCAAGTGCAGTAGCTTCGACGGGTCCTGCGACGACGCGGCGATTACACGCGTCCGACGTCATTTGACAAAGCAGTTTGTTCTGGACCCCGCCACCAACGATGTGGATGGTCTCAATCGAATATCCAATCAAGGATTCCAGCCCATGCAAGCACTCGCGATATCGCAACGCCAAACTCTCCAACGTCGCGCGCGCCAATCCTGCATCGTCCGGGATGGATTGATGTGTCTTTCGCAGATACTCTTCGACAGCGGTCAGCATGTCATCCGGAGCTATGAACATGGCGTGCTCAAGATCAATAAATGATTGAAGCGGTTTGGCCTGCGATGCTATCCGCGTAAGCTCGTCCCAAGAATACTCTTTACCTCGCCTCTTCCATGATGCTCGGAGCTGTTGAAATGGCCACAAGCCCGCGATATTTTTCAACAGTCGAACGCTACCGTCAGCGCCTCCTTCGTTCGTAAAGTTCAGTTCCAAACAACGATCACTAAGAACAGGTGCAGCGAGTTCGACGCCCATCAAGGACCATGTTCCACTACTGATGTAGCACCAATTGGGTTTCGCTTCAGCGAACCCCGATGCGGGAACTGCGATCACCGCAGAGCCTGTGTCGTGCGTTGCGGGGACAATCACTTCACAGCCGTCGTGCAAACCGGTTCTTTGTCGCAGTTTGGCTTTGACACTTCCAAGCTTCGTTCCTGGCTGTATTGGATCTAGAAACAATTTGCTCGGAATATGGAGAGCATCCAAGATCTTGGTGGACCATTTCTTCGTCGTCGGGTCGAGAAACTGCGTGGTGCTCGCGTTAGTGTATTCGTTTGTCTTCTCGCCTGTGAGTTGCCAATTCAAAAAATCCGGCACCATCAAAAACTGTTCTGCTATATCTAGCACGGGTGAACCCTCGAGACGCATGCTCCAGAGTTGATAGAGCGTGTTGATCTCCATGAATTGAATGCCACTGTTCCGGAAGATATCCGTCTTCGATAACTTCTCGAACGCCTTGAGCATCGTTCCGTTGGTTCGTGCATCCCTATAGCAGAAACCGGGACCGAGCAAATCATCTTGTTTATCCAGCAGCACGTAATCGACGCCCCAAGTATCCACACCGACACTTCGAATGCGAGTTCCGAATTGCTGGGCTGCGAGACTGATTCCCCGTTCTATCTGTTGCCATAGACCGAGCAAATCCCAATGGAGTCTCTTCCCAACATGGACAGGGGAATTCTCAAAGCGATGAACATCAACCAATTGAATCCGATCGCTCAAAATCTCAGCCGCGATCACACGACCACTCGAAGCACCTAAGTCAACGGCTAATACGATGTCAGACATAATTCTTTATAGAGGAGGAATGGATACGACGATGCTGGAAAATTGAGGATGCCCTCATTCCGAGAGGGGCGGCCAAAAGGCCGGGGAAGGTAATCTTAGTTGAGCAATTGCCACGAGCACTTCACCCTCCCCTCGCTCGACCCTCCCCTCGCTCGCCCCTCTTCCCTGAGGGAGGGTAGCTTCGCAGGACGGTCTCAAACGCGTTCTAGCTCAAAGCCGAAGAACGCCTACCCCGCCAAATCGACTCCATGTGTTTGTAGCATATTTTTCATCCTGCGAGTAGCACGAAGAAACCTTGCATGTCATGATTGTAGCCTCCTCCATGATCGTGACGTACCGACCTTTCGAATCTTTTGCCATTAGCAACTCGAATATGCATTCCATGAACAAACTCCGCATGCTGTTTTTCCCTGCTTTGTTCCTCTGTTTCAATCTTGCAACAGCAGATGAACGGATGGGGGATTGGCAACACATGAAGTCTATCCGCCCCGAGGGCTACATCTGTTTGTTCTCGAAGAGCCCTATCGAGTTGGACGGGAAACTCGAGGATGCTGCTTGGCAATCAGCCCCGTGGACGGATGACTTTGTCGATATCGAAGGCGATGCAAAACCGAAACCTCGCCAACGCACTCGCGCGAAGATGCTGTGGGACTCGCAGAATCTATACATTGCTGCTGAGTTGATGGAAACGCATCTTCAAGGGAAGTTGACGGAACATGATGCTGTGATCTTCCAGGACAACGATTTCGAAGTGTTTATCGATCCGGATGGCGACAATCATCAGTATGTTGAGTTCGAAATGAACGCCCTCAACACCACGTGGGATCTGTTGCTCAATCGTCCCTACAAAGATGGTGGGAAAGCGGACAATGGATGGGAATTTGATGGCCTCAAATCCGCAGTCCATCTCGACGGAACATTGAACGACCCGTCGGATCAAGACAAGGGTTGGACGCTGGAAATCGCGATCCCCTGGACAGCATTCAGAAAATCTCCCGTGAACGCTTATCCTCCCAAGCAAGGGGATCGATGGCGAATCGACTTCTCCCGAGTGGAATGGCAGTTCGATGTCGTGGATGGCAAGTACGTGAAGAAACCCAACACCAAAGAGGACAACTGGGTTTGGTCACCGCAAGGGATCATCGATATGCATCGCCCCGAACGTTGGGGATTCGTGCAATTCGAGAAGGCAGAAACAGTTCCAGCCAAGTATGTCGAGGATGCCAGCTTGGTGGCTCGTGACACGTTGATGGAAGTCTACCATCGTCAAAGGAGCTTCCATGGTCGAAACAAAAAATGGGCAACCGCACCAGAGGAGCTTGGAATTTCCGCAGAGAGTCTTCCCACCATCCAACATGTTCGCATCGATCTCAACGACGCCGGCTACCAAGCTTCTTATTCGGTCAAACCTGCAGGCAAGAACTCATTGCCGGTCTGGAATGTGAACCAAGACTCGCGACTCTGGTCGACCTGGAGAACACTAAGCGACTTGGAGGACCTAAGTCCCAAGGTAGAAATGGCCCTTACTAAATCCGGGGAGAATCGCCAGCAGCTAGAGCTGGCTCTGGAGCAATGTCCAGACGAACAATTCGAGTCCATGCAGTTCCTCGTTGCGAATATGCCGGACCGAGACGTGACGAGCTTGAGCGCGAATTTCCTGCTCGAGAATACGCAACTCGCTTGGGAAGCATGGAAGGCTTCCCCGTGGAAAGATCAAATCACAAAAGAGATCTATCTTAACGAGATCTTGCCTTACGCGAACATCAACGAAAGTCGTGATGACTGGCGTCGAGACTTCCGAGAACGGTTCTTGCCATTGATTGCTGAGGCAAAAACGATTTCGCAAGCGGCCGCGATGATCAACCAAAAGTTGTTCGCATTAGTCAACGTCCGCTACTCCACCAAACGAGCGAAAGCGGATCAAAGCCCACTCGAATCGATGCGATCAGGGCTTGCTTCATGCACTGGTCTATCCATCCTCATGATAGATGCTTGCCGCGCATGCGGCATTCCTGCTCGTTTTGTTGGCATTCCGTTATGGCCGGACAAGAGCGGTAATCACTCGTGGGTGGAAGTCTGGGACAATGGGTGGCACTTTACGGGAGCTTGTGAGGCGAATGGCGACGACCTAGACAAGGCTTGGTTTACCGATCGAGCATCGACTGCGATCCGAGACAATCCGTTACACTCGATTTATGCCGTTAGCTTTCAGAAAACGCCACTGGCATTCCCTCTCGTTTGGAATCGATCTATCGACTACATCCGAGCGGTCAATGTCACTGATCGTTACACCCAATTGAAGGTAACGCGCCCCGCGGGAACGGCCAAAACCATGTTTCGCGTCTTGGACTCCAAGACCAAAGAGCGTGTGACGGCGAAACTGAGTATTGCGGATTCGGCAGGTAAAATTGTTTCAGAAGGCAATTCGAATGATGAGCGATTCGACGCAAACGATCACTTGTCATTTTATCTGCCAGATGGGCACTCGTTCACCGTGACTGCTTTCTTGGGGGACCAGAAGGTAACGAAGGATTTCAAAGCGGAAAATCGCGACAGACCCATCGAGTTGGTATTGGTATCGACCCAAGGTAGCAATGCCACTATCGAGCGCGTCCTTGAATCGCCGACGAATTCGATCGATGCATTGAAGAAGTTTCTCGCGAGCGCGTCCGACTCCAGGCAGCCCATCGAACAGATGGCAGAATTCAAGAAGCCTCTCTCTCGCGATGAGGCGAAGGAGGCTGCAAGATTGCTTTACGAGGATCGAATATCCAACTTGCGAAAAACTCGTGCTCAGGAGATGGAGCAGAATGAGTTGGGCATCGACAATCTCAAGATGCCTTTCGCGTACAAGATCTTTGGCGACAAACCAGCGTCAGGTCGCAGTTTGTACATTTCCATGCACGGTGGCGGGGGAGCTCCACCGCGCGTGAACACCCAACAATGGGAGAACCAAAAGAAACTCTATCAAGTAGAAGAAGGTGTGTATCTGGCCCCGCGAGCACCGACCGATACATGGGATCTTTGGCATCAATCGCATATCGATCGATTCTTTGATCGATTGATCGAGAATTTGATTGTATTCGAGGACGTCAATCCGAATCGAGTCTTCTTGTTGGGTTACTCCGCAGGAGGAGATGGTGTTTATCAATTGGCTCCGCGACTAGCTGACCGATTTGCGGCCGCTTCGATGATGGCAGGACATCCCAATGAAACATCACCGCTCGGGCTTCGGAATCTTCCATTTTCGTTACACATGGGTGAAAAAGATTCGGCTTACAATCGAAACAAAATCGCCGCCGAGTGGAAGGATAAACTTGCCGAGCTGCGGACTAGCGACCCGAACGGCTACGAGCATTTCGTTAAGATCCACGAGGGCAAAGGGCATTGGATGGACAAGCAGGATGCGGAAGCGCTTCCGTGGATGGCCAAGTTCGAAAGGAACACAACACCAACAAAGATTGTATGGAAGCAAGATGACGTCAAGGTGAGTCGATTCTACTGGCTAGCCGTTGATCCCGCAGAAGTGCGAGACCGCGCCTTGATCGTTGCCAATCGGGATGGCCAGACCATTGAACTGCAATCGACCGAGGCAGATCGTATTCGGATTTTGCTGAATGATACGCTGATCTATTTCGACAAACCAGTAAAAGTCACATCTGGAGGAAAAACATTATTCGAGGGGCGCGTTGAACGAACGATTGCGGCGATATCCAAATCATTGCAGGAGCGTCTTGATGGTACGTTCGTCTACTCCGCAGAGATCACGGTTTCTCTGAAATGATAAGGTTTGGCTCATCAGTTTCTTCGTTTAACCGTCAGCCGCTGCGGCTGGAGATTTAACGAGCACGAAAAACCGAAGAACGACGCGTCTCGATTCCCCAAATGCGCAACTTCAAAACCTACGCGTCGGGTTGTGGTAAACAATTTTGGTTTAGTCGCTCGAATCTTGCTTCGAATTCATTTGAAGCTTGGAAGCTTGCTCCTCCCTAACTTCGACATAAGCGTCAACAAAAGCACTGTCGTAAGATTGGTATCGTTGGCGTTTGATTTCGTGCGCCCTATGGTGTATTTCCTCGGTTGTGACTGGGCGATATCTTGACTGAAGATACATGACCCCAGGCCATGCCAGGGAACAGCAACACGACCCGAGGATCAAACCGATGATCATCTTGCCGATCCGTTGCTCTTGGGCTCGTATTCGCCCTTGCTCTCTTGCCGCTTCTTGTACGAGAGGTCGAAAGTGTTCGGATGGCACGACATAGTCCTTGGCCGCAAAGATTATTGCTTCCAATTGGCGCTCTGCTTCATTCGGATTGAAGGCCTCTTCCGTCTTATCTGTCATGACAAGCCTCACTTTCGAAGACTCGCAACTTGGTCGTTAGCTTTTGCAGCGCGTATCGATAGCGGCTGGCTGCGGTCGGCAACGTGCAATCCAAAACGTCCGCGATTTCTTGAAAGGTCAAGCCCTCCCATATCTTGAGCACAACGACCTCGCGTTGGTCGGTTGGCAAACTTCGGAGGGCCAGCCAAACGGCGCGATGTGTTTCTGCTTGTTCTACTTCATCGACGCTGGTGGAAGTGAGCAGATCCGAGAGGCCCATACCCAAGGTCCATCGGCGTTTCTTCCGCAGGACAACAAGCGATTCGTTTCGTACCATGCGGAGAAGATAATGCCAGGGATTGTCTGCCTTTGCCAGAATCAGCGGTCGCGAGACGATAGAAACCAAAGCGGACTGCACCGCATCTTCGGCATCGTGCTGGTTTCGAGTGATGGTTACGGCCAATCGAACGAGCCGATCGGCGGTCAAATCATAAAGTCCCGACAAGGCGGGAGGCCCGCCCTCGGCAATCAAGTAACCGTATTTTCGTACTTTTTCGGTAAACAGTAAATCGACCATGGCTTATTGAAGATGCGCAAGGCTCTTGGCTTTGTCTAACGAATTTCAAATAAGATCTATTTCACTTCCTGCATCAGTTTTCGGATTACTGGAGAAACGATGATGAGCAAGACACCCGCGACCAAAGCGTACAGAGACAATTGGAGATAGCCGCTGGTGTATGCCTCCAACTTTTCGGTAAGCGGTGCAGCTTCGTCAGGAGTGCTCATACCTGCACCGAGTAGTCCAGCGACATACTGTCCGTAGGCACTCGCTAGAAACCACATCCCCATCATCATGCCACCCATCTGTTTGGGGGAGAGTTTGGTCACGATCGAAAGTCCAATAGGCGATAAGCAGAGTTCGCCGATCGTGATGACTAGGTAAGCGGCCGTGAAGACATTGAGAGACGTGATTCCTTCGGCGTTCGCGAAGAACTTGGTCGCGTAGAATACATAAAATGCACCTGCCAAGAAGAGGAAAGCCAGTCCGAATTTCACTACGGTATTGGGTTCAATCTTCTTGCTCGCCATCCAAACCCAGAGCAATCCTAGAAGAGGACTGAACAAAATCACGAAGAGTGAGTTGCTCGTGTTGTTCACAACGTTCGGGTCCATCGTTATTCCCAAAAGGGAATAAGTTAAATTCTTCTCCGCGAACAAACTTAGCGAGCCACCACTTTGTTCGAAAAATGCCCAAAACACGATCGAGAACAAGATGAATATGAAGGCAGCTATTAGTTTTTTCTGCGTCGCAACGTCCCCTTGTCTTACCGTTTCGAATATAAAGTAAACGACTGCAATTGGACCGATCGAGTACATGAAATAGTCCGTGTAGTCTGTGTTCCTGATCATGATGTAGATCAGCGGAATACTCAGAATAGATCCGATGTAAACCATCAACTCTCGTATTCGACGCTTGGAACCATCTAAGCTCATCAACGGTGATTTACCGATGGGGCCTAATTGACTTTGTGTAAATCCAAAGGTCCCGACTCCGAGCATCATGACGATTGCTGCGGCGAGGAATGCATAGCTCCAGCTATAGTACTTACCCAACCAAACGCAAAGTGCGCCACCCAGCAACGCACCGATATTGATTCCAGAATAAAACAGTCCAAAGCCCGCGTCTCTTCGGCTATCCCCTTCTTTATATAATTCGCCGACCATCGACGAGATGTTGGGCTTAAAGAAACCGGTTCCAATGATCGAAAGCGTGATCCCAAAATAGAACAAATCGTTCGGAGAAAAGGCAATCAACAAATTGCCGATGATCATAATGATCCCACCAAAAAAGAGCGATCTCTTGAAACCCAATATCTTGTCAGCGAAGATTCCGCCGATAAAGGTGAACGCGTATACGAACGCTTGGATCGCACCGTACTTGAGGTTTGCTTCTTTCGAAGTTAGACCTAGCTGCCCGACCATAAAGATGGCCAGTACCCCTCGCATTCCATAGAAGCAAAATCGCTCCCACATTTCGGTAAAGAACAAGTACCAAAGCTGCTTTGGATACTTACCTTTGAACGATTGGATTTGCTCCAAAGTGATTTCGCTGCTGCTCATGAATCAATAGAAGTGGTTGAATTTTTGATGAATGGAACATGGGAAAGATTGTGAACTACTTGCCGCCCGTCTTCGCTCGCATGATCGCGTCAATTTTCCTCACCATAACAAAGAGGAGTAACGAAGAGACCGCAGCACCGCCAAAGTTAATCCAGAAAACAAGGGCTTTGTTTGGGCTATCTTCTCCGAAGTGGCCCAAAACTCCGGCGAGCTTATTGCCGATCGAAGTCGACAAAAACCAACCGCCCATCATAAGTGCGGTCAAACGTGGTGGGCTGAGTTTCGAAACGAGCGACAGTCCCATCGGACTAAGGCAAAGTTCGCCGATCGTGATTACCGCGTAAGTCGTTACCAACCACATAGGCGATACTTTGGTCTGTCCATTTCCGCTCGCATAAACCGCAGCGATCATGACCAACGTAGAAAGGGCGGTGATCGCCAGTCCAAGTGCGATCTTGGTTGCGGTTGATGGCTCCTTGCCACGCCCCGCCAGAAATGTAAAGAACGCGACAACCACTGGCGTGAGAATAACGACAAAGAACGGATTCAATGACTGGAATAGTTCCGTGTTGACAAGCCCCAGTGTTGCGTCTTCCTTGGGCCACTGTTCTTTCGGCAAGATTTGCAGGTAGCTATTGAGTTTCGATTCTTCAAAACTTAGCTTGCCATCTTCTAAAAGCTTACCAATCATTGCCGTTCCGGCCGCTTCGGATTCGATGGCCATGACGGCTGAGAAAACTGCAGCCGTATCTTCAGCATTGGAGTCTGTTTTTTCCACTTTGGCGTTAGGCCCTAAAGCGGATGCTATCTCTTCCGCGGCATTTTTCTTTTTGCCGGAGAACTTGATCACATAGGGACTATTGGATTCATTGCCATCTTGGACAACCACGCCGGGAACACTAGATACCTTCTCTGCAAAACCCACTTTTTCAAAGCCGCTGACCATTGACTCAGGCACTTCTCTCCAGGTGTGTTTCTCGGCCCAAGCGGTCAAAACATTGCCATTTTGGTGGAACACTGCCCAGAAGATGATGACCACAATAAAAATATAAAGTAGTGATCCAATGGAGCCACGATCCTCACTAGAGGCTCGAAAGAAGAGGCTGGCGTAGTAACAGACGACAGGGATACAGGCAAAAAGAAAGGCATCCGCCGTTTTTGAACCAAAAACGGGGTTACCGAGAACAGTCGACGAAAAGTATCCAATCACGGCAAAGATAAACGCCGGGACGAAAATGATGCTGCAGATTTTCCCGAGCGGCATGTCCTCCGGTTTCGCAGGTTTGATAACGTCGGCACGGGCCACTCGCGATTGCAAAAGGATAAAAGTTACCAATCCAATCATCATTCCAATGCCTGCAGAAGCAAAGGCAGCACCCCATCCATATTTATTGCGAAGATACGCGGCAACAAAATTACATGCGAATGCACCGATGTTGATACCCATGTAGAAGATGTTGTAACCCTTGTCCTTCAGCGGCGAATGCTCGGGCGTGTTGTAAAGGTTTCCTAGTAACGTCGAAATATTTGGTTTGAAAAGACCGTTGCCCAAGATGACCAGAAGCAATGCGAAACAGAACGCCTCGAAACCTGGAATTGACAAGGTGAAATACCCTGCGGCCATCAACAATCCACCCGCGATGATCGTCTTGCGATAGCCAAAAATCCGGTCTGCAAGCAGCCCTCCCAAAAAGGGAGTCAGATAAACCAAGGCGATGTATGTGCCGTAGATATCGTTTGCACTCTTGCCGTCCAATCCCAATCCGTCTTTGCCGTCGGTCATGTACAAAAAGAGAATGCCAATCAGCAAATAGTAACCAAACCTTTCCCACATCTCTGTAAAAAACAATGGATACAATCCCTGGGGATGTGACTGTTTGCTAGATGGTTCTGCCATAAAACCTGATCGTAAGGATGGGGGAAACAGACGGTACGGTTGAGGATTGGCTTATAGTAACCTAAACTTCTCCTTTCGTGTAAGCGATGTGTGGGGAATCAGGTTGCGAATCCGTAGCTTCGGTTACAATGAGCTTATGTTATTCGACTCGCAAGAAATCTTATTGAAGGCTCGTGACGGTGACGAAAAAGCCAAGGGGGAACTTTTGGAGCGTTTTCGTCCCTACTTGAACGTCATCGCTCAAAGACACCTCGATGAAAGACTCCAAGGGAGACTCGACTTTACCGACGTCGTCCAAACGACCTTTCTCGAAGCCTCCCGCGACTTCCCTGCCTTTCGGGGCGAGTCGGTGGATTCCTTGCTCGCCTGGCTGAGAAACATCCTTCGAAACAATATTCACACCGCCCACCAACAACACCTTGCGACTCAGAAACGGTCCGCACGTTTGGAGACGCGTATATCGATCGCTTCGGAGTCCGGCGGCAGTTCACTTGGGATGGAACATATCATTCCGTCCGACACATCGACGCCCAGCCAACGCATGATGAAGAATGAGGCGGCCGCCGATCTCGCATTATGTTTGGAACGTATCCCTGAAACACAACGCCAAGCAATTCGACTTCGCTATCTCGAAGGGTGCTCTCTTCGCGAGATTTCTGAGAAGATGGGTAAATCAGAGATGGCCGTTGCTGGCTTGCTCAAACGGGGGCTACGAACCCTGCGCGAAGGCATGGACCAGAGTAGCACGTCTTAGTCGAATCAATTTACTAGTCGAATCATTTCAATCGTATACAGATCAGACAATCCACGTTCGCTAACCTTCGTGCAATCGCAGTTCATGAATCAATCAACTTTTTCGCAGTACCAACAATCGCTTCATGACGCATTTTTCACGGATCCAGACCAAGAACTGTTTGACTTTCTTCGTAGCGAAAGAGAAGAGCAGCGAGATGAACAGCGGTCCCGCTTAGCTTCCATCGCTGGCGTTCACGATCCGAAGGTCCTCGAAACACTTCAAAGGGCCGGGATAACACCAGCCTCTATGGCAGCTTTTTGTCTTCTTCCGTTGGTTCGATTGGCCTGGGCTGATGAGTCGATCCAAGACAATGAGGACGATTTCATTCTGCGCGTTGCGACCGAAGATGGTATCCAGTATGGGACTCCATCGTATCGATTGCTCAGCAAATGGCTGGAAGAAAGACCATCCGAAAAAATGATCAACGCTTGGTCTAGCTATGCTCAAGCGTTGGCGCGTGAGCTCGACGAGGCCTCCTACCAAAGTGTTGTGGCGGCGACATTGGGGCGAGCCCAAAGGGTAGCCGAAGCGTCGGGCGGATTTCTAGGCTTAGGGGCAAAAGTTTCCGAGAACGAACAACTCGTCTTGCATGATCTTGCGCATGCCCTAAATCGAACAGGTTCTTAGGCTTTTCTGCAACATAACGAGGTGAAATCCACACTCCCTCTACCGAGGCTGCAGTCTTTCGTGTGGTATTGACCTCACGGTCGCTCACTAAGTACATTCCCCCAAACTACCCAGATTCGAATCGGCCAGAGGAGCAACAAGTGTTGTTCGCTGACCGAGAATCAAGTGCTCGCAGCTCACTTGAAGTGCTTTCACGGAGGAACGCGCAATGTACCAGACATCTTATTTCCGCAAGCAGTGTTTTCGGAGCATGCTCTTGCTATCGATGGCAGCTTCCGCCGTTGATTTGCTATCGTCAACTGCACTTGCACAAAACCAACTTGGCAGGCAAACGACAAAGCCCGTCAATGCGACTCCAGCCTCCTCCAAATCCGCCGCTCCTGCCGATGGAACTCCCCTCGTTGCGGCTGTCGTCAATGGACAACCGATATCGATCAACGAGCTTGCACAACAATGCCGGCTCCGTTTTGGCGAGGAAATCCTCGAGGATTTGATCAACAAAACTCTGATCTTCCAAGCTTGCCAAGCACAGCAGATTACGATCACGGAAAAGGATGTGGATGCTGAGATTTCTCGGATCGCGTCTAAATTCAATCTTAGTACTCCGATGTACCTGAAACTCATCGAAGACGAACGTGACATTTCTCGTGGCCAATATGCCGCAGATATCATTTGGCCTATGTTGGCTCTTCGGAGCCTTGCTCGATCCAGTATCACGGTCTCGCCACAAGAAATTGATAGAGAATTCCAAGGTGAGTTCGGACCAAAAGTCAAAGTGCGAATGATCGCTTGCAAGGATCAGAACAAGCTGGCACAGCTCCAAAAACAAGCGATCGCTCAGCCCGAGCTCTTTAAAACACTAGCGAAAGAGCATAGCGAAGATTCGGTTAGTGCCAGCGTCGAAGGGCTTCTTCCTCCTATTCGACGCTTTAGCGGGGACGATGAATTGGAAACCGTTGCATTCAATCTACAGCCCAATGAGGTTTCCAAGATCATGAATGCAGGTGAGATGTTCGTTATCCTGCAATGCGTTCATCACATGCCAGGGGCTACTCCTCCCGCGGCGCAGATGCAGGAGATTCAAAATCGAATCAAGAACGATCTTGAAGATCGCAAGCTGCGTGAATCTGCAGAGTCCGTGTACGAGACACTTCGCAAGAACGGCTCGACAACGATCGTGCATGGTAAGCCTGAGTTGGAAAGCCAATACCCAGGTGTAGCGGCTATCGTAAATGGTCAGTCCATCGCAATGGACTATTATGACAAAGAGTGCGTCAAGCGTTACGGTAAGAAGATTCTCGAAGGAGAAATCAACCGCAAGCTAATTGAGAATACTCTCGCGGCTTCGAAACTACAGGTCTCGCAAGAAGACATCAACGCAGAGATGGCCGAAGCAGCGACATACTTCGGGTTTCTAACCAACAACGGCGCGCCCGATGTCAATCGATGGATCGAAAGCATCCAACGGGACGAAGGAATGTCCCCTGAACTCTATGTTCGTGATGTAATTTGGCCGACCGTAGCGTTGAAGAAGCTGACTCAAGGTCAAGTTCAGGTTACAGAAGAGGATCTTCGCAATGGCTTTGAATCGAATTATGGTCCTCGTGCGGAAGTTCTCGCCATTGTGCTTAGCAATCAACGCACAGCCCAACAGGTTTGGGACCTCGCTCGTAATAACCCCACCGAAAAGTTCTTTGGAGAGCTAGCCAGCCAGTACTCCGTGGAGGATAGTTCGAAGAGCAACTTTGGAAAAGTTCCTCCGCTTCGCAAACATGGTGGCCAGCCGAACTTGGAGAAGGCTGCCTTTGAGCTTGAACCTGGAAAAATCTCTGGCATCATCGAGGTAGGAGGTCGATACGTTATCTTGCGATCGCAAGGATTTACGAGCCCCGTGGTTCAAGATTTCAATGCGGTCAAAAACGAGGTCTATAAAGATCTGCTGGAGAAGAAGCAACGCTTCACGATGGACCAGTATTTGAGAAAGCTTCGGGACAATGCAGAGATAGCAGACTACTTGGATCCGAAGAAAAGCCGAGTGAGCGCTTCCGAGACAGCGGCTGCAGTCCAGCAATTGCAAAAGGAAATCAAACGATAGTTTTCCTCGGAGGACGCTCGATATGAAGGACAGGGGACAACGTCGTCGATTTCCGCGAAACAGACGGACTGTTTTGGAGATTATACAGGCAGCCAAATCGGTGCCTGCATTTCCCTTGGAAACGACGATTTCCGTCACGAAGATCGAGGCGGCCAGGAAAGCTGCGGCTGTTCGTATCGGATGGACGGCGATATTCGCGAAAGCCTTTGCCAAAGTTTGCGACGAAAACGATCAGTTGCGAGAGACATTCATCTCGTTACCATTTGCAAGTCTATATAAACATCCGACGAGCGTTTGTTCTGTATCGGTCCATCGCAAAGATGACGCAGGCGCAGATCGGCTGATATGGGGGCGAATCGAGAACGCTTCTTCTAAGTCTCTCGCGGAGATTCAGCAATTTCTAAACGATTGCGTTTCGCTTCCGTTGATGGACGTCTATCGCGATGGATTATTGCTAGAGAGAACCTGGTGGATTGTTCGCAGGATTGCATGGTGGTGGATCATGCGTTGCAGTGGGCGAAAAAAATCCAGGTTCATCGGGACGTTTTCTATTTCGAGCCTGGGTGGCAAAGGGTGCCTCAACAGCCTTCATCCTCTGATCACGACCTCCAGCATTGCGTTTGGGCCTATCGGCCCGGACGGTCTCATGCGAGTCGTTTTGATCTGCGACCATCGAGTACTGGACGGAATGGCAGGCGCTGTAGCGTTGCAATCGCTGGCCAACGTGATGCAGACGAGTATCCTCGAAGAATTGGGACTTTTGACCAATTCGCTTCGCTGCGAAGAGCCCGTTAACGATGTTCGCTTCTCGATGGCATAGCCATCGATCTGAAAGAGTATGTGCTTTAACAACGGATTACGGCAGAATACCTAGCGTGAGACGACTCGGATGCGAGGCGCTTCGCAGAATTTTGTGCGTCGCTTTTTGAAAGTCGCCAGGCTCGGCGTTGTAGATGTTGGGCACGAATTTTTGCGGATTGAGATCCACGAGCGGGAACCACGTACTCTGGATATGGATCATCAACCGATGCCCCTTTTTGAAACGATGAAGAACATCGAGCAATTCCAATCGAACTTTCGTCGCAACGCCCGGTTCAAACGGCTTGGGGGCTTCGAATGAATCCCGAAAGCGACCACGTATCACTTCGCTTCGCACCATCATTTGATAATTCGGTAACGTATCAGCCACTGTTCCATCAGGCTGTACATCGATCAGCTTCACCACGAAATCGGCGTCTGTTCCTGTGGTGGTAACCCACAACTCGACATCGATCGGCCCCGCAACGACCATGTCTTCTTCCATCGGCTTGGTTTGATAGACGAGCACATCGGGTCTTCGTGCCGCAAATCGTTGATCTTCTGCCATATACTCGACGGTCATGCGTGGCGTAATGGCTTCGGTGTATGGCACCGGTTTGGCTGGATCGCTAATGTATTCGTCAAAGGCTACTGCCGAATCTTGCTTTGGAGGGTCACTGGAGAGAGTGCCTGCGGATTGCAGAGGGCTCGTCGATGGACCTAGGTAGAGCGTTTGCGATTTCGCTTGCTGAGGCGGCCAATGCGTAAACGTACGCCATTTATTGGAGCCGGTTTCAAACACCGTCGACTCAGACAAGGCTGGGTGATTTGCGTCCTTCAAGTACTTTTCAAAGAAAGGAAACTCGATCTCAGCCCGATAGAACGCGGCCGTCTTGGAACCGAACGACACAGCACCCAGTTTGTCCCCGTCGCTCGACGCCCAGCCGCCGTGAATCCATGGTCCGACCACGAGAACATTGTTAACCCCCGGGTTCATCTTCTCGATCGCCGCGTATGTTTTGAAGGATCCGAACAGATCTTCTGCATCGTACCAGCCCGTAACCACCATGACAGCCGGAGCGACGTTCTTCAAGTGTGGCAAGATCGCTCGCTTTTTCCAAAACTCATCTCGATTCGGATGAGCCATCATATCATTCCAGAATGAGACTCTTCCTTTGAGGTGGCGACGATTGATTTCTTGGATCGTGCCAGCATTGAGAAAGAGATTGTAGCCATCGATCGAGGGCAAAACTTCCGATACAGGTTTCTCGGCACTAGGTCCTTTGCGTTCATGGGCGTTGTTGTTGAGCCAGCGATACGCATGCGCTAAGAAGAACGCGCCGTTGTGTAGGAAGTCATCAAAGTACCAATCACCAACCGGAGCTTGAGGCGAAACGGCTTTGAGCGCTGGGTGTGCATCGATCATTCCAGCGGAACAGTAGAAGCCCGGGTATGAAATGCCGTACATCCCAACGCGACTGTTGTGATTGGAAACATTCTTGAGCAACCACTCGATCGTATCAAACGTGTCCGAGCTCTCGTCCACTTGGTCGGGGGTAGACTTCTTCGAAATGTGCGGAGTCACTTGTTCAAAGTTTCCTTCCGACATAAAGCGACCGCGAACGTCCTGGTTCACGAAGATGTATCCTGCTTTGACAAAATGATCGCTTGGACCTAGCGACGTAGGCAACGAGTCCTTGCCATACGGAGAGCATGAGTACGGCGTCCGCTTCATGAGGATGGGGTAAGTTTTCGTTGTATCTTTGGGGCTAAAGATGACCGTATGAAGCTTGACCCCGTCTCGCATGGGGATCATCACTTCCTGCTTCTCGTAACGAAGCCGAATAAGACTTTCTAGGCTAATCGTATCCTGTGCGACTGTATGCGAGTTCGGATGCGAGACGATGATGAAGATCAACGCGACTAGCCATCGAGCCAAAAGATAATTCCGTGTTGCCATGCTGATGACGCTCTGTTTGGTGGTGCTAAAGTCTGATTCTGCACAGCGATGATTACTGTGAACGTTAACATGCTAAAGCAAATTGGGCCTGGTTGCTACAGTTCGATACAGCCCGTTACCTGGAGAATTGGGACCTGGAGAATTGGGCTTATGATTTTGTATACGTTCGACTACTATTAGTAGATTGTTTTTTTCTATGTAGTAACCCTCCCCGGTTTGGAGGGCTTTGAGGCGTCTGTGTCAATCAAGTTTTCTGAGCTTCCGATCATTCCGGAGATTCAATCTGCCCTTAAGTCATTAGAGTATGAAATTCCGACCCCTATCCAAGAAGGGTCTATTCCATCCCTCTTGGACGGAAGAGACTTGTTAGGGTGCGCTCAAACGGGGACGGGAAAAACCGCAGCCTTTGCGATTCCCATCCTGCAAAAGATTCAGCAGATGGGACAATATCCCATTCCTTATGAACCGCTAGGGCTGATCATTGCCCCGACTCGAGAACTCGTCGTTCAGATTTCCGAGAATATCAGTGCTATCGGGAAACATACAAAAGTTCGACATACAAAAATTTATGGGGGTGTCGGACAGCGGCCTCAAGTGGCTGCATTGGCAAAGGGTGTCCACCTCCTGGTTGCAACACCTGGACGATTGTTGGATTTGATCGACCAAGAATATTGTTTCCTATCAAAGCTTCAGTTCTTTGTTTTGGATGAAGCGGACCGAATGCTGGACATGGGCTTTATGCCTGATGTTCAAAAGATCGTCCGGCTGTTGCCTCGAAAGCGCCAATCCGTTTTCTTGTCCGCAACCATGCCGGCTCCCATTGAAAAGCTGGCAGCTGCACTACTACACAATCATGTCACCGTGATGGTGACTCCGCCCTCGACGACTGCCGAACGCGTCGAGCAACGGGTCATGTTCGTCGATCGTGGGAACAAACGAAAACTGCTCGATCGATTGCTCGAAGATCCAGCTCGATCGCGTGTGCTTGTTTTCATGCGTACGAAACATGGTGCCGACCGACTATACAAGTCGCTTGTAGATGCCGGCGTTTCTGCAGAAGGGATACACGGAGGGCGATCGCAGAATGCCCGGCAACGCGTTCTCACTGCATTTCGAAATGGTGAAGTTCGTGTATTGATCGCAACCGACGTTGCTGCTCGCGGGATCGATATCGACAACATCAGTCACGTCATCAATTTTGATGTTCCTGTCGAAGCTGAATCTTACGTGCACCGAATTGGAAGGACGGCTCGCGCGGGAGCCAGCGGTGAGAGTATCACTCTTTGCGATGGTGAGGAATTCAAGTACCTGCAAGAGATCGAGAAAACGATAGATATGACGATCCCTGTCGATCGTGATCACCCTTACCATTCCATTACCGCCGAGGACGCAGAACTACACAAGTACGATAAATTCGCTCGCCCGAAAGAGCCGCGCAGCACCAAGCGAGGTGTTTCGACCCGTGGGCCTCGCGTAAAGACAATGGGTGGATCGCGGGATGGGGGGCGAGATGCACGCGGTCGCGATAACACGCCTGCCAGCAACCGAACGCGCTCGCAGGATATGGGTCGCTCCCAAGGAGCAGTTGCTGGGGGCCCTTCTCGAAGAAAATCTTCAGAGCAGCAGAGTGAACGCAGCGAAGGAGGTGCTGTTACGCAAAGACGCCGATCCATTAGTGGCAAGGTCAAGAAGATTAAGCTGCGATCACCATCATCACAAACGACAAAATTTGGCAAACGGTCGCGACCAAAATCCAAACGGAGATAGAGGGGCCCCACGCTTACCGCATTAGCCACGACACAAACTCATTGATTTCCAACTAGAGACGCATGACATTTATTGAATGCAATTGAAATCTATGGTACCACTTTTTCGAATCGTTGGATTACTCGAAGGTATTTCTTATCTCGTGCTACTCGGCATCGCGATGCCTCTTAAGTACCTTGCTGACATGCCAATCGCTGTAACCATCGTCGGCGGGATGCACGGGGGATTGTTCGGGGCCTACGTGGCGTTGGCTATCCTTTTGGCGATTGTATATCGATGGCCTCTATGGCGTTTGGCCTTCGCTATGCTGGCCTCAGTCGTTCCGACGGGAACGTTCTGGTTCGATCATCACATTCGGTCGTTACCATCAACAAAAGATCGCCCAAGCCAAGATCGCTAGTTTTCCCCACATCTATCCTTCAAAGGATCACAATAATGCGAAAGCGACTATTGCCAAGCTGCCCTGTATTCGCGGCGTTCCTATCGATTCTTGCATGTGCGCTCCTCTGCGGATGCAAAGAGTCAGCGGCGCCTATCGATGCGGCTAACAGTGATCGATCTAGCGACAAGCCTATTGAGCCATTGGGGGCTCCGGCCAAGGTGGATTCGATTCTGGATCGAGTCTTGATCATCGAGAATGCAAATAGCCCTGCTTCCATCGAGATCGCTCGCTATTATCGCGAGAAACGTGGCGTAACCAATTCGTTCTCTGTTCGATGCGCGGATTCATCGCTCAATGCTGAATCCGAGACCCTCGATTTCAGCGCCTATGAAGAGCTGATTGCAAAACCTCTGCGAGAATACTTAGCTTCGAAACCCAAGATCGATTTTATCGTCTTGACGAAGGGGATTCCGATACGACTATCTAACGCTCCTGTTGGTTTTGCACCCGGGCGGCCTTCGCTCGATTCTTGCGTGGCAGCTTTGGATTACTTTGGTAGAAGCGACTGTCTACGGACGATCATCGTCGAGAACGACTTGAAGGGGACTGCTTATGTGAACCGTTTTTGGAACTCCAAGGAACGCTTCTCGCACGCAAAGCACGGAGGTTATTTGGTAACAAGGCTGGATGGCTACACGATAGAATCGGCGAAAGCATTGATCGATAACTCCATCGCAAGTGACGCAGCTAGACCGACGGGAGTGATACTGCTCGATTCCATGGCGTTAGCGGATCCAGTGGATATTTCCAAGGTGCCACTTAATCCATTTCCCGCCGGAATGAAGGATATGGAGACGATTGCGGAGATCGGTTGGGGAGAATGGAATGTCGATTTGTTCGCAGCCAGCCAGTACTTGATCTCCAATGGGCTTCCAGTGGAGTTTGATCGGACGGAGAACTTTATCGGTAATCGACAGTGGCTAATGGGATACGCATCTTGGGGAAGCAATGACGCAAAGTACATCGCTGAAAACTATAAGTCACTTCGGTTTGCACCTGGAGCAATTGCAGAAACAGCCGTCTCCACTGGTGCTCGTACGTTTTTACCGACATCCGGCGGGCAGTCGTTGATTGCGGATTTGATCGAATCTAAAGTGACAGGGGTGAAGGGCTATTGTGACGAACCATTTCTCTTGGCAGTCGCATCGCCAAGTGTGTTGTTTGATCGCTATACACGTGGCTGGACGATGGCGGAGAGTTTTTACGCGGCTTCGCGGTTTGTCGGTTGGGAAGATATCGTCATAGGCGATCCAATTGCGGCGCCGTATGCCCGCCGATAGGTATCGCGGTTTATATGGGATTCCATTTCCAACGCGAAAACGCTTCGAGCGCGAAGAACTCAGGGAGCCCAACACGATTGTAAGCATCCGCAGTACCACGGTTGCGGTCTTCAGCTCGTTGCCAAAACTCCCGCGGGTCGGAGCCGGGGAATAAGGCTTTATCCTTCTGGCTTTCGTGCATGAAGATAGATTGTCTCTTGAGTGCCAAATCGCCAGGGCTCAGAGGGACGGCTATTTCAATTTCGTGGAGCGGATACTCTTGCCACGCCCCACGATAGAGCAAGACATCAGGGGTTTTCTCATTGCGTGACCTCATGTTGAGCAACGCAGCGAAAATCGCCTCGGCGCAGACACGGTGCGTTCCGTGAGGATCTGCCAAATCCCCAGCCACGTAAATCTGATCTGGAGAGGTTCGCATCAACAAATCTTCGATGATAGCGATATCCTCAGCGCCAACAGGATTCTTGGCGATCGTTCCCGTGCGATAGAAAGGCAAATCTAAAAAGTAAAGGTTGGCTTCTTTGCAACCGATTGCAATAGCAGCCGCTCGAGCTTCGCTTTGACGAATCAGCCCCTTGATCTTGAGCAATGCTTCGTTATCTGGGTGACCAGGGCGTTTTTGATCGATCGCTTGTTTAACATCGCTTGCAAGTTGACTTGATCGATCGCGTTCGATTTGAAACAACTGATTGTAGTCCGCAACTAATTCAGCGACCCGTCGCGCATCATGATCAAAGACAGCGATATTCCCGCTGGTCATGTACGCGATGTGTACATCGTGGCCATCTTCGATCAATCTAATCAATGTACCACCCATGCTGATCACGTCATCGTCTGGATGCGGACTGAAGCATAATGTCTTTTTCGGTGAAGTACCAGCGGGATGGTAGTCAATCGTGTCCAGCATCCAACGAAAGACCTTTTGAGCGATAACTTCCGCTGGTCCATGATGCCTAAGCAGTTGATGCAAGTCATGAGCACGAAAATCGTCGGCATCCAACTTTAACAATGCTTTCCCTGTTTGGTTGCAGAGCCAGAGTGTGGCGCGCTTTACTAAATCATCGTCCCATGTCACATTCCCGAGTAGCCACGGCATCGATGCTCCCTTGAGAAGAGATGATGCTGGTCCATCCAATAGTACACGCACATCGCCGTGCTCTTGAAGATACGATGCAGGGACGCGATCCGTCGTTGGTTTCTCGAGAGCTTCGGCAATGATTTTGGCTTTGTGTTCACCGATGGCCAGCAGTAACACACGTCGCGCGCTCAATATCCCACTCAAGCCAACAGTCATCGCCTGCATAGGCACATTTTCTTCTCCGAAGAAATCGCTTGCCACCCCACGTCGAGTAATCGGATCGAGTGTACAAAGTCGCGTTCGGCTTTTCTTCACCGAAAAAGGTTCGTTGTAGCCAATGTGACCATTGATACCGATGCCGAGCAGTACCAAATCGAATCCGCCTGCGTGCTGGATAGCTTCGTCAAATCGCCTGCAATGCAAATCCACATCGCTGGGATGCAATTGACCATCCAAAAAGTAGACTTGATCTGCCGGGATGTTCACATGATCGAGGAGCTGTCGTTGTAGCCATAATCGATGGGATTGCGGACTATCAGCAGGCAGTCCATAAAACTCGTCGAGAAGGAACAAAACGACGGAGGATAGGTCGAGTCCTTCTTCGCGATGTAATCGAATGACTTCTCGCAAAGTCGCGAGTGGTGTTGAACCTGCAGGCAAGCCAATGACGGTTCGTTGCCCCAACGCGGCTCGCTCTCTAACTAAGCCGGCTACGATATGAGCTGCGTAGTTTGCCATTTCCCCGATCGTCTCGAAACAAAACGATGGTATGAGCGTTCCGGAAACTGGTCGGGCTCGCGAAGCTATTCGCGGCATGGTATCACTTCGATGTTGAATCATGTTGTATTTATGGACTGATTGACGGTGCAACCGATCGTAAGGACTCGTTTGTGAACACTCCATTGTATTCCACACTTTTCGCACTACGGGATCAGCTTTTCCATTCTGGGAAAAGCCTTGTTTTGGCAGAGAGTTGTACCTCAGGAATGGTTGCAGCGAAACTCGGAATTATTCCTGGGATTTCTGAATTTTTCTGCGGCTCCATGGTGGTTTATCAGTCCCAAAGCAAAATGGACTGGTTGGGGATCGACGCGACCGGGCTATCGGATCCGAATCGAGGCCCCGTTAGTGAGTGGGCGAGTTTGTCCCTGGCCAAGGGTATTCTTCGTGCGACTTCTCGCGCGTCTGTATCGGCCGCCATAACGGGCCATTTCGGGCCAAACGCTCCAACCCACCAGGATGGGCAAGTATTCTGCGCCTTAACGACCAGGGAAGGGCACGTCCGACAATGGAGCTTCCGACTAAGTTCGCCAGCGCCCATACTCATGACGGATTGCGAATTGAGGCATGCTCGGCAAGAAGAAGCCACTTTTCGCTTTCTTGGTTGGATGTGCGAAATGCTTCCTACAACTGACGATTCCGAAGTCGGTCTTGAATAAAGCGTCGATGTAGCCGAATGGTCGAGTAATTAAGCCAAAGGTAAGGCTGGAGTTGCATGGAATGATTCCGATTTGGGGCTAGAAGGGGGGATCATCACGCCTACCGCGCTATCATGGTCCGAGAAGGTTTTTTTGAATCGTCAAAATCGCTCCGATTTTTCCGTTGACTTGGCATTGTTGGGTTCCGATAATCCGTTCGTTGTTGCCTAGGTTTGCCAACCTGTTCCACATGCTGATGTTTTGTTTTCATGGCATGCGCTGATGATTTGGTTGACGCTCCAATGGTTTTGTTTTTTGGGAGCTGTTTCAACAAGGATGGACCAATCGCGTGTTGGCAAAATGACTTGATGGATTGGCTCGCTATTTGTTTGTTTGCCGTTGCCTATCGCTAAATGCTGCGTTGAGGTATTGCGGTGTTGTCGAAAAGGGTTTGGTTACGTGGTGAATATTTACGTTGGAAATCTTTCGTTTCGAGCAACGGAAGATGAAGTGAAGGAAGCTTTTGCGAGATTCGGTGAAGTCGCGAAGGTTAGCATTATTGTCGACCGTGAAACTGGTCGCTCTAGAGGTTTTGCATTTGTCGAAATGCTGAACGCAGATGAGGCGAAAGCCGCAGTTGAAGGCTTGAATGACCAAGAAGTTGCTGGCCGTAGAATTTCTTGCAATGAAGCTCGACCTCGCGAACCTAGGCCATCATTCGGTGGCGGCGGCGGTGGTGGCGGAGGCGGAGGTGGTCGACGAGGTGGTGGCGGCGGAGGCGGTGGCTATCGAGGTGATCGCGATGGCGGTGGCGGTGGCGGTGGTGGATACGGCGGTGGTGGTTACGGTGGAGGCGGCGGCTATGGTGGTGGTCGCGGCGGGCGTGGAGGCGGCAGTGGTGGCGATCGCTACTAGTATTTAGTCTTTTCCAAACCGAATTCAAATACTAAGGCGGAGCACATGCTTCGCCTTTTTTTTGTTCAGAATTGATTACTAGCAGCCCTCACCCATCGTTGCCTAGTCCACATCATCACGCTTAGGAGATTGTCCGATTTAGTAATCCTCCCGCTGGTAGGGCGAAGTGCTAATAAAGACTTTATTAGCACTTTACCCGCCGCGTGAGTGTGGGATTCTGTGTCACTCGCTCGCGCGACTGGTTGTGATCGGTCCTATGCCATCAGGCAAATCCATTGAATCAGAAGCCTCCTAAAGGCGGATTCTCCCAGAGGTAGTGCGACCTTTGTTTCTAGATGGAGCTTCACTCATAGATAGGAAAGTAACTTCCGAACGCTTGTTCACAAAAGACACCTGGATCATTGAATCGTTGCCCCCGATCTAAAGATGCTATCGCTGACATTTCATCATCGCTTAGCTCAAAGGTCGAGATATCAAGATTTTCTTGGAGTCGGGCAGGCCGACTCGACTTGGGAATGACGGCTGTTCCTCGCTGTACTCCCCAACGGAGCACAACCTGCGCTGGCGTTCTACCGTGCTTGGAAGCGATTTCGCGAACCGCCGGTAATTCCAAAACCGAATCGGACTCTTTTGCCATCCCAAGTGGCACGTAGGATGGGGCACCCAGCGGCGAAAACGCCGTAAATGCAATCGACTCTTGTTGGCAGTATCGGAGCAGTTTGGGTTGCGTCAAATAAGGATGTGACTCTACCTGTAAAACACCTGGACGAATCGAACACTGCGTGAGCAAATCTCGGATCAACGAGATATTGAAATTGCTAACACCAATTGTTTTTGCCAACCCGGAGCGTGCCACCTCTTCCATCGCCTCCCATGTCTCTATGATGGGGACAGGATCATATTCCATTTTGGGGCTCGGTACCGTCGGATCATAGAACCAGCCTGCCGGATAACGCGTTTCGAGCGGAACATACCTCAACGATATCGGAAAGTGTATCAGATACAGATCGAGGTAGTCCAATCGGAGATCCGATAGAGATTTCTTGATCGCGGGCAGCACATGCTCTGCACGATGGTTTGTGTTCCAAAGTTTGCTGGTTACCCAAAGATCTTCGCGAGCACAAAGCTTCTCCCGCAGTAGGGCCGACTCGATTCCTAGCCCAACCTCCAATTCGTTGCCATAATCCGAGGCACAGTCCAAATGACGATAGCCCATTCGAATCGCTTCGACCGTTAGTTTAGTCGCTTGTTCGTTGGGAACTTTCCAAAAACCATAGCCAACCGAGGGTATGGGTTTTGAGTTTTTGACTGGCAAATCGGAGCACATAGTATTCGTTATTGAAAAGAGGGACCATCAAGTACGTGACGGATCCGGATTGTATCCACTTGACGCTGATTGTCTGCGAACAAATGGAACACCAAATCATGAAGTATGATTATTTTCGAGTACAATTAGGGTTCTCGAGTGCTTTACCCAATTGATCGATGCGGGTTCTACTTTTCTCATCTGTTTTTGGTGGTTTCATGAAGAACTTCCTTGTATTCCCTTTGGGAATCCTCTTGTTGCTTCCAATCCAGTGCTTCGCTTTCCAATCACCAAACAAACCTGGTGCTCCCCAAGAAAAACCAGGCGTTCCAGGTAGGTCTGGCTCTTCTTCCAAACCTGGAAGCAAGCCAAAGGACAAACCGAAGACGCCACCTGCAAAACCGTCCGTTCCAAAGCCCGGCACAACCAAATTAGAAAAAACCGAGCTACCGGCGGCGGTCACAACGAAACCTACTAAGCCCCCGTTTTCGGTTGCAAAGATAGAAAGTGCAACCAGAAGCTCCGTAGAAGAGGCAGCGGCCAAGATTGATGCGATCCTAGAAAAGGATTGGGCCGCCCACAATGTCGAGCCCCAACCACTTTTGAAGGATGAACAGTTCCTGCGTCGTGTCTATCTGCAATTGGGAGGTAGAATTCCAACATTGGTTGAAGCTGGTAAGTTCTTGACTTCCAAATCCGAATCTAAACGGATGGAATTGATTGACGAACTACTGGCAAGCCCGGATTACGTCAGCCACACCTACAACTACTGGGCTGATGTTCTTCGCCTCACGGAGAAACCGAACAATAACATCATCCTGGAGCCCTACCTGGCTTATGTAAAGGAAGCCATCGCGGAGAACAAACGTTACGACAAGTGGGTTCATGAAATGCTAACGGCGAATGGCAAGGTATGGGAGAACCCTGCCGTTGGTTTTCAAATCCGTGACGATGGTATGCCACTGCCATACGTGGATAATACCGTCAAGGTTTTTCTGGGAAAACAGATAGGTTGCGCACAATGCCACGATCATCCGTTTGATTCTTGGACCCAGAAGCAGTTCTATGAGCTCGCTGCATTTACAGCAGGAATCAGGACCCGTTTGAATAAGAACGATCCTGAGATGAAAAAGGGAGGACTCACGCCGAACGATCTTATCAAACAGGCTCGCGACAAGGCGCCGGACGGGAAAATCAAAGGACCTTTCCAAAACTTGGTTCAAGCGAACTCCTATTCTGTTCAGCATGCAAATCGACCGTTGAAACTACCTCATGATTATCAGTACTCCGACGGCAAGCCGAATGAAGTTGTTACCCCAAAAGTTCTTTGGGACAAAGTCCCAGATTCCGCGGCGAAGGCCGATCGGAGAGAACAATTCGCAGCCTGGTTAACGGGTACCAGCAATCGTCAGTTTGCAATGAACATCGCCAATCGGATATGGAAAAAGATGATGGGACTCGGCGTCGTCGAACCGATCGATGATTTTCGCGATGATAACAAACCATCGAACCCCGAATTGTTGGAGCATTTGACGGACGAAATTCTTCGATTGAAATTTGATACGCGAGAGTTAACTCGTATTATCGCTTACTCCGCAGCGTTTCAACGGCTTGCTATGGTTCATGATCCATCGTCCGCCGATACCTTTCGCTTCGCAGGTCCTGTCCTGAGGCGTATGACCGCTGAGCAGATTTGGGATTCGCTTATTACCTTGGTTGCATACAACCCATGGTCGTTCCAGCGACCTTCGGCAGAGGACATTGCTCCTGTTGTTGACATCGATTGGTCGACCGCGAATCTCACCATGGCCCAGACAGCAGCAGACAAATACGAAGCTACCTACGCACCTGGTACTTACAATAAAGAACGCCAAACGCTGAGCGGCTTTGAAGGCCAATTGTTGGTACGCGCGAGCGAAATCCCGACCCCTTTACCACTCGGACATTTTTTACGTCAATTCGGTCAGAGCGATCGCGAATCGATCGAAGGCGGACGGACAGTCGCAACGGTTCCACAAATCCTAACCATGTTCAACGGTCCGATCACTCACATCATGCTAAAGAAGGGTTCGGTCATCTACGACAATGTCGTCAGTGCCGGTCCAACCCAAGCAGTGGACGTGATGTTCATGGCGATCCTCACGCATCGACCTACGCCATTGGACAGAGACTTGGCCGTCAAGGAAATACGATCCGCCAATTCCGTCGAAGCGGGGTATGGCAATGTGTTGTGGGCTCTACTCAACACCCGCGAATTTCTATTCATTCAGTAATTACGTTCCAAAATCAAACTCTTTTCTCTCGATTCGTTTTATGCAAACAAACAAACACAACGAATTTTTGGATCGTCCCTACGCTCGTCGACAATGGATGGCGCAAGCGGCAGCAGGCTTGCTAGGCGTTCACTGCTTGCCATCGTTCGAGCAAATCGCATCGGCAGCTCCACCCTATGCGTTAGCAAAACAGGTCATCATGCTTACGATGCGTGGTGCTATGAGTCACATCGACACCTTCGACCCGAAACCTGGTAGAGAGTCTCAGGGAGAGACGAAAGCCATTCAAACGAAAACGCCCGGCATTCAATTCGGGGCTCACCTCCCAAAGCTAGCAGCCATGTCGGACGATCTGGCGATCATCCGGTCGATGACTACCGAGACTGGGGATCATGAACAGGGAACGTACTTCCTGCGAACAGGTTACAAGAAGATCAACAGCATTCAGCATCCCGCGATGGGTTCATGGTTATTGAACGCCATGGGAAAGATTAGCAAAACATTGCCAGGTAACGTGCTAGTTGGTAATGGCAACGACCATCCGAATGCAGGATTCCTGGATCCGAAGATGCTCCCAGTTCCGATCGCCGATCCAGCAAAGGGGCTTGAGAATATCAAATCCCCTGCGTACTTATCCGAAGACAATTTTAAACGCAGGCTTACGCTTGCCGGCAAGATCGATAGCGATTTTCGAAAGAAGTATGGCGGTGCGGAGATGGAGGCCTACAACGAACTCTATCGCGAAGCGGTTCGCCTTATGGGAAGCACGGAACTCGCTGCATTTGATATCAACAAAGAAAGCGAGGAGGTCCGATCCGGATATGGTGCAAACAAATTCGGACAGGGCTGCTTGCTAGCAAGACGATTGATCAAAGCGGGTGTACGATTCGTAGAGGTCGAGTTTGGTGGATGGGATATGCACAATCAGATCTTTACCGAGATGCCAACGAGAGCAGGGCAATTGGATCAAGCGTTTAGTTACTTGCTAAGTGATCTAAAGTCCACTGGTTTGCTGAAATCGACCATCGTTGTGCTTCAGACGGAATTTGGGCGAACACCCAAGATCAATGAAAACACAGGTAGGGATCATCACCCCGGCGTATTCAGTTGTGTGCTTGCGGGAGCAGGTATCAAGACCGGACAAGCGTATGGCGCCTCGGATGAAGATGGTAGATCCGTCGACAAAGATGGTGTTTCCGTAGAAGACTTCAATACGACGATCGCTGCAGCCCTCGGGATTGATATTGCCAAAGAACACATCGCTCCAAACGGCCGTCCTTTCAAAATCGGCGGGGGTGGCAAGCCTCTGACTAGGCTTTTGGCCTAACTCCGATAGACTGGCACGAGGAATAGCCAGGGGCTCAAGGGATTGCTAATTGATCCCCAACCCGAGGTGTGCGGGTGTGCGCGAGGGACGTGGAATCCCTTGCTTACGGCCGGTTCAGCGGTCTCAGTCTACGACGCTCTATTGAGAATTGAAATTGGAATGCTGCTGACCGAAGAGTCAATCAAGAAACATATTGATGCGCTGGCAAAACCTATAGGTTCACTTGGC
Organism: Pirellula sp.; assembly: GCA_021300155.1. Lineage (GTDB taxonomy): Bacteria > Planctomycetota > Planctomycetia > Pirellulales > Pirellulaceae > JBKCUI01. The sequence goes on from JAJTID010000005.1 coordinate 66,453, forward strand.
CGCTGGGAAGATTTGACTGCTAGACTTTGCTGGATTCAACAAACGGTTGCACCCGTGACATCACCGGCGGAACTTGTGATTTTCGCTGCAGATCATGGTGTCACAGCAGAGGGGGTAACTCTATGGCCGCCTCAGGTCACGACGGTTATGATCGAACAGATTGCATGCGGTGGTTCTGTATCCGCCGCTTTATCCGACGCCTATGGAATCAACAGGCGGGTCGTCGACGTAGGAACCAAAATTCCGCCTCGCATCGAGCATGCACGATTCGCCTCGCGGCGGGTTAGACCAGGCAGCGGCAATCTTGCTGTGGAACCTGCAATGACGATTCACGAATTCAGTGAGCTACTTGAAATTGGTGCTGACGAAGCGAAGTTGTCTCAACAGCGAGGTGCTCGAGTTGTCATTCTCGGAGAGATGGGAATTGGCAACACCACGTCTGCGAGTTGTCTTGCTCGCCTTCTAGCGGATGTTCCATTAGAGTTGGTTGTCGGTTCCGGTGCTGGTGCTACAGACGCATCACTGGCTCAAAAGAAGAGAATTGTTCAAGATGCAACGGATCGTGTTCGTCAGCGATGCGGGAAGAACATCGACGACTCGGCTATCGCGGACGTTGGCGGGCTCGAGATCGTCGCCATGTCTGGCTTTATGGTACAAGCGGCAAAGCAAAAGCAGCTCCTGCTCTTGGATGGAATGATTGCAACAGCAGCTGCACTGATCGCGGAAGAGAGATGTCCAGGCACAAAAGATAGTATGATTGCGGCTCATCAATCCGCAGAGCCAGCGCATAACATCATGCTTCAAAAACTGGGACTACGACCGATGCTTGAATGGTCGATGCGATTGGGGGAAGGGACTGGTGGACTGGCTCTCTATCCACTATTGAACGGAGCTGCCGCTTGGTGCAGAAATACTGCGAGGATCGATGACTTGAAGTTGCCCTAGGTTGGTCGTCGTTACTGAGTTGCGCACCAAATTTGCAATGTCTGTCCTTCGCCTTCATTCAATCGATCGGTGTCGGCGACGCGTAAGGGTTCATGGTGAAGTTTATTCGGAAGGAACGAGTGACACAGTATAACCAACGAGATCGGATCCGCGAGATTGATTGTCCATGGGGCGACCGTCCATACTTCGAAGAAAACCAAGTCTGCGAATCTTCGTCCGCGAGCATTTCGTTGAATCGTTTCAGAGGCTAATGATTTAAACTCAATGCGAACCATGAACGAGAGATTCAGCAGCCCCCTTACGCTTTTTGAAGTTGCGTTAATTGAAGACGGGCTTAAGAAATTCAAGTTGAACAATCCCACGAAACTCGAAGAGATTGACTCCATCGAATTGCAGTCAACTTTTGGAGGAGGGGGTGGCGGCAACATCAGGAACTTGGACCAAGTGAGAGTAATCGCGTCTATCTGAGTTGCTGGCGAACTTGAGGTTGCATCGCCAACAGGCAGAACGCTTGTTCGATTCGACGGAAACAATAGACCGTTCCGGGTTACGTTGTCTTCATCTCACTGATAACCGAAACTCACTGATGGTGCCATTTGGATACTGCTTCCCAAGGGGATAATTCAGTTCTCCCCCCCGTCGCCCCGTCGGGCAACGACGGGAGGGGAGAGACAACCGGACGGAGAATCTTTTTGGTAGCGTTAAGATAGAGAATAGAATGCGCCATTCGTTCGTCTAGGGGCAAGACTTGGCAGCATGCATTAAACCTGGAAAGATTTCTGCAGCAAGCGTCATTCATCAGAAATCCCTCCGAATGTGAACAAGAACAGAGACGTGATGGCTTCGCCTTTATTATCCACATCCTGAACGATTAGGAAGGAATTTGTGTCTCGAAGACATGCTGCTACCACATAGCGTGCAAGCATTTAATGGCTCGTCATTACATTCGTCTTGATCAGCTAGGCACACCCGAACTCTACGAGAAGTGATCACAAAATGAAATAATCATTGAGATTTGCGTTTCTTATTTGGAATCTGGACGCATTGATTACTTTGGCTCGATCTGTCGACACTATTTAGTCGATACTATAAATTTGAGAGGCGAGTTCGTTACTGTGAACGAATCGCATGTCTGAACAAACTGAGTTACGGAGTCGTCCATACCGACAGAGAACGTAAGATGCCATTTCACGCTTGTCACTGGAGACCTATCGACTTGCAGTTTTGCTAACTTACAATTGATCTATCGCACTTTAAACAGCACACTTTCGCGTCTTGTACAGCAGACCTCGAATAATCGCAGTGAAAAATCGTGCGGCAGTTTGCGTCAGCACGAGCGAAATCATTCACTCAAAACACCAAAGCAACGATTCAGTATTGAATGAAGAGCATAAACGATCCATTCCATATCCTGATAGTCGAAGATGATGAATCGCAGTTGGCGTTGATAAGGCTTTTTCTTCAAAAGCAGATTGAGGGAGCTGTCCAAATCACTGGGACTACCAATTCTCAACAGGCGATTGGCCTTGCTGTCTCAAATCGAGTCGACATATGCATTACCGATCTGGACATGCCGGACAGGAATGGAATTGAGTTGCTCAAGATATTAAAGGAAACGAATCCATTGATTCTAGTGATTGTGATAACTGCAATTGCCTCTGTAAACGCGCTGAAGTCTTCGCTTGCGTTTGGGGCCGATGATTTTCTTCGAAAACCATTGCAGTGGAAATCTTTGGTTGACTCGGTTCAATTCCAGATTTCTCGATTGAAACGGTACCGAATCGAAATCAATTCCATTGACTTTGTATCTCAAGCATCCGAATCCTGTGGATCGGAAAAAACTAGAGCGGCATTGAAACTCATCTACTCGTTGCTTGAATTATCTGGCCGCCTCATACCCGCCCTCGAATCGGGAAAGTTATCGCAACTCAGTATGGTTACTCGACAGATTGAATTGATTTCCGCTCAAGGTAAGCTCTCGAAAATCACTTTGGGTGCAAAAGAATTGCAGCGTCAAATAAAAGAGCATTCAGACAAAGAACACCTAAGGGGTTGCACACAAGAGCTAAGTCGACTTTGTAATGTCGCTGCTTCAGAAACAAACGGAGAAGAGATAGACAATTGAAAACTGGCCATGAAACCAACTCGACCGGATGAATTGATCTGGCCAGACCTTTCACCACACGACGTGTCTGAGGATGACGGTCAGCAACGTTATCGCCCTGAATGTAACTAGGGTTTTCTCCAAGTTCTTATTCGTAATGCGATTCATGATGCTCGATGTTTTCTTCTCCCGAAATCAACGATTTTGTTGCGATCTAGTTTGCACATCGGGCCGTACCTGCGAGAGCGATACTATCCCTTCACGTTCCTTTTGCATCTATCTATTGAATGCAAAATGATCAGCGAAGCTCTTTTCCCATAATCGTAATCATTCGATCGATTCGCTTTTCCCAGATCACATAGGCTACTCGTTCGGGAAGTAGGGAGGCCACAACGATGGGAAAACTGGCGTTTGTACTTATTTTCTCGCTAACTGAATTGCGGGATCGGGCAAGCAGCAGATCTCCCTCTCGATTACTGGTCCAGACAGTATAGAATTCGTTACCCTGACCTGCGACCCAAGGCTGCTCACCGATTCCTAAGTAACTTTCTGATTTACCGTTTGCTTCGGCAATGAGAATACTTCGATCACGCCGCCAGACAGTCGAAATCTCGCCATTTTGGTTTAGCGTCAACATACCGCCGTCCATTGGGCAAGCATTCAACGTCCAGTGGTTGCGTCCGAGTCGAGTCCCGCCACCGAAAGTAACACCTCCATCTTGCGACGAGACCAAGTACATATCACGATTTCCACCGAGTGAATTTCGGAACAGTACATGAACTGATTTGTTGTCAGCTAAAATCGATGGATGACAACACTCACAAACGCTACCTTCGGGAGAACGATAGACGAGAACATTTTTGGTCCACGTGGCTCCATGATCTGTCGACTTGCTTGCGAAGAGCTTTGTGCCTTTATCTCGAAGATCGAGCCATACGCACCAGATCGCACCGTCACTACTAGCAGCCATAGCGTGCAATCCTTCTCGAGCAGAGGCCTCGACGTCGTTAACATTCACAGGCCCTAGCCAAGTTTTCCCGTCATCCAGTGATCGATAAGCCAACACATCTCCGTCGAGGCCCTTGCCTTGGTCGCCGCCGATAGCGGTAACAACTACTGCTCTACCGGAATGAGCGATCCGTGGTCCACGCCTCATTCCCAGAGCCATGTTCGGCACGCGGAAAGCAATCTCAGGGACCGAGCAAATCTGTCTGTCAATTCGGCAGTAGTACACTTGATCGGCGACTCCAAATGCGACATGAACCATTCCGCTGGAATCGACACAAGCTTGTGGTTGCTTCGGTACCAAGCCTTCTTTTCCCTCGAAAATCGTGAATGGTTCTTCTGCCGCAATTGATGTTGCGATGACTAACAATGTTGCGAATACAAACGACTTAATCATGGGACCACTCTGGTTTTTGAGGATGGGGCAGCGATGATCCGAAAAAAGCAGAACAACGCAGGTGTAACGATTTGGTTGAGAATTGTAGACGCATTCATGCCGCCAAAGAGGACGGATACCACTCAATTTCCGATTCAAAGTCGCAATCCCTGAGATCGAAGCTAAGTAACATCTTGTCGATCGCCTTAGTTTCGCTTCCATTCTCTTCGACTCGAACTGCGCTGATTCACCATACCGGAGCGTTTTGAATGAAGATTCCCTGCGACACATATGCCATCGTCGATTTCAATTACCTTTCCTTCTTCGTCGGTTTGGCGTGACTTTCGGGTAATTCTGCTTCACTTGTTACTAGCGTCGTAAAGCCAGATTTGGACTGTGGTATTGAGGTTTGGTTTGGAATTACTTTTTCGGGCGAAAATCGATTCGTCATTCAATCTTTGTTATATCCAAACTTCGTGATCAATTTGAGCAGGTGATAAATGCGGAGCCGCTTACTCTGACTCTGCGGTCATTCGCATACACAATTCAATGAAAATCTCCAAAGCACTCAACGGTGATTGCAAACTTGCTCCCGAACGCAGTTCTGCCTCCAATTGGGATGCAAGTGGAGTAAGCTCCTGAAAACCGTAACTACCACATGCCCCCTTTAGCTGATGTATCAGCGTGCAGAAATTTTTTGTGTCGCTTTCATTCATCGCTTTTCGAATCGATTCTAATCTCTTTGGCACTTTCGAGATGAATTCCACGAGAATCTGTTTAAAGTCGGAATCACCAGTCAGCGTTGAGCGAATAGGATTTGAAATCATATGAATACATCCTGAGTTCGGCTGTGTCTGAATGAAAACAAGAAACTCCGCACTAGAAGAGTTCCGTCGAAGGGAAAAACGATTTATTCTGCATCTTGATTGGATGCATGATGCTGCGAAAAGTTTCTCGCGGGCTTCGTTGAGAATTCGGTATCCAAAGACTAAGAACTACTGTCCCACTATTGACCTAGCAGGATTTGATTTGAGCCATGGTTTCTTCAGTGATTTACTACGGTGCTCCATCCAGTCGCTCAATGCATTCCACCAAGAATTGATGTTTGCAAAGCATCGATCGACTGCCAGTACCACCTCATTCAAGTTCTTGACTGGTTTACCTAGGAATTCTTCTGCCCCAAGGCTAGTCGCACTAAGAACAGTGCTCATCGAAACCATTCCTGTCAGCATGATCGTTTTGATTCCTGTGTCTCGCTGCTTGATCTCACGCAACAATGTTAAGCCATCCATTTCAGGCATGTCGATATCGAGGATCGCAACGCGAATCCCTGTTTTCGAGAGGATATCGATAGCCGTGGTGGGGTCGCTGATTGAAATGACTCGATAGCCTTTCTTTTCGAGCGCCAGCTTCACGATCGCCAAGATATCGGGATCGTCATCGACATGCAGGACCGTTTTTTCCGTGTTCATATTTTGGGGAGGTATGAGGACTTAACAGGCTATTGATCACCGTTCGTAATCATTGATTGATCGAAAATAAAACAAATGCTTGGCCAACGTGAACGGTCCGGACACCGATAACTTACCGGGTCGACCTACACAATTTGCATCACAAAGCCCACAAATTCGTAAGCGTGACATCCCTACCCAAACTGGAACGATGGAGCGTCGGTCTCACCTCAGCTATCTACTAGTTGCACTCCCATTGCATTTCTCATTTGGTTTTTAAAAGTTGCCAAAAGTTTTGCGAGCGAACTAAGCCTAGTTGCAAACGCACTAGGCTCATCGCATGGACTGTATTGAAGTGTCGCCCTTAATTTGGTTGTTACGATTTATTTTGAGTTCAATTCATGGCTTTTGCACAGATTGCAGACATGGTGTTTCCTCTGGTTTCTCATTGCTAGATGGAACACGAACTTCATGAAGGCTGAGTTGTCGAACCGCATGTTTTGATTGATAAATCCCAACAATATGCCAAAAGGCAAGTGCTGCTAGAATCGCAAGACCTCCATCGCATCGCAGAAACCCACACCCACACGTTGCCAACAAGTAATCACCTGACCTAGCTTCGGTAACTCGTCCCCAATAGGAAACCAGGCGTCGACCTCTTTCTTTCCATTTGTTGTAATTGTAGAACGCTGCTGGCTACAGACGTCACTAGCAAGCCGAACATCCTAATGATCCTCGCCGATGATCCACGTCAGACAAAGAACGTGATCCGCGAGCATCCGGAAGTCGCAACACATGGCTGCAAGGCGTGCAAGCATCAGCACTTCAAATTGAAGTCATTGCCTACTTGAAATGAACTTAATGGGGGGAAATTACTCCCATTGAAGTTTCATCAACATCTTATCCTAGTCTCTCTTTCTCAATCTGCTGAACCCGCAATTCGAGATCCGTGAACCTCAATCGCTCCAGCTCGCTGCATGCGATTGGTCCCAGAAAAACGGGGGGACTCATCGCAATATAGTTTCGAAAGGTGCCATGAGTTGACGGCATCGTTTCAAGAGTGAACATCCCTCCTGGACCATCCAACTAGCCTCCCATTAAAACTGTCACATGAGTAGAATTGTTCGATCTCGGGGGCTCGCGTTAGAACTTTCTGAAAATGAAATCCTTATAGGTTGACGGTTCGAACTCAATTTGTATGTGATGGACTTTCGATTCTAGCCGATCGGTTCTCTACGATCGACAAATGAGAAATCCACAGTACTTGGATATTCGGAATCGGCCCCGATACCTAGTGCCAATAATTGAGCGTGCAGCTCTTCAAATGAAAGTGACTCACCTTGGTCCACATTCGATTCGGACTCCAACACGATCTTGTCGATAATGTTTCCTGGCAGGCCGACGGCTGAGCAGCCCTTTATTCGCTGCTCACTGTGGCTATGCTTGAGCCTGATCTGAGCAAATTCGGGAGTAAACGCTGCGCAGCACCCTCCTTTTCTACTACCCTCAACTACCAGATGGTTGTGATGATCGCAAAGATGGAGAAATTGTTGTCGAGAGGATAGAATGCGTTCGCCTTGGATAGCACCGCCAGATAATCCAATTAATCCCTGCTAACCAGGTAGGCATTCCATTCCTCCAGCACCCGGGACAAAGAGATGATCAAGGCTAAAGCGCGGATAGTAACACTTTGCGTGATAGCTGCGTTGACGCATATCACGACGGCCATCGCACACGACACCATTGTCATTCCGGACTTCACCAAGGATGCGAAACGCCCGAAGGACTCGCCGCATGATTGGAACCTCGGACCAACCGGGCTTCGCGGCTGGATTTTTTGCGACAGGTTGGTGACCACGGATGCACGTCAGATACTGATCACGAAAGTCGACCAGGGGTCTCCTGCCGCAGACACGCTTCGAGTCAGTGACGTGATTCTTGGTGTCGGTGGTAAACCATTCTCCTTCGACCCTCGCACAGAATTCGGCCAGGCGATCACGACGGCCGAAACGCAAGCGGGCAATGGCAAACTCACCGTCACTCGCTGGCGCGCGGGAAAGTCAGATGAGGTGGTAATTAACTTACGCGTTCTCGGTAGCTACAGCCAGACGGCACCCTTCGATTGCGACAAGTCGAAACTTCTGCTCGCTCAGGGATGCAAGGAGTTGGCTGCGCGGATGGCCCAGCAGAACTATACCGAGATGGACCCGATTCCACGCTCGCTGAACGCACTCGCTTTGTTGGCCAGTGGGAATCGCGAGTATCTGCCGCTGTTGAAGAGAGAAGCCCAGTGGGCGGCGCGATATTCCGACAAGTCGATGCAAACGTGGTACTATGGCTACTGCATGCTGTACCTATCTGAATACGCCATAGCGACCAGCGATCAGTCGGTGCTTCCAGGCCTCAAGCGGCTGGCGTTGGAAGCTGCTAAGGGGCAAAGTGCGGTCGGCTCATGGGGACACGGATTCGCCATCCCTGACGGCCGCTTGGGCGGCTACGGCATGATGAACTCACCGGGGGTGGTGCTCACGATCAGCTTGGTATTGGCACGCGAAGCGGGGGTGAAGGAAGCTGCCGTAGACAAGGCTATTGAGCGAAGCGTCGAGCTGTTGCGTTTCTACATCGGAAAGGGGGCGGTCCCCTACGGCGATCACGCTCCATGGATGGAGGGGCATGAAGATAACGGCAAGTGTGGTATGGCAGCGGTTCTGTTCAATTCGCTGGGCGAGACCAAGGGCTCCGAGTTCTTTTCTCGCATGAGTGTTGCCGCGCACGGTCCGGAACGCGACTGCGGGCATTGTGGCAACTATTTCAACATGCTTTGGGCGATGCCGAGTGTCGCACTATCCGGTCCGAATGCCACTGGAGCATGGATGAAAGAATTCGGTACTTGGTACTTTGACCTGGCGCGCTGCTGGGATGGTAGTTACCCGCATCAAGGCCCGCCGGAAAACGAACACGACAGCTTTTATGGTTTTGATGCCACGGGCACGTACTTGCTGGCCTGTGCCATGCCGCTGAAGAAGATTCGGCTGACCGGTGCAGGTAAATCTGCAGTCCCCAACCTGAACAGAGTGGCTGCAGAATCACTGATTGCCGATGGCCGTGGGTGGGACAATAAAGACCGTCACAGCGCGTATGACAAACTTGCAGTCGATCAACTGATCGAGCGTCTCAGCAGTTGGTCGCCTATTGTTCGAGAGCGGGCTGCGATGGCGCTCGCACGTCGCCAAGAAGTACCTGTTACAGCCATAGTCAAACGACTCGAAGCTTCCATTCTCGACGCTCGCTACGGTGCATGTCAGGCACTGAGCAGACTTGGACAGCGGTCCACGCCAGCGGTGGAGTCGTTGCAGAATTGCCTTAACGACAAAGACCTTTGGCTCCGAGTCAATGCGGCTCAAGCGCTGGCCAAGATCGGGCCTGCAGCCAAGCCGGTAGTACCGCAGCTATTGGAGTTGTTGGCTGAAGTAGACAAGGCTAGCGATCCCCGCGGCATGCAACAGCGTTATCTTACCTTCGCCTTATTCGATGGCGACGGAATGCTCGGCGGATCTCTCGAAGGTGTTGACCGGGAAGCGTTGTACAAAGCGGTTCGAGCCGGATTGAAGAACCAGGACGGTCGCGCGCGAGGAAGTCTCAGTTCGGTCTACCGAAACCTTTCGGCCCAAGAGATCAAGCCACTACTCCCCGCCATTTATCAAGCAATCACGGAACCAGCCCCGAGTGGAGAGATGTTTGCTGACGGTATTCGAGTGGAGGGGCTTCGCCTTTTTGCCAAGCATCACATCGAAGAAGGTATCCAGGCGTGCGTACGTTACACTCGACAGCAGAACCCGTGGGCCAGCGAAATGCGCACGCCGGAATTAATGGAGATACTTCTCAGTTATGGCACTCACGCCAAGGCCGTCATCCCGGAACTAGCTAAGCTTGCCAACTACTTCGAAAAAGACGAGCCTGACTTCCCCAAGGAACTAATGAAGCAGAAGGCTAAGTCAGTCCGCGACGCGATCCTCGCCATCGAGACATCGACCGACACCCCCGAGCTAATAAGGCTAACGCACTAAACAACTGCCGACCTGCACCAATGACCTGCACCAACGCCGCGCGACGAGACTACCAAGGAATTCACGCAAACATTGTGTGCGAGTTAATGAGAAGTGGTATCATTCGTTTAAGCTGTCGCCACTTTCTTGCTTTACTATAGAAATAGAAAGCTGGTTAGACTTAACTATTCGATCATAGAAGTGCGTTTTGCGAATTGAGTTTGTCATGATGAAACGACCTGTTGCCGCAATACCATTTGCCTGGGCGGTTTTGATACTATTTGTCCTTTCGCCGAATGGCTTTGCTCAGCCTTTAAAGGTCTTCATCCTCGCTGGCCAATCGAACATGGAGGGACATGCGGAAGTCCGGACCTTTGACTATATCGGTAAAGATCCGGCCACGGCACCTTTGCTCAAGGAAATGCGCAACCCGGATGGAACGCCTCGAGTATGTGACAACGTTTGGATGTCCTATTTGACCGGGCCGTATGATGGCAGTGCGAACGGCGAAGGGTTGGGGAGATTGACGGCTGGCTTTGGCGCGCGAGGAGACCGCCCCACGAAAGACGGTGCAAAGATTGGACCTGAGTTCACCTTCGGTATCACCATGGAGAAAGAGCTAAAGGAACCCATCTTGATCATCAAAACCGCTTGGGGCGGCAGATCTCTCAACACAGAATTTCGTCCACCAAGTGCAGGGCCATACAAGCTGCCCAAGCAGACACAAAACCAGTGGGATAAACATCCGCAGGGTGCTCACGGTATTCCCAAACTTGAGGACCGAAAAAAGTGGCAAGAAGACAAAGATGCCGCATCAGGTGTGTTTTACCGTATGATGGTGGAGCATGTGAAAAAAGTCCTCGCCGATCCCGCTCGGGTTTGCCCCGCTTATGATCCCAAGGCAGGCTATGAGCTGGCGGGTTTTGTATGGCTTCAGGGATTCAACGATCTTGTCGATGGCCAGACTTATCCGAATGGCAATTATGACGAGTACTCGCGTCTCCTGGCACACTTCATTCGAGACGTACGCAAAGATCTTGACGCTCCAAAGATGCCAGTCATCATTGGCGTACTCGGCGTAGAAGGTGAGAAGAACGTCAACTTCCGCAAAGCCATGGCAGCTCCCGCCGCATTGCCCGAATTTCAGGACAATGTAGTTGCTGTCGATACGGCTCCTTTTTGGGATCGCGACATCGAAGCCGCACAACCCAAGCAAAGCGAGTACAACGAAATCGTCGACACAGCTCACGCGTTGAAAGCGGATGGCTCGCTCGACAAGGAACGCAAATGGGATAAGTATTGGAAGCCAATTGGCACTCCTTTGCCGGAGGAGCGAAACTGGCGATTCGTTACGATCGATGCGAACGAATCGAAGGACCAATTGGAAAAGTTCACCGACAGGCGATTCCGCGACATCAAACTTCCAATCGGAATGGAGAATTGGTTTAAGCCCGACTTCGACGATAGCCAATGGACAGTAGGCAAGGCCCCCATCGGCAAAGGTGTTTGGAAACACAGTGGTATTGCATTGAGTAAATACCCCTCGACGTGGGGCCATGGAGAATTCCTGCTCATGCGTTCCACCTTTGAGATAGAAAGCCTCAAATACGATTCCTACCGCATCGCGATTTTGGCGAGGCAAGGGTTTCATGTTTATTTGAACGGCCACAAAATCCACACCTACATTTGGTGGAAGGATAAACCTCAATACCGATCCATTGTTCTCGACAAAGAACAGACGAAACACTTGAAGAAAGGGAAGAACGTCTTGGCTGTCTACGCCAATGATCAGTACTCACCAAACTTCCCTCAACATTATGCTGCACTCGACGCTTGGATTGAGGGAATCACTACGGCGGACAGGGAGAGGCTCGACATCGCTCTGGAAGAGGTGCTTTCCCCCAAGGACCGAGAGGCTCTCCAGGGCGCGTCCAATGGCGGCTATCACTATTTTGGCAGCGCAAAAATCTTTGCTCAAATGGGCAAAGCCTTCGCCGAAGCGAACTTAAAACTCATGAAGTAACCTTGATGGCAAATTCCTCCGCGTAAGACCTGATTCCGCAAATACTCTCAATTTGTCTATACATGGAGCGAGAAATCGACACCGCTCGAGAAAGCTACCTACGTCTCGGTTTCAGTGAAACTGGCTATGTGGTTTTTGAGCGGTTGTTTTCCTGAAAGATTGATAGCTGATCGTGAATTCGAATCTTCTTTTACTTGATGGTGCCACTGGCACTGAACTAAACCGCCGTGGTGTCGACACTGGATTGCCATTGTGGTCGGCTAATGCGCTTACCAGAGATTCAGGGCTGAATGTCTTGCGCCAAGTTCATTTGGATTACTTGAACGCAGGGGCGGACATTATCACAACGAATACCTTTCGCACCAACCGCCGCGCTCTGATAGGGAGAGGCTTCTCCGCCCGCGAACTGACGTTGCGCGCGGTAATTACTGCTAGAGAAGCGGTTGATGAATTTGGAAAGCCTGCGCTCGTGGCCGGTTCGGTCTCTTCCCTTGAAGATTGCTATCGTCCTGACCTCGTGCCATCTGTTGATGAGTGCCTTGACGAGCATACGGACCGGATCGAGCAACTAGTAGAGGGTGGAGTTAACTTGCTTCTCATCGAGACGATGAATTCTATCCGCGAAGCGGAGGTTGCTGCCAAGATCGCCACGGCCACTGGCCTACCCACATGGGTCACGTTTGTCTGCGATAAAAATGGCTACATCCTCTCTGGCGAGTCACTCACTCATGCTGCGGAGCAACTCATACCACTCGGCATACAAGCCTTGGGCGTGAACTGCATGCCAGCCCAGATGATTGCTCAGCCACTTACGGAGCTGCACGCCATCTGTGGCGACAACTTCCCTCTCATAGCGTACGGCAACATCGGCTTTGCGGACGCTGAACAAGATTGGATTAACACCGACTCCACGGACCCCGAAGGCTACCTAAAACACGCCCAAAGCTGGCCTGTACAAATCATCGGTGCCTGCTGCGGATCCACTCCAGAACATATCCGCAAACTGAAGCAGGGCAGGATAGATTGATCTTTTTTCTAAAACATTAAAATCTAGGCGATGGATTCTCAAATGGTGAGATCGTGTGTCTTTTCTGCAACATTCTCTTTCCAAGACGCCGTCGAGACGGCACGAATACTTTAGTAATTCTTACGGGAATTGGAAATTTGCATTACTGTCAGGCAAGCTGACAGCACTAACAAATTCTTAACATTTCCCTCACACGGCGTCGATACGTCAGTCGTAGTTTCGTTGCGATTATCTAATACGCAATTGAATCGCATTTTGCTGTGTAATCGCCATTTGCGAGACATCACCTCAATACCAAACCCTCCCACCATCATCATGCGAATATACTCTCGATGGATCGGGTGGATTCTTGCAAGCATGATGTTCAGGCTTGTACTTTCCTGTGGCTTCGCTGCCGACGAAGAAGAACTGTCGTCTTCGGCAACATTCGATACCACGCCTCCAAAACAAGAGTCCAAATCGCTCGCCGAGAAACTAGAGAACCTGGGAAGAGTCTACAAGAACGACGACCATCCCATCCTACAAGAGTGGTGGCTTCTCGGGCGTTACCACGGACAATACTACAACGCAGACGGAAGCGATGCGCCACAAGACGGCTGGGAGAACCGCCGCTTTCGAATCGGCTCGCAGGCGCGATTGTTTGAGAAGATGACGGTACATGCTCAGATGGTCAGTGGCTTTGATATGAACCCGTTCTACAACGGATTCACCGAGCTCTGGTCGCAGTGGGCCTTCGATGATCAATTCATGGTCACCGTAGGGCAGCAGAAACATCGATTCACACACGATCGAAATGTATCAAGTCGATACATCAATACGCTGGAGCGGAGCATGTTCCTGAACATGTTCAATGCGGACTACACTCCAGCAATTACAGCATCCGGGAACACGGGCCAGTTCGCTTATTACACTGGAGTCTTTTCTAACGCGACAGGCCCCGACATGTGGGATTCCTTCACCAATTATGACTCAGGGTATTCATTGCTGGCATCTGGTACATGGAACGTTAATCGATGGCTCGATCTCGACGAGGCGTTTTTCAATGCCTGCTATCTTTACAGTGATGCCAACCAACACGCCACGAATCTCAATCGATACAAAGATGGTTTTTCTACCGCTTTGATCCTTACGAATGGGCCTGTTTCACTCGTCTCCGAAGTGTTGCTGGGAACTCGAAGTGAAAATGGTGACGCGATCGGAATCAATATCCAGCCTGGTTTCTTTCTCACAGAGAAGATTCAACTTGCGACTCGCTACCAACTGGCACTTGCAGACGAAGAAGATGGCTTGTTGGCTCAACGACGGTACGAGCGAGCGAGCGGTGTGAGCACGGGAGATGTCTATCAAGCGGGATACGCAGGCTTCAACTACTACATTGCAGGCCATCGTATCAAACTGATGAATGGCATCGAGTATGCAAACATGAGTGGACACGATGTGTGGACTGCGAGCGTCGCGTTCCGTATGTTTTGGGGGCCGAACTCCAATGGACCATTCCCGATGGCCAAGATGTTGAAACCAAATTCTTGATTATTCAGCCTCCCGTTAGCATTAGGTTCAAGTCCCACGCACTATCTTCAACCCGCGTTTTCACCGTACCGACGATCTCGTCGTAGATTAGCACACCAGTCGCCTAATGAGCATCGGCACCAACGGCTTCTCGGATGTTGCTGAAACCGTCGCGGCGGAGCAAGTCGACTAATCCGCGATTGATTCGTTTCACCACTCCCGGCCCTTCATACACCAACGCTGTGTAGATTTGGACTAAGGATGCCCCTGCAAGAATCTTCTTGTATGCGTCTTCGGCCGTGAAGACTCCTCCCGCACCGATAATGTCAAAACGTCCCTTGGGCATTCGCCGATAGAGTTCACGAATGCATAGATTGATCAATGTCTCGACCGGTTTGCCAGACACGGCGCCTGGCATATGTTCCAAACGCGAGCGATCCGTTGTAAGCGTAAGTGAAGGTGGCTTGCCAGGAGGGAGATTGAACATCAATCCCTTCACGAATCCATAGGGCTCTGCTTGCTGGATTAGATGCTCCAAAATACAGGGAGCTGGATTGGGAGCAACCTTCAAAAACACGGGGCAGCCGATGGAGAGTGGGCTCAGGCAATCCAACAAGCTGGAGATGCTCCCTGGACATGCGAAAAAATCAACACCTCCTTTTGCATTTGGGCAACTCAAGTTCAGTGTGATGTAGGTTGCATGTCGATGCGTCATCGAAACGCTTCTTTCGTAATCTGCAAGGATCTCGTCACCACTGCATGCTAAAGCGTCAGGTCCATCGTTTGTCTTTACAATGTTGACGCCAATAGGGAAGTTTGAAGCATGATCTGCAATCCGGTGCGCAACAACCTCAACACCCTCATTTGGAAGTCCATAGTTAACCACGATCGCGAGATCCTGTTTCAATCGGAACAGTCGCGGCTTTGGATTGCCGGATGATGGACGCGCCGAGATGGAACCAATCTCTGCAAACCCAAACCCCAAATGATCCAACATTCGGATTGCCCTGCCGCTTTTGTCCCAACCAGCAGCTAGCCCGATCGGATTGGAAAAATGTAGACCAGCTACATTCGATTCGAGTTCCGGTGCTTCAAATGTTAACAACGCCTTTGAGACTCTCGGCAGAAACGGTAGGTTGCCGGCAACTCGGCATGCTTCGACTGTAAGGGTATGTGCTGCTTCGGGCGATATAGAAAAGAGAATTGGACGCAGGATTCTTCGATATTTCGACATGTTAGGCATCGAGATGGTAAACTTGGTAGTCATTCAATGCCAACGAGGTCGCCGGATCACTTCCACTGAAACATTGGCTTTTCCAACTTGCAATCGACATCAAAATTACTCACGTGCGGCGCTATTGTACTGTGTGGAGGAAAATCCGAACGCATGGGACGAGACAAAGCGACTTTACCCTTTGGGCGTCATACCGTTCTAGAGCACGTCGTTGAAACTCTGATGGAGGCAATCTCAGGAACATCGATTGTCGTTGTCTCTGCCGCTGGACAAAAGTTACCAGCGCTCCCCCCCTCAATCCAGCTGACTCACGACGCAAAACCTGCGCGCGGGCCTCTCGAGGGGATGGCAGCCGGATTGCTGGTTTTACCCAGTTACCTGGATAAAGCCTTTGTGTGCAGCTGTGATGCTCCGTTTGTCAACCCAAATGTTATTCGACATTTACTCAAGCAATTGAGCAACTACGATGCCGCCGTGCCAGTGGATGAATGTGACGGAAATGAATCTGACATCAACGATCGGGGAATGCACCCTTTATGTGCCGTATATCGTCGGCGGGTTTTGACTGTCATCGAAAAACAACTTGCCAATAATGAGCTACGTGTCCGATCTATGGTCAAGCAGCTTTTTGCAAATCACCTCTCAACGAGGGAACTTCGAGAATTTGATCCGAAGTTACATTGCTTGCAAAATATGAATACGCCGCATGATTATGAGGTTGCTCTCAATGAGCTTCGAGCAACCTCTCAAGAATTAAGGCAATAGAATTTTTCAAGCTACTGCTGACTTGGGACGATAGCAACAAACATATTCATGTCGCAAAGGCAGACAAGACTTGAACAGCGAACGAACTACAGCACGCTCTTGAGTGCTTCGATAGCTGGAGCATAATTGGGTTCTTGTGCGACTTCTGGCACGATCTCGCTATAAACGACTTTGCCCGAAGCGTCTAACACGTAGACAGCTCGCGCCAAAAGCTTTAGTTCGTCAATCATGAGGCCAAACTTCATGCCAAAGTCACCAGACTGATAGTCGCTGCCTACTCGCATCGTCTTGATATCTTCGGCACCGCAGAATCGATTCATTGCGAAAGGCAAATCCCGGCTAACCGTAAGGCAATTAATTTTGTCTGCCATCGAAGCCAACTCTGCGTTGAACTTCTTTGTTTGAATTTGGCAGATCCCGGTATCGAGGGATGGAACCACACTCAAGAAAGTTGGCTTGCCCTTCAAGTCTGCCAGCGAAATCGTCTTAAGGCCACCCTCGAAATAGTGAACTTGAAAGTCAGGAGCTGCGGAGCCGACACGGAGCTCTTCTCCCAATAGCGTCATCGGTGTTCCTTTAAACGTAATTGCGCCAGTTCGCGGCATACTATGGTTCCTTTAATGGTCGAGAAAACAAACTCACGTATCAAGAGGTTCCGAGACTACCGGAATTATCTCCTTCGTCAATAGTCGCCTCACGCCATTCATGCGTTGGCAACTCCATTTCTATCGAGCAGTCCCACGACGAAAGCCTCGGAATTCCGAAGCGCTCTCTACGAAGACTCGTTGCGGCATTCCTTGGTTTTTATCGCGAATAATACCATGCGGACGTGCGCTCGGATTCTCTTGATGGCATCTGACCATTCGGGGGCCGCGAACCACAAATCGCCACCCCCACGTACTTACACGGATTTGCAAAAACATGTCTTCCCCAATCAACATTCTCTCGTCGATTCCCATTTACGTCGTTTCTGGAGACCCCGAGCAGGTGCGATGGCTATCCGAACAATTCAAGTCGCTCGGTGCCAATGATGTTCAATCGGCTACCTACTTTCAATTGCCGCTGGTAAAACGATTTTCGAAGAGCATCATCTACTTCTTAGACGTAACGAAAGACTCGCCGATCGATGCAACCGACAAAGTCGAGGCGCTCTTAGAACTATGCCAAGAAGGGGCTCTCGTTGTCATTGGCGATGGTCAGCAAGGTGCAAGAGTTGCGAATTGGATACGAAAGGGGGTCGCCGACTACCTTGACTGGAAACCAAACTGCGAAGAGTTGGAACGAGCGTTTGGTGTTGCCAATCAACGTGTTTCAACAATCAGCTCTTTGCGATACGAACACACTGTGCTGACAGAAAGACGACAGTCCATTACCGAGGGTGAAGAGCAAGTCCTCGATATGGTGATGCAAGGAGTGCCGAATAAAGCGATCGCCGCTCGCCTCTCCGTCAGTCAGCGCACTGTAGAGTCGAGACGACAAAAGATTTACCAAAAGATGGGAGCCAACAAATTGGCTGACCTCATCCGTGCGATCGAACGATTGGAGAGAATATCGACGGAACTTAACTATGCGAACCCGGCGGATCGACTTTCACTCCTTTCCAGCATGCCTTTTCTGCCCAAGTGCCAGAACCGCGACTCGGGCCTTTTGCATTAGAAAAACCACTTCCGATCGCAGATAGAGACGTGAACATAAGCCCTTACAGGAAAGAGGGTTACGATTATCTCCGTTTCTAAAAGGCCTCTAGAATGATAGCCATTTCCCGAAGTGATACTGGCAGAAATTGGCTTGGAAATGAAAAGATGGTTTCCCAAGACCGTGCGGATTCAGTATTCTGTAGGGGTGTCAGAAATGATCGTTTAGCCGATCGGTCTGCATAGTCCGACTCATCGAAGCGATGGGTGATCTTTGAAAAGTAGGTGTCGAGCCTCGCGGCCACGGGCTTTACCCGCGATCAACCAAGAAGCAGTCGGTTGATCCTTTTCGAAGCGCAAACCCAATAGCTCTCGATCTAAATTGTCGTCTCCGGGCGACGATTGAAACAGTCAGCACCTTCTCGAATGGATATCAGAGTGCTTGCTGCGATGAATTGGATTGCAACCGATCGGCTTTTCGTTTTTAGTTCGACGCCTCATCTTAAAACCGTGATTTCGGTCGGCGTTATTCGGCACTCGATTGTAAACTTTTCCTGCGTGGGGATTCATTGACCGATCCGACCGTTCATATTCCGGTGATGCTTCAGGAAATTCTAGAGTGGGCTGGATTAACCGAAACGGATCCTGTTTCAGAGCGACATGCAATTGCGCAAACAGGATCGAAAGTCTGGATCGATGGAACGCTTGGAGGTGCGGGCCATGCATGTGCCATCATCCAGCGACTCAACGAAGCTGACACGTTCATTGGCGTCGATAGAGACCCCATCGCTCTTGAGCGAGCTCAATCGAGTATCGAAAAGATTCGCCCGTGGAAATGCAAGATCAAGATCATCGAGGGGTCCTATCGGGAGATTCCAGATTACACCCGCTCTAAAGAAATCGAAAAAGCAGATGGCATCTTGCTGGATCTAGGTTTGTCGAGCGATCAGTTGGCTGACACTAGCCGAGGTTTCTCCTTTCGTTTGGGCGGGCCGTTGGATCTGAGGTTTCAGCCCAACGAGGGTATTCCCGCCAGTCTTTTGCTAGAGAAAGCAGACGAGAAAGAAATCGCTGACATCATTTATCAGTTTGGGGAGGAACGATTCAGCCGTCGCATTGCGAGGGCGATTGTTGAAAGAAGATTGACTGCCCCGATCAAGACCGCGGAAGAACTAGCGGACTTAGTTCATCGTGTGGTGCCCGGCAAAGTGCATGGTAGGATCGACAGCGCAACGAGAACGTTTCAGGCGCTCCGCATTGCGGTCAATCAAGAGCTTCAGCACTTGGAGCAAGCGATGGCGTCGCTCGTAGATTGCTTGAAACCGGGAGGTCGATTACTGATTATCACCTTCCATTCGCTCGAAGACCGAATCGTAAAGCACGCTTTTCGCGATCATCCGAATCTGGAAGTGCTAACTCGAAAGCCTGTCTTGCCTAGCGACAGAGAAACGAATTTGAACCCTCGCGCTAGAAGCGCCAAGCTAAGAGTCGCTATGCGCAAAGACATTGAATCATGAGCCAGAGAAGAGGTTTCGCCCAGCAAAGCAATAGAATGCCAAAGCACGGGTGTGCTTGATAGGGGGCCCAACAAAGCGAACCCTTGAAATTGGAACTCTACGGATAAGTAGCTGAGCGGGCTGGCGCCATTCTTCGAGAGTTACGACTCCCGATGGAATCGTAACTCGTCGATAGGCTTTGGGATCTTCTCGATCAATCTCCGCGGAGCTTTAAATTCATCGCGGTCAGTTTCTCACGAACTTCTGTGAGACTGGTTACGCCGAAGTTCTTGCACTCTAGCAAATCGTCACCCGTCTTCCGAACCAATTCACCGATCGTATTTAGCTGCAAACGAACCATGCACTTTCTGGCTCGAACGGAAAGATTCAATTCGGAAATTGGTCGATCCAACATGACCTGCTGGTCAGGTGACATTCCGCTTAGATCCAATGGTGGATCAGCTTCGCGTTTCTCATGTGCAAATTGACCGAGCGAGAGTCCTCGTGCGGTGAGCATTTCGCGAATTTCAACGAGCGAAGTCTCGCCGAAATTCTTGCTAGACAAGAGAGCCTGTTCGGAAACGCGAGTCAAGTCTCCAAGCGTTTGAATACCCATCTTATGCAGACAGTTTCGCGAACGAACAGACAATTCGAAATCTGTAACAGGAACGCTGAGCAACTGTGCCATGCGTTCGTTCTTCTTTTGGGAGTCTTCATCGTAAAGGACATTGCCGCCGGCGGCCGCATCCTTTAAATAAAGTCTGGCAAGTGCATTGTCTGGAGCTGTTTCGAGAACACGACGATAACAGGCCTGCGCGCGAATGAAATCATTTCGATCTTCGTACATCAACCCCAGATTGATCAATGTTCCAACGTGTGCGGGAATAACACCGGCACCCCGTTGATAGTATTCAAAAGCGATGTTGTCGTTTCCAAGTCGGTCACTCTCAACGGCCAAGCCAAAGAGGGCTCCCGCATGCTTTGGGTTGACTTGCAGGGCTCGTTGATACAACGCGAGAACTTCTGGCAGATTGCCTCCGATTGCAGACAATGTCGCGGCGCGTTGGTAAGGATATTCGGCGTTCTGCTCGACTGGGCCAAAGATGTTGTCTAGAAGCTTCAGAGCCTCTTCTTTTTTGCCTTGGTAACGGAAAACTTCCGCACGAGAAAGTTGGCACCATTCCGGCGTGTAGCCGGCTTTCTCAGCAGCTTCAAAATAGGCCAACGCTTTGTCATGTTCGCCCATTTGGAATGCAACTTTGCCCATGTAGTATTGCGGCAATGCTCCTCCATCGGACTGCTTCAATGCAGATTCGGCTTCGCGAAACTTTCCGATCAGGTACAAGCATACGCCAAGACGTGTCTTGCTAGCGGGTGACAAATTGGGGCTCTGCTCCAATTCCTGGACGGCATCCCGAAGCAATGCAGCTTGTGTAAAGTCTTCTTCGATCGCCCGAGAGAGCCGATCGATGTCTTGCGGGCCAAAAGTCTGGTTTGAAAGGACGATTTCGCGAATATCAACCGTTGCCGCTTGAACCATAAGTTGTTTGCTACCTTTACGTTACTACGCCAGTTAAGCTCGTTGAGCGCTTTTCTTGCGCTCACTGGCCCAAATTACCTGCAGAAAAATCCGGAACGTTTTGCGATAACCGCTTATACGTTCTGCGAAAGCCGACAGTGGGAGTTGAACCCACAACCCCCGCATTACGAATGCGGTGCTCTGCCAATTGAAGCTATGTCGGCAAACTAGCTTGCTTTTCGCGGACTCGAACTCTATTCCTAAAAAAGCTGGAACCCTGAAAAAGCGTGCCAAAGTCTAACAATTTTTCAACAAAGCGTCTAGGCGTGGATGGGCATCCTTTCCACTAGAAAATTCACGGCAAAAATGAGGAAATCCCTATCCAGTTCCATGGTTACCGGCGGCCACTCAGAACGAAGTTGTCACTATTTACGACGTTGTCCCTGTTTACCAGGAGGTTGACGAATGTTCAGGCAAACCATAACACGATATTATCACCAATGAGGTGGTTGGATCGTGAAATGGCGGAATTTTCCATCCACTCCAAGAATGCACCAACGGATAATTCACCATGGGGATATACGATCGAGAGTACTACCGAGACGAAGGGATTCGTCTTCAGCCAGACTGGAACGGTCGATCGGCTATCAGCGGTCTTCTGATAGTAAATATCGCAGTCTTCGTGGCGAATATCCTTCTTGGCGAAGGGGGGTACACAAGCCAGAACCAGGGGTTTGTGAACGAATTCTTCTCGTTGTACGAAACGGATGCCACTAAGCCCTGGATGTGGTGGCGCGTTCTTTCGTACGCTTTCGTCCACGACTCGACTACCGCTTTTCACTTGCTCTTTAACATGCTCGGCCTTTATTTTCTGGGACGAGCGGTTGAGGACAAATACGGAAAATGGGAATTTCTTCGGATCTATTTGATTACGGCGGCGGTTTGCGGATCGCTATGGCTGCTCAAGAATTATGCCCTGAATACCCCTCAAGTTGAGGTGTTGCTCGGTGCATCCGGTGCCGTTATTTGCATCGAAATGCTCTTTGTCCTCAATTTCCCGAAGCAAACCGTTTACCTTTTCGTATTCCCAGTTCCCGCATGGGTTCTCGGGGTGTTTCTGATTCTGACCAATCTTGTGTCACAACCCTCCTCTAGGGTTGCTGTCGATGTTCACGTCGCGGGGATTCTTTTCGCAACTGCTTATTTCTTTCTAGGTTGGAACTTTGGATTTTTGCAAGACGTTCAGGGAACCTTCCGTAGGACCAAGCGTAAACTGTTTGGTCCGAAGCTGCGAGTTCATCAAGAAAACGGAGCATCGGATGACGCAGAAGCAGACCGAATCCTCCAAAAGATTCACGAGCAAGGAAAAGACTCGCTCTCTAGCAAAGAGCGAAAGTTTATGGAAAAGTATTCGCGACGCGTTCGAGAACGAAAGCAAGAGATTCCATAATCTTCATCTTCGCGCCCAGAATATCCACTCGCTCAAACTGGGGCCGTTCCTATCATACGTTTTCCAAATCACTTACCAAAATCCCTTAGACACAATATGCCAACCACTACCAATCCGTTCTCCACCATTCGCACTGAGATCGCTGGTATTCCCATCGCAGAAATCGTCAAGCAATATGGAAGCCCGACCTATGTGTACGACATGGCCATCATCGAGGAACGAGTACGTGACTTGAGCGCGTTCGATGTGGTTCGCTACGCACAAAAAGCTTGCAACAACATCGCAATCCTGGATCGCTTGCGTCGCCTCAATGTCGTGGTCGATGCAGTAAGTGCCGGAGAAGTTCGACGCGCGTTGGCGGCTGGCTTCGAACCGAACGGCGACCCGCACGGTATCGTATTCACGGCCGATGTGATTGATCACGAAGCTTCGAACATCATCAAAGACAAAAAGCTTCACGTGAATTGCGGTTCGCCCGATATGATCGATCAACTCGGTGCCATTCTTCCGGGCGCTAGCGCCACATTGCGAATCAATCCTGGGTTCGGGCACGGACACAGTCAAAAGACCAACACCGGTGGACCACAATCGAAACATGGCATTTGGCACGAACAAGTAGTGGAGTGCCTTCGACGTGCGGACATGCACAACGTCGCAATCACGGGTCTTCACATGCATATCGGTTCGGGTACCGACCTGGAGCACCTGTCTCAGGTTTGCAGCGCGTTGGAGTCGGTCGCTCATGAAGTCGGCAGAACATTGACGACGATCAGCGCCGGAGGTGGGCTACCTGTTCCCTATCGAGCAGGGCAAACCTACGTAGACCTCGATCGATACTTTTCCCTTTGGGACGCATCGCGTAAGAGGTTGGAAGAAAAGTTTGGGCATGCGATACAGTTGGAGATCGAGCCCGGTCGTTACTTGGTCGCGGAAAGTGGTTTTTTAATCGCTGAGATTCGCGCAGTCAAGAAAATGGGGGACAACCTGTTCTACCTGCTCGATGCCGGATTCAATGATTTGGCTCGTCCTATTCTTTACGGTGCCTATCATCCTATTTCTATCGCACATCGAACGCCCAAGTCATCGGCCGTGCCTCACGTGGATGTGGTCGTGGGCGGCCCATTGTGCGAGTCGGGGGACATCTTCACACAAGAAGAGGGAGGCTTTGTGGCAAAGCGATCGTTGCCTATTGCATCCGTTGGAGATTACCTCATTCTTGAAGTGGCAGGAGCCTACGGGTTTGTCATGGCGAGCAACTACAACGGTCGCTACCGAACACCCGAACTGCTCATAGAAAACGGCAGCGTCAAATGTATCCGCAAGAGAGAAACGTTTGAGGATCTCATTCGAGGCGAATCGATTCCCGCGTTAGGCTAAAAACATGTCGAAGCGATAGGTTCAGCCTCGTCGAGAATCGTAGCCACGGTTATTGTTCGAGGCATTGGTACTATGTGTGTTCTGCTTCTCTCCTTGAAGCAGAAAATTGATGCAAAAATTTTCGGGGCCCGTAGTCTTTGCGTTGACTATTGGCTAAACAACACCTTTTACCACGAGACGGTAGTTCTATGACGGTCGACGTTCAGAGGATCAAAGAACAAGTCCTTCGCTACTCGGACGACATTGAGGCGATCCGAACTCAAGTTCGGAAAGTCCTGATAGGCCAAGATGTGATGCTGTCGCGTCTCCTGATTGCGCTCTTCACGGGCGGTCACGTTCTCCTGGAAGGGCTGCCGGGACTGGCGAAGACGACAGCGATCAAAGCGTTGGCAAGTGCCATCCAATGCAAGTTCAATCGTATTCAGTTCACGCCGGATTTGTTGCCCGCGGATTTGATCGGTACGATGATCTACAACCCGCGTGAAGGTTCGTTCGGGACTCGGAAAGGTCCGATTTTTGCCAACCTGATTTTGGCCGACGAAATTAATCGAGCTCCCTCCAAAGTGCAATCGGCACTCTTAGAAGCGATGCAAGAACGGCAAGTCACGATTGGCGAAACGACATATACCTTAGACGAGCCGTTCCTCGTGTTGGCAACTCAGAATCCGATTGAGCAGGAAGGTACCTATCCGCTGCCGGAAGCGCAGGTCGACCGCTTCATGTTGAAGGTCGTCGTGGGATACCCGAACAAAGCAGAAGAAAGAAAAGTGGTTGATGCTGCACTGGACGATGTCCGTCGCGAAGTGCAACCTGTTCTGCAACCTAGCCGGCTTGCCGAAATCAAACAAACGGTCGCTTCGATTTACATGGATGACAAGATCAAGGATTATGTCCTCGATGTTGTTGCCGCGACTCGCAATCCAGAACATTACAAATTGAAAGAACTCAAGCCGTTGATCCAGTGTGGAGCTTCGCCTCGAGCTTCAATCAATTTATGTATCGCAGCAAGAGCCAATGCATTCCTCTCTTCTCGCGGTTATGTGACGCCGCAAGATGTGAAAGACATTGCGTTTGACGTGATGCGGCATCGCATCCTGTTGACCTATGAAGCCGAGGCCGAAGAGACCACCTCGGATGATGTTGTGCGACGTGTTCTGGAGACTGTACCTGTTCCATAACCAATGGCAAGAGAACTCGAAGAAATACTGAAAGACGTTCGACGAATTCAGATTGTTGCTCGGCGACAAGTGAACGATCTGTTGGCGGGTGAGTACGTCAGCACTTTCAAGGGTCGAGGGATGGAGTTCGACTCCGTTCGAGAGTATGTCCCTGGAGACGATATCCGTTCCATCGATTGGAATGTTACGGCACGTTCTGATGCCCCATTTGTGAAAACATTTTGCGAAGAGCGAGAACTGACGGTTCTCATTGCGGTCGACATCTCCGCCTCGTCTGTCTTCGGTTCGCTGTTGCGGTCTAAGCATGAGACGGCCGTCGAAATTGCTGCAGTTCTCATGTTCGCGGCTCTCACGAATAATGATAAAGTTGGTTTGCTGTTGTTCGCGAACAGCGTTGTGCGCTACATCCCGCCGCGCAAAGGAAGAGGCAGCGTTTTGCGATTGGTTCGAGAATTATTGAGTGTCGAACCGATCAAGGAATCGACCGATATCTCATCGGCACTGCAATACATTGGACGAGTGCAGCGACGCAAATGTATCGTGTTTATGCTGAGCGACTTCCTCGGGGCGGACTTCAGCCAAGCTCTCTCGATTGCAAACCAAAAGCACGATTGCGTTGCGGTCACGATTGCAGATCCTCGCGAAGAAACACTTCCTAATGTTGGTTTCGTAACGTTAAAGGATGCCGAAACGGACGAGCTTCTGGAAATCGACACATCGAACGTTCGAGTCCGTAGTTGGTTTGAGCTTCGAGCCAAGGGACGCGAGGCCCTACTGGCGGAACGCCTTCGAAAAGCAGGTGTCGATCGCCTAGAAATCCGTACCGACCGCCCCTACGCGACGAGCTTGCAACGTTTCTTTCACAATAGGGAACGCAAACGATGAATGCTCGCGAATCATACTTGCCAGCTGGCTTAACGTATCGAATTGCGGTCCTCTTTCTTTGCATGGGCTGTGCGACAACCGATCCCGTTAGCCAAAAATCCGATCGCGATTCCATCACGCGTACCGCCAACAAAGGGGAAGTGGAGTTAACGATTCAGTTATCTCCCAAGAATCCGCGATTGTCGGATCTTGTCGAGATGGAGGTTAGAGTATCTTTCCCGAACCATATCAAAATCGAGCCGCCCGTCTTTGGACAATCTGTTGGGGACTTTGCTGTTCGTGATTACGGCGAAAGAAAATCGAAGATCGAATCAAAAAACGATTCGCAGGAAAACGATTCCTCGGTCAAGGAACATCGATTGTTTCGTTATCAGTTAGAACCGATGTTCAGCGGCCGGCATTTGATTCGTTCCATTCCGATTGTCTTTGCAAAGTCCGATAGCCCTGATGATTCACGTGAAATCATTCAATCGGAACCGATCGAGGTGGATGTGCAATCGGACTTAGGAGACGCCGCACCAGACTTAGCCAACGTCGATCCCATGCTCGATCCTTTAGGGACCAACTCGATTCGCACGACCACATGGGTAATCGGTCTCTTGGTCGCAGTGATTGCGTCGGCTTTGGTATTATTCCTTCGGTCTCGAAAGAAAAAGCCAATCGAGCAACCCACTCTTCCACCGGATGTGATCGCAAGCCTCGAGTTGGACCGATTGATCCAAGAAGATTTACCACGACAAGGCCGAGTCAAGGAGTTCTATCTGCGTTTGACAGGGATCGTCCGAGAATACATCGAAGGAACAACAGGCCTTCGTGCTCCAGAGCAAACAACCGAAGAATTCCTTCGAGAAGTGCGACATAGCGATCGGTTCGATGGCTCGCATGCTGTCCGACTTCAAGACTTTTTGGAAGCGGCCGACATGGTGAAGTATGCGGCACAACAACCGAACGAAGACAACATCTCTCAGTCGCTATCTCGCGCTAAAGAGTTCATTAGCACTCGCTTTATACGCGCTGCCGCAAGCGACGACGCGCGGCTCACGCCAGGAGGTCGCAGCTAATGGAAGCGTTTCGATTCTACTCTTGGTATTGGCTCGCGTGCATTCCTGTCGCGATCGCTCTTACGGCTTGGAGTCTTCGAAAACGTTCACAACCACACGTGCTCTTTTCGAGTATCGAGACATTCAAGTCATTGCCGATTAGCTTTCTGCAGAGAATTAAAGCGTTACTGCCTTGGTTCCAGTTGCTCGGTTTCGTTCTGCTTCTGGTCGGATTGGCTAGACCGCAAGCTGGCAAAAGCGAGTCGCGAATCAGCGGCCAAGGAATCGCGATCGAGTTGGTGCTCGACGTCTCTGGCTCCATGGAGGCTCTCGACTTTGAACTTGAGGGTAAGGAAGTAAATCGGCTAAAAGCGGTCAAGCATGTAGTGCGCGAGTTCGTGATTGGTTCTCGAGCCAGCGGCCTCAAGGGGCGACGCGATGATCAAGTCGGTATCGTCGCCTTTGGTGGATTCGCAGACAGCAAGTGTCCATTGACCCTCGATCATGGCGCGTTAGTCGATATTGTTGATTCATTGCAAATTCCAAAAGCGATCCGCGATCGACGCGGTCGGATCATCAACGAAGAAGCGCTTCAAGAAGAGTTAGCGACGGCGATCGGCGACGGATTGGCACTGGGTGTCGACCGGTTGAAGAATGCCACAGCCAAGAGCAAGGTTGTTGTCCTGCTTACGGACGGTGATAGCAATGCAGGAGCGATCGAACCGCTCGATGCCGCACAGATCGCGAAAGAACTCGGCATCAAAGTTTATACCATTGGCATTGGAAGCAACGGTGTCGTTCCAGTGCCGCGCGAAGACAATTTCGGCGGTACCGTTCTGGTTCCCGCACAGTTCAAAATCGATGAACAACTTTTACGGGAGATCGCGGATATCACCGGTGGCGTTTATTTCAACGCGTCCGATTTGCAGGGGCTATCCGATGTCTACGCAAAGATCGATCAGCTTGAAAAGAGCGAATTGGAGGAGACAAAGTTCTCTCAATACACAGAACTGTACCCCTGGTTCGTTAGTGTTGGGTTAGCATTACTTAGCGTTGTTCATCTGTTGCGGCAAACTCGATTCCGGGCACTGACGTAGAGAATACCAAGGTGTAATTATGGAATGGCGAAATCCAAGCGTGCTCTTCAGTTTGATTCCGTTGACATTGGTTTGGGTCGGAATCTCGATCTATGGTTTTCAACGCAACATCAGTTTACGAAGCAAGTTCTTGGAAATTCCGATGACTGCGAAGTTGATGCCCACTGCTTCGTTACCTCGTTTTTTGGCGAGACTATTGTTGCAACTGGTGGGTGTCGTGTCATTGGTAGTGGCTTTGGCCGGGCCACAGTTTGGAGAGATCGTTGAAATGACGGCGCCCAAAGGAAGCGACCTTTATGTGTTGCTCGACGTGTCTCGATCTATGTTAGCTAACGATGTTCCGCCGACTCGTTTGGATCGCGCGAAGTCCGATATCACTGCGCTCTCCAATCGGCTCAATGGAGAGCGTATAGGACTGATCGTCTTTGCTGGGCAAGCGGTCGTGAAGTGCCCATTGACGATCGATTATGAATCGTTTCGACGCACTTTGGCCGATGTCGATACCAACAGTGCACCGCGAGGAGGGACAGCCATCGGCGATGCGATTCGAAAAGCGATGGAGGTCTTCGTCACAACATCGCAGCGACATCAAGCGATTCTACTTATCTCCGATGGTGACGATCAGGAATCGTACCCCCTGGATGCGGCTGAGTTTGCTTCGGAACGAGGTGTTACAATCTTCGCCGTTGGATTGGGGGATGCTTTAACCGGCGCGCGTATTCCAGAGAAACCGAACTCGGGTAGCTTCGTAGAATTCGGTGGCGAGCAAGTGTGGAGCAAGCTAGACAATACTCTCTTGGAGCAAATAGCCACGAAGACTTCGGGCGTCTACGTTCCTGCGGGGACCCAAGCGTACGATCTTGGGAAAATCTATTCCGACTATCTAGCTGGCCGGGAAGGTGAAGCAACCGATATGCAGAAACGAGTGAAACGCGCCGATCAATTTCAGTGGTTCCTTGCGGTTGGCTTGTTCGCGATGTTGTGCGAGCTTTGTATGCACAGCTACCGTAAGCTGCCCCAGATTGGAAGTATAGTGACGGTTAGCACTTCGATGAACAGGGCGGCAGGTATTCTATTTCTATTCGCATGCATGCTAGTTCCGTCTGTGGTTGCTGAAGATGCCACGCAACGCATTCAGCAGGGAATCAAACTTTACTCCGAAAGTAAATTCCAAGACGCGAGCGAAGCCTTCGCTACAGCGTCCGAGATTCTACAAAAGGACAACGATACTCAATCTTCATTGGCCACGTTTGACCAAGCGTGTGCGGAACATCGACTAGGAAATCGTGAAAAAGCCATCGACCTCTACCTGAAGGCCGCGATGTCCAAAGACCGCTCCCTGGCATCCAAGTCCCAATTTAATTTAGGGAAATTGCAGGTGGAGGCATTGATGGAGAAATCCAATGCTTCTTCCGATTCGTCCAAATCTGAACAGCCCGCAAAGCCCGAGGAGATCATCAAACTTCGCGAAGAAATCGTCGATCTGGCGAAGCAAGCGATCACTGCCTATCGCAATAGCCTCGAATTAGATGGGGAAAACTTGCCCGCTCGCCGCAATTTGGAAATCGTTCGCCAGTGGTTGAAGCTTACCACCGATCGATGGCGTGAGGAAGATCGTCAGAAGCGGCGTGATGAAACGAACCTGTTGCAGTTCCTGGATTACCTCATCGAAACGGAACAGAGCATTTTCCGAGAGTCATCGCAACTCAAGGATCTTTACGCACTCGATCGTCATGCCGAACTCAAACAGGTCCAAGATGAACTCATCGATGAGATCCCAACACTGCGCAGTAAGATCACAGATACACTGACAAAAAAAGAAGCCCCTAACAACCCTTCATCGAATGATCCCAAGACAGCAGCCTCCGAAAAAGAAGTCGAGAAAGCGATCGAGATGTTGGAAAACTGGGTCGATACGGCTCGCGAACACATGCGACAATCTTCGCGTACTCTAGGTCAGTTTCGCGCTTCGGAATCTTTTGTCTCGCAGCAAAACGCCGTGGATGAGCTCGAGAAAATCTGGGACGCCGTAGCGCCATTCCAAGCGGTACTCGGCAAGGCACTCGCAGAACAAACAAAGATCGTGAACGATCTCAAGCCGACTGAGAACGGTCGTGAATCATTGGACGTCGAGGATGAAATTCCAGAGAAGATACTCAAGGATCAACAGCGTACTTTGGCCCGCACACGATTGCTCGCACCAAAGGCAGAAGCCGAGTTGTCTATGTTGAAGCAGGCTCCGACTCCGGAGGCAATTGCTCCGCAAACCGAACTTGAACAGAAAGCGGAATACGACGCAGCTCCGGAGCAATTGACAGAAGAACAGAAGCGTGAGAAAGCCAAGGAAGGCTTGCAAAAAGCTATTGAACTTGCTCCTGCCGCTGTCGAGGCGATGATCAATGCGATCGCGAATATTCAAAAGAAGAACAAATCTGATTCAGTGATTAGTGCTGAAGAGGCACGCAGGATTTTGGAGGAGATAGCAAAATCTCAGCCTCCACCGCCTCCGCAGGAGAACCAACAGCAAAACAACGATCAGCAGCAAAACGACACGAACCAAGATCAACAGCAGAATCAGAATAAAGACGATTCGCAATCCAACAAGGATAAGAGTCAAGCGGATCCGAAACAGCCCGAGGATTCAGAAAAGAAAGAGAACGACCAAGAGAAAGAGTCAAAGCCCGACGAGAATCAAAAAGATTCTTCTGACCAGAAGAATAAAGATGCCAAGGACCAAACAAAGCAGAATGGAAAAGCTGAAGATAAAAAGATGTCGCAGGATCGAATCGAAGAAGCGCTTCGCAAAGTGAGAGAGCGAGAAGCAGAGAAACGAGAGCGAGATCGACAAATGAAAACCCGTGCTTATGGACGTCCTTCGGTCGAAAAGGATTGGTGAGAGAATGATGACAAAAAATCTGAGCACACTTTTAATCAATAGCCTTTGTTTGGTGTTCGGTTGCTTGTCTATTGCGCACAACGTCTCGGCAGCATTTGCCAAAGAGCCTCCGTATCTGGAAGTCGAATTAGAATCTGAGGAATTGTTCGTAGGAGAGTCTACTACGTTGCAAGTGGCTGTTCATAACGCTGATCAGCCGTCCCCTCCCTCAATCAAGCCATTGGAGGAATTGTTCGATGTCTCTTTTCTCGGAGAACAATCCCTCAATCAGTCGTCGACCATGATCGTCAACGGTCGGATCTCTCAGCAGAATGTTTTCAAACACATTTACCAATATCGTATTACCCCGAAGTCGAGCGGCACGCTTACCATTCCGGCTCTGACAGCAAAAGCGGATGGTGTTGAAGTTCGTAGCAAGCCGTCGAGCATTCGAGTGATTGAGCCAACACCGCAAGACGATGTTCTTGTCGAAATCGTTACCGATCGTAATTCCATTTATCCTACTCAGTCCTTTGAAATCACTCTTCGGATCCTGATTCGAAGTTTGCCGGACAGCAACGAGGACCCGCTCAAGCCGTTGCGCCGAAGACCACCTCACTTGAGCGTGCCATGGATCGACTCGCTTGAGGGATTGAACGGTCCAGATACGAAAAAGTGGTTAAGCAATTTGCTCTCCGATCGCGGTCACGGATTTACCATAAACGATATCAACACCAGTAGCGGTTTTATGTTTGACGGACCGAAATCGGCTGTGTTTGATTTGCTGACTGGCAAAGAGAAACGTACAAATGCAGAAGGTGAGACCATCGAGTATTTTCGGTACGAATTGACGAAGAAATTCCAAGCTCTTCGATCTGGCGAATTTGAATTTGGACCGGTGCTTCTCAAAGGCGTATTTGTTGCAGATCGTCAGTTCAACCCGAAGAAGATTGGGGCGATCGCAAAGCCGATTTTAGTGAATGCTAAACCTGTACCAAGTCCTCGACCGGATAACTTTCTTGGTGGGATTGGTAATTTTGCCGTCAATGTGGATGCGACCCCCACACGATTACGAGTCGGTGATCCGTTAACACTTACGTTGGATGTAAGCACTTTAGATACTGCGGCCTCATTGGAGATGGTGGCGGCTCCCGATCTCAGCAAAGTTCTTGCAGAAGAGAATGACTTTGAAGTCATCGATAAGAACCCAGTCGGTAGAATCGAAGGCAACAGCAAAATTTTCACCTATGGAGTTAGGCCGAAGTCCGTTGGGATTTCAGTACCCGAACTTACATTCACGACGTTTGATCCCAAAACCGAGTCCTTTGTTGAAATCCGCTCCAAGCCCATTCCACTGGAAATTGTCGAAGCGAAAACATTGCAATCGAGCGATATCGTAGGTGCAAGATCAGACAAGTCGTCGTCGATCCGAGCAGACCAGTCAGGCATCTTCCAGGGAACTGCGGAAACACATCCGATTCGCAACGAAGTTCCGAACCTGAAGCTTTGGTCGGGCATCATTGGCGCAAGTTGGCTGACGGCCCTGGGCGTAGTCGCTTTCTCGCGAGTGAGAGCCAGGAGCAAAAAGGACGAGGCTTTGCAACGACGAAGCAAGGCGAAGGCAATTGCTCTGACGCTGTTATCGGACGCCAGAAAAGCGATGGAATCGGGTGACCATTCACAGTCCCGTGTCCTCGTTCGGCAATCCGTCTGTGAGCTGTTTGCCAATGCACTTCATTTGAATCCAGAAGGTCTGACAACCCAAGATATTCTCGAACAAGTTACAAAATTGCAACTTGGACACGATCACAAACAGTCTTTGGGCGAACTTCTTCATGCGATAGAGGCGGGCCAGTATGGTGGTGGATCAGCTTACGATTCAGAGCACTTGATCCAACAAGCAGAAGAGCTGTTGTCGCCTCTCTCCGTTGCGTTGCTTGCAGCGGTACGGAAAGGATCGAAAGCTTCTGCTCCAACAGCAGTCATCGCGTTAATTTCATTTTCCTTCATGTCTTCCATAAGCTCTGCATCTGCATCCTTCGCTAATGCTGAGACAGACAAGAAGAAGCAAGAGACGCACTCGATACTAGAGAGGAGCCAGACTGCAAAGTCGCCCGAAGAGTTTGCAGCTTTGGCTACCGAACTAGAAAGTGTGCGCGATGCGGGGCTGCACGGCGGTGCTATGTACTTTCACATCGGAAACGCATGGTTTCGCGCTGGCCAATTCGGTAAAGCCATTTACAACTACAGGTTTGCCAAACTCTACATGCCACAGGATGCTTATGTGAGCGCAAATCTGACGCAGGCGATTGCTACGGCACCTGGAGCACTCAAGGCGCAGGAGACGCCGATTACCGATAGAATCCTTTTTTGGAGCAGTTGGATTTCGTACCCATTCAAGATACAGTTTTTCGCTTTTATGTTATCTATTTCCGCTTTTCTATTTGCGATGGGTGTGCAGCTACGTAACAAGAAGTTGGTGGCACTGAGTGTGCTGATCGCTGGTCTTGGAACAAGCGTTGGCCTGGAGGGATTTTTGCGATCGCCTGATGCGTTAGCATCTCGTTATGGGGTCGTTGTCTCGGAAACGATTGCACGGAAAGGCATGGGGGAAACGTCGGCGCCTGCTTTTGACAAACCGCTTCTTGATGGTGCCGAATTTGAAGTTGTTCAATCCACATCCCAGTGGACCTTGGGGAAGTTTCCAGGAATCGGAGACGGTTGGGTCCGCAACGACGCGATCATCACTCGTTAGTGCGAGCTGCCAGCGAGCTATGACTTTTTGTCTGCACTTTCATGCGCGCGCTTGCTTTCTCCTTGCAGGATCTCATCCGTGCTTTCCGGGTCTACTTTACGGCAACATTCGATAAGCCTATCTACGAGCGCGTACAGAGGCTCTTCCCAGTCGGCTTCGCTACTTTCGCTCGGAGCGATCTGGACAATCTCTTCGATGAGTAGGATGAAGCGAAGCACATGCCGAAACAACAAGCCCTCGTGCTTTTGAAGCCCTCTCGCAACGATATACTTGTTAAAGTCCCCTTCGAATTCGAGCAACTCGCCAACCACCCAGACGCCACGTGTGAATACGTCATGCACACCAGGAAATTCGTGGTCGAACAATCTTCGTAGCTTTTCGGCAAGCGCTAATGGACGTGGTGGCGGTTCGCCATACGGCTCATACTTGCGGTACTTGCCACCCGCACCACCCGCCTGTTCCGCGAGTTGCTCATCGCTTGGCTCTTCTGGTTCCGCTCTCCCGAGTAACTCTTCCTGAACTGCCAACCCGAGAGACAGCAATTGAGGATGCAAGACTCCTGAAGCTAACGGTCCGGCAGGCATTTGGTCGGGTGGAGGAACTCGCACAAGTTTCGCGATGTTGGGTGGCAACTCCAAAACACTCTCCAACGCTTGAATGCGTTCGGACTCATCAGCGAATTGCAGCATGTTGACCAAATACAAACCGTAGATCGGATTGATGCTCCGGAGCTGCGACAGATACTGCAGTCGATCGGTTGGAAGTGCTTTCTCTGGTTTGTAGTCCTCCAATTCATAGGCCACTTGTTCCGCTTCGGTATTTTCCGGCGGAATCTCTGCGTCATCCTCTTCAGCGTCCTCCGCTGGCTCTACGATTGGTATGTTCAGCCAACCGCGTGGGCCAGCTTGACTCTGGCTCGTTTTCGTTGCAACAACCGTTTGTTTCGGTTGCGGTTTTGGCTCAAGCGTCAGGAAGCCCGCACGCCAAAGTGTGATCAGCATGCGATTTAGATCTCGCTGACCTTTTTCAATATCTTGGTTGGTTTGCAATCGTCGTCCGACCAAGTCTCGCAACGGTTGAACGTTCGAATTGTTTAACAAGAGATAAGCGAGCAATCTCCATGGAAGCATGCCACGGCTCTCAAGTTTTGCTGGCGGAGCGTTGCGAAGCTTCTCGAATTGCTCCTTCGTCCAGTAGGTTTCGCCAGCTCGTTTCGTAGGCATCTTCTTCTTGAGCTGTTTCTTTGCTCGAATCAGATTGGGGTCTTTCGTATCCTCTGGAATCTGATCGTATTGGATTTTCCATCGCAGATGCTTCACGTCATCTTCATGAGCCAGTACGTAGACAAAACCTTCTTTGTCGTATTGTGGTCGGCCGGCTCGACCAAAAATCTGATGAGCAGTGCTAGGTTCCACAATCTTCTTCTTGCCAAATGGACCCTTGACGATACTTGGCAGGATCACGCTTCGTGCTGGTAGATTGATGCCAGCTGAAAGTGTTTCTGTACAGACAGCGACGCTGAGCAACTTCTCTTGAAAGAGTTGCTCAACCAGTCTTCGATATTTGGGCATCACACCAGCGTGGTGAACACCGATACCGCGAATCAAAATCTGTTTCAATTTCGGCCCGGCCCCTTGGGAGAAATCAAAAGACTCGATCCGCTTGGTCACGAGTGCTTGACGCTCTTTGTCGATGAGTCTCTTTCCCTTGAGTAATTCGGCAACTTGCCAACATTGCTCCCGATTGAAACAGAATACCAAGCCTGGTGTTCGTCGTTTAGCTTCATCTCCTTCCGCGATGCGTTCGAGATGCTCATCGAGGTAAGCATCATCGACATACTCAAATTGCAATGGAACTTTCCTTTCGGTCCCTTGGACGAGTTCTAGATTGCGTCCATGCGATCGGTGCATCCAGCTACAAAAATCGACGCTGTTGCCTACAGTTGCCGACAACAACATCGTACGCACATGCTTGGGCATCATCCCGAGGGTAAGCTCCCACACGATTCCTCGTTCTGGATCGTTAAAGGAATGGAATTCATCCATGACGACAGATGCTACATCTTCGAAGCGTTCATTGTCTTGCCCCATGAGTCGGTTCAGCAAGATTTCGGCGACGACGATCAAGACAGGTGCATCTGGGTTCACGCGACGATTTCCGGTGACTAATCCGATGGACTGGATCGGGTACCCCCAACGTAGGGCTGTCTGCTGAATTTCAAGAAGCTTTTGATCGGTGAGGGCGATCAGTGGGGTTGTGTAGTAGCATCGCTTTCCCGTCCGCAACGCTTCGTAAATAGCGGCTTCAGCGATAAGCGTTTTGCCTGTACCGGTCGGGGCACAAACAAGGACTCCCTGCTCGGAAGAAAACCAAGCGTAGATGGCTTCCTCTTGGACTTGGTAGGGAGCGTAAGCTAAACGCTCCAAATACTCGGATGCAATGTCGACGCGATCGATGCTCATTGCTTGGCGATGACGTCTATCATGGCAGCGGCAAACCACGGGAGATCATCTGGCTTGCGACTGCTAACAAAATGCCGGTCGACGACGACTGGCGAGTCTTCCCAGATTGCTCCCGCATTCTCTAAGTCATCTTTGATCCCAAGAGAACCTGTGACCCGCACCCCTTTGTAGACACCAGCCGAGATTGCAAGCCAGCCACCATGACAAATTGCGGCAACACACTTGTTGGAGTCGGAGAACTCCCTAATCAATTGCTTTACTTTATCGAGTCGACGGAGCCGGTCTGGCATGAAACCTCCCGGAAGCAAGATTGCATCAAAATCTTTCGATTGGGCATCGGCAATGCGAATATCGGAAGTGCAAGGGTATCCATTCTTTCCAACGTACGATTGCTGTGCCTGTTCACCCGCGATAACGAACTCAGCGCCAGCCTCGATCATCCGAAGTTTTGGATACCAAAGCTCCAGGTCTTCGTAGATGTCACCCACGAAGGAGAGAACGCGACGGTTAACAAGTGGAGGATTCATTCGGTTTGTATTGGTTATAGGATGGAGGGAATAACAGCAAGCGTCGTTTTCCGCTATGATCTGCATGGGAATGCAACTAAACTGATGCTGTGCAGTCAGTTGTGTTAGTTTTCCAAGTTGGGATTCTATCCGTCAACAGTCAATTTGAGGAAAGAGTAGATGGGACTCGGTGATTTTTTTGCAGGCAAGGGGAAAGGGCTATCTTTCGAGCTTTTCCCGCCAAAAACGGATGAAGGTGTCGATCTGCTGATGGGAACGGTCAAAGAACTTTTGGAGTTCTCTCCCGACTTCTTCACATGCACCTATGGCGCCGGTGGATCGACGACCAGCCGCACTCTTCAAATTCTGGAACAAGTCAAAGCAACGTATAACATTCCTGTCGCTTCGCACTTAACCTGCGTTGGTTCGACTGTCGAGCAACTACGCAACTACTTGGACTCTGCAATACGCATTGGAACCGACTACATTGTTGCTCTTCGCGGAGATCCACCCAAAGGGCAAGCCGAGTTTACCCAGACAGTAGGCGGACTTCGTTATGCTAATGAACTCGTAGAACTAATCCAATCGGAATACCCACAATTAGGTATCGCTGTGGCTGGATATCCCGAAGTTCATCAAGAGGCCCCGAATGCTGAAGCAGACTTGATTAACCTCAAGAGAAAGGTGGACGCAGGAGCCGATATCATTGTCACCCAGTTGTTCTACCACAACGAAGATTTCTTTCGCTTCGTCGACCGATGCCATACGATAGGAATCAACATTCCGATCGTGCCAGGAATACTCCCCGTTACGAATTTAGCCCAGATTCAGAGAATTGCTTCCCTTTGTAAAGCGAGTCTTCCTCAAGCGTTTATCGATCGACTAGAACACAATCTCACACCGGAGTGGCAGTTCCAGGTCGGCGTGGAATTCGCGCAGGCTCAAGTGGCTGACCTATTAAACCACGGCGTCCCCGGCGTGCATTTTTATGTTCTTAACAAATCACAAGCTACAAGTGAAGTGCTGAAAGCGCATTGGTATCAAGCATAACTATGTCGAACACAATTGGATTCTTGGGCGGCGGTCAGATGGCCACCGCTATTGCAAAAGGAGTTGTAGCGGCCGATGTTGCGCAGGAATCGGATTTGACGTTCTACGAACCGAGCAGCGGACAGCAAATGAAGCTGAAGGAATTATTCCCCAACTGCTCATTGGTTGAGTCCGCAGAATCGTTGTTCGGAAAAGCAAACCGCATTCTTTTGACGGTCAAACCGCAAGTGCTTTCTGATATCGCTATTTCGTTGCGACCGTTCGCTAGAGAAGATCACCTGCTGGTATCCATTGCAGCGGGTATATCACTCAAGAAGCTGACCAGTTGGTTCGAGACAGACCGAGTTATAAGGGTCATGCCGAATACTCCCAGCCAATCCCGCCAAGGTGCCGCAGGGATTGCCGTGGGGAAAGGGGTGTCCCCTTCCGATGCTGCATGGTGCGAGTCTGTGTTCGGAGCTGTTGGCAAGTTTATTCGATGTACCGATGAACAGCTGCATGCGGTGACTGGTGTTTCTGGTTCTGGTCCTGCGTATGTGTTGATGATGATCGAAGCAATGAGTGACGGAGGCGTAATGGCTGGCTTGAGCCGTCAAACAGCGTTGGAACTCGCGGTTCAAACGGTATTGGGAGCAGCGACCATGGTACAAGATACTGGAGTGCATCCCGCAATACTTCGCGAGCAAGTGACAAGTCCTGCCGGAACAACCATCGCGGCACTATCTACTCTCGAACGGGCTGGATTTCGAAGTGCCCTGATCGATGCCGTCATGGCTGCAACAAAGCGATCGCAAGAATTGGGCTAGTGATCGACACTTAGCAGCGAGTAGCTACCCAGGCACGAACAGTGATCGGTTGAGCAAAGAGCAGATGCGGGGCGCCAATCAAGTCGATACCCAAGCCTTCGCACATGGTATTCTTTTTTACCTTCCAATCCGCTTTGGAAAGAGTCCAAGGTGGATGGTCAATCTCTCCTCGAAACAGTCGCCCCTTTCGATTCGCACTATACAAGCAATAACGCGCCGTGAGCCAATGCTCTAAGGTTCCTGGTACTGCCTGGAATGTCTCCCCGGTTGATGAATAGCAAACATCAAATGCAGCGGCAACCTCGCCACGATGCGTTCGATTGCTTTGATAAGAAAGCGATGATGCATTCTCATGAGTCATTGCCATCGTCGCATCCATGTATGGCAAGTTGAAGGTCGCACGCGCTACTCGAACCGCGACAGGATTTTCAGCGTCGAGAGAAAAGAACCACACACCCGGTTTGCCATCAAGCTTTACGTAAGTGCGAACGTTCAATTCCAAGAATCGACTCAAACCCGGTAATGTAGGACACCATCGCGGCGCAATGTTAGACATCAAAAAAGGGACGATACCGATCCAAGCTTTGCCGTCGAGTGTGTCCAATTCTAAGTTGGGAGGGAGCAGTGAAGCGATGCAACTTGGTTCCACTTGCCAATGCGCGAACAGCAGATCTGACCACGTCATTTGCATCACCCAAGGATGCTTTGGTAACGGCCACGATCGGTCACTTTGTTCGGTCATACAATCCATTTTTGGGGTGAGGGATGATAGCCTTCCCGAATCGAACTCGTGCTATTTTCTGTCTGCAGGCTTCCCTCCCGCTCTGTCTGCAATGGATGCACCGAGAGGGCCGGCTAAGAATGCAGGTAAGAAAATGAGATTCGACACCAAGGAAGCCGTCAACAATGACAACGTCAGTATACCGAAGCGAAAAGTCGGAACGAACGAGCTTAACGCAAACACCGACAATCCTAAACCGATAACACCCCAACTTTGTAACATGGCGCGACCGCAGGTCGCATAGGCTAGCCCAATTGCCTGAGAACGATTCATCCCCCGTTTTGTCCCCCGTCGAAACCACAGCAAGAAATGGATCGAGTCATCGACGGTTACCCCTAAAGCAACGCACGGTGCCATCACCGTACCTATGTCAACAACCCAATGGCACCATCCCATCAAGCCAAAAACCATCGTAAAAGGGAATACGCAGGTCAGCCCCAAAAGTAGACCACTGCTCCAGTTCCTCATCAATACGATGACAGCAACCATCACCAACAATACGTCTGTCCCAAATCCGAGTGCTAGTCCATTTAGCAAACTTCTTCGAGCTTTGTAAATAATAGGAACTGCGCCGGTGTAGACCGCCGAAAGATCTTGGCTTCTCTTGGTTCGTTCACGCTCGAGAATGGGCTCCACGTGCTTTCGAATGAATTGCTGAAAATCGCCATAGTCGAGATCTTCACCAGCGCTGACACGCAGGCTAATTCGCCAACTCTCATCCTCTGGCGTGATCGATAGATAACCGGCTTCAACAAGCCTCGCCCGCGTTTGCTTTAGCCGGACGTTCTCCAGCACTCGACGGATGGACGGTGGCTCCTGTCGCGCAGGACGAGCGAACGTCGCCCCCGAAAGGCAGCCACTCACGCCGTCGATCTTTGCAATGCTTTCGTGAATCTCGCGTATCAGTTCCAATCGTTGATAGCTGGCGTTATCGACACTCTTACTCGCGCCCGGCTGTTTGCTGGCTTTTGGTTGACTCTGCTGGTCTGCCTGACTTTGTTCGCCAAATCGGATAACAACTTCCAAAGGAATCATCGCACCCAAATTGCGTTCCAACCAATCATAGCTAGAGATGATCGGCGCATTGTTGGCAAACAGTCGCATGATCTGTATCGATGTCTCGACGCGTGCTAAGCCTGCCAATCCGAATACAGAAAGAATCAAGAACAGACTTACAAACCAAGCATGCCGTTTCGCAATGAACTCCGCAGACCATTTCCACTCCCAGGCCGAAAGGGCTGGATCGTTTTCAGAACTTGTAGTGGACGCAATTTGAGTCGACTTCCCGCTCGGCCACATGCACAATAAAGCTGGTAGTGCAATCAACTGCATCGCCAGCGAGAGCAGGACACCGACCGCAGAGAACAATCCGAACATGCGAATTGGAGCCAAGTCACTATACCAAAGCGACACGAGCCCAACTGCCGTAGTAGATGCAGCCAAACTCAAAGGCAAGAGCGCTTGGCGTATAGCTAACCGAATGGCTTCGTTGCTGTCCGCATGCTCTAGATTCTCCAAGTAATAATTTGAAAGATGGATGGCACCCGACATGGCAGCGACATACACCAACGGAACCATGGTTATCAAGATAGCGTTCAATGGCATTCCACAAACGGGCACGACAGCGAGACTGAGCAATGCACTGTAGCCAGAGATTAGGAAAACGATAACCGTCAATCGAACTTCCCGAAAGCATAACCATGCGACGACCAACCCTACGAATGCAGCCAATCCTGCTAAACGGACCAGCGATTGAGAACTCGATTTATCGATAGCATCGTTTACCACGGCTGGACCGCCAAGGTGTACGTCCTCTTCTGCAACACCACATGCCACCGTAGCATTGCGTATCTCAGACAATGCAGAGCTCAGACGAATTCGCGAATCTTCACTCAACGTGATAACAGCACACGTTTGCTGAAGATCGGGGCCAATTATCGTTCCCTTCAATCGATTCAAAGCCTGACTCAGTGTTAGCCCTGCTCCTACACCGGTCAGGTCGTCCACCAACTCCCGCCCCGTCATGATTTGGGTAAACAACGGCGGCTTTCCAGCAGACTCTACGAGGCGTGACCGCTCCGTTAATGCAACAGACAATTGTTGTAACCGTGCATCGTCAAGCGTACAGCCAGGCCAGCTTACAACCACAAACTCTTCACTACCGAATCTCGTCCGGAACCATTCGTACTGTACTGTTTCCGAGTAGTGCGCAGGCAACCAGTCTCGGACGTCGTTGACATTGCTACGAATTGCTATTCTCGCCGCCAGAATGGTCAGCGGAAGAAGGCAAACCAAAATCCCAAATATGGCAATCGCCCATCTTGGCCGAGGCGGTTTGCCAGTTATCGATGATTGACTTGCATCGAAAGCTACATTTTCGCTGGAACCGTCGATTGGAATTCGTTTAGCCACCAAGCCCAGCCATGGCGGCAGTCGGTTGTACTTCATTGTTGTTCATGAAATCAACGACCATCCGATTAATCAATCGAGGACACTCCAACTGCGGGGCGTGGCCGCAATTGGGAATAGAAACGTATTTGTAATTGGGTAAATCACGTATCGCCTCATGGACAGCGACTGGATCAACAATTCGATCTTCCCTCCCACAAATAACCAACGTGGGGCGTTCGATCTGCTTTAGCTTATCAACCACGGAATGACTTTTGGTTCCTCGAACCGTCTCAAAGAAAGCTTTTCGCCAGTGCTTCATGGCAAATTTCTGAGCGTAATAATCAACGATTCGCGGGCTTGCGAAGCGGCGATCGTGAAACGTACTCTCAACAAGCCCTTTATAGTTCTTGGCTCTCGCGCCATCCAAGACTGGCAACCGTTCCTCTGTCCCGAAACCAGAAGGACATAGCAGTACAATCTTGTCCACTTTGTCCGGGTATCGTGCTGCATACTCCACCGAGATTTGACCACCCAAACTGCTAGCCACAAGATTGTACGGAGCGGATTGTACAAAACGATCCAGGTATTCAGCCAGACGATTGGTTAGAAACTCAATGTTGATGGGGCGTTTCTCAGCGAGTCGCTCTTGAATCACCGGACCTCCGTATACCAAAACGCCAGGCAAATGGACTTCAAAGTGCTTTTGCCAAACAAATCGATTGGGGTACCAGCTTTCTTCCTGCTCGGCCAAACCGTTCACGAGAATCAATGGACGATTCCCACGACGATACGCATCGAAGGAACCAATGCCCAGGATGTTGATCATTTTTTGGAGCATCAAGCTACACAGTCTGTTCAAGCTATTCGTCAAAACAATTCGCGGCCAATTCGCTGTAGCGATCGCAAACCAACCCACAATAACGGACTTTCTAGTATTGTTCGCGCAATTCCCGGGTCAATTCCTAGAATTTGCTTTGGGAGGAATTCTCCGCGCGGGAACCGAAGAGGCCTATCGGAGCCCCAGCTTCCCCTGACTGCCGCAAAATGTGCCATTCTCTGCTTTGTTTCAATCCCCCAAAAGCAGTCGAAGCACTGCATTTGGGGTGCATGACCTTCACTGCAACACACCCGTAATCCATGGTGCTTCCGGGAAAGACAGATTTCGCAAACCACTACAGCACAACATCTTACGGCGCTTTCGGCAATTGCCGGTTCGTTGCGGCACGGAATATGTAATGGAGTTGCCCTACGAACGCTGGTCTCGTTTGGAGCCAGGCAAACTCAGTACCAACCCGGAACGATGGATATGAGTCAATTATCACTTCTTGACGAGACGGTCCCCGCCTCTCCCGAAAATTTACCAGAAAACGGCAACACGAGCAGCGAAAACTCTCCTTCGTTGTTTGAACGCTTTGTCTCCAGTTTTTTTCAAGAGAACAACATTAAGTGGATGCTGATGATCGGGGCCGCCATCGTGACGGTCTGTTCCCTGAAACTCGTCCATCAGAATTGGGATAGCCTCAACGAGACTCTCAAGTACCTTTCCATCCTTCTT
The DNA here is from genome assembly GCA_021300155.1 of Pirellula sp. Lineage (GTDB taxonomy): Bacteria > Planctomycetota > Planctomycetia > Pirellulales > Pirellulaceae > JBKCUI01. The sequence goes on from JAJTID010000005.1 coordinate 109,795, forward strand.
TACGTAAGTGCCGTTTACGGCTTTGGTGAAGCAAGCGATAGACTATTGGGACTGCGTTCAACCTCCACTGTACTTCGCGTATTGACGCTGTTGCTCATTCCAATCATCTTCTTTTCGCTCGGTTGGTTAACTGAACAGAGTGGAATGAACTTGATTACCTCTATGCCTCTCTTGGCGATCGGCGGTGCAGTAGGCTGGTTATTCACCGACTCCATTTTCAAGAAGTTCTTCGGTGGAAGACAAATCACTTACCAGTCAGCCTATTTTGTGCTGGCGATGGCATGTGCACTTCCTAAGTTAACCGACTACAGCTTGCTAGTTGGTGGACTGATTTGGCTGGTAGGAACGGCGGGCACGATCAAAGTCAATCGGCATGCATTTTGGCTTGCGGAACAGCATCGCAAACCAGCGATCTTTGGGTTCTTTCCGATCCTTCTCGTGGGAGCGCAAATGCTCCTACTGTTCTCCACCAAACTGAGCTGGATGAACAACATTGAATGGTTGGGGTTCGGATTGGTCCTATGCTCGATTCCAATCGCCTTGACGACTCGCACGGCAGCCAACGTTTTCAAAGCACGAACAGGAGGTTTGATTCCGACGCTCCCCTTGGCGATAGCCACCGCAATGTTTGTAGGTTTGATTCTCTGTGCTGCCGGCGTCACGCTGTCCTTTCATGGATTCCGCTGGGGAGGTAACTCGTCAATGGCCGCGGTTCCAACGTTGGCTTTGGCATCATGCATCGCATGGTTTGCAGCTCGCGACACTCGACACTTAGGGTTCTCTTGGGTTGCGATCGTTCTCACCATCGCGGCCTACCAATGCTTGCCTGCAATGTTTTCAGAACTCTCCCGCTCGGTTGTTGCATCCGCTGCCACATCGATTTCCGAAGAGAGATTACCAATCGCATTCTACGGACTGACCTACCTGCCATTGTTGATCGTCTTTGCCATTGCTAGTCGTTGGATGAATCGAGCCTCCAATTCGAATCAGCTCCAATACGCATCTCGACCATTGCAATACGCGACAACGGTCATGTGCTTGTTGCTTTTGGCACTTTCGGCAACGAACGTCAAGGCGATATTTCTCATACCACTCGTGCATACCGCTCTATTTGCAGGTTTTGCCTATTGCTGGAATGATCGTCGGTATCTTGCGATTTCGTTGTCGACGGTGGTCCTATTGTCAGCCGCGTGGGTTCCATATGCCAACGCAATGTTCTCGATGCAACTCCCAATCGCAGCGATGGTGGTGAGTGTCGGACTCCTCGGTTGCACATTATTAACCGGCCACGTTGACCGATGGTTCTCAAAGTTCCCTGTTCCTGAGCGAGCTATCTTTCGCTGGCCTACCCTACCGAATGGCAAGTCGTTTCCATTGGCCGTTTCGGTCAGCGGAGGCTTGATCGGTTGCGTCGCTGCAGCCTGGCTGGTCGATGCGGTACCCAACATTACCCAACCCGTTTCCGTTTGGAATTATGCAAAATCTGCAGTTTGCCTTCTCGCATCCTGGATTGCGATCTACCGAACACGTCATTATCTGGCAGGATTAGCACAGGGGCTGGTGATCGCCGTGCTCGCGGTCTCCATCATGTCCTCTTTTTCGATCCGCTTCTTGGTGCAATTGGACATAGCAAGCTGCGTGCTGGTAGCTGTTTCATGTGTTGGATACTCCGTGTGGATGACCATTCGCCGAACACAATTCGTTTGTTGGCAAGAGGATCGACAAGCTTTAGGTCTGGATGTTAGTAATCTTTGCATGCACCCCAGCAATGCTATCGCGATGCGTCATTCGTTGCTCGGCACGATCATCATTCCATTGGCTGATCTTGCCACCTTGGGTGTTGTCACTTGCCTTTCGTTTCAATTGGCTGGTGTCATACAAGCAGGCTTTCTATTCGAACATGAGATGCTCCGTTGGAGTTTGATCGTACTGATCGGTTGGTTGGCCTATGCGATTGGAATGACACGAAGTCGAATCGCAACAGCTGCATTTGTTGGCCTTCTACCCATTGTCGCGTCTGCTTACCTCCAGTCGATACAACTCATCCCATCAGAACATCGTTTCTCTGTGCTGGTTTGGGGCGCCACAGCATGGCTGATGGGCGTGGCACCGCACTGGCTAGAGCAACAACTACAACTGTGGAAGGGCCACACACAAGAGTCGCTTTCGGATCGTGGACTCCTAACACGGTATGTACCACAGGTTGCTGGCGTATGGCTGTTGGTCATCGCTCTCGGAAGCGTGATGATCCAAACATGGTCCGTGCAGATCGCTGGCTTGATCGCAGTAGCTGGCCTCATGGTGATGTATCGACGACCAGTTCAGTCTCCGGAATTTACTGCAATGTGCATGTGGGGCAACATTTTGATCCTATTGCTTATTGCTCCCTGGTTCTCGGTCTCTGGGTTAGTCGGCGAAGCTATTCGTGGTGGGCAGTCCGTCACCACGGCACCATTCCTTTTGGCGTTCTTCGCTGGAAACATCTTCTTGATCAAATGGGCTTCCTCTCGATTCTATGCCAACGTGGTAAACGTATGGTTAGTTGGCCTCTATGCGTTAACCATTCTGTCTTACGGTCTTTGTTTGCGAGTGACAAACGTTGCTCTGATTTCGGGGGTGGTTGCGATCGTTGCGATTCTGTCGTTGGCAACCGAGGAGTTGATGCATGCGGTTCGCTCTCGCAACGAATATCGAGTCTGGGCAGCCTTTGGAATTGTAGGAGCTGCATTGGCCTTCAGTTTCTGGCATCGGTGGCTCCCGATCACAGGGGCCGGCTCGTTGATAGCGGTGATCGCTGGACTATCACTGCAATGGTTGGGAGCCCGCTGCAGGAACAACGAGAAATGGTCTGTTGTTTCCAGCCCGTCTGACATCCTCGGCCGAATACTGCCGGTCGTCGTAACGCTGATCGGAGTCGCCTCGCTCTTTGCGGTGCCCGATCTGACGTCAACCGCATATCTCGCTACCGCGATCTTGCTAGCAGGTATTGCAACGCTATACCGTTCTGCCACACAAAGCAACAAGGCCGATGCCTGGGTCGCGATTGTGATGCTGAACATCGGTATCGCACTCGTAACGAGATCGACAGGTTGGTCTGATGTCCAACTCTATCTTGTTCCGATCGGACTTTCCATCCTCGGGCTTGTTGAGTTGATGAAACAACAGATCCCTTCCCACTTTCATAAATCGTTGCGAATGATCGGATCTCTCACCATTCTCGTTTCACCAGTCTATAGCATGGTCGTACACGAAAGCTGGTGGCACATGTTATCGCTGCTGATTCTCTCTGTCCTTGTGATTCTTCTGTCCATTGGACTGCGAGTGAAACTACCGATGTACACCGGAGTCGCGTTTCTCTCCGCGGATTTGCTCGCGATGTTAGTTCGCTCCGCCGTGGAGTTGGAGATGTTATGGGTAAGTGGTCTTGGAGTGGGAATCGCAGTCATCGGAGTTGCTGCACTCTGCGAAGTGTACCGTGAAAGAATTCTTTCTCGCGTCCGAATGTTGAGTGTGGAATTGGCTACTTGGAACTGATGCATCGAGTGCCGTGGGCTCACGCCCCTTTGCTCTCCTCGTTGGCAGAGCGATGGCTCCGGCACTCTTTGTGGTTTTTGATCGAACGTTTGTTAGTAGATTTTTAAGGAACAGAATTATGGCTTGGTTATCACAGTTTTCTTTGGTGATGCGATCTAGTATCACAGCGCTACGCGAGCAAATCGAGGATCCAGAACGCATGCTTCATCAACTCATCATTGATATGCAAGGCGAACTCGATACCGTACGATCGAGTGTTGCAGAGGCAGTCGCAGATGAAATTCTCGCGAGAAAGCGGATCGCTCGTGAACAAGAAGAAGAATCGAAATGGCAAGAGCGAGCAGCGATCGCGATCAAGCGTGGAGACGAAACAACGGCGAGAACCGCGATAGATCAAAAGCTAGCATGTGCCACTCGGATCGAACAATACCAACGCGATCACCTCAAACAAGCGACTGAAGTTGATAAACTGAAGTCCGCTGTACGCGATTTGGAAGATAAGATTCGACAGGCACAGCACAAAAAGACGCTCTTGATCGCTCGCATGGCTAGAGCACGGTCTACAACCAAGATACATGCTGCGATCGAACGTACAGATCAGCGGTCTGCTTTTGCTCATTTCCAACGATTGGAGGATCGAGTCGATCGTCAAGAAGCCCGCATTCAAGCTTGGACGGAATTGGATGGGGACGAATTGCCCAACAGCGATGTCGAGAAGGAATTCTTGGAACAAGAACGCAAAGATCGAGTTCAGTCCGAACTCGAGGCTCTTCGCCGCTCCTTACAATAGGCCTGGCGAACAATAGGACATGCGACTCCTCTTTACGAAAGATATCTCAGATCGTGGGCTTCCTCTCAGAGTGTTTGATACTGATCCGTGATTGGATTGCTGTTGACCGAATTCGGTTGCCCAAACACACTGGACGTTTGGGAAGCCTGCGAATGGGAGACCGATTTCTTTATTGCGATTCGGTTTTCATGGTGGTTTCGAGCGTGACACTCAATGCGTCTGAGACCGAAACACGCAGCCTTTTGCATTTGATCGATACAGGAGCCTTACCGTTGGCACATTGGGAACTGGTTGTCCATGCGACATCGCAACCGACGATTTCATTGACAGGAACTCTGCGCCGTCACGGGACCGACAGTGGATGTGAAGAAACTATCACCGATTTAGATATCGTCATTTTGAAACCATGCACTGTGAAGTCGAGTACTGTTATGTCGAGCATTGTGCATGATTGAACGATTCGAGTGGTTTCTTATCGGTTTTTCGGGACTCTTTGAGATCGTATTGTTACTGCTTTTATGCCAGCCGATCAACCGTTCGCATGTTGCGCCTTGGTTGAAATGGTTGGTGGGTGGGGCTTTCCTGTACCATCTTGGATACTTCCTCCGACTTTTGTTTCATCGTGAACGGATTGCCACAGCCCATTGGCTCGATCAAATCGCGATGGTGCTGCTTTGCACAGGCATGTTATTGATGCCATCTGCAATGTTGCATGCGGCCATTCGCCTTCGTGGGTTGAAGTCAGGCTCGTTAAAACCATTGCCGCCAAGAGACTGGCGGTATGGTTTGCTGTATCTACCTTTGCTTTGTCTGGTCCCCGCGGTTGGGCTGATTTGGTCAGGCCCCGAGGGGGACTTCATGGCGAGCATTGCGCCGCTAAGTGCGATATACGTTGGTTGGTTGTTCCTCTCGAATCTCGTTTCTGCATTACTTTTCTCTATTGTGGCCTACCGAACCGACGTACCAATGCGACGTGTATTCTTCGGCTGGATGGTGGTACTGCTTAGCTCTTTTACGGCAGGCGCATTCTATTATGCAGTAATTGCCGTCGACACAGAGTATGAGTGGGTTGCTCGACTGGCGGCCGGAGTTGCCCCGCTCGGCCCATCCATCTTGTTTGTTTGGTATAGCCTCAAGAGTCGACTGCTGCCCGTCGTGTTTGAACAGTCGATTATCTACGGTGGCCTTGTATTGTCTCTCTTGTTTCTTCACCGTTTGATTGTTACTCCGCTGACGATGCAGTTACAACAGAGTATCGATATCGACTTTATCGTTCTTGAAGTACTCGCTATAGCTGCTTTGGTATGGTGGATTCGACCGTTGCGAAAACGAGCCAGTGAATCACTTCGATTCTTGATGAGTCCAAGCGCTTTTCGTTTCCGAGATGAGATTCGATACTTGGCACTAGCCATCACACAAAAGACAAATGATGACACGATGAGTCTTTGTCAGTGGTTTGCCAGGGAGCTACAAAACCGATTCGAAATCTGTTGGGTTCGGGTTTGTATTGGAGAGTCGGATGGTACGCTTAGAGTAGACTTTAGGTCGCCGGAAGAATCTGGCAAATCCGCTTCATCGGCAAGCAACTCAACTGCTCTTCGATCTCTTCTTTTGCTTGTACCCGAGTGCACGAAGGCGATTGAACGAGGCGAGGAGCCAACCGCGGAGTTGACAGAGCAGATGGAGTCGCTCGAATGCGATCTCGCGATTCCTATGGCCTGCCAGAGCGTTCGAGGGATGGTGCTGTTCGGGAGCCGACAGAAGTTCGGTCGATTGGCAGATGAGCAAGTGACCTCGCTTCTCGTGCTGGTCGAGCAGTTTGCGGCCACATTGCAAAACCAAAAAGAAGACGAACTACGCCGAAGAGCGGAGCATCACAGTTTGCAACAAGAAAAGCTATCGACGCTTGGGATGATCAGCGGATCGTTGGCTCACGAACTACGCAACCCACTCTCCTCAATCCGCACCATCGCGAGTCTCGTGCTAGAAGATTTACCTCTTGAAAACACCAATCGTCAAGACCTGCGATTAATTGTGACCGAAGTCGATCGATTGACGAGTACACTACACCGTGTTCTTGATTTTTCTAGACCGGCAGAGCAAATCAACCCCCTGAATGAGCCGGATCGAGTTATCTCTCGATTGCTTGCGATCATGGATTTTTTTGCCAAGCAGAATCAGACCGAGCTGAAGATCTCACTCAATGCGAATGGAGTGAAAGTCGCATCCAGTGACATTGCATTGAACGAAATCTTTATGAACCTGATCAAAAATGCGGTCGAAGCAGCCTGTGACCGAGAAAATGCAATGGTATCCGTTACAACTAACGTCTTCGACAGTTGCTTCGTCGCGACTGTCGAAGACAACGGGAAGGGAATACCCGCTGACCGCATCCAATCGATTTTCAAACCCTTTGAGACGAGCAAATCAACAGGAACGGGTCTCGGGTTGTACATTGTGAAGGAACGAGTACAGCAAATCGGAGGAACGATTGAATGCAAGTCGATTCCAATGCAAGGGAGTCGGTTCGTTGTCCGAATTCCCGTCGTTTCATTGATCGGGTGATTGATCGTCAAGAAGCTTTCAAGAGGCCAGCGGCGATCACGAATGCCACTAACAACACCACCCAAACGATATCAAGGAAATGCCAATAGATCGCACAAAATCGCAATCCGATGTTTCTCTCGTGGTCGTATTTGTCTCTGCAGGCATTGAACACGGTAACCAATAGCCCCACGATACCTGCTATTACATGCAACGCATGCAGGAGCGCCAAAATAAATGTAAACACATACGCTGTCTTTCTCGCAGTTCCCATTTCGGCAGCTGAACGCACGAGTACATACATTCCTTCAATTTGAACCAGCATAAACAAAATCGCAAAGAAACTTGCGAAGACCAACGAGTACTTCGCACGGTCGGTTCGATCTCGCCGGGCTGCCCTCAGTGCTACTTCAAGAGCTCCAGAAACTCCAACAAGGAATATAGTCGACCAAATAAAACTTCGCGGAAGCCGAAGGGCACTAGCGACATCACCAGCATTGGGGCCCATTCGCATCGCGATATAAACGACGTACAGGATAATGCTCGAGAAAAAAAAGACACCGAGCGCCGCGATCAATAACCAGACGCCCTGCAAACTCCGCCGATCCGCTGGGATGAGAGAGCTCTGTTTCTTGGCCGAGTTGACGGTTGCTAGTTTACTGCTCAAATGCCAACTCTCTCATCAAGAACGTTTCACTCATCTTCCGAATGGAAATGGTCAGTATCTCCACTGAACCGAGACTTCAGGGCACTGATAACTTTCCCTATCGCGAAATATTAGCTCTGCGCTACCTTTTTCCATTGTTTTCATGGAATGACAACTTTAGGAGCCCAATGCTTGTCGAGTTCCTGGCGGAGGGTTGCAACAATTTCTGGATAAGCACCAGCAATGTTTCTATCCTCGTTAGGATCTGCCTGCAAATCGTAGAGCATTGGTTGCGCGGAGATCAATGTTGCCTCCAAGTCGGGACGCAAAAACTTATCAGACGGAATCGATTTCAATGGTCCTGTCGCCTCATAAGTGCGTGGAATAATCAGTCGCCAGCGGCCATCGGTCACCCATCGCCACAATACATTAGCAGCAGGATCCTCAAGCGTCTGCGACCGGATTGTGTAGTCTTCGCCGAACGCGTATTTTCGAGATTCTAGGCTTTTGTTATCAAGTAGACTGACGCCCCGAAGTTCTTTCGGAATAGGAATCCCAACAGCTGAAAGTAACGTAGGGGCAATATCAATGGATGATGCGATCGAATTCGATGTTTCGGGCATAACATGCCCAGGCCACCGCACCATAATAGGAGTGCGATGTCCCGCGTCAAAAGGGGTTGTCTTATTCTTCGGTGCAAAGCCCGCCGTCGACGGAGACTGTATCCAACCATTATCTGTCACATAGATTACGATCGTGTTCTCTGACAATTTTTCTTGATCAAGATGATTCAATAGCGATCCGCACGTTTCATCGAACCATTCGCACATTGCCCAATAGCGAGCGACGTGCGGCGAATCGGTTTTGTTTGCGTACTTTGCCAACACGCGTTCCGGGGGAGTATGGGGCGAATGAGGCATAAAGGGAGCATACCAAACGAAAAATGGCTTCTCTTGTTTGCGCGATTCAGCGATGAAATCAAAAATGGGCTGCAATCCTTCGCGACCAATCGTGAGCCCTTTGTCACCATGCCGACTCCCCTCGGTCATTCCGTGCGTGAAGCCACCTCGAGAAAAGTCCCCTTGCCACCACTTGCCCGTCTGAAAACTGAAGTAATTTCGGCTGGCAAGCAATCGAGGTAATGTCGGTACCTCATCAAGCATCGCGTTCCATTGCGTAGTGAGTTCAGGAGAAGAACCACGACCACCCTTTGGTTTTTCGTCAGGGACCTTTGGAAGCGGCGGATCATTGGCGGTGATTTTATGTTGATGCGGATAGAGACCGGTGATGATGGTTGCCAAGCTGGGGCAACAAACGCTGGTAGGAACAAAACCGCGAGTGAAGGTTAAACTCTCCTTCGCCAGCCTATCGATGTGCGGCGTCTGGATATGCGGGTGTCCCATAAATCCGTAGTCACCGGCCCCTTGGTCATCGGAGATAATCAGAACGACATTTGGTCTAGAATCTGCGATTGCAGTAATCGAAGTATCCACCGCAATACACAGTACGAGCACCGTGAACATGATCGCGAAGCGTTGCTTCACAAATTGCTGATGAAACAAACTTAGGATACTATCGAGAATCATGATGGCAGTTCTAATACAATCTATCGGAAGGGCGGATGAGTTCCGAATTATAGACCAAAGCAATGCTCGCTCCCAGTAGAATCCTATTCAAGATCGATGGCTTCATCGCACAATTGGAACTATTGTCCGATATACTTCATGAATCGCGATTTCATTGCGTTCCGATGTGTCTCACTACAATCGGTGACTCACGATCTGATCGCTTTCAAAGCTACTTCCCTCCACTCGATCTCAACCATCCACTCACCGATTCTGTCATGAAGCATCTACTCACTTTGTTCGTCTTAACGCTCTGTGTTTTCGCAACTATTTTCCACCATGTCGATGAATTGCATGCCGATCCCCCGAAGCCACCTGAGGGATTTCGTGCGTTATTCAATGGTCAAGATCTTTCCGGATGGTATGGTTGGGATCCGCACGCATCGGCCAGCCTGACGGGTGATGCTAAAGCCAAGAACCTAAAAAAGCAGCGAGAAGAATTTTTGCAACATTGGCGAGTCGACAACAATGAGCTGGTGAATAACGGCACCGGACCGTATGCAACGACAGAAGAGGAGTTTGGTGATATCGAGTTGCTACTGGAGTACAACACTGTCGCTACTGCGGACAGCGGTGTCTATCTTCGCGGGACCCCTCAGGTGCAGATCTGGGATGTAAATCAAAGGTTCGATCCAAAGAAACCAGATCGCAAACCTCACTTGGGATCAGGCGGCCTATTCAACAACACTCCGAAAACGCTTGGTCGAGATCCTATGATGGTTGCCGACAAGCCCTTTGGTCAGTGGAATGCATTGCGCATTCGTCAAATCGGCGCACGTACTTGGGTTACGCTCAATACTCGGTTAGTGGTCGAGGACGCTGTCATGGAAAACTATTGGGATCGCAAGCTGCCGCTTCCGGCGCGTGGGCCGATCATGCTTCAAACACACGGCGGTGAAATTCGATGGAGAAACATCTTCGTCCGCGAGATCGACGCTGCTGAATCGCAACGCGTTGCAAAGCTAGAAAAGCAGCTACCCAATCCGACCTATTACGACGTTGCTTACGGGCCACACCCAAAACAAGTGGTTCACTTTTGGAAAGCGGAATCCAGTCGGCCGACTCCATTGCTTTACTTTATTCATGGAGGCGGCTGGATGAATGGTGGTCGCATGAGCGGTTTATCCAACATGCTGTCCACCTTGCTCGACTCAGGCATTTCCGTTGCATCGGTCGAATACCGATTCATTCCTGAAGCGACCGCCGATGGTGTTGTTCCACCGGTGAAGGGACCGCTCTATGATGCCGCTCGCGGTTTGCAATTTATTCGAAGCAAAGCGGCAGAGTGGAACATCGACAAGAACCGAATCGCTGCGAGTGGAGGTTCCGCAGGCGCTTGCTCGTCGTTGTGGCTCGCGTTTCATGCTGATCTTGCGGACCCGAAAAGTAAAGATCCCATTGCTCGCGAATCGACTCGATTGTTTTGTGCTGCCGTCAACGGGGCTCAAACCTCACTGGATCCAAAGCAGATGAAAGAATGGACTCCCAACAGCAAGTACGGTGGTCATGCTTTCGGATTTTCGGGCGACAGTGCGAAGAAGCTGAGCCAGTTCGAAGAGTTCTTGTCGAAACGCGACTCAATCTTGCCGTGGATTGCAGAATATTCACCCTATGCTTTGGTGAGCAGCGACGATCCACCGATCTATCTTTTTTATTCAGCACCACCATCCCTAGGCAAAGATCAAAAGGACCCGACGCACACAGCGAACTTTGGCGTGATGCTGCAAGAGCATTGTCAAACTAACGGTGTAGCCTGTGAGCTTTATTACCCCGAGGCGCCGAATGCGAAACACACCTCGACCCTCGACTTTTTGCTTGAGAAACTCAAGGACTAGGTACTATCCTGCTTTCTAAGTCTGCTTTTGCAGTGTCTCCGCGAATTCGTTGACAGCACAGCACCAGAGCAGAATTACATCCGGGCAGCTTATGGATCAAGCCGTTAAGAGGTTTCAGGCACGTGTCAGAACGAACCAAAGGTAGAGCTAGAAAAACGAACCTGACACAAGAAATTCCGTTCGCGTGTTTTCGAATGGAACCTCTCGATGTTATAAATCTTGTCGATAGAGGTACCAACAGCTAATAGCAAGCATGACGACCACAAAAACGGTGTTGCTCCATATCGGCTGCCAGGGGTCTAACTCTTCCTTCGGATTCTCGAGATCAACTCGATCCAAAGCAATACTTGACTTGTTATTGGGTTTTTGGAGCATGTATTCGATTGTCTCGTTCACCGCAGCAGGCTTGGGGTTCGCTAAGTAAAATGGGTTTACGACGTAGCGATACACCATCTCGAGAACGCTCAGCTTTGGGCGAATGGACTGTGTCACCTTTTGCTCGCTCAAACTCCAGCAATCTGCGTTCTTCACCGAATGTGCCACCCACAAAAGGTTCTCCTTCGTGAAACACATCGCCAATGCGTTACCTTGCCCACTCAATGCAGGTCTCTTTGCCGTTTCGCCGTTGTTGGTAACCCAAACGTCTCCATCTCGATCGAGAATCGCAAGATTATCGTTTTTGTCTGCAAGCACTTGCTTCACGGATTTCGGTCCGATCTCATCCATCGTTCTTACGATCTTCATTTCATTGATGTCGACGACCACGGGAGGCTTGCCGTTGGGACAGACGATCGCAAAACGATCATTGCAACCCACTACGGCTACTAGATCTTTCTCGAATCCGAGCGGCAGTCTCCCGGTTTCTGCCATCGACTCTCCCTTGGCTTTCCACGCAACAAACTCCCCTTTTCTATAGGCCACGATCGTCTGAAAAGAAGGAGCAATACCAATATCTGATGGCTTTGGAAACTCCGCCTTGAGGATCTGATTGAATCCCGCAATCGCTTTGTCGCTTCCCAACCCAAACGACTTCAAAACGGATGTGACACCAGCAAATTGCTTTTCATCATTGCTTGAATTCGCGTCGTATTCGAACAGTCCTTCTTCGTTGAAGACAACAAGAGAATCCTTCCATGGCAACATTTGCTTTGGCCTCGATGGCATTTCAGGACCACTATCCAGTCTGCTATCCTCCCACGGTTTTGACGTAAAGGTCGTATCCGACGGATCCGCCAAGTCAGGCGTACGTGCAAAACTCATTCTTGGATCCTGCCGCGGACCAATACCAAACGGAGTCTTGTCCATTCTTGCAAAGTATAGAGATTTTTGGCTTTCGATCCAAACAGGGCCAAGAATCTGTTCTTGATCGCCAACACCATAAGCAACTTGCCATGTTCGAGCGGCCGAGTTCCAGTAGTGCAGGCTGCCTTGTTGGTTGACAGTCAAGACCGTATCGTAAACAGCAAAAATCTTCTGTGACTGTTGATTTGTGTTTAGCGTAATATTGAAAAAGAATTGGATCAATCCGATCGTAAAGCATACCCCCCAAAAGCATGCAGTGACCACAACGCATATGATTGGGTTCTTCCAAATCAATCCGGTCAGTGCCGACACCGCATAGTAGACCATGAACATGAAAACAAAGAGGGGTACACACCACAATATCCCCTCGTTCCATATCCGAAGCTGGATACCAGCATAAAAGTAAAGTCCAACTAGCAGATAGACGATGTTGATAGCAACAAAGATACATCCACCTGCGAATTTAGTCAGGAAAAGCAAACTCCGAGAAATGGGTTTACTTAGCAAAAGATGCATCGAGCCTGCCTGAAACATGTCCGGGATCATTGAGCTGGTAATGACAATAGCGATGAGCATCGCGATCATCCCCAACCCTATACGCATCACGAGAGGGAAAAATCCTCTTTCGATAAACGGACGCATCGAATCCAGTGACAACGGAAGCGGTTGACCTAACTTGATCCCCAAATAGGTAAACCATGTTGCCTGACCGTCAGTCGAAGACAATTGCCCGGGAAAGGATAGGTCGAGCAATTTTCGATTGAGCTTTTCTATATCGAGGTCCGACTTCGGTTCTTTATCAATCAACTCTTTGATCTCTTTGCGACGTACAGCCTTGGGCCAAGCCTCCGGAGTGTACAAGTCTTTTTCCAACAAGACCTTGTTCAAAGCTTCGACCAGCAGTCCCTTTACAATTTTGCGATCTCCAGCTTGACGTTGTTGCATCAATCGCTGGAACTCGTTTGGCAATTTTGCGTAAATCGCTCGATCGGATTGGCTTCCTTTGCCAGCAGAAGCCAAAGCCAATTTGTCCATGATGAGTTTGGCGCTGTTTTCTCCAGAAAGGGTTCGCCAAGCGATCTTGTAACTCTCGCCTGAAGTTAACGACAACGGAAACAACCCAGCCAAAACGAGCGTCCATGCCCCCAACAGAATCCAGAGGACTTTCGATTTTACGGACTCGAGGAAGCTATCGTATAAGACGGCGAAGTAAGGTCTCATGAAGGATTCGTTTTGGTGTTTTGTGGAAGTTCTAGGGATATTCTTGTCAGCAGCTCATCGAAGATGCGGTGGTGCTGAACCAACAATACTCATGAAGACTTGTTCAAGACTCGGACGATATCGTTCCAAGCGAACGATGCCGATTTGATTTTGCCGTAGAATATCTACGACCTTATCCACATCCGCTTGGTGAGGAGCCGCAATCTCAATCCGCGTTAGAACCTCATTGTTGACAATCGGCTTAATCGCTTGGATTTGAAACTCTGCCAGAATCGTTTCTATGTTATTCGTCGAGGAAGGGACATCGACATGAACGGTTCCTCGCTGCGCCATGGGGTTCTGCTGAATGAGTTGGTCAATGGTTCCCATCCCTCTCAACTCACCCAAAGCCATGACCGCGACTCGATCACAAATGAGCTCGACCTCTTGCAGAATGTGACTGTTTAGAAATACCGTCTTGCCACGTTCTTTCAGGCGAGACAAGAGATCTCGAATCTGAGATCTCCCCATGGGATCCAAACCATCGGTTGGCTCATCGAGAATCAAGAGATCAGGATCGTGCAACAGTGCTTGAGCCAAGCCCAATCGCTGACGCATCCCCTTCGAATAGCGACGCACTGGTTCATGTTGGCGCCCGGTCAGATCCACCAGATCAAAGAGCTCATGCTCCTTTGCGGCAATTTGAGAATCCGACAGCTCACTCAATCGACCATAAAAATATAGTGCACTTCGTCCTGTATGGTGTCGAGGGAAAATCAGATTCTCTGGTAAATACCCGATCCTTCGGCGAGCAGCTTTGCTTCCCGCCTCCATATCGAGAACAGATGCTTTCCCCTGGTTTGGATGCAGGATTCCCAACAGAATCTTAATAAGGGTCGTCTTTCCGGCTCCGTTCGGTCCCAGCAATCCGAAAACCTCTCCACTTTTGACTTCCAAATTGACCTCGCGCAACGCCTTGTGTTTGCGACGAAAAAGCAAGCCTTCTGTGTAGACTTTGGAAAGCTGGTTAACGTAAATGGCTCTTGCCATAGAGTGCTATGAAAGTAGAGTTCAGAGGAATTGTAATACTGACACGGTAGTCGAACAGCAAGAATGCATCGTCACATGCTACATGGTATGCCCAGAGGATGACGGCTCGCAAGCCAAAACCGATGATTCGAATTGTAAGTGGCATTGTTTCGACGAAGATTCCAGTTCCTTGGACCAACAACCATATAAAAACGAAAAATACTAAGTATCGAAACAATTCAACAATTCACGGTGTTCCCCCCGCGCGTCCCAGCCTTTGACCTACTGACCACCAATCTTCCATTTTTTGGTACCGAATTGCCGCACATAAGAAACGACACGATCGAACTCCGAACCTCGCCCCGTAGCAATGGTGAGCATTTCACCGGTGTAGGGATGTCGAAAATCCAATCGCACTGCCGTCAGCAGCATTCGATAGACTCCAGTCTTTTCGAATATCCAACGATTTTGCTCGTCATTCCCGTGCCTGTGATCTCCGACGATCGGGCAAGATGCGTGGTGCAAATGTCGTCTGATTTGGTGAGACCGCCCCGTTAGCGGTTTAATCTCTAACAGCGAGTATTGCCATGTAGACGCTTCATTTTTCTCAATTGGCAACTCATACCGTTCGATGACGCTGAATTCAGTCTTCGCGTCCTGGGTCGGGTTATCGAGCTCACTAGCTTGAGCCGGTGCGAAGTTAAACTTTTCCTCGAGCGGACGATCTACTACAAAACGATCGGGGGTGAATCCGCACACCAACGCTTGGTAGTATTTGTCCACGAAACGATCCGTGAACATTTGCACCATTTTCGCGGCTGACAAACTGTTCAATCCGAACAAAATAATTCCGGCCGTTGGGCGATCGAGCCGATGCACCGGGAAAACAAAACCGCCAATCTGGTCTCGCAACGCTTGAAGCAAAATCGATTCGTGAGGTAGAGTCGATGCACTCCTATGCACCAACAGGCCCGCGGGCTTGAAGACTGCGATCAAGTGCTCATCGCGAAACAGTATTTTCAACGGATTTGAGAGAGACTCCTCGATATAGTCATCTGTTTCCTCGAATCGAGTTGGCTCCACGAATTGAGCTGGCATCATCCGTACGCACTAGGGCTTCTTTTTCTTGCGAGACTTTTCTACTTGTTCGATGAGGGATTCTCTATCGGTTGTTTCCAAGTCGCGGGCCAAACAAGCCAGCTCCCACGCTTTTTTCTTTCCGTAGGTGTTCCAAGCGAAACTGACCTTCTTTCGCTTGCCATTCTCGTCAGTCCACATTGCACAATAGCCAAAAGACTCGGCATTCTTCCAACGCAAGTCTACGTTGCGCACGGTGTGAACGCCGACTTTCCCGCTCGAGTTTCTCGAAGATTTGATATTCTTGGATGTCTGGATGGGGGGGGCCGCGTCTACCCATTCTGCGTATCGCGCCTTTGCCGCAGCCAAGGCCTTTGCCTTCCCGCCGTACGATGCATCATTGAAGAACTCTTGCTGACGCTCGCCGGCTCTTGTCAATCGAACCATCCAACCACGAGTCGTGACACCTTCGTACTCGATACGTGTTATTCCCTTGATCGATTTGGCCATTTTTCGAAAAATCATCCTCCGCTAGAAAAACAATGAACTGCACCAAAGATAATCCATCTCCTTGCATCATGCTAGCAGGGAAGCCAGAATATGCGGTCTCCGATACTCTCTCCTAAGGTAGATCCGCAATGCGTAACCTGGTCCTCTGCTTCACATTGTCTTGTTTGCTACTCCCATATGCAAATGCACAGCCAGTCAACAATAAATCCGAGGCGAAAGCAAAGCCGCCGAACATTCTTTTTATTGCTGTCGATGACTTGAATCATTGGGTCACGCACTTGAAGAGAAACCCGCAAGCGAGAACTCCAAACATCGACAGACTAGCGAAAATGGGGATGACCTTTTCGCGTGCATACTGTGCCGCTCCTGCTTGCGAACCGTCCCGCGCCGCACTCCTCAGCGGCAAACGTCCGTGGACGACCGGTTGTTATTTAAATGGTGATCCGTGGAAGAAACATCTGACGGAAGGCGAACAACTTTCTGCACAGTTCTTAAAGGCTGGGTACTTTGTCGGCGGCGCGGGAAAGATTTTTCACAGTGATCAGTACTTTCCGAGCGAGTGGTCGGAGTACATGGATAGCAAGGGGCTTTCTACCAGCGGAAAAGGAGTCAGCAAGGACGATGGATTTCACGATCCATTAACGGTCGATTTGAAAGACGAAGACATTATGGACTGGCACACGGTCAACTGGTGTATCGAACGATTGAATCAGAAGCGGGACCAACCGTTTTTCATCGCATGCGGACTTCACAAACCTCACCTGCCATTTGCTGTCCCTCAAAAATACTACGACGTATTTCCGTTGGAAGGGATTCAGTTACCGCCTCATCGTGAAGACGACTTGAATGATATACCACCTGCGGGAATCAAGATGGCTGGCCCAAATAAAGATCATGCCGAATTCCTGAAATCAGGACGATGGAAGGCTGCAATTCAAAGCTACTTGGCCACGTGCGCCTATACGGACATGAACATAGGTCGATTGCTTGATGCGCTTCACAAGAGCCCACAACGAGACAACACGATCATCGTTCTTTGGGGTGATCACGGATGGTCTTTTGGAGAAAAACAACACTGGAGAAAATTTGCACTATGGGAGGAACCTACGCGTGCTCCATTACTGGTCGTTGCACCGGGTGTTACCCAGCCAGGGACTGTATGCGATCAGCCCGTTGACTTTATGTCAATCTATGGAACCGTCTGTGACCTTGCACACTTGCCAATCCCCTCGCACGTACAGGGCAAGAGCCTGGAACCGCTCCTCAAGAATCCCAAAGCTGAGTGGAGCGAGCCCGCCATGACAACGCATGGATGGCGCAATCACGCCGTTCGTGTCGATCAATGGCGATACATTCGTTATGCCGATGGCAGCGAAGAACTATACGATCACTCCAAGGACGAATATGAATGGAACAACCTTGCAGAGAAAGTCGCCTTTGCCAAAATCAAAACAGAACTAGCTAAGCATCTTCCTGCTGTTGAAAAACCGGCGGGGAAACGCAAAAATTCTGATGAGGACAAATCGAACAATCAGTAGGATGCCCCCAAACGAACCTGTTCGTTCCTTTGATTTCGTAGCTATCTAGTAATTGACAAATCGCGATTTATCGCTGGAAGATTGGGAGATATCCCTTGTCCAATTGCAGGATAATCAAGTTGCATGCTGTAGTGTAGATTTTGTTGATCATCGGCCCCTCCCAGGAGCCGTCTCCCTGCTGTTCACTGACGATGCGTTCGTAGAGTCTATCGCGGAAACTTGACCACTCGTCTTCCCCTTGTCGGTAAACGACTTGAGCGTAATACAGGTATGTGTAGTGCCAATGGCCGAACAAGCTCTCTTCTTTCGAGACTGAGTGCAACTCTTTTCGGCAATACGCGAGCATCTCAGGGACTTTCGTACTCTCGTAGTCACCTGCATTGTAGAGCGCAGCGAGACTAGCAGCCGCGATGGCAGGTCTCGATGAGCCTTTTTGTTGACTGGAGTAGCTGATCCCACCATCTTCGTTTTGGCAACTGTAGATATAGCGTTTGGCCGCTTCGATGATCTCACCCGGTACGGCGATGCCTGCATTGCGGCAACCTCGCAATCCCTGGACCTGTGTGATCGTGGTGGAGCCTTCGTCGTAGTCGTTTCCATCCTTTGCGCTCAGATATCCCCAACCTCCTGCTGCGGTCTGTGCTTTGCCGCAAAAGGAAACAGCGCCATTCAGTACTTCAACTAGATCGTCTCGTCGGTCTTGCAAACCTTCTTCGCCGAGCACTTGCGACAGGAAGAGCATAGAGAATCCATGACCGTAGGTGTATCGCTGATCGTTTTCAGGATCGCCAATAAGTCCGTTCTTTTGCGTTTGACTGATAAGATAATCGGTAGTCCGTGCAATGTACTTTGCATAAGGACCTTGCGTGATCGTAGAACCGCTACAGATCAACGCAATACCGGCTAGTGCACCGATAGCGACTGGGTACGGTGGACTTTGCCATTGCCCGCGTGTCGATTGCGTTCGAGCTAGGAAGTCGAGCCCTCGTTTGATCGACTCTTCCCATTCGGGATTCTTTCCTTTGGGAGTGTAGCTCGCATTGTTGCCGAAGGTCGGCAACGAAGGAAATGCCGAGCAAGCTGCTGCTGCCCCCAGCCCTTGAAGCAAAGCTCTGCGTCTAAACTGGTTGATTGCCACGTTGTCTTGCTCCTCTTGAACGCGAATCGAACTGTGAACGCGAATCGAACTGTGAACGCGAATCGAACTGTGAACACAAATCGAACTGTGAACACAAATCGAACTGTGAACACAAATCGAACTGTGAACACAAATCGAATTCCGTCCTCTAAGTTCCGAGATCTCCAAACAATGGGGTCGATAGATAACGCTCACCGAGACTGCACATGATCGTTACGATCCGCTTCCCTTTGAACTCTGGTCTCGCAGCAATCTGAGCTGCTGCCCACATGTTAGCACCACTGCTGATCCCAGCCATGATACCTTCTTTGCTGGCAAGCTTACGCCCCCACTCAAATGCTAGTTCGTCGTCAACCTGAATGACATCGTCGATCACAGATCGGTCGAGGTTCTTCGGAACAAAGCCGGCACCGATTCCTTGAATGCGATGTTTGCCAGGTTGACCACCGCTGATCACCGGGGATTGCTTTGGTTCGACGGCGATCGCCTTGAAATTTGGATTGAGCTTCTTGATGTATCGGGCAACACCGGTGATCGTGCCTCCGGTTCCGACACCAGCAACAATCGCATCGATCTGGCCCGCGGTATCGGCCCAAATCTCAGGCCCAGTCGTGCGTTCATGGACTGCAGGATTCGCCGGATTTTCGAATTGTTGAGGCATCCATCCCACTGGGTCGTTGGCAACCATTTCCGCTGCCTTGGCGATCGCACCACGCATGCCGTCTGCCGCTGGTGTTAGAACAAGATTCGATCCCAAAGCACGCAACAAAGCTCGACGCTCGATCGACATCGATTCCGGCATCGTTAGTGTTAGTCGATACCCTTTGGCTGCACATACGAAAGCCAATGCGATACCCGTGTTCCCACTGGTCGGCTCGATAATATGGGTGTCTTTGGTGAGTCTGCCCGATTTCTCGGCATCCTCGATCATCGCCATCCCGATCCGATCCTTGACGCTATTCAAGGGATTGAAGAACTCGCACTTTGCAAATACCGTCGCGTGATCCGCAGGAACAAGGCGATTGATGCGAATCATCGGAGTGTTCCCAACCGTTCCAATCACATTGTCAAAGGTCTTTCCCAGCGCCATCTCAATTCTTTCTAGTAGCAATAATTCTGGTCATCAAAAGGGAATCCAGTTTCCATCGATCCGGAACTGGACCTAGTTCAGGAAGTTCAAGCATCCTAATCGTAGATACTTAAGTGTACGAAATTTCCTCCATCAAGCACACTACAGGTTTCTAGTTGATGGAAAGAAAACCAGGCCTGAATTCCTAAGGAAGAATGCGAATTCGAATGTCTTTGAACTCGACGGCTGCCCCTTCGGCTTCCAAGCACAAGTAGCCTTCGGCAGGATTCGCATTTTTTCCGCCTGACACCTCGTAACCATTGACCCACAGTCGAACCTCGCCGTTAATCGCTCTGACGTAATAGTGGTTCCAAGCGGGGCTTGGCAGACTGTGATTCGCGCGTGGAAAACTGCGTGAACCATCTGGCGATAGAGGAGGGAAAGGCTCCAATTTGGATTTACCCACGGGGAAAATGTCTCCGTGGGTCGTGAACCACGTTGCCTTCTTGCCTGAGCTCTTCTCGTACTTTTCCGTGTAGCCATGGTCCAGCACTTGAACTTCAATACCAGCGCCTGGTAGTTTGTTTCGAGCCAAACCATCTAACGCTTCTTGTGGAGTCCAAAGAAAGAATCCCGAGTTTCCACCCTGGGTCAAGTGACGCCATGTACCAACGAATTCGAGGTTCTTGTATTTTTCTTTCGATCTCAAGACGCCGATCGGGTTTCCCGTGCTGTGTACCAAACTACCGTCCCACACCCACGTCTCTTCATCGCAGTTGGCTCGCACGAAATCCTCTTTGCCCAACGTTTTCCATTCAGGCCCGACACCTTCGATTCTTGCAAAGGGCGTCGTTGACTCGGAAGACTGCGATTTGGTAGCCGACGACTCTTGTGCGTTTAGCTTCCCATTGTGGTTTAATACACTTTGCAATGCGAATGATTGGCAACTAAGTAGCAATACGAAAATTCGAGATCGGCAGGTTTTCATGATGAACCGTTGGGTGGGTGGGTGGGTCAGGGCGACGTATTTCTAGCTGCCATTGTAAGCGCTCCGTGAACTGGATGTTGGACGACTTGATAAAGTGACGGCTTCATCGACCTTTCATCCAATATCTCCAGAAGACGATCCGCTAAATAGGGACTATGAACAGCAATTCCACCTGCAATCGCCAGTGTAAATGGCTTTTCATGGAGACCGAGCTGACGATGAACACACGCGACCAATTCGGCCCAAGCGTGGGTAACTCGATGAATAATCGTCTCCACCAACGGGTCAGAGTCCGCAAAACTTAGAACGGTGCTCGCTAACGAAGCGATGGTCTGTTGCGGTTTGTCCGACTGGTACACGGCACCCACCAAATCTCTGGCCTTCTCAATCGATAGTCCTTGAAGCAGACCTAGATGCAGTGGAGTCAGCGGACGACCTTGATCCGTCGCGCGGCACAAGTCCTTGAGTGCGGTTAGGCCGATATCGAATCCGCTTCCTTCGTCTCCGAGCAAATAGCCCCAGCCGCCAGCTCGGACTGGATTGAAGTTTGGCTGAACACCTCGTGCAACGGAGCCTGTCCCTGAGATCAATGTGATACATCGCTCCCAAAGATCTCCGGTATTCGCAAGGCCGGTTGCATCCTGGTATTCGAATTCCGCAGCCCACTGAATAGGCTCAATGTCCCCCGTTACCATAACAGAATGAGCGATTCCTCGGGCGATCAACTCGTCTCGAACTCGGTATTGCTCTTCAGGTCTGCCGGCCCCTGCCAAGCAAATGCACGCGGACTCGATGGTAGCTGGCACCAAACTACCACTGGTATTCGTTTGCGATTTTGCTTGGCCAACCTTCGCTTGGTCAATCGCGATACAGATATTATCGCAAGCGACCGCGAATCCCGCGCTAAGGGGATTGCCTGGGCCGCCAAATCCCTTTCCAACGATTTCCCTAACGCACGGCTTACCCGAAAAACCGACTCTGAGTTCGGCGATGCAAGCGGCGGTCTTGGTTCCGCCTCCATCGACCCCTAGAACATACCTTTTGCCTAAGTTGCGCATCTCAGCCCTTCTATCAAAAAACCTAAGGACATATTGCCTAGACGTCGCACATTCCCATGCGTTCCGAGCATCAAATCGACTTCTAGTAGGATCGAATGGTCTCACATTCCCAATAAATCGCAATGCAGGTCGCATAGACGCTTGAAAGGCAAAGACTGCTAGCATAAAACTTGAGCTCTCAAGAAGGGCGGCCCAATCGCCCCTCGCAGAGCATCTGTGCAATTGAACAAACGATTATATCCTCGCTACGAGAGTTATTGGATTTATGGCTGGTACAGGACTTGATGGTGGGCTCGTCGAAAAAGACAACGTCGCAAAAATACTTGACGCCGCCTTGGATGCGGGCGAGGGGTTATTGAGGCTCACGCCAACATGGGTTCCTCGAAGCTTTCTCCATCCAGGACGTCGCATCAAGCTGTACCCCGGCGATCTCTATGCGTTCGGTGCAGACCGCGGTGGCATCGATGAACGTTGGTTCTCCTCAACCACGGAAGCTGCCAACGAAGGCCGTGTCTGGCACGAAGGTCTGAGCTTCTGTTTATTCGAAGGAAAAAAATTCCTATTGAAGGACGCTGTTTCCGAACAAGGCAACCGATTGGTGGGACAGCCCATATACAGCAAATACAATCGCTGGCCGGTCTACTCGAAGTTCTTTGATAACATGGGACCTATCCCACACCACATGCATCAATCGCAAGAGGATGCCGCGTTGGTCGGACAAGAAGGCAAGCCTGAGAGCTACTACTTTCCTCCTCAATACAACAACGTCGATAACAATTTTTCGTACACCTTCATGGGCCTGGAGCCGGGCACGACCAAAGACGATCTGCGACGTTGCCTCGAGAATTGGAATAAAGGTGACAATGGAATTCTCGATCTATCGCGTGCTTATCGACTCAAACGAGGAACAGGTTGGTTGATTCCACCTGGCGTTCTTCATGCTCCAGGATCGCTTTGCACCTATGAGCCTCAATGGGGTAGCGATGTCTTCGGTATGTATCAATCAATCGTAGAAGGCCGATATGTGCCATGGTCGCTGTTGGTCAAGGACATGCCGAAAGAAAAGCATCAAGATCTTGACTTCATCATCGGTCAACTCGATTGGGAAAAGAACGTCGATACGCACTTCAAGGATAGCAACTATATCGAGCCGATTGTCGATCAGGCGAAGTCCGGAGCAGGCTTTACAGACAAGTGGATTGTTTATGGCAGCATCGACAAAAAGCAATTGTTCAGCGCGAAAGAACTCACCATTGAACCAGGTGCCAAATGCATCTTGAAAGATGGTGCAGCTAGTGGCTGGATCACGGTCCAGGGTAAAGGACGCA
Organism: Pirellula sp.; assembly: GCA_021300155.1. GTDB lineage: Bacteria > Planctomycetota > Planctomycetia > Pirellulales > Pirellulaceae > JBKCUI01. The sequence continues at coordinate 133,006 of JAJTID010000005.1, forward strand.
TCGGAAAGCTGGCTCTACAAACACCTGCGATGATTCGATTCGGTGAGAACACCGAAGACGAAGTGTTCATCAGTCACGAAGCTGCAACGCGAGGCGTCGAAGTCGAAAACACTGGCTCGGAACCGCTCGTCGGTCTCCGTTACTTTGGTCCAGATGCTCATTCCAATATGCCGACCAATGGCGCTTGGAAGAACGCATAATTGACGAGAATCAACTGTCGAACCGATAAAAAATCGACAAGAATTTATATCAGCGAGAATTCGTATCCCATGCATTCTCGCTACACCTTCCTATTGGTCTTTCCCACCTCCCTTTTGATTTCTGAGTAACCAAACTATGTCAACATTAAAGCTTCATAACGCCATGTGGCCTGGATTGGTCGGCAAGGGTGACGGCGAAGGGCAAGAGCCGCCGATTAGCCTCGATCGAATGCTAGAACTCACAGCCGCTGCGAATGTTCGCGGTCAAAAGTTCGATGGTATCGATTACTTCTTGTTCCTTCCCCATACAGATCCGAACTCCACCGACGAGCAATTGATCGCCATCGCAGACAAGATCGCAAGCTATGGTTTCACAGTCGGTTCGTTAGTTGCACCTGTCTGGGGTGGCACGGTCGGTGACTCGGCCATGGGTGACTCGGCGTCCCGCGAAAAGTTCCTGTCAGCCGTGAAGATGGCATGTCGAATCGCCAATGTGTTTGAAAAGCATGGCGTCCGTAAATACGGAGTCATTCGAATCGACAGCGCAGAGTTCGGTATCGAAAAGTGGAGAGCCGATAAAACGAACAACACGAAGAAGATTGTTGAAACATTCAAGGAAGCTGCCAAAATTGCTCAAGGTGCTGGTCAACGTTTGGCTGCCGAAGGAGAAATTTGCTGGGCCGGTATGCACAGTTGGCGAGACATGCTCGACGTGCTCGAAGGTGTGGGAATGCCCGAAGCGTTAGGCTTCCAAGCAGACTTGGCTCACACATACCTCTACTTGATGGGGTACAACGCTCCCGAGTATGCACTTCTGAAGGAAGGTTATAGTCAGGACGAATTCTATGCGGCCTACGAGGCAATGACCGATAAGCTGCGTCCATGGACGATCGATTTTCACGTAGCTCAAAACGATGGCAACGTACACGGTGCAGGCTCCCACGACAAAACAGGAAAGCACTGCCCCGCCGACGATCCCAATGGAAAGCTCGATATCGTTCGATGCTCCAGCTATTGGCTTAAGGACGCGGCCGCTCGCGGTATTCAACACATCTGCTGGGATGGTTGCATGTTTCCAAACGCGATGTTGCAAGAAGCACACACATGGAACTCAATCCTCGATGTCATGCTGAAAGTTCGCGACTCCTTAAACACACGGGCTTAGTCCCGGTTCAACAACACTGTCAAATTCAAAACACTCTCAAAGATAAGAAGATACGACGATGAAAGAGCTACGCATTGGAATGATCGGTTATGGTTTCATGGGCAAAGCGCACTCTAACGCGTATGCTCAAGCGAACCATTTTTTTCCTTGTGAATACAAACCTGTTCTCAAAGCGCTTTGTGCACGCAATGCAGAGAAGGCATCTTCATTCGCAAAGAATTGGGGATACGAGTCGATCGAAACCGATTGGCGGAAATTGTTGGAGCGAAAAGACATCGACGCGGTTGATATCTGCACTCCAAACAATATTCATAAAGAGATCGCTATCGCTGCTGCCAAGGCAGGCAAAATGATTCTCTGCGAGAAGCCATTGGCGATGAACGCTGAAGAAGGCGAGGAGATGTGCCAGGCGGTCGAGAAGGCCGGTGTTGCTAATATGGTTTGGTACAACTATCGACGCATTCCTGCCGTCACCTTGGCCAAACAGATCATCGACTCAGGTAAACTCGGGCGAATCTTTCACTACCGCGCTAACTTCCTTCAAGACTGGACTATCAACGCGGACGTGCCACAGGGTGGGGCTGCAACATGGCGACTGGATGTGGATGCAGCAGGGAGTGGTGTCACCGGTGACTTATTAGCTCATTGCATTGATACTGCAATTTGGCTCAACGGATCAATTACCGATCTCTCTGCGATGACCGAAACGTTTGTTAAAGAACGAGTGCATGCCGAGACGGGCAAGAAGCAGCCTGTCGGTATCGACGACGCATGCTCCTTCTTCTGCCATTTCAAGAACGGTTCATTGGGACTTTTCGAGAGCACTCGCTACGCACGCGGCCACAAAGCTCTGTATACACTCGAGATCAACGGCGAACATGCGAGCATGGCATGGGATCTCCACGACCTACATCGTTTGCGCTACTTTGATCACAAAGACGAGTCGATTGTTCGTGGTTGGAGAAGTATCCACGTATCCGATGGGGATCAACCGTACATGGGGAACTGGTGGGTGCCTGGATTGCAAATTGGATATGAACATTCGTTCATCCATCAAGTCGCGGACTTCCTCAAGAGTTTGGAAACGGGAGAGCCAGCTCATCCATCTTTCCGGGATGCGCTTGAAACACAAAAGGTCTGTGACGCAGTCCTCGCGAGCGCCAAGAACAGACAATGGGCAAACGTTTGATTTTGACCGCATTCGCGATTTCAGCAGAAACCAAGAATCAATCACGAAGGAAGCAATATGCCTTTGATTCGAATAGGAGCTTTTTTCGTGTTGACTCTGTCCCTGGGATGTCTTGCGTCCATAGCCGATGACCGACTACAAGTTGAATCTGCGACAAAGCCGACAAAACAGTCGTACTTTTGGATCTTTTTGACGTCGGGTAAAAGTACAGCAAATGTCGATCGCGGTGAGATCGAAAAAATGCAAGCATCTCACCTTGGTAATTTTGGTCGTATGGAAAGCTCGTTTGTTATCCGTTTTGTCCTAGGATGCGTCGCATGGATTGCACTGTCACAGGTCCATTGCGCCGAAGAACTGTCTCTCGACAAAGGAACGGCCATGGAGTTTCGGGCCGCACGCGGGCGGTAACAGTAAAGAACCAACTGCAGGCCCCTGCATGCACGTTGCACCGCTCGTCGTAGTAAAGCTCGGTCCAAAGTCGATCTACAAATTCCGTTATCGGCTCGTTGTGGGGAATCAAGACAGGATTGCAGAACAGCTCGATGCACTGTGGACTGCTCACGCAGATGAACAAGCTGAACTCACTCAAGGACCGACTCAAGGCCAATAGGAAGGGACTTCCGCTTCGATTCGAATTTGATCGTCCCGAGTCGGATGGGTAAAGCCGATCTCGCGGCAGTGAAGTGCAATGCCTTCGGCGAAGCGACGCTTTGAACCGTAACGAACATCACCGACAACCGGGGTCCCAATTGCTTGCATCTGGGCACGAATCTGGTGCTTACGTCCCGTAATAAGCTTGATCTCAAGCAATTCTCCGAGAGAGGTCGTAGCCAATCGTCGATACTCGAGAATTCCTAATTGAGCTTGCGCAGATTTCGTAGTCGATGCAGTTGTGACAACGTCAGAGTCTCGACGCGTCAGCCAATGTTCGAGACGTCCCTCTTGCTGTGGGGGACTCCCTTCGACGATGGCCCAGTAGTTCTTGATCATCGTGTTATTGCGTAATTGTTCGCTCAGTCGACTTGCTGCTTTGGATGTACGTGCGAACGGTACGGCACCTGTCACTCGACTGTCAAGTCGACTGACAACTCCGATGAATACGTTACCCGGCTTATGGTACTTTTGCTTGATGTAGGAGCGAGCCCATTCCAAAAGACTGAACTGGTCCTCCGTGGCTCCTTGTACGATCCAACCTGCTGGTTTATTAACGACGAGCAGGTGATTGTCTTCAAGTAGTATTTCCATGTTTAGCCGAAAGCTACTCTCGGCTGATAGGACATCTCTCGATGAAACGCATTGGCAATCGAAAGCAGCTTGGCTTCGCTCAATGGTGCTCCTTGCAGCTGCATCCCTAGCGGCAAACCTGTGGAGTGCAGTCCGCTGGGAATTGATACGGCAGGAATGCCTGCGAGATTTGCACTCACCGTGTAAAGATCTTCCAGATACATTTGCACTGGATCATTGACTTTTTCGCCAAGCCGAAACGCTGGGGTCGGAGTTGTTGGACCAAGGATTGCATCGACGGATTCGAAGGCTCGATCGTAGTCATTGCGAATGAGCCGGCGGACTCTTAACGCCTTCAAGTAATAGGCATCGTAGTAAAAAGCGCTCAATGTATAGGTGCCAAGCATGATTCTACGCTTTACTTCTATGCCGAAGCCCTGCGATCTCGAATGTTTATACATCGCAACGAGGGCCGATTCGCCCGCTGCCGTAGCCTTGTCTACTTTGGCACGGAAACCGTAATGCGCACCATCGAAACGAGAAAGATTGCTACTGGCTTCGCTAGGAGCAACAATATAGTACGTCGGAATCGCATAACGATGATGTGGCAGGACGAGCTCCTGTATGCGAAAACCCAACTTCTTGTAAACGTCGATCGCCTCCAAGATGGATTGTTTGATTTCAGGATCCAATCCAGGGCTATCGAGATGTTCAGGAACGATTCCAATCGTATATGTTTTCGAGTCGCTCTCCAGGAAGTTCGAGTAATCATCCAACGGCAGATTCAAGCTCGTCGAATCGCGACCGTCATGGCCACCTATCGTTTCCAACATGATAGCCAAATCAGAAACGGTATTCCCAAACGGGCCCGCTTGATCGAGACTGCTGGCATAGGCGACCAAGCCATAACGGCTGACGCGACCGTACGTGGGCTTCAGCCCACATACTCCGCAAAATGCCGCGGGCTGTCGAATAGACCCGCCGGTATCAGTACCAATCGATACTGGCGAAAAACCAGCCGCTACGGCCGCAGCCGACCCACCGCTGCTTCCACCACACGTGCGAGAAAGATCCCACGGATTCTTGGACGAGCCGGCCGCACTCGTTTCGGTCGATCCTCCCATCGCGAACTCATCGAGGTTCGTTTTCCCTAGGATGATCATGTCCGCCCGGTTCAATCGTTCAACAACGTCGGCATCAAAAGGTGAAATATATCCATTCAAGATCTTCGATCCGCAAGTCGTGGGTAGACGTTTGGTGCAGAGGATGTCTTTAATCGAGATCGGGATGCCCGCGAGTGGGCTCAGCGATTGTCCAGATGCTCGAAGCTCGTCAATACGAAGCGCAGACTTCATGGCATGGTCTGCATCGAGGCTAACAAATGCGTTTACAGCCGGATCGTACTTGGCAATTCGATCCAAGTAATAGCGAGTCAGCTCACGACAGGAAACGGTCTTTTCCGCTAGTTGCTTTGATATCTGCTTTAATGATGTTAAATCCATAGGGTTTAAAGAATACCAAACGAATGGCAATCGGCAACGCTAGAGTCGGCAACACGCGAATAGCCACTTGCGACGGTACCGTCGGCTCTATCGAACTTATGGTTTCGGTGGAAATCCGTAGCGCCCGCGAATTTGTTCCCAGGAAGCTTTCAAAGAGTCAAGCAGTCGAGGCACATGCCCAGAAGCCATATACACGCGACAGCTAACTGCAGATTGCGGATAGAAATTCGTGATGAAGTCGAAACTAAACTCAAACGGCCCGTGTCCAATCATGACTGCGTTCGCATAACTTCCACTCAAAATCTCGTCACGAAGCTTGAGTTCGTCGTAAACCTCTTGCGGATTCTGGCGGCGCGGCGAATTCGCGTTTTGATTCGGGTTGGCAGGGACAGGGGCCGCAGCGCCCGGATGAACGTCGATTGAATTCGCTTCAAAGGGACTTGGGGAATCCGTTAGAGCGTTAGATTTCGGAGACGCCTCTGCTGAATTGACCGATTTGGGTACAGCTGAATCCGCTCCCTCCCCCATGGATGTTTGGGTCGGCACAGCATTATTGGAATTATTGGATGTCACTCCGTATGGCGATGGAGAAACGGCAGGAGACGGCGCATTGACGATGGGTGAAGGCACGCCTGGCAATTCCCCATACCTTTGCTTGAACAACTCCATGTTCGTCGTCAGCGCGTCAATAAACTGAGGCATTACCAAATGAGGCAGAACAACACGAGCAACAACGCAACTCGGCCGCGGTAAATTGCGAACAAAGTCAAGCAAGAACTCGGTTCCACCGGTCACGACGATGACTCCGGTACTTATCTCTCCTCGCGCGACATGCTCTGGAATTCGAGCACGCACCGCGGGCATGTTCTCCATGGGATCGGATCTATCATCTGGGTTAATGGGAAACGCCATTCTCGTTCCGTTCGATTCGAAGTGTGCACAAGCGACAGCTACTGCTATTGAGATGATACCATATTCCCTTCCTCCCGCACGTCGTCTCGTTTCATTTCCGCAGAGACTCTCGCAATCCTATCCATGAAAACCACACGACTCTGTCTGTAACGGTATCTGTTGAAGGCAATCGATAGACAAATAAGAAACATGTAGCGATTTTATGGGTTAGGGAATTCTTCTTCCTTTTAGCGATCATCTCCAACGAACAACAAAATCACTTATGTCCAGCTTCACGGCCGAAGTCCTTCATCCGTCCATGCGTGCATGGCTTCAACATGCGTTTGATGCGGAGGCGTCCGATCTTCATTTGATCGATCAATACCCACCATCTGTCCGCGCTCAAGGAAAACTAGTTGAGATAGCATCTGATCCCATTTGCGAACGGGTTCTTTTCGATGCTATGCAACCCATCGCCTCTGAGCAACTGTTAGTTCAACTGAGAAGCACTAAGAATGCCGACCTAGCAACATCAGTCATCTTCGGAGATCAACAGTATCGATTGCGCATCAACCTGTGCCTAGCGAACGGTGCGATAGGGGCTTGTATTCGAATCATCCCGGATCGCATTCCTGATTTTTCCTGGGCGTCCTTTCCCGAGGATCTCGCTTTCAAGATTTGCTCGTTCCCCAACGGACTCGTCCTTTTCACGGGCATTACCGGCTCAGGAAAGAGCACATCTCTTGCTATGATCATCAACTGGATGAACAAGCAAGGCGGAAATCGAATTTTAACGATTGAAGATCCTATCGAGTACCAGTTTCCTTTTCATCCGAATTCCGTCGTGACGCAACGAGAACTAGGTTCCGACGTGGAAAGCTTTGCCGATGGACTGAAGTACGGACTGAGGCAAGATCCAGATGTGATTCTCGTCGGAGAAATCCGCGACGCGGAAACGGCCAAGATGGCCTTGAGCGCGGCCGAAACAGGGCATCTTGTTCTATCCACGCTCCATACGCGCGACGCCAAGGGAGCTATATCGCGCTACGCAGATATGTTTCCACAAAACGTTCAGAACGAAGTTCGCTCACAGCTCGCCACCATACTGCGGGCTGTTATATGTCAACGACTTCTCGAGAGCTCCGTGCCAGGAGAGAAACAAGAACTCGCCCTGGAGATCATGTTCAACAATTCTGCGATCAGTAACGCTATTCGTATCGGAAAACTGGAAAGCATTGACAACTACATACTCACCGGTCGCAACGAAGGAATGATCACACTTGACGAATCGATCAAGAGGTTGGTCGCATCCGGATTGGTCCTCAAAGAATCGGCGGCACGATTCCTCAGCGACAGATAATGCATCTCAGCAACTGATGCCAATCCAAACCGCTCGATAGGAATGGTGAAATTGTTTTAGCAGCACTCGTTTAACCGTTCGCCTCAGATTGCTCCCTCTAGCTAAAAATGCATCGATTCAGTCTTTAGGTTGCCACTCTTCGTCGCGACCAAAGAACATGAGGTGTTGTTGAGGCAGTTTGTCATATTCACGTACCAGTTTGAATCCGTTAGCTCGGTATTCCTTAATCGCTTGCGCCTTGGTCATTTTGTGTTCGGGCTTGATCGGTACCGTCGGATCCTCGGCACGGAACTCTACCAACGCGATCACTCCGTCCGGTTTCAAAGCCTTTCGAATTGCCGCTAACATTTGGACTGGATGCGAAAACTCGTGATACACATCCACCATCAAAACAACATCGATGGAAGAGGCTTCCAATTTCGGATCCCAAAGCTCACCAAGTACCGTATCGATATTCTCGACCTTGACTTCTTGCATTCGTCTCGACAACGCTTGGAGCATTTCGGGTTGAATGTCGACAGCGATCACACGTCCCTTGGGAGCCACTAAGCTCGCCATCTTGAAAGTATAGTAGCCATCGCCCGAGCCCATATCGCAAACCGTCATTCCATTCATCAATCGAAGCTGTTCGAGCATTTCGCTCGGCTTTTCTTCGTCGACCCGTTCCGGGCGATTGAGCCATGGAATGCCATGATAGCTCATCGGCAGAGCCACACGACGGCCCATATAGCTTGTCAAGCCTCGAGGAGGTTTCTGCTTCGAGCTTTTTGTATCTGATGGTTCTTCTTGCGCATGTAGCGATGCCGTAACGAAGAAGAGGACAGCCATCATACTGCCGAGCATGGCCCAGCGACTTACGGTTCGATCATTGCTCATTGGATGGTTCATTGAATGGCGAGTTGGGTTTAGGGTTCGTTGGATTTAGGGTATCACTCGCTATCAGTCTTCGAGCGGTACAGGGACGAAATAGGGTTGTTTCGCAGACTCGAGGTAGGTCTCGAGGATTATATGGGCGGCAATCTTGTCCAGTTGTTTTTTTCTTTGCTTATGGGTTAACTCGGCTTCGCGGAGCATCCGATTGGCCAGCGCTGTCGTGTAACGCTCGTCGACAAATCGGACCGGAGTCTCAGTCTCTTCCAGCAGCCATCGAGCAAACCGACGCACCTCTTGAGACTTTTGGCTTTCTCGTCCGTCGCAATGGATCGGTAGCCCCAAGACGAACCCCATGATCTGGTTTTCTTTAACGAGCTTTACAAAGTAAGCTTGGTCCAACTCCACCGACCGACGAACATAGGTTTCCAAGGGACTGGTCCAGGTTCGACTCGGGTCGCAAACAGCAATCCCAATGCGAACGGTTCCGTAATCAACGCCCGCGAGTCTCCCCTCGTCAGGCCAGCCGTCGACCGTGTTTTTTGAATTCTCCAAATTACCTATCCTGCTCGAGGCTCCCCAAACTCACTTGTAATGCCGATTGGATTCTTGATATGGTCGCACGGTGAAGGGTTGAAGACAAGTGTCCATCCCTGAAGCCGACACAAAATAGTACTAGGTAGGAAGATGAAAATGATGGCACGGAGAATTCTTAGCGTTAGCAGATTTCGCAGCATTCTTTTGGCCAGCCTTCTCGGATCAGGTTTGTCCTTTTTGGGACTTCCAGGCTTGAATTCCTCCGTATTGGGGCAAGACCCGCTGGACATGAATGAGGCGGAACGCATGCTCGACATTGACGTTGTCGAGTTGCGTGACCAACTAGTGTTCGGACTGCGTACATTCCAGCCCGCACAGCAGCAGTTTATCGATCTCGTGATTCAAAAAGTAGAATCCAAAGAAATCTCGCGGGCTATGGTGAATGTTGTTTTCGTTTGGGCAAGAAAGAGAAATCCCAAAGTTCCCTATCCCTATTTCGAGATAGTTCTTCGCTTGCTTGCCGAACGTAAAGGAGTCGTGTTGCCAGCGACCAACTCGATCGTTATCGCTCAATAGAAACTCCACTACGACTTTCGCAATGACGTCTAATCAAAGTGATTGGAACCCACTTGCCAATCGTCGACAACCAACCGTTTAGAGACGGATCGATGCATTTCTCGTCGAACCAACGATGCATAACCTCCAGCCAATGCGTCACTTTCTGAAGGAATGACAACGCACATCGAGTTGCATTCGCGAATACGCTCGATGAGCCTAGACTGTTCCGCATCTGTCAACATCCTGGGCCAGAACGTAGGATTCGCCGACGTCAATGGCCTAAGTCCAGTGCGGAAGTAAAAGCGATTATGATTATGCCCATCAAAGGTCAAGTAAGCAGAATTGGTATCGAGGATTGCTTGCGTGACTGCGTTTTCTTTCTTTGCCAATGGAGGATCTAATCGCATCAGGCGGACGCCTTCACCAATCAAGGGTTCATTGATTGCCCATCGAATCCATGGTGTCACCGACATCGCCAGAATAAGCAGCGTCACGATTCCGGCACTTCGAACTAGGGCCCTTGGGGCGACAGTGGGTGATTGTGCGAGGATGCTCTGCTGAAGACAAATCGCCATTGGAATCCATGCAAAGGCTGTTGCGAGGGAAAGCTGTGTACCTGGGGTTGGGTAAGCAATCGCTGGCGCTAAGCAGACTAGGCTTACCAGAAAAACCATAGGGGAAGGAAGGTGCTTTCGAGTCCTTACCCACAACAATGGCAACATCGCAGGTCCCGCCAGTACCAACCAAGACGTGGCCCCTCGCGATTCGAGACCATGCATTAGTGGTCGCCAGAAATCGTTGAGAATAGTGAGCACCGCGCCCGCATAAGCCACAATACCTATCCCGAGAAAGACCCGATTCCTATATCTTCGAAACACTGGTAAGCAAGATATGATCGCAGCGACTGCTAACACGAGTGCAAACCGATTCAACGGAATAGAATGATAAAACTCTATCGTGAATCTTCGATGCTGCCCAACTAACCCCCACGCGAGATCGTGCAATCGCGTTCCGGAAAGTATTGCCAGGCAACTGATCACGAATGCAACCATCGATCCCGTGAATAGCACGGCAATTAGGGCAGAACGATAGCTCAAAATTCCAAAACAAGGATTTTTGCTCTTCTCGACAGGATTGGACGATTCATCGCGCGATGCAACGAAAGCCTCCAAGATGAGTGGAATTGCCATGACCGCACCACAATTCAATTTGATCATACCAATCAGTCCAACGCAACCTGCGGCCATAGCCCATCGACTTCTCGAAGATCCAGTGACGAACCAGATTGTCAACATACTAAGAACTAAGATCCATTCTTGAGGATGTCCAGGCTCGAGCGAGAGTTTGTTGAGATGCACATGAAACAATAGAGCAGTAATCGTCCTCAGCGGTTCTGCAACGCAGAGTCGCCTGAGAACAGCATAACACAACACCGTGGAAGTACACCAAAAGACGATTGTCTTCAGACGAACCCAATCTTGATTCAATGGCAGACCAAAAACGGAGTGCAACGCGCCTGACAAAAAATAATACGCTGGACCGTATTGGGTATGTGTACTGCTATAAAGCGGCGCCCCGTCGATGAATGTACGTAGCGTCATCATGACATAGCCCTCGTCATCATACGGGGCAAGTGTCGACATCACGATTGGGAAAGAGATAAAGACTAACGCGAAGTGGAAGAGCATCAGCTTGATCACTCTTCGTTGGAAGATTGAGAGACGAAACTTTCGGTTGTCGCTCGCTTCAGGGGCTGGACCGTTCATCGCGAAGCAACCGGAGTTGAGTTTGGTTGTGTGCGAGTGACAGGCGTACTTATCTCAGAAACCGCTGCCAATTCATGGAGCAACTCGGACTCGCTGCATTTATCTAGAGAATCAGCTTCAGTGGTCCCTGCATTCCGGAGGCGAGAAACAATATAGCTTGGTCGTCCGCGAACTTGCTCATAGTTTCGGGCGACGTACTCCCCAAGAATAGCAATCCCCAGCGAATTGATCGCACCAAAAAAAGAACTAACGATTGTGACTGAGGCCCAGCCTGGAATGGCTAAGCCGGTGAATACTCGATGGTACGACGCGAAAGCGACGGTTCCAACCGACACATCGGCTCCCATCTTCCAACGTTCTAGAAAACGCGGGATCGTATTCGGATCATCTTGCCCATCGCAGTCCATCAGGATGACAGCGTCTGCATTCACATAGTCCAGCCCCGCCCGAACCGCAGCGGTGTGACCAAAGTTGCGAGAAAGGTGCAAGACCTTGACTCGTTGGTCGTCCTGGGCGAAGCCATCCAGAATCTCGGCACTCGCATCGGTTGAACCATCGTTGACGAAATAGACAGACCAGTCGCACGGGAATTGCGAGAGCGAGTGGCGGATATCGCTGAACAGTGAGTGAACGATTTCTGACTCATTCAAGAGTGGCAGAATAACGGCAACCGACGGACGGCGATTGGAGCACTGGTTCATCGTTCCAAGACTCCGACAAGAGACAAGCCGACTGGAATGTTCAGCGTCTTTGCAATGCTTCGTTCCGTTTCAGCACAACGAATCAATGTTCGATTGATCCACGGTGAAACATTCGGAAACTCAGTGCCAGCACGCGACGGAAACACTTTGCGCAACAATCGAACGACGCATGCAATTGGCAATGTAAACGAGTTCCAGTGGCTAAGCTCCAACACTTTGAGACCCGCCTCTTTCGCATGCTGCTTTAGCGTACTGGATGTATAACGCCGAAAGTGCCCAAGTCTTTCATCCCAATCAGAATACAGAAACGGGTAGGCTGGGACCGTGAAGACAATCTTTCCCGTCTCAGTTAGGCAGTTTGCCGCATTTCGCAGCGCGAGCACTGGATGTTTCAAATGTTCGAGCACATCGAGCAACACGATCGCTTCTGCCGAAGCTGGCTCGACGGGCCATGGTTGATGTAGATCGTGGAGATGGACGTTGGTTAGACCTTGCTTTGAAGCATGTTCAACAGATTCGTCCATGCAGTCTAGACCGGCCACTTGATACCCCATTTGTTTCCAGTGGAGCAGATTACCACCTGCACCGATGCCACCCTCGATAATACGCGAAGGAGGTGGAGCGTATCGGGTCAACAGATTTGTTGCCCAGTTTCTTTTGGCAACATGCCACCAATAGCTATCTTCTAGCTGAATCAATTGATCGAGGTGAGCAGCTTCCATTCTTCGATCGCCTTCAATAGTCAGGTCTGAATACGGTCTAAGTTGATCCGACTTGAGACCATAGCTCACGGAGCTGGTCATGGATTACCATGATTGAGAAATTACACGGGTATCTAGGCCTGACGGGCAAGTTGTATGGGATAGAGCGACTGAAAGCTGCGAAAACGCGCAAGCCGAGTGATTATTTTCTCTTTGTCCTTACGCCCGTATCCAAATAGAGGCTAGCGTAGCTGCTACTGATACTGCTGTTTCGACTCGAAGTATTCTATCCCCCAAACTGAGTTGGTTCGCACCACTTGCCAGAAGCAAACTAACTTCGGAGTTCGTAAAGCCACCTTCGGGGCCAACGATAAACAATAGTTTCTTTGCAGGGGCATCGTAATAGCGATTGGATAAGCTAATCCCCGTGTGAACCGTCATTAACTGTTCAGCGGGATGCAGCACCCATGAATCCAAATCTTTCGCTTCCTCCGATTTGAGGAATTGTCGCAACTGGGAAATATTTTGGGTTTCCTCAACACGCATCGTACGATTCCTACGACACTGTTTGCACGATTCCAGTGCGTATCTGATGAGTCGATCTCGATTGCTATGATCGATTTCAGCGACGGAGCGCTCAGTATGAAGCGGTGTTAAACGATCAACACCTAATTCAACAAGCTTTTCCACGGTATTGCGCTGACGATCTCCTTTAGGCAAAGATACTGCGAATCGAATCCGATCCAGACTGTCTCGTGGCTCGAAGCGAGGGGGCTGAGCCGTTACAACAAGCTCCCGTTTGGTCATCGAATCGATGGTTCCGATGGAAACATTTCCTTTTCCGTCAAACAGCTCGATGGATGTCCCAACCTGCAATCTCAGTACCTTGATGGCATGATGAGCTTCAGTGTCGTCGAGTATAATTCGAGCAGCTCCGAGTTCTTCTACGAAAAACCGATGAAGTCCCATGCGTCACGCAAGCTTTCCAATTTCTACAAAGCTCTTCTGTAGTGCGTAATACAAGGATTGGTAAACGGGAAAGCCTGCATCGTAAGCTTTCTGCGAAGCTTTCTTCGGTGGAATGCGGTCGACGACCTGGATCGTTGCCTTGCACGCCTCTTCGATGTTTTTGTAAGCCCCATCACCAACGGCTGCAAGCAGCGCGACTCCAAACGCTGGGCCTTGTTCCGCGTTGATCGTGCATGCTTTCTGCCCAAAAGTATCCGCCATGATTTGCTTCCATAACGGGCTCTTGGCTCCACCGCCGCTCACTCGGATCTCTTTGACTGGTACATCGAGTTGACCGAGAATGTCGAGACTCTCACGAAGAGAATACGTGACACCTTCCATAACAGCTCGTGCCATGTGCCCTCGCGTATGTTTGCTTGTCAGGCCGATAAAGCAGCCGCGTGCATTCGGATCGGCATGGGGAGTGCGTTCGCCCGCGAGATATGGCAAAAAGAATAATCCTTCGGAACCGACGGATGTTTCTGCCGCTTCTGCATTGAGGATGGCATATGGATCAATCCCTTTTTTCTGAACGAGTTCTTTGCACAAATTCGAAACGAACCATTGAAGCGAACCTGCAGCAGACAAAGTGACACCCATCATGTGCCACTTTCCATGCACCGCATGACAAAAGGTGTGTAACCGTCCCTGTTTGTCGTATTGGGGTTCGTCACTGTGGCAGAACATCACTCCAGACGTTCCGAGCGAAGCAGTCAAGATTCCTTGTTTGACGATACCGTTTCCAACCGCACCTGCTGCGCAATCTCCCGCGCCGCCTACCACTTTGCAGTCGGGGGATAGCCCCAGTTCTGAAGCAACATCGGGAAGCAGAGTTCCCGTGACTTGTTCCGATTCATAAACGGTCGCCAGGATGGATGGATCAATCTCCAATTTTGCAAGCAGCTCTTTTGACCATTGTCGTTTCTTGACATCCAGCAACAACATACCGCTGGCATCGCTGGCATCGGTTGCCAATTCACCGGTCAGACGCCGACGAATATCATCTTTTGGCAAAAGCAAATGTGTTAATGCATCGTAGTTTTTAGGTTCATGATTGCGAAGCCACAAGAGTTTCGGTGCGGTAAAGCCTGTCAATGCAGGGTTGGCAACCATGTCGATCAACGCCTCGCGACCACCGGCCCGCTTAGTAATTTCTTCACATTCCGCCGCTGTTCGCTGGTCATTCCAGAGCAATGCCTTTCGAATAACATTTCCCTTTTTGTTGAGAAACACCGAACCATGCATCTGACCTGAGAGCCCGATCGCCTTCACTTCGGTCTTCTTGACTTTGCCTGCTTTAACGACCGCTTTGACCGTTTTCTTGACAGCCTGCCACCAATCCTCGGGATCTTGCTCTGTCCATAAAGGCTTGGGCATATGCACGGGGTATTCGGCCGCGGATTCAGCGATGATCTTTCCGGAGGAATCAATTAGTAAGCTCTTGGTGCCGGATGTTCCAATATCGATGCCAATGTAGTAGCTCATGCTAAAACTCTTCTGCCATGATTCGCGAGGTAAAAGTTCGTATGCCCTAGGAAGGTTCCCGATCGCGATACTATACTGTTCCAAAGCGTTTTGCAGAATCTCCCCGACCAAGCGATTGTTCTCGTTTTCTCATGCAAAAAATTTCACCGTTGCTCCTTCGATATGGCTTCGTCGCACTTTTTTGTTTGGTCCTGTCCGTCACTGGATGTGACCAGCCTGGGAAGAAAGCAGGGGCGAAATCCACCCCGTCGATTGCCGCAAAGGACAGACCTCCGATTCGGATCATGCTATTGGAACACAGTCTCGAAGAGGATCTCAAGCTCCGATGGTCCTCATTTTCAGAGCAACCCATCGAAATTGAAAAGGTCTCCGTCGATCAGTTGGCAGAGCCGTTGAGCGACAAAGCAGACGTTTGGATTTTCCCTGCCTTGTTGACAGGGGACATGATCGCGTTGAATTGCATATCCCCACTCCCAAACGCAGCCGTTGGCAAACCATTCGATATTCAGGACAGTCCCGAGGGACAACCATCCCGTTCCGTGACAGAGCAATGGCCCGCGCGTTGGCGATCTGCGAGTCGGTTTGGTGCTTCGCTTATTGCACTTCCGCTCGGTTCGCCACAGTTGGTAGCTGTTTCCCGCAACGTCTCTCTAAAGTCCCTAGATCCGTTGGATGATCCCAATAACGCAGTCGATGACCGCTCGTCGATCGCAGCGCAGGTCTGGAGTGCCATCTTGGTCGATTCCTCGGGATACACCGCGAACCCAGAGCGAATGAAGCAATTGATCTCAAGTACCACGGATGCGCAGAGGGATGCTATTGTGGATCGTTTCTTGTGGATAGCTTCCACAACAAACGCGAAGCGGCGTGGGTTTTTCGATTTGAATAAGCTAAAAGCAAAACTGTCGTCTCCCGACTTCGTGCTTGCTGCAGATGCATTGAGCGTGCTTGCGGCAAAATTTCCTGAAACGTTCTTGACGACGCACGAAGAAGCATGGAGTTCCATCGTCTCTGCGCAAGGTAAAACGAAATCGATTGCAATTGCCTTTCCGTCTGACACGGCACCTAGCAACGAACTCGACAATCGAAACTCCGCTGAATCCGAAGCTTTGCAAATTAGCAAGATCGTTTGGAATCCAACAGGAGGCTTGTTGGCATCCGTAGGCAAGAAGACCAGGCAAACCTCGGTCGCTTCGCAGTTCATCGCGTGGTTGTCCGATGGGGAGCAAAGAAACACTCTCGCGGAACGAAGCTCAAGCGTGGAACGATGGCCTGCGCAACCAAGCAAAAACTCAATCCGGGAAGATTATCGACTCTATCAAAACCTAAACAATCGAGATAGTCGGATGGAACAAACGACGTTGTCGATTCGCTTCCAGTCTGCTCGAAAGTATCGTTCTATTCTTGCAGATACTTTGCTCGAAATCATTCAGCAGCCTGAGACTTCGCGAGAAAAGCTCGAAGAGTGTTCTCAAAAATGGAACGCTCTCACTGAGTCGATCGGTTTATCTAACATTCGTCCGTCCATCGAACAAGCGACTGGATTTAGCCAATGAGCCAAGGTGTCATTCAGTCCTCGGTCCGCCAGATCATTCTCAAGCAAACCAAAAAGCGTGGCTTCGACGGACATCACCCGTGGATTTTGGAGCACTCCATTCACGAACCTGGTTCGACACCTGCGGTTGGTCAAGTGGTCGATCTCGTTCGCGAGGATGGCAAGTTCGTAGGTCGTGGACTCTACAATGCCAACAGTCGAATTCGAGTTCGCATCTATACTTGGGATCAAACTGAGCAAGTGAATGACGGACTATTTCTTCGCCGGCTGGATCGAGCGATCGAACATCGAACGAAGATGTCCACAGGTGAGCCTGGCGAATCGATGCGATTGGTCTTCAGCGAAGCAGACCAACTGAGCGGTCTGGTCGTTGACAAGTACTCTGAACATATTGTGGTGCAGCTCACCAGCGCCGCTTTGATGGCCTACGTTCCTTCGATAGCCGATCGCCTCTACGAGTTGTATCGTCCGATCAGCATTTCGCTTCAGATCGATGAACGCACTGCAAAAAGCGAGGGGATGGAGCCGCAACTGAAGTGTCTTTTGGGTAGCGCTCCCATTGAACCGATCGAGATCATCGAGAATGGACTGCGCTGGCATGTCGATCTCAACGCTGGTCAGAAGACGGGTTACTATCTAGATCAACGAGAAAATCGTTTGGCTGCAGTTCGTTGGATTCCAGATCATGCAAATGTACTCGATGTTTGCACCTACATCGGTGGGTTTGCATTAACGATTGCAAAGAACCGTCCGAACGCCTCGATCATGGCAATTGATTCCAGTGAAAAAGCTCTTCTTACGGCGCGCGAACATGCGGAACTAAATGGCGTACAGGAGCGAGTCAAGTTTATCAATGCGGACTTTTTCGACTACTTGTCCGCGCAAGTCGATGCAGGAGTTAGGTACGATGCAATCGTGTTGGATCCACCACGGTTGGCGAGTTCTCGAGACAATCTTCAAAGGGCGTTAGCTGCTTATCACCGATTAAATTTTTTGGCTATGCGATTGTTGCAACCAGGAGGTACGTTGGTAACTTGCAGTTGTTCTGGCCGAGTCTCAAGACAAGAGTTTCGCGATATGTTGAAGGGTGTAGCGACTCGCGTGCGTCGCGAAGTTCAAATCATCGAAGATCGCGGAGCTGCCTCGGACCATCCGAGTTGTTTGAGCTGTCCAGAAACAGACTACTTGAAATGCATTATTGCCAGAGTGCTTTAGTAGATGGAGGATGCCAAGCATCTACACGTTCTAGCCCAGATTGAATACTGTCCCTCTCCTTTATTTGGCAATTAGGGCCCCCTGTCACACACCCATCATCTTGCCTTTTGGCCATCATTCATTCATCCCAATCTCCTTTTAGCTTCACGCTTACGGTGCCAGGCACTCGTGGAATTGCTGCTATTTTATTTACCGCGCGGGTTGAAAGGGGGAACTCTTTTTGACTATCCCACTATGCGGACAGGTAAAAGACCTACTGATCATTTGTTTGGCTGAAGGGCTCTGAGACGCGCTGAAGCTTGATAATTGAGCGGAGGACTTGATAGGGGCAATCGGCATGACAAATGTACACAGTTTGAAGCAAGTCCATGATCAAGCCTTAAACCAACACTACCGACACAAGTAGCAGGCATGCTCCGTCGTGCTGTCCGCTCTTTAAGATTTGCAGGGATTTCTAGATGGACAGTACGTTGAATTTGCCTACTACGATGACTTTTTTGTCGGCTGTGTCTAAAGCAGAAAGAAATATTATGACAATCAATACGGAAATCTGGATCGTCCATCACAAAGTTGTCCTTGCCGGGATTTTTGATAGCGTGAGTAGAACGAGTCGTTATGCCCATCGTACGGACAAGGCTTCGTCAAGACTCGTAACTCCATCGATCACTTTTTTCAACGCCTCGGCAGTCAGGCTTGAAATACCTTTGGCTCGAATCAAACGCCGAATATCGTCTTCGTTTGCATTGTCGCTAATTGCTTTGGCCAACTCCGCGTCGATCCTAACACATTCAAAGACACCACAACGCCCTTTGAAGCCAGAACCTCGACATGCATCGCATCCAACCGATTGGTAAACCACGCTTGGTATCTCGACACCGAGGAGTGTGAATATTTCTCGTTCATTCTGTCCAAGCTCACCGACTCTGCGGCACTTTTCGCAGAGCTTTCTTACCAACCGCTGATTGACTACTCCGATGACGTTTTCGGCTACGGATCGATCTTTGACACCCAACTCGCGAAAAGCGGTGAACGTGGCCGCGACGTCGCGAGTATGCAATGAACTGAAGACGAAACGACCAGAACTCGCTGCCCGTAAGGCGATCGCTGCGTTCTCTGGGTCGCGGATCTCTCCCACAAAAATGATATCGGGGTCCATGCGCAAAATAGTTCGTAATCCGCTCGTCATCGTAACATCATGTCGCTCATCTACATTGAGCTGTCGGACAAATGGGACATCAAACTCAACCGGGTCTTCGATAGAAACGATGTTCTTGTTTGTGCTGCCGTAGGTTTGTAGCATCGAGTAAACCGTCGTGGTCTTACCCGAGCCTGTTGGACCGGAAACCAACAATAGCCCCTCGCTCCCATGCAGCATCTCTTGAACCGTCTGAAGTCCAGCTGGCCCAAAGCCGAGGGACCCAAGTGGCATGAATACACTCTCTTTGGTAAACAGCCGCAGTGCCATGGCTTCACCACCGGCAACTGGAGTTGTGGTAACCCGCACTTCGAAATCATACATGCTGGCAGGCAGCATCAAACGGCCTTCACGAGGCCGAAAAGGATCGACGGCGTCAATCCTGGCTAAGGTCCGATACTGGTGCATTAAACGTTCTGCTACCCCCGTATCAACATTGCAATACGAAACGACGATTCCATCAATCCGGAAACGAACTTGGTATTGTTCCTTGTCCAAGGGATCAATATGAATATCCGTCGCCCGCAGGCTAATGGCGCGAGCGATTAAGTCGAGAGCTGGTGAGTCGGATTCCTTTAAACCTCGGTACTGGATATCTGCCTCATCCACAGACTCTATCGCATTGGTCAAATCCGCCCTAACCAATACAACGGGGCAGGGAGCTTCTTTGAGAATTCGTTGTGCAACACTTCCCAGAGATAAGGAAAGAATGCCATTGCGGCCGCGTGAGCCCACCACGATCAAATCGGCCTGATGCTGTTTGGAGTATTGGATCACTTCCGCGTGAGCCCGACCGTTTAAAACTTGGCGATGAACTCGGTTCTGCATTTCATACGTTGGAGGAACTGCAGACAATAGCCGATCCATTGCGTGACGCTGCAAGTCCTCGTCAGCCCCACCGTCCCTCACATGGACGATATGCAATTCGGCATGAAGCTGTTGCCCGAGCTGGCAGGCCTTCTCGAGCGCTAGCACACTGTGTTCGCTAAAATCAAACGGAACCAGAATCGTTTTGAAGGACATTGCTTTCGGCTCTCCACCGTGGTCACTCTTGGCTAAAGTTGCTATTGCAAGTAAGGCTCGCAATGTGCAAGGGGGCAACGAACAGCAATTTGTGTTCCAATGAGTTAAGTTGACACTCGAATACTTCACCAGCAAGGCACCTTTGAAATAGCACTCGACTCCGAAATTTCCCCAACGGGCTCATTCGCTCATGTTTGTGTGCCGAAACGACCCAGCTTTGTGGCGAAAGCGCATGCTGTGGATTTATCGTTTCCCTACTCATTCCACTTGGATTGACTCCATTTCCAGTTGGAACGAGCAAACAATCGTCGTGACCTCGCATTCGCAATAGAATGCCCTTACTTTAGTCGGTATAATCTCGGGGGTTTTTCGGTCCAATGGTCTGCTGATTCAAAAATCGAGTGTCCTAACTTTCCACGAGGCAATAACACGATGAGTCTTTCCTGGTTCAGCAACGCGAGTGGTATTCGTACTTGTTGTATTCTCGGTCTTACGACGTACCTTTGCCTCTTCGACGAATACTATATCTTCGCCGAACAATATATTCGTGAAACTAGGCTCACACAGTCTACTAACATCGTGAACCTTCCTTCGCCCATCGCGCATTGGAAGCTTGACGACATAGAACGCGAGGCGCGGGACAGTGTCGGGACCCATCATGGCACCATCAACGGCGCCGTGTCACGCGAAGGAAAATTTGGCAAGGCATTGCTGTTTGACCGCCAAAAGGGAGACCACGTCAGCATTCCGTATTCTCCTGATTTCGAGATCGGTACTTTCACAGTGTCGGCGTGGGTTTGGTTGACTAAAGAGCCAACCTTCTCAGGAATCCTCGGCACTCGCTTTGGTGGCGAGTTTAACTTCGATATGAAAGTGAATACCGACAAAGTTCATGGTGACATCGGTGACGGCACAGTTTGGATCGATACGAAGATTAATTTCTACAAGGACGACGTCGGTAGCAATGGACAAGGAGGGGACCTCGAGACGCAGCGCTGGTATCTAGTCACCTTTGTGGTCGACAACGAAAAAAAAGAATGCCGGCTTTATCTCGACGCCGACCGCAAGAAGACGATTGCGTTCAAAGGTGAGCCTCGACTGATGCGAAGAGGCCAAACCATGCAGATTGGGAATACGGGAACCAATGAATTCATGGATGGCTTGATCGACGATGTTCGTATCTGGAAGCACGCTCTGTCCGACGAACATGTTCGGAGCTTAATTGCTCGTTAGGAATTTCTACACGATGGATTGCCTAGCTGCTCCTTCATGATTTGTGACTCCGAAAACCAAAACGTGAGTCGTTCGCTTACGACTGCGTTGTGGGATGCTAGGTTTGTTGTGGGATGCTAGGTGTGGGGGCTCTCGCGTAAGATTGCAAACAACCTCACGCAGCGATTTGACTAGCTACGCTTAGCCTGACAAAACCAAGTGTGCTCGAACGCACGAAATCGTTATCAGATGATACGGAACGGTAGGAGGCTACTCATTTTTTTGTCATAAAAGGCGAGGATTTGAACGGTTGTTGATACTAGGGAAGTGCATGCCGGGTTCTGGCACACAGTTTGCTTTCATCCATCGCGTTGAAGGTATTTCTCTTTTATGAACCATATGACACCGCCGACAAAAGTAGTAGGCACGCTCCGTCGTGCCGTCCGATCCTGGATATTTGCCGGGATTTCGAGCGGAGAGAGGCCACGATGGAAGAAGTCATAATTTTTGTTTGTGTTATGAGTGTTTTCGGAGCCATGCTGTCGTTGCTATTGTCGATCTTTGCATTGGCTCGGTCTCGCCATATCCAAAATCTCCGGATTGAAACAGAGTCTTTGGAGAGGCGTGTCCGCGTACTTTGGAACGAAATCTATGTGAGTCGCAGATCCAAAGAAGTGGAGCAGGTTGCGGCCAAAGTGGAGTTTGTACCGAGCGAGAAGCGTGTACCTCTGCCCGTCGCAGTGTCACTCATGGAACCTGAGCATGCTGCCATCGCGTCGGTTGCTTCGAATGCCCTGGAGTTGCCTGAGGCACCGAGGGTGAGCGAGGTAGCGGAACCGTCGCGACCGACGTGTCCTAAATGCCATTGTCCATGGAACGGAAAATACTGCCCTCTTTGTGAATACCGTGTCGCCTCGATTCATGACCTTCCAGGCGAGCATGTACCTTCGCTGAAAGTAGACCAGCATCCGATTGGCGACCAGGAATCGTTGCATCACGACGTATTGTCGACTCCGTCTCCGCTCCAACCGACAGTTCAGACGCATACGTCAGACGAGGAAGGTTTGGAGTCCGTGATTGGGGGGAGTTGGCTCAATAAGATCGGCGTGCTTTTGTTGGTTGTTGGAATTGCACTTTTCGTAGGCTATTCGCTGACAAGGCTGGGACCGGTCGGTCGGTTGGCTATCGGCTTTGTCGTTAGTGTCGGCATGCTCGGCATAGGGAGTGTCGTGCAGCGAAAAGTCGGCTTTCGAACGTTCTCTTACGGATTGATCGCCGGGGGGTGGGCTGGATTGTACTTTGTGACCTATGCGATGCATGGCCTGGAGGCATCGCGTATTCTGGAGAATCCAACTATCGCCTTCCTGCTCCTCTTTGCGGTAGCGGCGGGGATGATTGCGCATTCGCTCTATTATCGAATGGAGGTTGTGACAGGGTTAGCTTACTTCTTTGGTTTCTTCGCGATTGCGATTAGCACCGCTACGTTGTTTTCGGCCGTCGCGAGTGTGTTGCTGGCTGCAACCTTATTAGTGGTCGCGTTTCGTTACTCGTGGGACCGACTCGCCGTGTTTGGTATCGTCTGCACGTATGGGGTATTCGCGATTCGTTACACGGAGGTCCTGGCTGGCAGTAGAATCTGGTTTGACTTTACCACTGGTCATCTTGTTATCGCTTTTTGCTGGCTCTTATTCGAGTGTTTCGATATTGCTACCGTTGCCAAAGGAAGTCGGGAAATCCGTGTGGGGAGAAGTCTTCTGCCGTTGAACGCATGCGGACTGATTGGACTTTCGATCATGCAGTGGGGCGATAACTTTGGAACGCTCTATCTGCTATTTGGTGTGACTGCGGTCGCTTATCTCGTGAGTAGTATTCTCCGGGCCATGTTGAGGCCTGTATCGACCTTTGGTGCAGATACGCAGCCATTTGAACGCTTGGTTTTAGGCGGGTATGAAGCAGCTATCACGATCTCCACAGCATTATGCGCCATTGCTATTTGGCAAAGGTACAGTGACGCGGGATGGCGACTGAATGTCGCCTGGTTGATGGAAGGAGAGTTCTTGTTTCTTGCCGGGATCCTGCTCGGGCAAAGCTTTCTGCGAGGCCTATCCACACCAGTCTTCTTTTTGGTTTTGACGCGATTTGTCACCTGCGATTTGATGACATGGACTCATACGACGCGATTATCGACGCTGGACCTCATGGAATGGACACCGCTCGCACTTCTTCTCGCAGCGATTTTTTATTTCAATCGTATGGTGCTCTGGCGATGGAAAGAATCTGAGCTGTTGGTTGTTGAACGAGGCTACAGTTTCGCAGCGACCGGATTATTGACTCTAGTGCTAGGGGGGGAGATTTGGTTGAAACACAACAATCTCCACCCTGAGTATTTGGGGATTGCTTGGTTGGCGTTCGCATTTTTGCTCTTGGAGGTCGCGTTTCGAGCTCGATTGGTAGAGTTTTGCGTCCAAAGCTGCGTGGTCGGCCTTTTGGGTTTCGTTCTGTTGTTCGGATTGAATGGATTCCTTATCTATCCAGACACACTGCCAGCAACCACGGAGAGGATATGGGTATGGTTAGCTCCAGCCGCCGTCATACTGTACGTGACTAGCAGTCGCATGCTTCGCGAGCCTCTATTGACCTTACAGTCAAATGGACCGACAGCCTTATCTAGCTTTGCTCGGGCAGCAGCGTCTGGCATGTCCCTATTGTTCCTTTGGCACGTTTTACCCGCTCCGCTCGTTGCTGTGGGTTGGGGGGTATTTGCTTTACTCCTGATCGAAATGGGATTTCATTGGGTACGATCGGATTTGCGATGGCACGGATATGTTGCGAGCGTTTTGATGCTCGGTCGGATATTCTTTGCCAATTTTGTGAACCCAGGCGTTACGGCGGGTATTTCGCACCGGCTTTTGACTGTCGGTCCGATCGTCGTTTTTTGTTACTACCTCGCTTCACGCCTGTCGGATGCGAGAGAGCAACACCGCCTATCGGCCACAGAACCATGGCTAGGTCGATTGTATCTCTATGCTGCGGCCTTGGTGCTGGTAGTCTTGATGCGTTTCGAGTTGGGGCGGGTTCTAGCCGTGCTCGGTTGGGCAGTCTTGGGAGTCGTCCTACTGTATCTCGGGTTGCGTTTCAAAAATGCTGACCTGCGTTGGCAAAGCTATTTGATTGCAATATTAACTTTTGGTCGAAGTTGGGCAACAAATTTTCATGTTCCAGAGGAGACGAGTGGATTCTTTGGTCCCGTCGTGACTGGTACCTTCGTGATAGGTTGTCTCTATGTCTGTCAACTGCTCAGTCCACGTATTGAGGCTCAGTTTAAATCGGGCCAAAATCCCGTACACGATCCCCTGCGGTGGATGGATGGGAACGCGCGTGTCCTGTACTGCCTATTGGCAACGGTCTTGTTAGGTGTATTGCTCTTCTACGAAATGCCGGGACGATTTCTTACTGCGGCTTGGGGTATCGAAGGGGCAATCCTGCTCGCCATCGGCTTCTTCTTGCATGATCGTGTGTTTCGTCTGACGGGATTGGCTGTCCTCGGAGTCTGTCTACCGAAACTCTTCTTATACGATCTGCGTCACATGGAAACACCCTATCGTATTTTCTCGTTCATATTACTTGGTCTATTGTTAATCACTGTTTCATGGGTTTACACGCGTTTCAAGTCTCAGTTGAAGGCTTATCTCTAAGGATCTTAATATGTGGAATCGTACTGGAGCCTGGATCGCACTAGCTTTGATGCTCATCGGTGCCGCAGCGGTGTGGATTGGAGATGTCGATGAATCGGTGAGCTTGTCCGCTGCAATGGAGGTCTGGGGAGATGTGATCCGCGACGTTGATCAATTCGGTCTGACGTTGATTCGCGTATCGGATAAGAAAGAGATGGAGTTCGGTCGCAATCTTAGCCGCGGTATGATCGATGCATCAGCTGGTAACTCCGATTGGCAAAGCTATGTTACCGCGGTCGGTCAGGGGCTGGTACCTTATGTCAGAAGACCTGGTATTCAATACGAGTTTCACGTTGTAGAGGGATCTTGGATCAACGCCTTTGCTCTCCCAGGTGGGCAGGTTTTCATCAGTACTGGGATGCTCAAATTCTTGCGTTCAGAGTCTGAACTCGCGAGCATTCTGGGGCATGAAATTGCGCATGTCGATCAGCGTCACTGTATTGAAATGTTTCAGTCGCAGATCGCCCTGGATCGCATCGGAATGGATGATATTGGTCACTTGGCAGAGATGACCCACCAGGTGGTCTCTGCCGGATACCGAAAATACCAAGAGCACGAGGCAGACGCGGCGGGTTTACGTTTCGCAATGTCTGCAGGTTATGAACCCGGGGCAATCGTCTCCACCTTCGAACGATTGAGAGAGCGGTATGAAGAACGAACCACGACGCGATCGAAAGAGCCGATCGGTGAGATCACTGGGGCGTTGATCGAGGCGCTTGGTTCGTATTTCGAATCCCATCCACCGACCGCGGATCGAATCTCGCGACTCAAGCAGTTGATTGCTCGAAAGCATCCCGCGATCCGAAAGAAAAGTTTCTATATCGGTAAAGAAAACTATCTAAGGAAAATCCCCAAATCGTCAGAACAGTTCGATGGGGAAACAGTGGATTGGTTTTCGGGCGACGACTACTCCAAGACGGTTGCTGTTCTCGGAAAGCTAAAAGCGTCCTCGCCAAGTTCGGATAACGGCGCCAGCGTGTATCGTGTGGAAAGTCCAAAGTGATAGGGGATCGTCGTAGAGAAGTGTGCTGAAGATCCGACAGTATATTTGATATGCGCTTTTGATGCTCGAGTGAATCGAAGAGAGATCCGGCTCCGAGAAATAAAAAGAAACGTCCATAGGTGTCCATAGGTAGCTCTTAATTCCGAAACTCCGAGTGGACCATTTGGGTTGATTCCCAAGAGTCGACAGATTGGCGTTGGAAAATACAATCCTAGGGACCCACGTGTTTTTCTGCCCGCTCGTGCTAACTCTCCGCAAGAATTACAGGTAAACTATAAGCGAAACGACGGCAGGGAGAAGAAACGATCCATTCGGTTCTACTGTGGGTATAGGTCAATGATCATTGGATACGAATGCCCATTACTCCGTGAGCGTTTCCTGAATAGCTCTGGCCAATTTGGAGATCATCTTCCGTTGCTAGAATCCGTTTTGCTTTCATGCGATGCAACTAATCTTGAATCTAGTGTGCGTTTTCGAATTCGTTTGCTTTTGTTTTCGATTGCACTTCTTTGGCAGGTGTCATCTGCAGATATTGCTTTGGGGCAACGCCAGAAGGCTGCAGTTCATCCATGGCTCGCAACCGCCCCAGGTGAGTTTGTTCGCTTAATTCAAGCAGGGGAGGTAAGCATCGAAGAAGATGACGAGCGACTTCGCAAGGAGAATCGGCAAGCGCTAACGTTCTTTGAATTGACTATCGATTACCAATATTTCATGCAGTACCAGACGGTAGAGTCTGGGCCTGATGGGCAAACAGTTCGAGTGAATGTACGGTACAAGAAACCTACTTCGCGGGTAGTCCATAAAGTAATTGTCGGGTCAGACTTTAAACCGGTCGCACCGTGGTCGAATCCCCTGTTGATGCATGAGATGGACCATGTAGCGATTAGCACGGACCCGCGTTTGGAAAGGTGGATTGAGAGTTTCTTTGTGATGGAAAGAAATTGGGATTTCAATTTTCAACAATCAACGAAACCAACAGACGGACAAATCCAGAAGAGGATCGTGGAGAAGTCACAAGAATTGACGTTAGACGTCGAGCGATGGATCCAATTTCTTTACGATTATCTCGATAGCGAATCTGTTCAGGGAACGCAAGATATCGCAAATCGATCGAGTTTTTATTTCAACCTTTATTCCCCCGAGACAGTTGCAAAATGCAAAATTACTTCCTTTCTGGCGTTGACTCCAGAGCAGATTCGCAATGCAATCAAGGTACCCAAGCGAAAACTCGAAACCCACTTTCGGATCAGAATCGAGTAAAATGACTCCAATGAAGACCCGCTAACTCGCTCTCTCTGCTAATCGTTCCAACTATGACTTCGAAGATTTTGGCGTTTCTAGGTATTTCGATTGTGACCGGCAGTTTGTTTGCTGCGGATCGGCCCAACATTCTTTGGCTTACGAGTGAAGATCATGGACCTGAAATGGGTTGCTATGGTGATAAACTCGCTCGGACCCCGAACATCGATGGGCTCGCAGCAAAAGGTATGGCATTTCAGCGTGCTTGGTCGGTTGCTCCGGTTTGTGCACCCGCTAGGACTGCCATCATTACCGGACTATACCCATCCAGCAGCGGTGGGCTGCATATGCGTTCAATGG
This sequence comes from Pirellula sp., assembly GCA_021300155.1. Classification (GTDB taxonomy): domain Bacteria; phylum Planctomycetota; class Planctomycetia; order Pirellulales; family Pirellulaceae; genus JBKCUI01. The sequence goes on from JAJTID010000005.1 coordinate 160,699, forward strand.
TTACGCTACCAGCGGGCTTCAAGCTGTATCCTCAGTATCTTCGAGAGGTTGGTTACTATTGCACGAACAACAGCAAAACGGATTACAACGTAAACGAACCCGGAAAGGTTTGGGATGAATCCTCTGGTAAAGCAAGTTGGAAAAATCGAGCCGAGGGGCAACCGTTCTTTGCAATCTTCAATTCGACCAAAAGTCATGAAAGCCAAATCCGGACACGCCCGCACACTCGAATCACCAAGCCCGACGAAGTCCGCGTACCAGCCTATCATCCTGACTTGCCCGAGGTCCGTGAAGATTGGGCGCAATATTATGACAAAGTAAGTGAAGCTGACGCCGATGCAGGAAAGAGACTCGCAGAACTCACTGCTGCCGGCCTGGCTGATGACACCATTGTCTTTTACTACGGCGACCACGGAAGCGGCATGCCGCGAAGCAAGCGTTGGCCTTGCAATTCTGGGCTCCATGTTCCAATGGTTGTGTATTTCCCTCCCAAATGGGAACACCTCGCTCCGAAAGAGTACAAGCCCGGAGGGATGTCGAATCGTATGGTGTCGTTTGTAGATCTTGCCCCAACTGTGTTGAGCATTGTTGGAATCAGGCCGCCTCAATGGATGCAGGGCTTTGCATTTGCCGGACCACATCAAAGCGAACCTCAACCATTTCTGTATGGCGAGCGAGGACGAATGGACGAACGCATGGATTTGGTGCGTAGTCTTACCGATGGGCGGTATGTCTACTTGAGAAACTACTACCCGCATGTTTCTCAAGCCCAGAGAGTTGCCTACCAATTTGAAACGCCAACTACAAGCGTATGGCATAACCAATTCCTACGCGGTCAGACGAATGACGCTCAGTCCATCTTCTGGAGGACACCAAAAGCCACGGAAGAGCTCTACGATTTAGAGAGTGATCGCGATGAGGTTAACAACTTAGCGAATTCCAAGGATCATCAAGCCATTCTTCAAACAATGCGAGAAGTGCAAGCAAGACATCTTCTTCGAACAAAAGACATATGCTTTCTACCAGAAATGGAGATGCACACGCGGTCGTCTGGAAGTACACCTTACCAGATCGCTCGCGATGCTTCCAAGTATTCGCAAGCGAGTATCATGGCAGCAGCCACAATAGCATCTGATGCTAGAGCTAACTCCATTAGTTCAGTGATTGCATTGATGTCGGACGCAGACAGTGCGGTTCGCTATTGGGGGGCAATTGGGATGTTGGTCCGTGGAGAAGCAGCCGTATCCTCGCACGAACATACTCTTGAGAGAGCATTGACGGACTCGTCGATGGCCGTACGAATTGTGGCCGCGCAAGCTCTCGCTCAGTTTGGGAGCCACACCTCGCTCGCTCGATCGCTAGAGACTCTCGGCTCTCTCGCTGCGCCTGACAAGAACGGCGTGCTCGTTTCGATGTCCGCGCTTGCAGCGATCGAGGCCATTGGCGAGAAAGGGAAGTCTCTTCATCCGATGATTGAGACCCTCAAGCCAAACGGGACCTCACCTCACTCAAGATACGATAGCTACGTTCCCCGCTTGATAAAAAACATCGCACCAACAGCCAAGATAAAACCTTAATCAATGCGACTTCGTTCTTCTGCCGAGGCGAGTGACTAATAAGAAACTTCGGAAAGGCTGCATGCCTATGAGTGAGGAGCGAATCCTCGCTCTTGTTTCGAATTAGAATTTTCGGTGTCCGCCCTCCCTGTCGAAAAGATTCGTTAGTCCGCGGGTATATCAAAAGTTTCAGGGGTGTCATGGCCGCCCTGCTGCACGCGACTTGCGAATCGGTCGATCGCTGTCTCTGCGGAAAGGAACCAGATAAAATAAAGGACAACGCGGTATCCCAACCGACGCCATTCAAGTATTGAAGTACGGTAGCTCGTCGGTGTCAGTGTAGTCTCAAACGAAATTCTACCGAGAGCCGCAACCACCGAAGACACCGCAGTTGCCACCATCAGATCCTCCAGGATCATCGTGTGGAAGCGAGGGAGAAGATGACGAAGGTTCGTAGGTTGGCTATGGTCCTCGTCCCGATTGGTACCCATGGTTTCGCAGGCTTCTTTCCCACGGTCGGTCAGCCTTCCGCAGTTGCCCTCACCTCGTTTTTCTTTCTTAAGAGCTATTCATTTGGTATAAAGTCCTCCAGTCGAACGGACTGGAACTAAACACACGGGACTTTCACTCGATAAGATCACTACCATGCTGGGCGTAATTGGAGGCCAGTGGTCGGCAACGTAGAACTTTTGCTTGATTTACGTACGGCAATGGAACTCACTGAATCGCTGCACGAACTTGTTGCAATTGAATCACGTTGCGAACGGGACAGAAACAAACCGTGATAAATGCGGATCGCGGTTCCTGCCGTCACAGGCTTCAATGTCAGCGCTTTGTCCAGAGTGTTCGCATTACTTGTACAACAAGCCAAATTGCGCACACTCTTTTCGTGACGGCCGATGTCACCGGTGCGGATGGGACGGATCGGCGTCTGAATATGTGGCTACGATCAACGGCACCAAAAACAGCAGATAACATATAAAGGGCTCTTTGATATGTTTTCGATCGAGGTCTTTTTTCTGTAGGAGACGGGTCGGTTATTCGCTGGCACTTCGATCCTCGCTTCATCGATGTTTTTTGATGGGAACACTAATCCACGCTCATCTTCACATAGTCCTAAACTATTCTACGGATTCTCCGTGGTTTAATCCGTACTCGGAAAGGTAGATCTCTAAATTGGCGTTCACACATGCAGTCATTAAGCGAATGGTAAGGGGTGGGCCACCGCCGGTCGCATCTGCTCTCGATGTGAACCCGATGTCTGCAACCCAGTTGAATCGATTGTCCAGCGAATCGCTATGCTTCGCCATCCAGTTCTCAAGTGATTCGATTTGAGTTCTGAGATCCCATGAATCTGCCTCGATTTCCACAAAGTTATGGAATCTCTGATCAACAATTTTCCGAATCACTACGGGCATGGTTCTTCTGTTTTTGTGAATGAGTATCCCGCAGCTGGAACAGATTGAGTTTGGCGAGCAGAAAGACCAAACACAAAATAATGGATTGAACCTATCTTTCTGCGTTAGGTTCTTCTGCCATCTGACCTGAATCCGACGGTGGCAACATGTTGTATGTTCTAGCGTTCGAGTCGCCGTGCATGGTATGCTGCTTCTTTTGGAATAAGCCCGTGAGCACATGCCCATGCATCGGTCCATCCGTACAATTTGACGTGCTGAACCACGTTGCGTTCCTCCTGTACAGATTCCAGTTTCGTTGAACTTAACTCATTACCAATCGAATCGGAACTGAATAGATGAGCGTCTTCGCAATGTCCATCTTCGACAAGTTTCTTCAAACCCTCTAGCTTCTCAATGAGATAGGTAAGTCCGTCCAGATTCATGTGAATCGACACCATGTTCCCCTCGCAGTTCGTGACGAAACTCAGGAGATGGTGGGTGGCGAACTCCCCCTTTCTTCCGTCAGTTTGACTCATGATCATCCTTATTCGCCTAAGGAATGAATCGTATTATGAATCTTGCCGGAGACTGAATCTCCTAAAGCGCTCCGCAATTGGTATTTGATCTCCATACACCATGTCGGTTGAATCTCTGGAATGTCCAAGGTTAACGTTCGTCCGTCGGCTGATAAGTGAGTGGACCGAACTTCGAGTACTTTTTCATCAAAGTGCTTCGAACCATAGTTGGCACTCCTCTTCAGCGACCATGTCTTCACTTGAACTTTACTCGGATCAAGCGATTCCGATGCCAGCGAATCGGTGAATGTCAAGGTTAAGCCTCGCTTTGTGGCTTTGAGTTCTTTGGGTAGCGTATACGCTTTACCTGTTGCTCGCAGTCGGTAAAAGCCGCCCGGTTGTGTTGCGTTTCCCGCCCACGCGAACATGCCGCACAAGTAGAGTTGCCCATCCGTATGCTGAAATCGCCCACGCATCACGCCCGTCGGGAACGAGGGAATTGGTAGTTCGATCATCCCACCTTGCATCTGGCCATTTACCTTTTCGTGCGGTACTAAATATGCCTTACCATACCCGTAGGAAAGATTGAGAAGTGAATGATTCAAAGCCCCCCAGCGTTCACTATCAACCCAGAGAAGTTCCGCGGGACTTCGATCAAACTCATTGGTGATCCAACATAGGGGTGGCACCATGGCTTTATCGGAGGGATCGGTGACGTCGTGATATCCAAACATGTTGCCATAAAAATTCGGCTTGCCATCTGGATTGAGCGTCACCCAATTGATCCGATTCTTGGGGTTCCAAAATCCCTCTTGGTCCGTAACAACAAATGACCCATCCGGATTGATACAGACACCATTCGCGGCGCGGAACCCGTTCGCAAGTATCTCTGTCTTTGATCCATCGCGACTCACTTTCAGTAGCGTACCGTGATGCGGCACGACCGCTTCAAGAGCGTGACGACCTGATTTGGCATAATAGAAATCGCCATTTGCATCGGTCTGCAATCCCATCGCGAACTCATGAAAGTGCTCGGTGACTTGGTGGTCATTGTTGAGACACTCATAAAAGTCAGTCTCACCATCTCCGTTGAGATCATGCAAGACCGTCAATTGATCGCGGCATGTCAAATGAATCTTGTCGTTCACGATCTTGAGCCCCAGTGGTTGAAACATGCCTGAAGCAATCCGCTTCCACTTCATTTCACCCTCTGTATTGGGGGCATCGACGATCCAAACGTCCCCGTCCCATGTGCACAAGGCCGTTCGCCCATCGTCAAAAAAGTCCAAGCCGGTGAATCGCAATTGAGCCAACCAAGGGTTGTTATCTGGCGAATGAAGTACATCCACTGCAAAAGGGCCATCGCTATTGCCGATCGTGGCACGCGTCACCAGTGACTGCGCCCAACGAGCTGGCCCACCGTGGGTTAGTTCACTTAAGTCCAATTCTTGCGAGGTCAGCACAGGCGATGCATTTCGATTTGGATTTTCAGTAGGATTCGACCAAATCGCGACCTGGATCGGCTCGTTCCCCGCAGGTATGTTGAGTCTGAGATTGCCTGAAGTAATCTCCCATTTCACTGGAAGATGGCTCGGGACGAAACCAAAGGCACCCAACGACCTGCTCTCGCCCGTTTTGCTTGTCGATACGACTCGAGACGGATCTCCAGAGTCAACGGCCCACGTCTCGGAACGGATGGCTGCATCCTCTGCCACTTGAAGGCTCATCGGTTTGTCACGTGGGCCGATATTCAAAATACGAGCTGTCGACGATGAGGAATTCTCTGGTGCTATCAAACGTGGCGACTCTAGTAGATCGGTGGCACCAATCGAATAAGAAAATATCACATGCTGGCCGTGATGATACAGACCACGAAACTGGCCCCACGTGCGCGGTAGTGGACCATAGATTCGCCCATCGCGACCAGCCACTCGCTTCGTATCGTCAAACGATCCGTTTTGCGGATCAGCCCAACCTGGTCCGATCGCATTATACTGATGTACGGCCCCTACAATTCGTGGATGCACCTGATGTTGGCCATTGAATTGGATGCTTCGCCAATCGATAAAGTTATCCCCCTTGGCACCATTCCTGTTCTCAGAAGTCCAGGTCGCAGCCATTCGCAGTGTGTCGGTATCAAAGATCATCCACTCATTGCCGCGAGCAACTCCACCCGGCCCGGGATCCAAACGCACGGCAACTCCCTTGTAGGCGAAGTTGAGCTTGTCACCAGGTATCTGATAGGAATGCGTCAGGCTTGGTCCATAGTCCATAGCAGACCATGGCTCGATTTTGGTAGGCTCCGGACCGAACGTATCTCCTTTGGGGAGTCGGCTAAGATAATTCGAATCAACAGCGACATACTGCGTTGGATTCTGCTCGCGGAGATATGCTTCTCGTATGTAATGAATGACATCATACTTTTGAGAAGGAACCATCCACACTTGCGGTACCATGAGTCCATACCCATGCGTCAACGTTTGATAAATCGCAAAGGGATCAGCACCATTCTTGAATTTGCCCTCTGCGAACCGAAGGGAGTTCGGCAAAGATCCAGCGGTATCTTTAGTTCCGTGGCAATTGGCACAAACACGTTGGTAAACAGCCTCGCCTCTTTTCATAGCCCCCTTGTTCCAAGATCGAATCAAGCCCGCGTGGTCGAGATGCCCTTCATATTCAGGCAACTTCACCGCTAGAAGTGTCGCTGAAGGCTGCAACTCACTCGCGCGAGCATAACCACCATCGCGAATCGCTTGTAGATAACGTATGAGGTCCAAAAACTGTTGGCGGCTCGACAACTGATTCACTTGTGCAGAAGGCATGACCGAAAGCGTATTCGGCTTTTCCGATTCCAATTGATCAGCAGCGATCGATGTGATCTCCCCCAGTTTCGTCAATTCACGAATGGCAATTATGTCTTTCGTTTTCTCGACAACCAAGCCACTAAGTGTTTGCCCATCTTCGGTGAGGATCGTGACGGACTCGTAACCTTTTTGAATCCGTTTGGATGGAAGCAGCACCGACTCAACTAACTCGACATCCGTGGTCTTTTTGTCGATGGCTGCTAGATTAGGTCCGAGAAGATTCTGCTGGGCTTCGGACACCGAATGGCATTTACCGCAAGCCATATGTGGCTGAAAAAAGAGTATGGCTCCTCGTTGTGCATCGCCCAGTCGTTTGGCCGCGTCTGCTAGATCTTGAACATTCTCACGAAGGAGTTGCTCTTCCAATGTCTGGCCTGCAGATTGGCCCATCGACAACAATGCGAATCCAAGAACGGCAAAAGTAATTTGGCTTTTCGCAAAAAAACAGCAGTACACCAAGCCTAATGTTCGCTTCGACGAGAGAATCATCTGACTCTTTCAGAAATAGGGTGGGATAATCAAAAATAGGGTGAGTTAAATGACTAAAAGCGTGTCACTGTACTCCAACCCAAACGGTGCGCAAGGGATCCAGTGTACCTCGCTCACGTTTCGAGTTGGGATGGATCCTTTGCCACGCAACAAATTCAGCCAAGCAACAAGCCCGAACGCTTCGGATTGTGAAGATCTTCTAGGAAACCCTCTGTAACTAGTATATCAACGTTTTCAGAGGTTAGCGAATCGTCCCGTCGCATCCACTGTCATTCATCTCTTTTTCCCAAAGATCGAGATGGCGGTGGGACTCGACTGCAATCGATAGCAACTGATGGCTCTCTTGCGTCCGCCCATTTGCGATATGCTCGACCATTGCGACCTCTTGCTGAAAACCAGGTCCGATCAATTCGGCGCGCGCCTTGCCGTCCGATCCGTGTACCCAGAAACGCGGTTTGGAAAGATCCCATGGCCTGAGAAAGTCATCGCAGATCACGGAGCCTTGACTTCCTGCGACTTCGATCCACTTTCTCCCGGCCGCGTCGAATCCAGAATCCCAATGTGCAATTGCTCCATTGCTCAATCGGACGATCGCTTGGGCACTAGTCCATATGCCTTGGTCTGCCTTGGTTCCCATCGCCGAAACATCGACAACAGTAAGGCCTGTCAGCCACTGAGTCGCAAAGGAACAGTACCATCCCAAGTCGAGGAGGCAACCACCACCCAGTGTCGGATCCGTTCGATAGTCGCGTCCACGATGGAGAATGTGCGAAGCGCTAAACGCGGCGATGATTCGCTTGACTTCCCCAAGCTCGCCACTCCCAATGATCCGCTTCATGGCCTGGCTTCGAGGATGGAACGGAAATGCCGTCGCTTGATGGACTGACGCGTTGTGTTTGTCAGCAAGTTGCGCGATCTCCAACGCTTGCTCATGATTCATAACCAATGGCTTTTCGCTCAGGACTGTCTTGCCATTCAAGATCGCATGTCGGATGTATTCGAAATGTAGGCTAGGAGGCAATGCTACGTACACGGCATCAATCTCAGGTGACTCACACCAACGATGAAAATCTGTGCTGCGTTGCGTCACCGAGTGGTGTTCACACCAAGCGTTCAATGCGTTCGAGTCCCGAGCGGCGACTGCAACGATCTCGTGACCATGCACCCTTCGGATGGCTTCTACCATGCGTGGTGTCACTCGCCCGATGCCGAGGAAAGCCCATCTCATATCACGCTCGCTTTGCTAGTTCGTCCCACCGTGAATAAGCGTCCGCGATCAAAGTATCCAAGGCCGCAATTCGAGCGTGGTCTTTTGATTGCACCTCTGTTGGCTGTCGATAATACTCAGCAACGGCCATCTTCTCGTGTAGCTCCGCAAGCTCTCTCTCTAAGACTTCGATTTGCCCAGGAAGCTTGGTCAATTCGTTGCGTTCTTTGAACGAGAGTTTCTTCCCGAGCTCTTGCTTCACCTCTATTGACTTTGAAGAATTGCCTTTGCTTGAAGTGGTCGTGTTGCTCGATTCTGCAGGTGGGCTCTTTCGCTGACGAAGCCAATCGTCGTAGCCACCGACATACTCTTTGATCGTTCCGTTCTCAAACACGAGCATACTCGTCACGCAATTGTTCAAAAAGGCACGGTCGTGACTGACCACCAATAACGTACCTTCGTACTCGACCAACCGATCTTCCAGCAGCTCTAGCGTCTCGGAGTCCAAATCGTTGGTAGGTTCGTCCATCACCAGCATGTTGGCGGATCGAGCAAGAAGTTTGGCGAGCAACAGACGATTTCTTTGGCCACCTGAGAAAAATCGAATCGAGGATCTTGCTTGTTCGGGCGTAAAGAGAAAGTCTTGAAGATACCCAATCACATGCTTGGACTTTCCATTGACTTCAATGGTCGATTTCCCTTGGCCAACGTTCTCCTCCGCAGTCTTATTTGGATCGAGGACATCACGCGTCTGGTCAAAGTAGGCAATTTCTAGCTTCGTTCCGAGACGAACGCTCCCTGACATCGGTTCGATTTGGCCGAGCAATCCCTTTAACAAAGTGGACTTGCCGATTCCATTGCGACCGAGAATACCGATCTTGTCACCTCGCATAATGGTCAAATCAAACGGTGCAACAATTTGTTTACCATTGTATCCAAATGAGGCGTCCTCCATGGCGCATACCAATTGGCCGCTTCGATCTCCGGCGTCGATCTGCATGCGCACGTTGCCAACCGTTTTCGGTCGCTGGGCGCGATTTTTTCGCATCTCTTCAAGCCTACGGACACGGCCTTCATTTCGAGTCCGTCGCGCTTTGATTCCTGTGCGAATCCACACTTCTTCTTCTGCAAGTTTCTTATCGAAAAGAGCTTGCTGCTTCTCTTCGGCGAGCAACGCCTGTTCTTTACGTTTGAGAAACGTCTCATAGTCACAAGACCAATCGAATAGCTTCCCTCGATCGATTTCTAAAATGCGAGTCGCCAATTTCGTGAGAAACGCGCGATCGTGTGTCACGAAAATCAATGTCGCCGTCATATTCGACAAAAAGTTCTCGAGCCACGTGATCGCATCAATATCCAAATGGTTCGTTGGCTCGTCGAGAAGCAATACATCTGGCTTGCCAACGATCGCTTGACCCAACAAGGTGCGACGCTTGAGTCCGGTGGAGAGAGAGGCAAAATCTCGTTTGCCATCCAGTTCGAGTTGCTGAAACGTTTCCTCCATGTATTGGTCCCGTTTCCACTCATTCTCGATCTCATTCAACTCCGCAGGCAGTCCCTTGGATACAATCTCTTCGATCGTGCCAGAAATTCCATCGGGAACGTCCTGTGGTAGAACCGCAATTGTTGTTCCAGACGCGATTTCTATTGTCCCCGCGTCGGGCTTTTCTTTGCCGCACAAAAGGCGAAGGAGTGTTGATTTACCAGCCCCATTCCTACCGAGAAGGCCGATCTTTTCACCGGGCTCAATTCGGCAGCCAACTTCGGTGAGCAGGTCTGGGCCACGATAACTCATGGTCAATTGCTGGAGCGTAATCTGAGGCATCAAAAACTGTCGTTCAAGGATCTAGGAGTTGCGAGACGGAATTGCCCAGATTCTAGAAGTGGAATCGCTAACTGGCGAGGCTAAATCGCAACTATGCTACGCAAACCACGCTTTATGAACTTTTCCACTCACATCGGTCAATCGAAACTCTCGACCTTGATATTTGTAGGTCAGGCGTTCATGGTCGATCCCCAAAAGATGCAAAACGGTGGCGTTCAGATCGTGCACATGGACCGGATCTTCTGTAATCCCAAAGCCGAATTCATCCGTCCTTCCATACGAGTGACCTCCGCGAATGCCACCACCTGCCAACCAAACCGTAAACGCATCTTTGTGATGGTCTCGACCACCGGATGTCTTGTTGCCGTTTCCATCCACTCCTTGTGCCAATGGCGTTCGACCGAACTCGCTTCCCCAAACGACCAAAGTGCTTTCAAGTAGACCTCTTTGCTTGAGATCTAGAATCAGCGCAGTTGTCGATTGGTCGATGTCTTTGCATTTGCTCGCAAGTCGATCATCCAAGTTGTTGTGATGGTCCCAGTCACTATCGTACAATTCCACGAACCGAACGCCTCGCTCAACAAGCCGCCTTGCTAACAAGCAATTGTTGGCAAACGAGCTTTTCCCCGGTTTCGCACCATACAGTTCCATCGTATCGCTCGACTCGCCACCTAAGTCCATTAACTCGGGCACGCTCGATTGCATCCGATAAGCGAGTTCATATTGATTGATGCGCGTTGCAATCTCTGGATCTCCAACGTCTTCTAAGTGGGCTTCGTTCAGTGAACGAACCGCATCGAGCACGCGACGGCGACTCCCATTCGAATGACCTTCTGGATTCGACAAATAGAGTACGCTGTCACCGGATGATCGGAAAGAAACGCCTTGATGAACACTGGGCAAGAAACCGCTCGACATCATGCTGGCTCCAGCTCCACCCGCTGGACCACTTTGCAAAACGACATACGCTGGAAGATCGCTGTTTTCGGAACCTAACCCGTATGTCACCCACGAACCGATGCTCGGTCTCCCACCACGTCCAAAGCCTGTATGCAAAAACAACTGCGCAGGAGCATGGTTGATCTCTTCCGTATGCAACGAATGAACCAGACACAACTCGTCTGCGACTTTGGCTAAGTTCGGCATCAGATTGGATATCGAATGCCCGGATTGGCCGTGTTGCTTGAATTTCTGCGTGGAACCGGAAAGCCTCAACTCGCCGCCGATGAACGCGAACCGTCGCCCCTCAAGTAGACTGGGCGGGCATACTTCGTTATCGCGCCGAACAAGCTCTGGTTTTGGATCAAATAAATCTAATTGCGAAGGTGCTCCTATCATGTGCAGATAGACGATGCTCTTCGCACTTGCGGCATGATGCAAACCGGAAGCTCCACCTTTGCAGAACGCCATCGCCCCGGTTGACTCGTTCAGCAACGTTCCTAAAGCTGCAGCCCCAAGTCCTAGTCCCGAATTTTGAAAAAACGCGCGTCGATCCATGAGACTACTCCTTTGTTATCGTTTCATCTAAGTTCAATAGCGTAGAAGTAACAGCGAACCAAGCAGCTTCTTCGGCCGCCGACGGCAAGGTTGAATCATGAGCACGTAGCTCTTCCTGAAACAAATTGAACAGTGAATCTAGCTCTTTGGCAGATGGCTTCCTCGCAACAGCTAACCGAAAAGCGTACTCCAGTTGCGAAGTAAGACTTTCTCCTTTTCGATCCATTTTTACTCGGGAAACGAATCGCTTAGCTGCGTCAACATATACAGGATCGTTTAATAGATTCAACGCCTGCAACGGAGTATTGGAGCGATTTCGTTTGACTCGGCATGCTAGACGGGGTGTCGCGTCAAAATTGATAAAGCTCGGATACGGTGACATTCGTTTGAGCACAACATAGACCCCTCGTCGTAACGATTCCGTTCCAGGGCTAACCGAGTAGTCGTATTTCTCGCCCCCAACCTTCGTCCACAGTCCATCCGGTTGCGGCGGTTTGATAGGGGGACCAAATTGCTTAATATACAATGAGCCTGCAATCGCTAGCGCATTGTCTCGCACACCTTCGGCCGCCAATCGGAAACGCGGCCCGCGAGCCAACAAGCGATTCATCGGGTCCACTGCGTATGCATCACGGGTGACCTTCGAGGATTGTCGATATGTTCGACTAGTTAGAATGGCTCGCAACAGTTTCTTCTGAGACCATCCCTGCTCCACAAATCCAACCGCTAAAGCGTCCAGCAGTTCTGGGTGAGATGGCAATTCTCCCTTAAGTCCAAAGTCCTCCGGTGTGGATACCAACCCATTACCAAAGACCTCGCCCCAAATACGATTCACGACGACTCGACCTACGAGAGGATTTTCTGGCGAAACCAGCCACTTCGCCAATGTAAGCCGGTTGGGTGAATCGCCATCTCGCATCGGATGAAGCGAAGCCGGAGTCGACGGTGCGACGGTGTCACCCACAGCGCGAAAATCACCTCGCATGAACATTGTCGTCGCGCGAGGTTCTGATTTCTCACGCATCACTAATGTCTTGGGAATGGAAATAGCACTCCGCTGCTTCTCCAGTGCAGCAATTTGCTTTTTGATATCGATCACTTCGGGCGACTCTGTGCTCTTTCCAGGCAACGACTTGGCATAGCTTCCGTACAGCGCCGATACTCGAAAACGACCGATTGTTCTCGCGCCGCCTAAGTTCTGCGTCAATCGAATCGTAAGGGATTTCGTACCTAGCAACTGCTCCGTATCTTCAAAACGGAATGCTGCCCAATGCGGTTGTCCAAATTGGGGACTGATAGCCCATGCTGATCTCGGATCCTGGTCGATGGCATTTGCGACATCGAAGCTCTTCTGAGAGAAGTCGGCTCGTGCATCTGTGAGTGCGAGTGAAACTCCCGGTTCCGCGGACTGAGTACCAGCATCAGACGAGTCGCAGAAGGCTTCGAAACTATTGAGGACAAAATTGGGCCTCTTTGCATCTCCTCGGCCTGGGCCCATCCCAGGCAAGGATGGGTCGGTTAACGTCTCTAACAATAGCCCAACAATACCTGTTGGTTCGATCGCGAAAGTAACCGTATAAGTATCGGTCTCTGGTGGATCGCCTGCCAGCAGAATAGAACTATCTTCGAGAGTCTCATGACTCGCGCCTTCGCTGGAGACAAACTCCAATGGCTTTAGGATGCGTCTATTTTCAGGAAGCTTGTCTGTGTTGACCGTTGTAAACGTATCATCTGATGATTTGGGACGAGTCTTCAACTCGTTCTTGAGTTCCTCGATTCGCGAATTCAACTGATTGATCTTGGTTTCATCCTCATCAGAGTTGAGGTTCAAGTAGGGGCCGATAAACTTGATAGATCCTGGAACCTTCGGATTCGCGCGATCGGCCTCCAATTCAGTTTGGTTGAAAAAGGCAAACAAACCATAATAATCGCGCATGGTGAATGGATCGTATTTGTGATCGTGACACTGGGCACACTCCAATGTCGTTCCTAACCACACGTAACCTAATGTATTGACTCGATCGACCACTTGGTTGTAGCGATTCTCGTCCGGGTCCGTGCCAGCTTCGACATTGCATGGTGCACATCGATTGAATCCGGTCGCTATCAACTGAGATTGTGTTGGTTGGGGAAGCAGATCTCCTGCCAACTGCTCGATCGTAAACTGATCAAAAGGCATGTCGGCGTTTAGCGATTGTATGACCCAATCGCGATACGCCCAAAGTTCATGGAGATCGTCTCGTTGAAAACCATGCGAGTCTGCATAGCGGGCCGCATCCAACCACGGGGTCGCCCACTTCTCTCCATATTGCGGAAGATCTAGCACTCGATCCACGAGTTCTTCAACTGCACCTTGCGTGTCTTTACTGGCAGAAGCAGCGAAGGCATCCGCTTCCGCTGGAGTCGGAGGCAACCCGATCGTATCCAGATACAATCGCCTGGCTAATACATGCGGATTGGCGACTGGTGATAAGCTCATGCCGTCTGTCGCCAGCCGCTTAGCAACAAAGTAGTCGATCGCGTTTACCGACTCATCATCGCGCGTCGCTTTTCGAGGAGCGATGTACGACCAGTGTTTGCGGTCCTTTTCACCCTCCAGCCAAGGGGCCCCTGCAGCAATCCACTCTCGCAACAACTTCTGATCCGCGGACGACAAAACGTCTCCACGCTTGGGCATCACTTCGTCGTGACCTTTGGGCAATGCGATACGTCGAAGAATTTCACTCTTTTCGACTGCATCGAAATCGATCGCATCGCCGCTATCTCCGCCGGCTTTGATAGCAGCCTGCGAGTCCAATCGCAAACCGCCATCTTGACGAGCGGGCCCATGGCATTCCATGCATGCGCGATTCAATACTCGATAAGCATTGGACGCAAGGGCCTCACGATCATTTGCAGCGACGAGGCCAACGTTCGTCGCCATGATCAGAATACACCAGCAGCAAGCGTGCTTCATCGATCCACTCCTGAAGTCCTCATTTGTCGATTGAAAAATCTCAGCAACTTACGAAAGAGGGCGAACGACGGACGTGTGGCGATAATAGTCCATCAATGTTTCGATGGATAACACGCCACCTCCCATTCCGCTCTTGTTCACACCACCGTAGGGAACTCCATGCGGGAAAACATTGTGGGCATTGATCCAACTATTGCCAGCTGACATGGCTTCTGCAACGCGCGATGCGCGAGTCAAGTCTGCAGTCCAAACGCTATTGGCAAGTCCATAATCGGTATCGTTGGCCATTCGAATGGCTTCCCCTTCGGTCGAAAACTTCGCAAGGTATGCGACCGGTCCAAAGATCTCGTCGCGAGCTGCGACGTTATCTAGCGAACCTGACAACAATGCTGGCTTTACATAGTTTCCAGTATATCCATCTACATGGGCTTCCCCACCAGCGAGTAGACACTCGGCTCCTTCGGCAATGCCTTTCGATAGATATCCCAGCACCCGTTTACACTGTTTCGGGTTCACGACAGGCCCCATTTGGCTGTTCGGGTCCAATGGATGCCCGATACGAACCTTCTTCAAACGCTCGACACAGTGGCTCACAAACTTATCGTAGATACTTTCGTGAATAATCCATCGAGTCGCGTCGCAACACACTTGTCCCGTGTGAAATGTGATCGCTCCAACAAGTTTCTCCGCAGTCCCTTCGACATCGACATCCTCAAAGATCACCGCAGCACCTTTGCCCCCTAGCTCCAGTTTGACAGGGACCAAATTTTTGCCGCAGGATTCAGCCACCAGTCTGCCGACTTCTGGAGAGCCCGTAAAGGACATACGTTTGATTTTTGCATTGCTCGACAGAGCAGCTCCGGTGGTTGCACCGCGTCCCGTCACGACATTGATCACTCCGTCAGGAACGCCGACTTCTTTGGCGAGATGGGCGAGATAAAGGGCCGACAAGGGTGTGTCTTCGGCAGGCTTAATGACGACGGTGTTACCCGCTGCTAGGGCTGGAGATATCCCCCAACCGATCAACAGAAAAGGGAAGTTCCATGGGAAGATGAAACCGCAAACGCCCCACGGTTGTCGGAACTTCCAAGCGTCATGACCGGGTACTTCGAGCTTTGTTCTCGTCTCAACGTTTTGAGCGAGTCCTACAAAGTAGCGAAGTGTATCGACAAAATTTTGAACGTCACCTTGCGCTTGCGATTGAATTTTGCCTGCATCGAGCGCTTCGATTTGCGCGATGATCTTTTTGTGTTTCTCGACAGCATCTGCCAGCCGCAGCAATATCTTGGATCTCTTCGCGAGCGACAACTGAGCCCAAGCAGGAAAGGCTGCCGCGGCCACATCGACAGCAGCATCGACTTCACCTGCACTCAGTTCATGGATATCTGCAAGCTTTTCGCCGGAACCTGGATCCAAGGTTGGTATTGTTTCGCCCGAGGAAGCGTGAAAGTCTTTTCCTCCGACGAAGCCAGGAAATACACCTCGGCTTAGAAATGATTCAACTTCTGGAAGCAATTGAAATTGCGTAGAGGTACTCATGGTTTCGATCCTTGCCATGTGGGAGAAGATTCGGTTCTTAAGTTCTGCGAAACTCGCGTTACGACTGAGTATAGCGGATTCGCAGCAGGCTCGAATGCAGAAAAGTGCTCGGCGACTGTCATTCTGCGTTCTATTCTCCTGCCGCAATTGATCGCGACAAGAATGGTAGAAGAATCGAACGCAGGAGAATGATTGAGTTCTTCTTCCTGCGTTCGATCTTTCTGCCCTCGATGGATCGTCCAGTGGGCGTAGGGCGATCCCGGCCATTGGTCGCCTCAGTCGTCTAGATTTCAGCTTAGGCGGCTTTGGCTTGGCGTGGAATGTTGAGGCCGAAGAGGCCGAAGATTTCCTTTTGGCTCAATCCTAAATTCTTCGGCGTTCCCGTTTCAGCGAACAGGGAGTTGAATAGCTCTCGCTTCTCTTCGAGGACGTCGTGGATACGCTGTTCGATCGTATCCACAGACATCATTCGAGTTACCGTTACCGCCTGTTTGACTCCAAGACGGTGTGCTCGATTGATCGCTTGATCCTCGACCGCTGGATTCCACCATCGGTCGAACAAGAAAACATAGTGGCAGAATTGTAAGTTCAACCCAACCGCGCCGGCACCGTAACTCATGAGAATCACTTTTCGAGATGGGTCATTCTTGAACTGATCAATCACACCATCCCGTTTGTTCGATGGAATGCGACCGTGATAGTAGAGAGGATTGAATCGTTCCAGCTTGCTACCAATCATATCGAGCGACTCGACCCATTGGCTGAAGATGATCGCTTTTTGACCGCTCGCAGCGATTTCGTCCATGTCGGCTTCGAGCCGCTCAAGCTTTGCACTTGCGCCTGTTGCGGGATCAAAATTGCAGATCTGCTTCAATCTCAATACCAACTCGAACACATGCTGGATGGTTACCGACTCGCCCATTTCCGAGAGTTGCACAACACCTTCCTCTTCAGCCGCCTTATAACTGGCACGTTGCTCGCCGGTTAGCTCCAAATCAGCAGGCCGAAACAATTTGGGAGGCATGTCGGTGAGGACTTTGTCCTTGGTCCGCCGAAGAACATAGTCGCGCGTCGCTTGGCCCATCGATTTGAGATGCATATCATCGCGAAGGTAGCCGGGTGATAGGAACTCGAAGATGCTAACGAGATCTTCGGTCGAGTTTTCTATCGGTGTGCCGGTAAGTGCCCAAGACCTTGAACGTGGAATCGATCGTACGATCTCGCTCGTCGTGCTATTTCGATTCTTGATTCGCTGTGCTTCGTCCAAAACGACGAGATCGAATTGCAATTCACCGCTATCGATAAGATCCCGGTCTCGCATCAAGAGTTCGTAGTTTGCAATCTTGACCGGTGCTTGAGGATTGTTCCAAATCCATTGCCGTTTATGCAAATCTCCTTCGATAACCGCCAGCGGAATCTCTGGTGCCCATTGTCGAAACTCTCGCACCCAATTCGTCACCAATGGTTTCGGGCAAACGAGCAGAACACTACTCAATTCGTTGGACAACAAGAGCATGCGGATCGTCGTGATTGCTTGCATGGTCTTACCAAGTCCCATTTCATCAGCGAGAATTGCGGCTGCGCGAGGGAAAAGAAATGCGATCCCTTCCATTTGGTAAGGGAACGGCTGAAACGGAAACGTCAACTTGGCCGATTGAACGATCGTTTCCAATGGCGGTTGCAATACGTAGTACAATCGATCTTCGAGCCGTACAAGATCGCCAGGCGGACGCATTCGAGTGATCTTGGGAAATCCTGACTTGGGACTGCCAGCCAGTTCCTTAGGTTCTTTCGGATCGAACAATGCAGGAAGTGATTTATCGGGCTGCTTATCCGAAGCTTGCTTCTCGGATTCGGACTTTATCCCCCAATTCGGCATTTCTGGAAATGCAAAACCAATTGTCTTTGGCAAAGCTTGGCCCAATTGGATAGGCAGCACACTCGGTAGCGTGTTCAGGATCCAATCGCCGAGATGCTCGTCCACTTCACTGCATATCTCTGGAGCCTCAATAGGTTCCGAATCGAAAGACTGAATCTCGATTCGATTCGAATCGAACTGCCATGCCAGTTCTGGCAATGGTGCGTCGGTCGCGAACTGAATGAACTCACTACCCATCGATTGCATCATGACAGGTTCCCTATGCAGCTTTGGCCGCGGGATGGGCTTCTAGAAGTGCTTCTTCGATTCGGCCAAAAGGCTCGATCAGGTCGATTGAGGAGTCGTTTTTGTGAAAGAGTGCATGGATGCGTTGCAGGTCGGATTCGTATTGCGAAAGAACCGAGAACCGATAATCGAGCGCAGAAATGCTTTTCAGCTCATGCCCTTGAGACACCGGATGACCGATGGTGTTTTCCGAACGCTCCCAGGAGCCATCGATTGCTATGAGAGGCGTTTCCTGGACATGCCGACCTGAAAGGGCTGCCAAGGTGTCTGTGAAGACTACTTCCAGTGAGGACTTCGCTTTGAGGATCAACGCTCTTGCGATTTGTTCGCCGCTAATGAATTCGTCGAGAGTTGCTCCATACAATATCTGTTGGGCTCGGGTCGGTTGGACCGGCAAAGTGCAATGAAATTCCAAAGGACGAGCCAATAGGTTGAGAACTAAGAAGCCGCCAAAGTATCCTCTCGAAGGATGTTTGCGTACGGTCAGAAATCCAAGAGAAATTGTCTTTTGCTTAGTTGTTTCCATGCGTTTTTGTTCGTGCTTCGCAGATTCGCCTGGGTAATTCATCGAGTTGTTAGTCGCTGTTAGGCAAGATTGCTTCGTCTAGACCGAGGCGTTGCATCCAGTTCTATCCGTGCTCGTGGTACATCCAGAAAAACGGGCACAATCCACCCAGGCTGTAAACTCAATAAATGGCTAGCGAAAAGCTCGACGAAAGGGTTTCGGCATGCCTATAATGGGGAACTTCCGAAGTTTTTGTTCCACGACAACACCTCTTGCCAATCCTCCACTATGGCCAACGAACCAACTCCGTTTGTTCCTGTATTTAGCATCGATGTGACGGCGGAAACGTCGAAAAATAGTTCGCCGACACCGAGCCCCAAGACAAACGACATTGGTACTGCTTTGATCGGACTGACTCGTCAATTGATCGAAATGCAAAACAGACAGAACGTTTTGCTCGAACAATTGCTGCAAGTGAACAAACAAGTTCTGCAGTCGAGCAACCAGGCCGCTACGCAACGTCAAACGGAAGTAAACCAATGGCGTGAGTCCCATCCAAAGTTGGTTCGCAGTTGCAAACAAGCATTGGAGTCTCTTTCGAGTGTGCAGATTGATTTCCTGCAAACGCTAGCAGATGAAGTTGAGGACCAAAAAGAGAATCTCGAAGAGAGCGAGTACGCTTTCAATGATTTCTTGGATCGATACGGTCCGAGAATGGCCCACTTGAATGGCATCATTCAAGTTCTCGGCCATCTGGGCGGTTAGACGAATCTCTGCCTCCTAACCAGATCCATCTTCGCCAGCGATAGACAGAGGTCTTCTGTTGTTCGCTTCCAGGATTGTTGCTTTGCCAGCGGCAAAATCATCAACGCAACAATCCGACACGCGTGTTTTGATTAGATTCTCGATCTTATTTCTTGGATAGGATGAAGCGGCAAAGTCTTCGCAACCGATACACTTCACCATGTGGAATTGCGTCGACATCGCACTCGAGAAAGAAGATGGTTCATGAGTCAAACGAATCGTGTCCCCCGCATCGAACTATCGACAATTGAAGCACTTTATGACGGGACTGAAACCGTCTCTTTACCTGCTTATGCATTCGCAACCGAACAACTCCGAGTTCTCGATCCGGAAGGCAATACGGTCTCCGTCCCATTTTGCCGGGATCTAAAGAAGTCAAACTTCGCTGCTAGCAATCGCGTTACCGTTCGAGTTCGAGACATAACGCAGGGATTGCAAGCTATGGCATCCTCACAGATGCGCTGGCTGGAAGATCTTGGGGATGACCCTATCGTTCTGACACAAGATTTTTACGAACTTTTCTTGGCATGCCAACAAGTTCGTCGTGCAAGCTAGCACGGACCGATAGACGAAAGCATTTCATCTTGACGCACCCAGGGATTATTGCCTATTCCCTGGATACATGAAGTCTCGAAAGCCGATACCGCGACGAAAGTCGCCTTCAACATGCAGCAAGCGCGGGCGAAGAAACGCCACGCGATTGTGGCTGCTCGCACTGTTGGCTCCATTCTTTTCCGTCGGATGTCGACGGGCTGCGTTCAATGAGCTCTATGTAGAGAATATGGCTAGCGAAGTACGCATGCTGGAAGATCGTGTGTACGAGTACGATGCCGCTTACCAAGCACTAGAGCAAGAGCTTGCTGATTCGCAACGAGCCTACCTAGACATCCAGTCAAAACTAAAGTCGTTGAAAGAGCAGAATCCCTCTGCCAGTCCGGAGCGACCATTTCGATTGGATAGCTCTCCCAAGGAGGTCGTTGAACCCGCACCGCCAATCGAGAGTCGTTTTGAGAAACCTCCCAAAAAGGAGGGCGATGTGGAATTGGGACCAGTCGTACCTCGTGTTCCAGCAAAACCGCCAGCGAAGGATGTTCTAGATTTTGACGCGTCCGATTTCAAAATGCCTTCCCCACAACCGCTCCCTGAGAAACCGAAACTCAGTCCGGAGCCCGTTCCTGCGCAGCCATCCGATTCGCTACTCCCTCCACCAAAAGACTTCCCAAGCTCGTCCCCTTCGAGCATCTTGCCTCCGAGCAATTTACCTGGCGTTTCTGCTGATCGGCTCCCATCCAGCGACAAAACGACTCTGAAACGAAAACGCGATTACGACCCGACAGAAGAGGTTGTGATGCCTCCCACGATGATCCGTTCCGCGCAAGCCGCGCCTGCACAGCCAGCGGTCAATTCCAGTCCTCTGCCAGCCGTTACCAAGCCGCCATTTAATCCCGGTCAACCGAGTTCTAGTCAACCTAACTGGAACGGATCGCAACCGAGCTTGATGACACCGCCGTCGCTTCCGAAGCTTGACCAGGGTACCATTCTCCAGGGGAAAATTAAACTCCCTGTCGATCATGAGGTCGTGCTGGCCAGTGCTGCAAAACCTATTCCGGCTGCAACCGATCATCGAATCGTGGAGATTGCATTTCATCCTACGATGTGTCGCGGTCATAATTTCGATGAATCGCCAGGAGACGATGGGCTATACTTGGTCGTGATTCCTCGCAACAAACAGGGCGAGCCGATTAATCAATCGGGAGATCTAACGATTGTTGTCGAGGAGACAATCGAAGGCAAAGCAACACGTATCGCCGCATGGGAGATTGGTTCCAAAGAGCTCTCTGAGTATTTGGAACCTATCGGGACATCTCAAGGCTATCATCTCAGTTTGCCTTGGCAAAAGTCGGGTCCAGTATCCACTGCGGTGCAAGTATTTGTTAAGTTCGAAGCGGAGGATGGCCGAACCATGGTGAATCGTCGGGAGGTTTCTCTTCGACGCCCCGGTGCTAGGCAATCCGCCTGGACACCGCGATAAGAAAGAGGACGCATTAGAAACGCAATGCAATGACTCAAAAAAGCGATTGGCATGGACTAAAGGTCTCTGGCAATAGAAACAATGCGATCATCCGCCATGGAGTACCAAAGCAAGACCTCGTGTGACTTGGTCAGCCAGAAGTTTGAGCGTTTCTCACACAACCAATCGTTGAGCAGACCAAACCCCTGTTCGGAAACAGCCTTTCGAATGATGGTGCAAAGCTGCTTCGGAACGGTGTAAATTTGAATCTCCCATTTCGGGCCGTACGATCCTGATTCGTCCATCGAGTGGGACGCTGACAGTCCCAAATTGTGCTTGATGTAGCGACCAGCAAGTATCGGTAAATTGCCCAACGCGTCAGCGACTTTATACCGATTATCTGTGAACATAAGTTCCAACTGCTCATACTGCGGTGCAGATGCAAGCGCTTGTGATATCGATTGTGCACCGACGGGATATGCCAACGCCGAAGATATCTTGCTTTTCGATGTCGTTGGAATCAATCGATCGGTCATAATGAAATGCAATCCAGGTAGCACAGGTTCAAGTTATTCTCAAAAACAGTAGGTCCGGATTCTACCAGTAGATCATCGATCGCAGGAAGGGTTAAGAAATTGGGTTACTCCAGCGTGTCGGATAGAGAATACCATTCGAATCATTGCTGCTAACGCCCCGAACGCAATCGCATTCCATGCATGTCGTCATCGCCACGGTCTCGAATCTTTTTTATCGTCTTCTCGATATCATAGCTCACACGTCGAAAAACGATCGTCTCACCGTCAAACAGAACGTACGAGGCTCGCGGATCTTCGTCGCGTGGTTGCCCGACCGAGCCAACATTACAAAAGAGTTTTTGCCCTCGAACCGCGTATTTGTATCCACAATCTGCTGGTGCCTTATAGTCCCACCCTAACGCGGGACACTGCACGAATAGGCCTGCAATGTGCGTGTGTCCGCCGAAGCATAGCTTATCAAAACCAGCAAACACAGAGTCCAATTTGGCTGTCGAGTAGATGCATTCCGGGAACAGATAGTCATGAACATGGTCGCGCGGGCTTCCGTGAACAAACAATGCGTCTTCGGTGCAAAATGACGTTGGGCAAGCAGCCAAAAATGATAACATCTGCCCACCATCCATCTCCCTTTCCATTTGATGCAATAATCGTTCGTTCATCTGCAAAAGGTGGGTTGGCATCTCTGCATTACCCCGAACAAGTGCATTGTCGAAATCGCCACAGATCACGCGGTCCCATCGCATCGCCATACGCAAACAGTCGCAGGGGTCCGGCCCGTAGCCGACAAGATCTCCAAGACAGTATATGGACTTGGCATTCAATTGACGTGCATCATCTAGCACCGCCCGAAGAGCCTCGAGATTACCGTGAATATCACTCAAGATTGCTATCACGATGCGCATTCAAATCCGTTGGACGGGAAAGGGCCTTACGAACCCAACCACCGTATCTGCGAATGTAGTCCTTGTTTGAGCCCAAAGCTCTCATTGCTGTTTCGTGCAGCCGATCCGGAGACAAACGTATCGCCATCGCGAGTTGATCTTTGAATTGTTCGGAGAATCGTCCGTCAAGCAACCGACCTACGACCGCATCGACGATTCTCTCCTGCTCGACTCGAGCCGGGGGATGGTTTTTGAAATACCGGCACAGCTTTGCCCGAGCACGATTGTGCCAAAGACCAAAGCTCTCAACAGTCAAAAAATCGATGGCACGTGACGTAGCTTCGCGATCACCTCGCTTAACTCCCTCGATGAGCAATTGAAGATCTTGCTTTGAAAACAAGTGAATCGCGATCTGCTTCTGTTGCAAACTATCTTCCATTCGCATCGTTCTCAGAGAGATGAGTAAGAATCGCGATGATTGCATTCGTTGATGCAAGAGCAACATACGAAAGCCAAAGCCCAAGCGACAATCCAAACAGCAAGCCAAACAAGCCAAAAACTCTTGCCATACCCAGCGCGCAAACAATCGACAGTATCCACGGAATGGACTGCTGCACTTTCAAAAGTGAAGATTTTGCCTCGGTCAGATCTTTTACACTCATATGCTCTCTTATTTTTGGTTGCATGAATCGCGAAGTACTGCAGCTCCGAACGACGAAATCTGAAACGAAATTATTCTACTCTTGCCGAACACGAGCGTTTGCCAAGGGAAATGAAACTTCAAAGGTACTGCCAATGCCGAGTTCGCTCTTGACCTCGACCGTCGCAGAGATCCAATGGCAAAGGTGCTTCACAATAGCCAAACCTAGGCCGGTGCCACCCATGTCTTGCGAGCGGGCTTTCTCGACCCGATAGAATCGTTCAAAAACTCGGTCGACATCTTCCGGAGGAATTCCAATTCCCGTATCTCTCACTTGCACGATGCATCGGTTTTCCCTTCGAAACGCTTGAACGTACACATGACCGTTGGGTTTATTGTACCGAATCGCATTGCCGAGAAGATTATTCAGAATCGTCTGTAGGGATTCCAAATCCGAAAGGACTTCGATAGTCTCTTTGGGTTCGAAATGGAGCGTGACGCTGTTGGATGAAGCCACCGTGTGATGATCTTCGATCACTTTCTCGAGAACATCCGTAATCTGAACCGGTCGCTGCACCGGTTTTTCAGGCTGTGCTTGAAGGCGGTTTAGCTGCAACAAATCGCGTATCAAGTTATCCAATCGAGCGGTTTGTTCACTGATTCTTTCTACGAACCGATGGGAAGCATGCGGATCCTCTAATGCCCCCATCAACAATGTTTCTGCGTAAGCTTTGATGGCCGACAATGGCGTCTTTAATTCATGCGAAACGTTGGCGGTAAAGTCACGACGTAGATTCTCCAGTTGCTTTATCCGAGTCTCATCGGTCACCGTCAGCAGAACAGGAACCGGGCCCGATGGAGGGTCCGTTGCCTTCACGGTATCTTTGTGCAACGGGGATGCTCGTAATCGCAACCAAGTTTTCTCGGTACTCATCTCCAGTTCAATCTCAGACGCGCGCCCCGTTACATTGGTTGCAGAAACACATTCGACCACAGACGGAATGCGGAGTACTTCGATGAGCCGTTGTCCGACGTTGGCACGTTCAATGGCAAGGAGCTTCTTGCCGGCTGGATTACAAAAGATCAGTCGCAATTCCATGTCGAATGACAAGATACCAATGGGCATGTTTGTCATTGCACTCGATGAGTTTTCGTGCGAGGTGCGGACCGAAAGTATCTGCTCTCGCATGGAATCTGCAATCGCATAGATTCCTTCCGAAAGCCAACCATCAGGACTCGGGTGTTTCGGTAATGGTGCCTCTCGGCGGAGACTACCCGCAATCGATTGCATCCAACGCACGTTGGTTTCCGCTCGCCGATTGGACCAGATCCAGACGATTGCTCCAAGGATGCCCAGAGCAGCGAACAATAGAACCCCAGGTGTAAATGCACCGACCGCTTGGGCCACATCGGCTTTTTCGAATCTTCGAATCAGAGTTGCAGTCCTGCTTTCCGAGTTTGGCAGACTCCACGCACGCCGTGCTTCCAAACGATAGAATCCGCTCGGTTCCGATGACCAATTGGTCTCGGGAGATGTTGAGCTGCCACTGGCCGTACCCCATCGCAATTCACCGTCTGCGATATGTTTTTCGAACGCAGCGACGGATGCACTATCCGAACGCAAATCTCTCTCTTCTAAGTCAACCAAGTCTCGTAGTGCGGAGGTTTCTTGCAAACTTCTCCAAGCTTGAAGACGAGCGGAGTTGAATGGAACTTGAAGAGCGTAGCCGATCAACGCACCGACAATTCCAGCAGCAACGACGATCAATATCGATTTTTGGATTTTCGATGGCATGCGTCAGCTCTTTCCTCCAGATTCGATCATGACTGACTTGCCCTTCGCAGTCGATCCATCAACGCGACACCGATTCCTGTTTCATCGACTTCTTCGCAGTAGATCGTCTTCACCCCCGCGTCGTCCGCTTGACGGAAAAAGTCGAACAGTCTCGCTGAATAATCCTCAACAGAATCACAATACAGACATCGGGAACAAGAATCGGTTCCACTGGATTTGTTCAAACCAATAAACCACGCCTCTTGATGTACGGCAGGCAAATGCCCACGAACGAGTGTCACCTGGGCGCGCGGTTGGTAATGACGGTGCCGAAGTCCAGGGGAATTCAATAGTTCATTCCCTCGGTCTACATGTCCAGAGTATGGAACGATGGATGGACAGACCTTTACAAGTTCTTCCCAAGTGATCTTTCCAGGTCGAAGAATTCGTGGTTGTTCTCCCGCTGCATCGACAACCGTACTTTCCAATCCGATATCGGTAGGGGGGCCGCATACGATGGCATCGATTCGTTGATCCAAATCTTGTTGAACCGCTTGCCAGGTCGTCGCACTTGGAGAACCAGAGCGATTCGCACTCGGAGCGGCAACCGGAATCTGCGCGTGTTTCAATACAGCGTTCGCCCACGGGTGGGACGGTATTCGAATCGCAACCGTGTCCAGTCCAGCGGTCACGAGATTTGAGACCCGTTTTGACTTGGGAAAGATGAGTGTGATTGGGCCAGGCCAAAAACGGACCATAAGCCGCTGTGTCGCTTCTGTGACATCCAAAACCAGCGGATAAACCTGATCAACGCCAGCGACATGCACGATCAGTGGATTGTCCGATGGTCGCCCTTTTGCTTCAAAGATGGCCTTAATCGCTACGTCGCTGCATGCGTCGGCCCCCAGTCCGTAGACCGTCTCCGTCGGAAAAGCAACCAGCCTGCCGTTCGCTAGCAATTCGCCGGCGGTGGCTAGTTGGTTTTCATGGATATACACAGTCTTCATTCTTTGCAGTTCTCTATGGCGATTCAGGAATCCAAAATCTAAACTGAATCAAATGGATAGCAAACCTAACAGCATACAAAACCTTTTGGAAACCGATGGATTTGGCGAATTGGCCACTTCGGTGAAGGTTTCATCGAAGCGTTGGGCGATGAATTTCTTCCCAAATCTACGCGATGCTTCGATTCGCTGGTCCGAGGATGATGCTGGAGCATTGGCCGCATCGGTGGCATATTATCTCGCATTGTCTCTTTTTCCATTGATGCTTTTGTTGACTTCGGGAATCGGCATCTTTCTGGAATTTTCTAGTTTGGGCCGGGATGCCGAGTACAAAATTCTGACGATCGTGGAGCAGCAAGCTTCTCCGGTCGTGAAGCATCAAATTGAGGAAGTGTTAAAGCAATTGAGAAATCAATCGATGGTCAGCGGCCCCTTTGGCGTCGTGACCGCTATCCTCGCCGCTATTGGAGTTTTTGCTCAAATCGATCGTGGATTTGATCGCATCTTTCGAATTCCAACGAAAAGGGAGGCGACTGTTCGCCGTACCATCTATCGGTTGGTTCGGCATCGATGCTTTGCTTTTCTGATGCTTGTCTGTTTGGGTGGAACCATCCTCATCTTGTTTGCAACAAGTATGATATTGTCGCAACTGCGGTCCATGACGGGAAGCAATCTCCCTAGCTTGAAGCACGTGTTTGGTGTATTCGACTTGGGCTTTGCAATCTTGACCAATGCGATGTTGTTCTCGTTGGTTTATCGATGGTTGCCTAAAAAACCAGTCGCTTGGTTTGATGCCATGCGAGGCGGGTTGCTCGCAGCCATCATCTGGGAATTGGGACGCACAGCGATGGGAATGTTCTTGATCGGGATGCGCTATACATCAGCCTATGGTGCCATCGGATCATTTATCGCGATATTGCTTTGGTGCTACTATGGAATCTCCATTTTGTTTTTTGGTGCGGAGTATGTCCAAGTATTGGAATTAAAAAGACGGGTTCGAGAAGCCGAGCGTGAGACAAATTCTCCAACCCAAGAATGCATGAGCAATGTAACTAGCGAATTTGATTACAATGAGTTGCCATCCGAGAGAGTTTCCTTCAGTGAATCGGGAAGGCAAATTTCTCTACTAGATGATTCCAAAGATCGATTGCAGCCCCGTCGAATCTCTTCCATTCGATAAAAACAGCAGATGCCATGGCTAACAACTTAGTGTCGATCGGTACGGATATCGTCGAGTGCGTTCGAATCGCGCAGATGATTGAAAAATATGGAGAGGTTTTTCTGCAACGAGTCTTCACTCAGAAAGAAATCCAATACTGTTCGTCGCGGAAAGCGGCCACGCAGCACTATGCTGGTCGATGGGCTGCCAAAGAAGCAGTGATGAAGGTACTCGGCACTGGTTGGTCCAAGGGGATCCACTGGACTGACCTGGAAGTCACTAACGAAGTCTCCGGCGCTCCGAAACTAATTCTCTCGGGTCGTGCTGCGGAGATTGCCAAAGAACGTGGAATTCGCGAGGTCATGTTATCGATATCGCATTGTCGAAGTTATGCAACCGCCTTTGCAACTGGAGTGTCATGAAACAAACTGGCCTCATGGCGAGAGCCAAACGATTGCTGCTCGCGATGGTAGTCATTTACGTCTCTCTTTTGGGGGCTCTCGTGTTCTTCGAAACAACGTTTCTCTTCCCAGCACCGTCACCAACGGCAGGAGAATGGAATGCAGCCAAATTCAAAGCCAAAGAGGAATGGGTGGAAAGCCAAGATGGGACCAAGGTTCATGTTTGGTGCATGCAACACGATAGCCCAAAAGCAACAATCATTTTCTCCCATGGAAATGGAGAATCACTCGGTTATCTAGGATGGGAGTTGGCTGAGTTGCGAGACAAATGGTCCGTCAATGTGATCGCCTACGATTTTCGCGGCTATGGCAAAACAGGTGGTGCAGCGAATCAGAATAGCATTCTGGAAGACGCGGTTGCCGTTGGAACATGGACCAACAATCAAACTGCATGGAATACTGTTCCCATCGTTCCAATGGGACGCTCGCTTGGGGGCGCTGCTGCCGTGGAAATAGCGATCGAGCTAAACTCTCCGGGGCTAATCCTCGATCGAACATTCTCATCGATTGTGGATGTCGCTGCTTGGCATTATCCCATGTTTCCTGTTCGATGGTTGATACGCAATCGCTTTTTGTCGATTGATCGGATATCCAACTACTCAGGCAAACTACTTCAACTGCATGGAGATGCAGATACTATCGTACCTTTGAAATTTGGAAAGAAGCTGTTCGATGCTTGCCCATCTACCAGCAAGACCTTTCTGCAAGTACCAGAACTAGGCCATAACGATGAATGGCCGGAAGAGTTCTGGGCTGCTGTTCCAGCATTTCTGACCCAATTGAAAAACGGACGTTAAGTCTCTTCGTGGGCATTCATTTGATGTTGCGCTTGATTCAGTCGTGAGTACGTGCCTTTCAGTGCAAGCAGTTCGTCGTGGGAACCAACTTCGGTAATGCGACCTTTTTCCAACACGATGATGCGATTCGCTTTTCGCAGCGTACTGATGCGGTGCGCAATCGCAATCGTCGTACGTCCTTGTACGAGAACATCCAAGGCTTCTTGAATCTGTCGTTCCGTTTCCGTGTCAACGGCCGACGTTGCTTCGTCCAAAATAAGGATTCTCGGGTCTGTCAGCAAAGCCCGAGCGATTGAAATACGTTGCCGTTCACCTCCAGATAACGCTTGGCCTCGTTCACCGACAAGTGAATCGTAACCGTCCGCTAGTTTCAAGATGAAGTCATGAGCCTTGGCGGCGCGGGCGGCGGCTATCACTTCTTCGCGAGTTGCACCAGGTTTTCCATAAGCAATGTTGTCAGCGATCGAACCAAAGAACAAGAATGGCTCTTGAAGAACAATACCGATGTTGCTGCGATACTCATTGATCGGAAACGATCGAATATCGGTGCCATCCACAAGGATCGCACCACTTGCCACATCATAAAACCTACACACGAGATTCACCAACGTGCTCTTGCCTGCCCCGCTCGGACCGACCAAACCGATCATCTCGCCCGGCTGAATCTTCAAGCTCACGTTGTGGACCACTTGTCGCGAACCATAGCGAAACGTGATATCTCGTATTTCAATTTGCCCCGCAACTCTACCTGGGTGAACGGGCTTCTCTGGTTCAGAGACGCTCGGCACCCGGTCCAATATCTCAAAGATACGGTGTGTCGCAGCGGCTGTTCGTTGGGCATTGGCTAAAAGGCGACTCATATCATCCAATCGAACATAGAGTCTTCCCACGCACAGGATGAAGGCCGATACCACACCATAGGTGACGGAACCGTAGTAGATTTGGTATGCACCATAGGCCCACACGACCAACAGACCAATGTCTGTTAGCAATGTTATGATCGGTGAGAATGCGGCCCATACACGATTGACGCGATGATTTGCTCCGAGTACATGATCGTTGCTATCTCGGAATCGCTTTACCTCACGGTTCTCTTGAGCAAAGGCCTTCACGACGCGAATCCCGGGGATTGTATCGGCTAGCACATTGACCATTTCTGCCCACGCGGCACTGCCGCGTGCAAACCCTGCACGCATCTTTCCTTGAACGCTCGCTACCATCCAAGCGATAAAAGGAAATGGTAATAGCCCAACGATTGCCATCATCGGGTGAATGTAAAACAAAGCAACACCAGTCATGACGATCATCAATAGATCGGTGGCAAAATCGAGCACATGAATCGAAAGAAAGTCACAGATGCGCTGCGTGTCGTTGCTGATCCGCGAAATCAAATCCCCCGTTCGTTTCCCTCCAAAGAATTCGAGTGAAAGTTTTTGAAGATGAGCGTACGTCGCATTGCGAAGATCAGCGGAGATCTGTTCACTCACTTTCGCCAATACATAGGTCTTGGACCAACTCAATAACCAACTGAGAATCGCAGCTCCAAGCATGCCCCCGAGAATCCAAGGTACCAAGGAGTACTCAGGTTTCGGAATCTGCTCTACGTCGATTCTGAAGGCAGGATCGTCGATCAGCTTCTGTTGAATCTCATGCAAGCTTTGCGCTGGATTAAAGACACGATCGACCAACGGCACCATCAGGAGTGTTGGCAGAAGAGCTGCCGTCGTGCTTAACCACGTCAGCAGAAACCCCAACAAGATCATCGGCAAGTGGGGCTTGGCGAAGCGATTCAATCGAAGAAGGGATCGACTGGTATCAGGCACTGCAGAGGGAGCACAGTTGGAGCAGACGGACTGTCCTTTGGACATCGTGCCGCCACAGGAGGGACAGATGGATGGAGCCCGTTCTTCGTTCGGTTTCCCCTCGAGAAGTAGTTTATACTCCTTTGCCAAAAGCGAAGCTGCACTATTGTGCTTTGTCGTGAATCGCCAAGACTGCAGCAACCGATCGGAGCCGAGTACCTCCAAGAGGGCTAGCCCGGATCGATCAAGCTTTCTTAGGTCCACAATCTCCGACAGCGGGAATCTTTCCAACGGACTAGGCCGCTCCAAAGTCGAGATAGGTTGGAATCCCAAAACACCTCGGTCGGTCAAAACAACCAGACCGCGACCAAACTGAAGTTTCTCGTCGAGATCGGGCTCAAACCAAGCCAAAATGGACTCGTCGGCCAACAGGGATCCACGAACCAATTCCCGAAAATCTGTCGGTAACTGTTCTACAGGGATAGCTTCAAGGGAGTTAGGAGCGGAATGCAATTTGGATACTTATGCCAACATTACGAGCACGAGAATTGGACTCGCAGAATGGTAATGGAAACCCCCTTTCCTGTCTTGGTCGAATTTGGCAGCCCAAGATTTTCGGTCACGAGGTCGCCTCCAACTCCCGAAGATCTCCCCTACGGATTACCATGAATAACTGCTGCCTAAAGTTCCTTCCACATCATGAGCCATTGCAACTATGCCGAAACATCGATTCGAAGCGAAGAAGTTCCGTGTGAAAGAAGGAGATTCTGTCGATCTCACCAAGATATCTACGAAAGCAGGGAACGAGTTTTCCAAAAAACAGGAGGGAATTGATTCGCTTCTCGAGGACAATGCGGCCCTTACGGAGGGGCAATCCAAACTGTTTGCGGCTGGTCAACGCTCTCTTTTGATCATCCTTCAAGGGATGGATGCCTCCGGGAAAGATGGAACGATCCGCCACGTAATGCACGGAGTAAACCCGCAGGGATGTCGTGTCCATAGCTTCAAGGCCCCCAACAGCGAAGAAGTCCTGCACCATTTTCTTTGGAGACCGATGCGGTTCATGCCCGAGCGCGGCATGATTACAATCTTCAACCGATCGTACTACGAAGAGGTCATGGTCGTACGAGTCCATCCAGA
This sequence comes from Pirellula sp., assembly GCA_021300155.1. GTDB lineage: Bacteria > Planctomycetota > Planctomycetia > Pirellulales > Pirellulaceae > JBKCUI01. Next base: position 192,222 of record JAJTID010000005.1, read on the forward strand.
GTTTCTCGAGGCTCAGCGGCTGCCCCCCTACAAGAAATTGGGAGACCTTTGGAAGAAACGATACAAAGAGATTCGTACCTTTGAAGAGACAATCGTCTCCAGTGGAACTTCGGTTCTCAAATTCTTTTTGCATGTCTCGCGAGAGGAGCAAAAGGCTCAAATCATGGAACGTCTATTGGAACCGGAAAAAAGATGGAAGTTCAACGCTCGCGATCTTGACGAGCGCGGCAAATGGAATGAGTACCGTACTGCCTTTGAAAATGCTATCTCCGCGACCAGCACGAAGACTGCTCCGTGGTACATCATTCCAGCCGATGACAAATGGTACGCGCGAGCTGCGATCGCCGATATCATTGCTGCACATCTAGAGTCGCTTGAACTGGAGTATCCCAAAGTCACCAAGGAAGACGAGGCGCAATATGCCCTTTTGCTCGAACGGCTTAAGAACGATTAATGTGGCACGGTTGATCCTTTGTTGTTGTTCGCTATGGCTCCCATACTGTCGCGGCGAAGAAACAAAGGCAACCATCGTGGGGAACTTTCTTTGCCCATGGACCGATGCTGTTCCTCAATCAACCACGTTTGAAAGTTGGCTCGACAGCGATCGATTCCATCTTCGGTTTACCGTGGAGGACTCCGATGTCATCCTACAGGAAAAGTGGACCGGTGAAGATACATTGGACCATGAAGACCGAGTCGTCTTCGCTATTTCGAGCGACATCGAACTCGGACAACTTTATTGCATCGAATTGGATGCACAGGGGCGAATACGTGATGCAAAAAGGGACGTGCGGAATCAGATAGATTCTTCGTGGACATGCGATGGTTTGCAAACTACCAGCCAACGGACCGATAGAGGATACATCGTTTCGGCAACCATGCCGATTGCCACATTGAAGTCTAATGCCCAACAACCGATCGACGCCAGTTCGAAGATCCTCGTTGGGTTGTTTCGAGCAGATCATAACCGTTCCTCAATCGGTACGACGTGGAGCAGTTGGCAACTACCTGCCACGTTGGATAGTACACCATTCGTTCGGTCTGCTATGAGCCTGTTGCCTGTTCAAGGTGGCCGGTATCTGAATCCTGTAGAGTCAACGCGTGCACGGTCGTTGCGTATTGCACGAGACAAAGTTCGCCGTGATTGGTACGACCATCTACAACGTGACGGTGTGAAAAAGCGAGCAGAGCAATGGTTTGATTCACTCGCAGATTTTCCTTCCATTCCAGAGGCGTGGACAATCGGTGAGCTGACATTCATTGCGGCCGTTAGTGAACGGCCGTTCCAATGGGAAAACTCTGCCAAGGAACCACTGAACTATCGACCTTTTTCTGTTTCCATCACGATCGATAAATCCGAACAAGGCGATAGCAACAATAATGGAATGTTAGTGGAACTAACTGAGGCAACTACCAGCGAACGAGTCAGGATTCGAAGCGATCAAGGACGAATCGCTTTCGAGATGGAGGCGCTCAATCTAGCGATGTCCATCGTGACCATCGATGCGCATGACATCGGTCCCAGAGATTCGATCAGCGTCACTTCTGAGGGAACAGGTAGCGTGCAAGATCTAGCGATCTATCTCAATGGACAACGATTGAAAGCGATACCTGTGCGGGAGAATCAGCCGAACTCGATACCGATGCAATCCCCGGTCGATACACAACGGCAGTGGATATTGAAGTCGTTTCAAACACCACTTGTTTCTTTTCAACTACGAAATCGCGTTTTAAGCGAAATAGAGATCCGATCGCTGAATGATCGTACGCGATTGTTAACGTGGGGCGAACAATCGGAGGCAGAGTACGCCGCATGGGTAGATCATTATGCGAGACGAATCGACACCGAAGGTGGCTACCTCTTGGAGAGCCTTCGTCATTATCGATAAATAGTAGTGGATCGCTCCGCCGATCCTCCCCGTCCTTCCCTCCCCGTCCTCCCCCGCTCCAGTACATCTTTTCCAAGCACTACCTCATACCACTCCGTTCAGCACACTTTTCCACATCACTTCAAAGCAATTACCACTTTGCCAAAGTGTTTCGCCGATTGCAAATATTCAAATGCACTCGGAGCATCATCGAACGAAAACACTTGATCAATACTTGGTTGAATTTGTTTTGATTCAATGAATGCGTTCATCTCGATAAACTTATCGCGCGAGCCGACATAGATTCCGTTCAAGCGTACGTTCCTGGCCAGAAGCGGGAACAAGCTCGTGTTGGGGGCACCAAAGCCTGTGAGAACTCCGATCAACGCGATGTGCCCGCTGGCTGCGACGCACTTCATGGACTGTTCAAGGGTTCCTGGTCCTCCGACTTCGACAACATGATCCACACCATGGCCGTCGGTGAGTTTCCAAACTTCGTCTGCCCATTGTGGATGCTCACGATAGTTAATCGTTTCCCAAGCACCCATGACTCGTGCACGTTCTAGTTTTGAATCGCTACTCGACAAAACGATCGCGCGAGCTCCAATTGCGGTCGCGAATTGAAGTGCAAATATCGAGACGCCGCCCGTGCCAATACAAAGTACGGTCTGATCTGCGACGAGTCCGCCGCGGGTGAATAGCGAGTACCAAGCGGTGAGGCCCGCGCATGGTAGCGTACTCGCTTGTTCAAAACTCAAACTTGGTGGGATTTCAACTATACCGGTCTCTGGTAGATCGATCACCGATTGGAGCATGCCATCGAGAGTGCCACCTAAGTCATTTTTGTGGTGTGCTAGATCAAAGGGACCTGATTGCCACGTCTGAAAGAAGCACCCTGCGACACGGTCACCGACTTTCCATTGTTGGACGTCAGAGCCCACGGCAACGATCTCGCCAGCTCCATCGGACGCGGGAACTCGTTTGTCGACTTGACGACCGGCAAGGTTTCTCCAAGCGATAATGTCACGGTAATTCAGGGAAATCGCCTTCACGTGCACACGAACCGCATTGGGAGTAAGGGCGTCTGGCAATGGTTGATCCGCACGAACTAGATCGTAAGCGTTGGCGTTCCTCGAAAAAACCCAGGATTTGCAATGCATAAACCGACCTGTAGGGGGCAAAAACGTAGATTCTGATCTTGTTCGGTTAGAACACGACGATATGCTTTTGGCAAGTCGACGGCGCGAGCTGTGGACTGTCTAGTAAGGAGGGTAAGCGAATGGCTAGCGGCATCATTGGAAATGATGTGCCCCGTAAGGGGTTGCGGGTTCGAGTCCCGTGCCCTCCGCTCCCAGAGCCAGTGGTTTCACTGGCTTTTTTCGTTTTCCCTTGTGATTTGCAACGTTTTCTTCCGGTTGGTGCGGCTCAGAGCGGTCGCTTGCTGCGTCAGAAAATGCGTCGGATTTGGAGTTTAATGCTGTGTGCTCTCCAGAATCAACGAAGAGAACAGGCAATGGATCAGGCTCGGTGGCTCCCACTCGCCGTGTTGCTGGCTGTCATGTTCGCTGGCTGCAGCAAGAGTGCCCCCTATGCCCAATACCGTGATGCAGAGTTGAAATCCGGGATGAAGATTGCCGACATTAAGCAGCAGTTCGGCGAGCCTGATAGCTTTGTTGAATGGTGGAACAAAGACCCTGACGGTTCTCGGTTCATGTCTTACTCCAGTAAGCAGAGCGTGGAGTACCCACACCACGTCGAAGAGCTCAACTACGAGGCGTTCGGCGCACACGATCAGAAAAAGGGCCGCATCACATCGGATGCGGATAGAGATAACCTGGCGAATTACGTGTTCGGCGCACACGATCAGAAAAAGGGCCACATCACCCTCAGCATTACGTTTGTCGATGGCGAGTTGTACGGATGGAAGAAGTCCACTGTGATCGACATGGAGTAGACCATGCGGACCCGAGCCCCTCTTGTCGTTTTGGCGTTGTAGGCGGTCACAGCCGCCGTCTTCTGCTTTCGAGCTTGCGACAAGAAACCGTCACACATGTCCGCAGAACTATCTACAATGCGAATCTCGGGCGACGGCCCGTGTAAATCTGGGTAAGTGGGTAGCTCCCACTGTACGGCAGCGAGCTTTCGGCGTTGTCCTATGCGGCGTTAGCTGGCAGTCGGCCCTTCTTTGACTAATAGGACTTCAATGGCAAATAACAACTCTGAAACCGAGCGCCGACTTTGGTCGGCTGCTGACGAGTTCCGCGCGAACTCGGAACTGAAATCGTCGGAATACGCGACGCCCATCCTGGGGCTGATCTTTTTGCGGTATGCCGACCATCGCTTTACGCAGGCGGAAAAAGAACTGGAGGGCAAGGGTTCTGGTCGTCGGGCGATTGGTAAAGAAGACTACCAAGCCAAAGGCGTTATGTACCTGCCGCCCAAGGCACGATTCTCGTATCTGTTGGGATTGCCAGAAGGGGAAAATATCGGCAAGGCGATCAATGAGGCGATGAAGGCGGTCGAAGCCGATAACGAGGAACTCAAGGGCGTTCTGCCGAAGACCTACACCAAGATCGACAATTTGATCCTGGCTTCGCTACTAAAAAACTTCTCGCAGATTGCGGTCGATGCGCAAGGCGACAAGTTCGGCAAGATTTACGAATACTTTCTTGGCAACTTCGCTCGGGCTGAGGGTCAACGGGGCGGTGAGTTTTTTACGCCAACGACGATGGTGCAGTTGATCGTGGAAGTCATCGAGCCGCATCATGGGCGGTTGATGGATCATTCGTGCGGTTCAGGCGGTATGTACGTACAGAGTGCCAAGTTCATCAAGGCTCATAAGCACGATCCAAGCCGCGAGATTTCCATCTTCGGACTGGAACGGGTCGAGGAGACTCGCAATCTGTGTCTGATGAACCTGGCGGTGCATGGCTTATCGGGCGACATCAAGCAGGGGAACAGCTACTACGAAGACCTGCACGAGAGCCTTGGCAAATTTGACTTCATTATGGCGAATCCGCCGTTCAACGTAGACAAGGTGGACAAGGAAAAAATCAAGGACGATCCGAGATTCCCGTTTGGGATGCCACGCTCCGACAACGCTAACTATCTGTGGATTCAGTTGTTCTTCAGTTCGCTCAATGAAACGGGTCGAGCTGGATTTGTCATGGCAAACTCTGCCGCAGACGCTCGTCAGTCCGAAATGGAGATTCGCAAGGCACTGCTTCAGTCGCATGCCGTTGATGTGATGATCGCAATTGGACCGAACTTTTTCTACACAGTGACACTGCCATGCACGCTGTGGTTCTTCGACAAGGGCAAGGCAAAGACCAAACGCAAGGACCAAGTGCTGTTCATCGACGCTCGGCACATTTACCGACAAGTCGACCGAGCGCACCGCAAGTTCAGTCCAAAGCAAGTCGAGTATCTCGCCAACATTGTGCGTCTGTACCGAGGTGAACAGCCTGAGTTCATGGTGAAGATGAAGAAGTCCCAGGCGAAGACCCAGATTTAAAGGCTACCTTTCCTGGGCTGAAATACGCGGACGTAGCAGGGTTGTGTAAGGTCGCCAAGTTGGACGCGATCGAAGCCCAGGGCTGGAGCCTTAATCCAGGTCGCTACGTTGGCGTTGCCGATCGTGCTGAAGACGATTTTGCCTTTGCCGAGCGGCTAGAAGAACTCAACGAAGAGTTGACGGTCTTGAACAGCGAAGCGAGTGAGTTGGAAGAGCGGATTGCGAACAATGTCGCCAAATTGTTGGAGGCGGCGTTGTGAATATGACCAAATCGAGTGAATGGTCGAGCATGAAGCTCGCTGACTGTATATCGACAAAGAGATGTTGGATGTTGGCGGATGGAAAACACTTAAAAACTCTATGGTGAAAACGCAGGGAAAACGATAACCCCATGCGATCCAACGATTGAGACAATTCCGAGGATCTCTACGCCTGCTTCCAACAGCCATTCATGCTCACTTCTGTTCTCTTAGATGAACGAGCTATTTATTTATATTCATTTCTCGCTCGTAAACCACTGGCTCCTTTGTTCGCATATTGAAATAATAGTTAATTGAAAATCCTATCGCTGAGCCGCATACAATCGCGAAAACCACGATGAAATTAGAAAAAGCAAGGTGCATCTGATAGACTTGATCGAACTCCACGCGACTAAGCCATTTGTCATCGCGATCCAATAAGATTCCAACATGACTACGAGCTAACCTTTGACCGCCCCACCCGCCAATCGCGCCCGCGATCGTTGTGAACAAAGTTCGATGCACAGCATACTCCGCTATTGACGCAAGGCAGAACGCAATGATCACTGAAACTCCAATTATAAATACACCGCCCGCGGTACTCAATTTTCATTACTCCGACGCGAGGATTGCATATCGATATGGGATCGCACCAATCTATTCTGGCAACCAGCTAACGAACGCATGTGACCCGCAACAGCGAAGTGTACGTTAGGTGTCATGGCGTAAACACGTAGGAGCACTTACATTCCTTCTTCTTGTCCTCGCACGTTTCGAATGCCCTTTTTGCATCTTCTCGTGCTTGTTTGTGACCAGCATTCTCGCGGCCGATGAAGCACAAATTTGCTTCAGCTTCTCGTGCTTTCCAGCAACCTCGATTATCTCGAATGTTATTCCAAATTTTTCCGCATGTCTTCCTATCGCAGGGGCAGTCGATATCAACACAACTCGTCGACACCCCATCGACTTTGCAATAAGCGGCCTTGCGATCTTTAATCCATTGAAATATGGAAAACTCGCAATCGAGATCATTGCAGAAAACATCAAATGATTTGATGTATGTTCCTGGCTTAGCCGGGTCGGGCGTCTTAAAGCATTTCGGATATCCTGCTTTAACACCTCCATAGTCTGCGCACGAATTCGTTGCTCGCGTCTCGATTTCAACAGGACAAGGTATCGCCTGCCTAAGCATATCTGGAATAGTTTTCGAGGGAGTATCACCAGGGCGCCCCGATCGATACCCCAGCGGGTCGATTCTAACTAATGGTCCCGTAGCTAGCATCTCATACAAGTCCCATGCGCTCCCCATAAACCCGATAGGGTCTCTGGCGAGAAACCTCCCCGACTTCGGACTCATCCATCTTGCTCGGAAGTGGTAGAGACCGACGGTCGCGTCCCATTCTCGTCCCGTGTAAGAGTAGCGATTGTTGATCGATGAGCTTGCGATAACGGTGCCAGATGGATCCAATATCGTCGGTTCGCCGTAGGCGCTATAAGCGTAGCGTTCAGCTATGGCGCCTGCCGATGTTGTTACAGCAGTGATGGAGTACTGTTGGTTGCTATGGTTGTGTGTCGTGGTCTCGGCACTTGGGATTGCAACTTCGCCATGCAATGCCTTGGTGGAACCGAAGAATGAAGCTGTGAATTGTGCTTCGCTGACAGAATCAATCGACGCGATGAGGTGGATGCC